>JAXHLT010000002.1:0-77866 GCA_034521955.1 Halanaerobiales bacterium | reverse complement strand
AAGATACCGGATAAGTAAAAATCGTTACCAACATTAATAATATTAAGGTAACCTTAATATTCCTTATCACAGCACTACCTCCACAATTTTTAATTTTCTAGACATTAAACCTAAAAGTACAAACATCTCCATCTTTAACAATATAGTCTTTACCTTCTAGACGAAGATTACCATTATCTCTTGAATTACTTAAAGAACCATCATCTAATAATCTTTTAAAATCTACTATTTCTGCACGAATAAAACCTCGCTGCATATCAGTATGAATCTTTCCGGCTGCCTCAGGGGCTGAAGAACCTTTCTTTACCGGCCAGGCTCTTACCTCTTTTGGACCTGCTGTTAAAAATACTATGAGGTCTAATAGTTCATAGCTTGCTTTAATTAATTTATCTAAACCTGTATTATTTATTCCTAACTCTTCTAAAAAGTCTTTCTTTTCATTTTCATCTAGTTCAGCAACTTCAGACTCAATTTTTGCACTAACAGTAATAACTTTTGCTCCCTGATTATGGGCATAAGTCTTAAGTTCCTGTACATATCTGTTTTCTCTATTCATTATTAAATCATCTTCATTAACATTACATACATAAATTATTGGTTTTGCTGTTAATAATTTTAGATCTTTAATGATTTTTTTAGTAACTCTATTTTTCTCTATTTCTCTAATATTTGTTCCCATTTGTAAGTTTTCTTCAATTCTTTTCAATTCTTTAAGTTCTTCTAAAACAGTCTTTTCTCCACCCTTAGCCTGCTTTTCAACCTTGTCTTTTCTTCTTTCAATAGATTCTAAGTCTGCAAAGATCAGTTCTGTGTTAATAATTTCAATATCTCTTACTGGATTGATATCACCTTCAACATGAGTAATATTTTCATCTGTAAAGGTTCTAACAACCTGAGCAATAGCATCAACTTCTCTAATATGTGATAGAAACTTGTTACCTAATCCCTCACCCTTGCTAGCTCCCTTAACTAATCCTGCTATATCAACAAACTCAATTGTAGCATGAGTTTTTTTCTCTGGTTGGTAAATTTCATTTAATTGTTCTAACCTTTGATCTGGTACTTCAACAACCCCTACATTTGGATCAATTGTACAAAAAGGATAGTTCTCTGCTCCCACTTGTACACTGGTTAAAGCATTAAATAGTGTTGACTTTCCAACATTCGGTAAACCTACGATTCCAATCTGCATCTAAATCTTGCACTCCTTTATTGTTTAAAAATTAATAACGTCATATTTTTATGACACCAAATGCCATTATACACTATTTAATTGAAAAATCAAAGTAATTAGACTACTTATTTCATCAATATTTTACTCAATCCAGTCTAAAAATTTATCAAACTTTGCTTTTGTTTCTTTTCTACCTCTTTTATATAGTTTTAAAAGTACCTCAGGATTAATTTCTAAACCATTCATATTTAAATCTCTTTGAGGTCTAAATACAAATACCTTATTTTGCTTTTCCATCTTTTCAATTAATTTCATTGTATTATTATATATTTTATAGCGTTCTCTTAATTTTTCAACCAACTGAGGATAGTCTCTAATTAATAGTTTTAATAAAATACTAGACCTTCTTTGTTTTAATCTAAAACCTTTATGTTTAGTTAATACTATAACATTTTTTTCATACCCATCTTCCATTGCTTTTTTTAATGGTATAGGGTCGGCTATACCTCCATCATAGTAATAACTATCAAATATTTTAACAGGTTTAGCTATAAGAGGAATACTGCTTGAGGCTCTTAAAATTCTTTGACCAAAAAATCTAGGATCATAATCACTTGCTTTAAAGTACTCTGGCTCAGCTGTATTGCAGTTTGTAACTGCTGCTTTAAATACAGTATCTGAATTAACAAATGTCTCATAGTCAAAAGGCACAATTTCCTCAGGTAATTTTTTAAAGATAAAGTCCATTCCAAAATAGCTGCCATCTTTAATTAAATTTTTAATTCCAGCATATCTGTCATCTTTGACCATTTCCACAAATACTTTTTGATTTCTATCTCTTTGTCCTGCAACATAATTTGCCCCATTGTTTGCTCCAGCTGAAACACCAATTACATATGGAAATTTTATATCATTTTCCATAAGATAATCTAAAACTCCGGCGGTATAAGCTCCTCTCATACCACCACCTTCTAAAACTAAACCTGTCTTTTTTACATCCATCAAATACATCTCCCAGATTATTATAATCTAATCTTGATTTTTAAATCATCTAAAAATGAAGATTAGCTCATATTATTTTTAAACAAAAAAATATATTAAATCATCTAAAAATTTAAGTTCTCAATCTATATTTTTATACATGAACTTCAAATCTGATTTTTCATTAAATCCCCGTTTTTTATAAAAGTCTGCTGCTGGTGAATGGAAATCAGTTAATAAGACTATTGTATTAATATTATTTTTCTTTAATTCTTTATTTAGTTTATCCATCATTTTACTACCTATGCCATCACCCTGAAAATCAGAGTCTACAAAAAACTCTTTTAAAAAGTATTCGTCACCTTCCCACCATCTGATTAGATGACCAAATAATCCTGCAATAACTTCATCATTACTAATATATAGATAACCTTCAAATCCAGGTGTGTTAATAATATCTAACAAATATTTTTCTGCCTATTTGAATACCAGGTAACCAATGGCTTGCCCTCTGGATGAATGTCGATATTGTCTAAAATGATACGATATTATTTTAGAAATATGATATAGTAAAAACAAGTTGAGGTAATCTAACAACTAAATATATGAAGTTGCAGCAAGATTTAAAGCGAAAACCAAGCTCCTTTGTTGCGTAAAATATTCAAGGTATCAGAAATCCTTAATCGTTCAGTACTGTCGGGCTGACGGGATTTTAAGCCTTTGGAGAAACTGTAAGATCTAATTTCTTACTTAGATACTTAATATTAAGCAGAAAATAGGCTCGTTTCTAGGAATAAGGAATCCTCGCGTGCTTGCACCGAGGGAAGGTCAATACTAACCCAAGGTTTACAATTCCTTCTCTTTTAAAGTTAACAAATAATAGGCCGATTCTTTCTCCTGTGTTTAGTTCAACAATTAATACGTTTAAATCATCTGAAATAAAACCGTTTTCATTATACTTTTCTTCTAAATTTACTATTGATTTAAAATGAAACTCCTGATATCTACCTCTTATCTCAGGTGTGTCCCATTTAATTAACTTTTCTAAATCATTTTTTTCTTAATGCTCTTAATATGATATTTTCATCTTTAATCATTTAAATCATCCTCTTTGTCTAAAAACCGTCCATCATCTTTTTTATGTTCCATCTTATGAACATTTTGATCTAACCAACCTTGTTTTGTTACTTCTTTAACATCAAATTCTTTTACATATGGTTTAATGTCTAAAACAGGTGTACCATCAAGTATATCCACATCTTTAATCTTTATAATATTATCTTTAACATCTAATAGTCTCACAACAGAAAGACCTATTGGATTAGGTCTACTTGGTGCTCTAATAGAAAATATACCGTGTTCTTTGTCATCCATAAACGGTTTTCTTAATAACTTATATTCTCCAGCCTTATGGCAGTGATAAAGTAATATAATATGTGAAAATCCCTCTAAGTCTTTTAATCCATCTTTGAACTTAGGAAGTACTCTTACTTCTCCTTCAATATCTTCTGCAGCACCGGTCTGAATTGGTGTACCTTTTGCTTTTTCATGAGGACTGTGAACAAAACCAATTGCTTCATATTTAAATTCCATTAATTACACCTACCTATATTTTTCTTCCCAGACTTCCCTTGAAATTATATTTTTATTGTCTTCTAAATGATCTGTTGCTAAAACTCCATATAGATGATCAATTTCATGTTGGAACAGTTCTGATAAATCATCTCTAAATTCTTCTGTTTTTAAATTACCTTCTATATCTTGAAACTTTACTTTGATTTTTTTTGCTCTTTTGATTTTAACAAAAAAAGCAGCATCAAAACTAAAACAGCTATCCCATACTTCAAACTCTTCTTTGCTTTTTTCTATAACTTCAGGATTAACCATTAATAATTCTTCATTATTTTTATTATAATATAGTACTTTCTTTAAACAACCAATCTGGGGAGCTGCAATTGCTCTTCCCAAGTTGTGTCTCTTTTGAAAATCAAATAAAGTATCTTTTAAATCTTTAGCTATTGTTTTTAAACTACCATTCTCAAAATTATCAACTTCTTTAGATTTTTTCCTTAACATCTCACTACCTATCTTATAGATCTTTTTTACAGCCACTATCTACTCACTCCTCTAGTTCTCTTTATTTGCTTCTTTGGCTTTAATCCATTTTTTAGCAAAGTCAACAGCTTTTCTTTGTTTAAATAATTTACTGGTAGCTAAACCAATCTTACCTTCTATTATATCATTTTCTTCTTCAAAATCTCTACCAATTTCATTAAATAAATCTGAGTTAAAAGAAATATCTTTGAAACTTTTCCAAACTCTTTTACCATCAACTAGAATTGGAGCCTCATTTTCAAACTCTTCCCTAACTTCTGAACGCACTTCAGAGAGATGAAATGATGTATTACGATCATAGTCAACTCCAAGTAACAGTATGTGTCCATCAAGGTTATAGAGCTTTCCTAAAGGTGAGTTATCTCCCAAACCAAAGTTGAGACTGTGATTTTTAGTTACATATTCAGCATTTTTACCCCAGGCTGTAAAAGAAAAACAGGGATGATAGCTCCTTAAAACATCAGGAAATGTTCTAAAAATCTCTGGAATAATTCCAATCCCTCTTGTTGGAGTAACCTCCTTATTAAAGGCAGGCATATTTTCTTTAATATCATCAATCCAGTCTTCAGGTACAGGTGGATTTGACCAGTTTTCTGGATCAGAATAATTGCCAGAATGTGCCGGCATAATTATTGTACCCTGTTCTGTAATTACATCCATTAATGAATATATTACAGTTACTGGACCGCCTGTTACCCAGCCGATTTTACTTAGTGATGAATGAATAATAAGATTCATACCTGGTTTTAAACCAAGTTTTGTAAACTCTTTATTAAGTATTTCTCTTGTATATACTTTATCAGAGCTTCTTATTACTTCGGTTTCCCCCATACTTAACACCTATCTCAATTTAGTTTTTATAATTCAACTTAAGAAACTAACTTAATAAACTTTTAATTGCTAATTTATATAACCAAACCTGGTTATTTTTTTGATAAATACTTTCAGCCAAATCCTTTAATCTTAGGTATAAGATATGATGCGTCAAATCTTTTTAAGATATAGATATATAGTATAAAAAGAACTATTGAAACTATTAAACCGGCTTCTGGGATATGTTTTGTACCTGCCCAGATACCTTTCTCAATATTTAATACAATACCACCTATTTCAATTTCTAAAAATATAGTTTGCATTAAGTTCCAGAAAAGATGAAAACCCAATGCCCACATAATTGAATGAGTTGATATCACAACAACAGATAGTAGTACTCCAATAATAAAAGCATTTAAAAGGCCAATAACAGTTAGATTTCCACTACTTAAGTAACCGAAGATATGTAACAGACTAAATAAAATCGAAGATAAAACAATTGCTTTTTCTGTACCAAACCTTTTTCTAAATTTATACAGTAGATAGTCTCTAAATAAAGATTCCTCAAATAAGGATACCGCTAAAAATGCTAATAGATATGCTAATACAACATATACAAATTCAATACTTAAAGTTAGATTTAATTCAAATTCGCCCAAGTTGAAAAATATTATTAAAAAAACATAGATATGAATTAGGATAAAAGCTATCAAAGAGCCTTCCCAAAAAAGCCTGTAATTTTTGTTTTTCTTAAATACTAAAAAACTACTAACCGGCTCATTAGAAATTATCTTTCTGGCTACAATTACTAAAATAAATAATATTAAATTAGTTACAGCTGTAATTATACCATTTGCAACCATTGATTAATCCCCCTATTATAGGTAATCTTTATTAAAAGAAATAGCATTTTCTAACATACCTAGACTTATATAATGATTCATCCTTGGTACCTCAATTAATCTAATTTTATTTTTTTCCTCATAAAATTCACTTGCTTTTTTATAAAAATACCTTTGAACCTCAATTGGTATTGCAGTATCATTATCACCATGTAACATCAAAATTGGTCTTTCATTAATTTTATCTAAATTCTTATCAGGATCATATTTAACAAGTTCTTCCTGGTATTCTAAATTTCTTTCAGTATGATTTTCTTCAATAAATGTTTTAACCTTCTGCCATGCACAGGCACCATTAAATACAACTAAGGTCTTAAACAATTGATATTTGAAAAATAAACCTGATGAAGTAAAACCACCCATTGAATTACCTATTATAGAAATTCTCTCCTGGTCAGTTGAAGAAAGATCTTTAATAAAATCTATAATTAAAGGAGCCTCTTTAATTGAACTATACACAGTTTTTAACAAATACTTTTCAATAGTATTCTCTTTGGTAAAATCTATAGAATTTCTTTCACCATGGTATTTTGAATCAGGTACAATCACCTGATATCCATACATTGCCATAACATTTGCTTTAAATCTTTGAAACTCTTTATTGGAAGACCAACCATGATAATATAATATTGTAGGTAGTTTCTTTTGTTTTGTTTTAGGTTGAAACCTTAAAACCGGAATATCATTGACTACAAATCTATCTTCTTTAACAAAGTCATTATCTATTTTCTTTTTGGAATAAACCATTTATTTCTTCACCTCTACTATAATTTATTATCTTTTAACTAAATTTTCCCTGTTTATTTATTAAAATATTGTTAAAACTATACCCTAAGTTTTATTATATAATTTATTCTTAAAATAATCTATAATTTATCCTTGAGTATAAACTACTTGGTATTATTAATTAAAAAAATATAGTAACTCTTTTTAATAGTTATTTTAAAAAACCTGCCAATTAAGGCAGGTCTGTAATTAACTTATTGTGTTTTTTGTTCTTTTGCGATTTTGCTTTTTAAATTCATTTATTCTTTCAACCTGTAAACTAAAGGATTCAATTCTTGCTTCAATCACCTGAGTAAACACACTGCCATCAACTTCAATAGCTAAAAATGGTAAAGAAGAAAATCTATCTAAAATTTCTTCGCTTTCTTTATTCTTTATATTCTTTTTCTTCTGTTTTTCGAGAGAAGAGTTTAAAATTGATTCAGCTACACGATGTGGCATACAACCAAAGGGACCAATTATGATTACTCCATCTACATCATCAATTATTTCATCAACTGCTCCACCGATTGTCAATATAGCTTCACCGGTTAATTCTGGAGATATTATCCCTTCAGCAGATTCAACTACTTGATTTATATCTGTCAGTTTATATTCACATAAACCTGAATCTGACATAATATCTTTAATTGTTTTATCAATACGACGTTGGAAAAAACCTTTAACTTTATGTTTGAATTTTTGCGAAAAACTTGGTTCAGGTTTATTTATACCATTTTCAAGTAGATAGTCAACATAATACAACCATTCATTATTTGGTGCTACCTTTGTGACAATATCTTTTTCAGCTAATTTTTTTACTAAATAACGGCGGGAAAAATCATCACTTCTGACATATATTTCCCCGGTAAGTGCAACCTTTTTTGCATCTTCATAATTTTCTTTTAATTCAATTGTTGATAGTTTTTTAGCTTCTTCTTTTAAAACATCTTTAACTTTAAACCAGGAATCACTTTCTAAAATATTGAATATTTTATTTTTGCTTTTTTCAAAGATATCCAAGGCTTGCTTTTTATTTTCTGCTAGGGTTATGATTGTACTATAAATATCCTCTAGAACATCAGCAACTATTATAGTTTGCCAAGCTCTTAAAGTGAAATCGCGTCCCATCCCAGCATAGCTGTTATCAGCAGTTAAAGTTAATAAAGCTACATCCTCAATTTCTTTTTTTTCGATCAAATTATTTATTAATACATTATACTGGCCAAACCGGCAAGGACCGGAAGCTTCAGGCATAAAATATACTAATAATTCATCCTCATTTTCTCGTTCATCTAAATATTTTAATAAACTACCAAGAGTTAATTGTAGAGGTAAACACTCTTTTGAGTTTGAATTCGCTCTACCATATTTAAGTTCTTCTTTTTCAGGCGGATCACAAGCTATAGCATTTATTCCACAATATCTAAATGCAGTAGCAAAAGCCTCGCTAGTCATCCCCCCCATTGAAGGGACAAGCACCTTAACCTTCTCATCATATAAAGAATATCTCTCAGCTGAAGAATCAATAAACTCCACATTATTTTCATAGTCTATATTTGCTTTTCTATAATTACTTTCTTTATCATCAGGTAGTAAATCTTTTTTTTGTAATTTCCTGTAACTGTCTACAACATCTAGGAAGGCTTCTATCCTCGTATCTAATCCTGCATCTGCTGTATGGCTATCTAATTCTAATGTAAGAGATGGTTTACTACCATTTTCATCCCTGAAGTAATTTATTAAAAATGAGTCAGGCCCACAACTAAAGTTTGTGATATATGCTCCAAACAATGAAGGATGCTCACTAACAAAAACTGCACCTTTCATTATCTTTTGGCCCATAGACCAATACATTTTATCAAAAACATCAATATCATCAATAGGTAACATATCAAAAGGTAAAATAAGTTCTCCTCTCGATGCAAATTTATGGGGAATACCCATATTTGCTTCAGAGACTAAAGCATTATAGGGTCTACCAAAGAGAACCACAGCTTTTTCAGAAGGGTTTTCTTCTAGATATTCTATTACCTCTTTTCCCATATCTTTTAACTTGTTTTCAAAATTTCTTTGGTTTTTAATTGCCTTTTTATATGCTTCTTTAGCTTCATTTTCAGAAAAGCCAATTTGCTTCCCGATTTTTAAAAATTGAGAAGTGGCAGATTCATATCCATCTTTGAAACTTAAAACAGGTGAAAAAACATTATCCTTTTTAAGTTCAGACCACACAGAACTTAAATAATATGGTTCAGCCTGGGCCATCGGGCAAAGCATACTTTCTTCTGCACCATTTTCAACAAAAAGTCCTTTTATATGTGGTAAAAATATATAGTCATAACTATAATTAGAAAGCAAATCATACATATAACCATGGCTAATCTCCACTGGATAACAGAATGCAGCTGTTTCCTGTTGTATTCCCTGTTCTTGGACTTCATCCGGTAAAACAATCTCTAAGCCCAGTTCAGCAAAAAATTCTGAATAAAGGGGTAGTAGAGAACTAATAGATAATGATCGATTCATTCCAATCTTACCTTTATAATTTTCATCATCAGGTTGTGAAAAATATTCTTCGAAAACCATCTTCTCTCTCTTATTAATGAGATCTAGTTTTCCAACATCATATTCTACATTATGTGATAAATTCACATATTTATTACAAGCTCCACCAAATGGATATTTTTCATTTTCAATTTCCATTACATTAATTTCACACTGCCTATCACAGTCTTCTTTTCCACCCTGACAAATAAAAGGTTTATGATAAGTTATTTCTCTATTGGCTAATTCATTTAAATTAAATTCTTTTTCTTCAGTAAGACCTAATTTTAAGTGTTCTTTCACCATTAATGCTTCCCCATAAGCACCCATAAGACCCGGTTCAGGGGGAACAATAATCTCTTTATCTGTTAAAGCCGCCATTGCAATAGGAACCGCTCGATTATAGCATACTCCTCCCTGCATGAAGACTTTTTCTCCTACAGGTCTATTTCCTTTTACTCGGTTAGTATAATTTAGACATATAGAATATACTAGACCAGCACAGATATCTTCTATCTCAATACCTTCCTGAATTGCACTTTTAATATCACTACTGATAAATGCAGAACATTGGTCATTAAAATTAGGAGGATTTTCTCCTTTTAATGCGATATCTTCTATTTCAGTCATCTTAATATTAAAGGATTCATCTGCTGCTTCTTCCAAAAAGGAACCAGTGCCAGCTGAACATGCTTCATTCATTGCATAATCAGTAGGAACCTGATTAACTATATAAGTATATTTTGCATCCTGGCCTCCAATTTCAAAGATTGTGTCAACTTCTTCATCAAAAAAGACAGCCGCTTTTGCATGTGCCATAATTTCATTATGTATCGAATCTGTTAAAGCATGTAAACCAACTATCTGACGTCCAGATCCAGTAACACCAAGTCCCACTATATTTATAGAATGTTGACCGACTTCTTCTAGTAATTTGCTATAACAATTTTTAGCAGCCGCTACCGGATCACCACTAGTGCGTAAATAGACTGAATCCAATAATGCATTATCTTTTTGACGCATTAGTACTGCTTTTGTTGTGGTTGAACCTACATCTACTCCTAGAATACATCTATCTTCTGGATTGATTTCATCTCGTTGTATATTATGAAATGTAACCTGGTCTTTATATTTTTTAATAGATGGCAAGAAATCAAATGAACTGCGCTCTTTATCATACAGATTACTTTTATTTAAACTAACTCCATATTTTTCACTCCATAAAGAAGCCCCTAATGCTTCAAAATATTCTGCTTCTTCAGGAACTACAACTTTACCAAATCTCTTTTTGAGAAAATCAATCATAACATGATTGCGGCTAGTGCCTCCGACCACCATTATGCTTTCTGGATAAAAATTAGATAGTAATTCTATTATTTTATCAGCCATCATACTACATAAACCAGCTACTATTTTCCCTTTATCTTCACCTTTGTTTAAGGCATGTGTACAATCACTTTTACAAAAAACCGAACATCTCCCTGAAAGGTGGTAGGGATGATCTATTTTAGCTATATCTAAAGCTTTATCTAAAGATAAATCCATTCTTTTTATCTGCTGTAAGAAAAATTCACCAGTGCCTGAAGCACATTTATTACCACTATGTACATCTGCAATTTTACCTTCTTTATCCAGCTCATAAGCCATAAAAGTCTCTCCACCAGCACTTACAATAGCTTCTACTTCACCATATTTATCTTTTAGATGATGATAAGCCAGCTCAGTAGCTTCTGGTTCTGATAATGAAGGCAAATTAACAAAATCTTTGAATTTTCTACCAGTAACAGCAAAATTAACCTCTTTATTAATATCAAATTCATTTAATATCTCTTTCAAAGTCCCCTTAGCATTACCCTCATGAGGATTTGTAAGATATTTACTTATTTTAAGTTCTTCACTATCTCTGCTAGTTTTAACAACTTTAATATTAGATGCACCCATACAAATACCAATAGAATTCATATAAAACAATCCCTTTTTTAATAGTTTTTTATTTTATAATACTTAATTAAATTTCTTTAACAACCCAGCCATTCTTTGACCTAAATGTTGAGCAAGCTCTACAGCCTTATTATCATCTTTTACTCTTCTCCATCCTTCATCTTTTTCAGAAGTACCTATGACCATATTGGACTCGGTTTGAGGAGTTTTTGCTGGACCTACAATTAACATACCATGTGTTAATCCAAATCTATTAATTGCTTCAATGGTACTTTGTCCACCACCCTGATTTAATCCAGAAGAAGCAACTACTCCTAATAGTTTGTCTTTTAATTTATGATCCTGCATTTTAAGATAACGGCTTCTGTCCATCAAGTTTTTTAACTGAGCTGTAGGAGTACCAAAGTATGAAGGTGATGATATTATTATTCCATCTGCTTTAATTAATTTATCTCCTATTTTTACAAGATCATCTTCAATTACACATCTACCTTCTCTAAGACAGGTATTACAACCAGTACAAAACTCAAGGTTAAAATCATTAATATGTAAGTGTTCGGTTTCAATACCTTCTTTTTCTAGAGACTCTAATGTCTTTTTTAATAGATGATCAGTACCTCTTTTAACAGGACTACCTAAAATTCCTACTACTTTCATTGTTATCCCTCCAAATATTATTGCTTATAGTTCTTTTAAAAATTTATTTAAGTTTAATCCAGTACTTACACTCCTCATTTACTATATCTTCTAACTTTCCATTATTGGCTTCAATTATCTTTCTTGAAGCTATATTATCACTATCACAGGTTAATAGTAGTCTATCTATTCCTTTAGCTTCGGCTTTTTTAATTAATTCTCTTAATATTAATTTACCGTAACCTTTTTTTCTCTCTGACTTACGAACTGCATATGCTGCATGTCCACCTTTTTTTCTTAAATTATCATTAAGATAGTCTCTTAATTTACCCATTCCTACTACCTTATCTTCAATCCAAAGCCAATAAAGAGTTTGAGGGACATAACCTTCAGGTAAATCTTTCCCTTCTGCCATTCTCTTATTTGACTTCAGATAAGTTTTAAACTCATTATATGTTAATCCATTAGCTTCATTATGAAAACCATTTTTTTCTTTTTCAATATCCTGTAACATATTATATATCTTTTTCCCATCATTTAATCTAAGTTCTTTTAACCAAACCATACTTTAAAATCAGCTCCACTATTTTAATTTAATCCAACTAATGTTCCTATCATACCTAAAACCTAATCCCTCTGATAGTTTAATTGATTTTTCATTTTCACATTCTATATTAAGATAGGGTAGTTCATTTAGTTCTTTCTTTTTATTTATTAAAGCCCGTCCAATATCTTTTGCATACCCTTTATTTCTATATCCTTCAATAACATGTAAAAAACCTAATGATTTATCATCATGTGTTGCACCCCAGGCAACTGCTTTACCATCTTCTCTTATACAGGCAGAAATACCTTCTGTGATTCTTTTTAATAATAGGTCATATGAAAGGTGTTCTGAATAATTTGAATGTTTTAGGATTGTTTCAATATCTTTTTCTCTTAATTTATCAATATTATATTTAGGTTTTTCTATTTCTAAATCTTTGGGAAAGTAGTATCGGCGGGTTTTTAGTCTCCAATCAATTTCTTTCTTTGATACTATAATTGGTACCATCCAGTCTTCTATATTTGCAAAGTAGTTTGATTTAAGTTCGGTATCTTTAAGTAGTAATTCAAGTTCATTTAAACTACTGCTTACAAGATAGTTCCAAAGATGGTCACTTTTACCGACAATTAAAAAACTATCTCCATTATTATATATTTCTTGAATTGGATTGTTTTCTACAAATCCAATTACACTCATATTTTTAATTGGATCTTTTTTTAGTATATTTAATAGTTCATCTTTTTTCATATTTATCACCTTTGTATATTATTTTAACAAATAGATCATTACAAAATGAAATACGCTTCCTGCTAATACAAATAGATGCCATATCGAATGACTGTATTTAAACCCTACACTCTGTAAAGCATAAAAAAGTATTCCAACTGTATAAAACAGTCCTCCTACAATTAAAAATATTAAACTTTTTAGACTTAAGGCATTAATTAACGGCTTGATAGCAAATATTATTATCCAACCCATTAAAATATACATCACAACACTTAATATCTTAAGTTTGTTGATATAAAAAACCTTAAATATTATTCCCAGTAAGGCTATTGACCAAATCACAATAAACATTGTCCAGCCGATCTTACCCCTTAAAGCAATTAATGTAACTGGAGTATAAGTTCCCGCAATTAGTAAAAAAATGGAGGCATGGTCAAACTTACGTAGTTGTTTTTTTGCTTTATTAATTGGAATACCATGATAAAGTGTAGAAGATACATATAGAATAATTAATGTTGAGCCATAAATGATATAACTTAACATATCATAAAAATCACTGTTGTTATAATTAGTTACAATCAAAAATATGAGAGCAAAAATACCGAAAAGTATTCCTACACCATGTGTAATTGCATTTGTGATTTCTTCTTTTTTTGTATATTTTATTGAACCACCCATTGAAAATTACCTCCTTTTTACCAAATTATATTATTTAAAATAGCTTGTTATAGCTATCTTTAATTTCTTTATATCTAAAACAGTCTATTAGATGATCATTTACTACTCCAACAGCCTGTAAATAAGCGTAAATCGTTACAGAACCAACAAACTTAAATCCTTTTGACTTTAAATCTTTAGCAATCTTTTTTGACAGTTCACTTTCAGCAGGAACTTCAGATAATTTATTCCAACTATTAACTACCGGATAATGGTCTACAAATGACCAAAGATAGTCACTGAAACTTCCATATTCATCTTGAACCTTTAAAAACTGTTTTGCATTATTAATTGATGATTCTATTTTTAATCTATATCTAATTATACCTTCATTATTAACAAGTTCTTCTATTTTTTTCTCATCATACGAAGCTATCTTTATTATATCATAATTATCATATGCTTTTTTATAGTTTTTTCTTCTTTTTAAAATAGTTGACCAGCTTAAACCAGCCTGTGCTGTTTCCAAAGTTAAAAACTCAAATAATGTTTTATCATCAAAAACAGGTACTCCCCATTCTTCATCATGATATTTTATATACTCTTCACTGCCTTCAGACCAAGGACATCTCTTCAAATAGTTCACCTCATTTAAATTTGATGTATTTATTTAATTCAATAGAATTAGTCAAATCCCTTTGTTTTAAAAAAGCCCATCTTAAAAAAGATGGACTCATTTGCTTAATTCTCATAAATTAGTTCTACATCTGCATAAGAAGAATCAATTCTTAATGGAATCTCTCCAGTTCCTATAGTTCCAGAAATCATTTCTCTACTATCTTCAGAGGTTATAGGTAAATCAAGATCTGAGCTAAGATCTCCATATCTAGTAGTAACATCGACATCTAAATTATTGTAATCTTTGGTCATCCAGATCTTTAAATCAGAGTATCTTGAAGAAATATCAAGTTCATTACTTAAACTTTCAATGTTTACATCTCCATACTCAAGATTACCTCTAATAGGACCCTTAATTTCATCTAAAGTCATTCCAGTATATCTTGTATCAATATCAAGGCTTCCCTCAAGTCCATCTATATTTACTCCACCATATCTACCATTTATTACAGTATCTGCATTTATATTAATTAGATTACTTTGGGTATACTGAGTATTGAAGTTAAGTCTACCTTCTAAGTTCCTAAATTCATTTTTATTATATGAAGTATCTATATTAAGATTTCCATTTAAGTCTGATAAATAAAGACTACCATAATCATTATTTATCTCTATATCTCCTTTAACAAAGTTTACAGTTGTAATATTATATCTGGCTGAAAGATTTAATCCAGAGTCAAAACTATTAATTTCAACTTCCCCATAACGGTTGGCTAAATCAAGATAAAGGTCTCGAGGTGCTTTAATATCAAAAAGTACTTCTATACCTCTTATATTATCAGGTTTTTCTGGTCGATTAACATAAAGGTTAAAGTTACCATTTGAAACCTCATAATTTACCTCGATTTGATTGATATATCTACTTGCAGCTTCTTTATCGTTTGAATATATTTTAATTTCATAATCAACTTCAATCTGATCACCATCATGGCCTTTTATATCTATAGATCCCATCTCGTTATCAAGATTGAAACTTTTTATTTCTTCTTTTGTTCTATAATTTAGATTTGATTTTCTTACTGCAGCTGGATTATCTCTATCATAGTTAATCGAAGAAATTCCAGTTATATTTTGCATTGACTCAGTTTCAAACTGCATAAAGTAATCAGCTATTACATCTTCATTATTAACTCTAAAGTCTATAATCATAACTGCTACAAGCACTATTAATATCAATGCAATTATTCTTTTTCTTTTCATTTATAATCACTCCTAAACATCAAGTTGTTTTTCCAATATCCAGGACCCTGCGAAAATAATTAAGATAAGTAGTAAAAGTCCTGATACTATCGGTCCACTACCTAAATAAAATGTTGTTATTTCATCTCCATATGGTCCTGAATACATTGAATCTATCGGTATATCCGGTAACCAGTTAAAGAGTCTTGCTAAAAAGCCCCCAACTCTAATTAAGAGATAATGACTTATTCCAAACACAACTATACTTACTAACCATCTAAACTTACTGAAAAAACAGCTTACCAGATATGAAAATTGACTTATTATATATGGTACAAAACCCACTAACAGATAAAAGATAACTCCTATTACTGCCATTCTTGTAGAATAAGTACTAGATACTGCTTCAGGTACTTCTCCCATCACATATCTAACCTGTTGATAATGGAAGAACATGTGTATCCCAAAGGTGTAAAGTGTCAAAATTATATATACTAATGCACTAGATGCAAACTTAGAAGTTACTATCTCATATCCTTTTCTGGGAAGAGATCTCAATAGATAGATTGTGTCATTTTTCCATTCCTGTCTAAAGCTTTGATAACCCTGCATCAACATCAGTAAAGGAAATACTGCAAAAGGTATAAAACCTAGACCGAATGATAGTCCTAATGGCCAAACATCCATTTTGGTTATTAAATATACTTCCCATGCAGTTACTAATAGCAGTGATACTAATATGGTAAAAAGCATACTTTTAAGTTCTTTTTTAAATAATGCAAACCAAGCTCTCATTTAAATACCTCCCTTACTAACTCCTGGACTGATTTATTTCTCTCAGCTCTTAGATCATCTGTGTTTCCTTCTAAAATAGATTTACCGTTTTCTAAAAATATTACATGGTCAAAAAATCTTTCAGCTTCAACAACTTCATGTGTTGATATTATTATAGTTTGAAAATCTGATTCATATTCACTAATTAAACTTTCTAGAATTCTTGCCCTTGAATTAGGGTCAATTCCTGCAAGTGGTTCATCAAGTACTAATACTGGTGCATTTCTTGATAGTACAAGTATTAACTTTAATCTTGCCACCATACCCTTGGATAATGTTTTTATCTTTTGTTCTAACTTTAAGTTCATAAATCCTACTAAATCTTTTGCTTTCTCTGTACTAAAATCTTTATACTGAGAATCAAAGAAGTTTATTGAATCAATTATAGTCATCCAATCATAAAGATGGTTTAATTCCGGTAAAAATGCGATATGGTTCATTAGTCTTTCTTCTTTTTGATTAGATATCTCTACATCACCAGAATCTTTTATTACTAATCCAGATATTATTTTTAAAAGGGTTGACTTACCACTTCCATTAGGACCAACTAGTCCTGTAATCTGTCCTTTAGGAAACTCAACACTTATACTATCTAAGGCAAGTGTACCTGGATACTGTTTAGTTAAGTTATTTACCTTTACTGCTGTTTCAGTCATTTTTTATCCTCCTTTCAAACTCGCTTTTTAACAAATTTATAATTTCTTCCTTTTCAAATCCAATCGAAATCATTTCATTTATAAACTTCTGTACTGCTGTTTGTGCCATCTGTTCATTAATCTCTTTTATCACTTTATCATCTTCCTTTATAAAGGTACCTCTACCTCTTTTTGTTTCAACAAGATCTAATATTTCCATTTCCCTATAAGCCCTTTGTACTGTATTTGGATTTACCTGAATGTCTTTCGCTAGTTCTCTTTGTGAGGGTAATTTATCCCCGGGTTTTATTTCCCCTCGCGCAATCTGTTTTTTAATCTCATCGATAACCTGTTCATATATCGGTTTAGAAGCATTGAAGTCTATCTTCATCTGCTGCCTCCTTTCATATTGTTTTAGTGCACTACTTAACTATTACACTAATAGTATATTACTAGTTTTTGCTTTTGTCAAGACTTTTTTTATATTTTTCAAAAAAACACACAGCAAATATACTGTGTGTGAAATAGTTAATATTTTTATGATTTTTTAATTCTTTTCAATAAGTTCTTTTACAAGCTTTAGCTGCTTTATTTGGTACTTTCATCCAACCATAGGCATGGTTAAAACCATTGATTGTACTTACTTCATACTTCCCAACCATCTTACCAAAAGCTTTTATAGAGCTTTTTATCTTTTCGTTTTTCCATTCTGTCCTTGTAGGTAGAAAAAGTACTGGACAGTTTATATTTTTATAATACTTTTCAAAGTTGAAAAAGTAATAATTTCTCATATATTCTTTAGAAACATATATCGGATAACAAGAAGCATATCCTTTATCTTTATAATAACAGACATTGCTTTCAACAAACGCTTCGAAATGTCTGTTCCATAAACCGGCTCTCTGTAAAAACCTCTTTTCAGTTTCTAGATATTCATCTTCAGTTTTATAGTATTCTTCTTTTCTGTTTTCTACCTCCTGTAACTTTTCATTTCTCATTTTTTCTATCTCTTCTTCACTACCATTATGTATACCATACTGACCAAATTCATTATATAAGGCTCCTTCACAGAGCAATGCCTTTACATTATTATCATCTGATGCTAATACTGCACCTACTTCAGCTCCTAAGTGAACTGCCAATTATGTAGTATTCATCTATATTTAACTCTTCTAACAAAAGCTTAATATCTACTGCCAGGTCTTCAATATGATAGCCTTCTTTAGGTTTTGAAGACTTACCATGACCTCTAAAGTCAGGTATTATTACTTGATATTTTTCTTCAAAATATGGAAAAACACCATCCCAGATCTTTAAGTTACCAGAACCAAAGTGAAGGAATAAAATGGCTGGTTTATTATTTTTTTTATTATACTTCACATTAATATTAATCCCGTTTTCCAGATTTACTAACCTTTCTTTCATTTTATCCATCCTTTCGAATTATCTTCTTTGTTGTTTGATTGAAAAGAGCTTATACTAAGTATATAATAATACATATAGATCAAATATTAAATAGGCAGGTGAAAAGAAATTAAAAAATATAGTAGCTTAATTTCATTGTTTTTAATTATATTATTATTGATTCCATTTGGAAATATTCAAGCCTTAGATTTAGATGTGGACTTTTTTATTAAGTTGTTTAATATAGAGCAGGACAAGTTAGACTACTTTGCTACGTTTGATATATCTAATGAAGACTTAAGCACGATATTATACTTATATTCAAATGCAGATAGAGAGTTAACAAAAGATCAATTTGAAAATATTGATAGAAGCAAATATGATTGGAGAGAATTAAGTATTTATTTTGGTCTTCCACCAATTCTATTTGATGATGAAATAATTAAACTAAGAAGACCCAATAGATACAGAATGCAGGTTCCTTTAGGTGAAACTCGTTACAAGAATAAATATAAGACAAACAGTGTTGAAGAAAGTGTAAATCTTAATCCGGGAAGATATGAGTATTATTATAAAAACAAATTAAATGATATTGAAGAAAAAATAGATGTAAAACAAAACAAATATGAATATTACTATAAAAGCAACTACATTGAGGAAAAACTAAGTGTACACATGGTTACAAATAAGTATGAATACTATTATAGGAATTTACGTACTGGAGAAAGTATTAAAAAAGAAGGTGTAGGTAAACCTATTAAGTCTGATAGAGTATATAATCAACTAAGGGAAGAATATTATAAAACAGATAATGATCAAAACGAAACAAATAATGAAGAAAATGATAGTGAGAAAGGGTTGAATTTTCAAATTGAGTTTAACTTTTAAATATAAAGGTAAAAATTCTAAGTTTAATTACAAAATTTAAGTATTCCTTGGGAGGAATATTTTGAACAATCTATCTTTAACAATTAAGAAAAATAAATATCCAATAAAAATATTTGCTATAATAGGATTATGTCTACTCGGGGATGCAATGTTTTATACGGTATTGCCAACCCGGTTAGACATTTTTTCTTTTTCTGGTACTCAACTTGGAATATTACTTGCTGTTAATCGAATTATTAGGCTTGGCTCTAATTTTTGGGCAGCAAAGCTATATGAAAAGTGGAATCGTTCTATTCCTTTTAAAATTGCTGTCATTTTATCTGTTTTTATCACTTTTTCATACGGGTACGTTGTCCTTTTTTGGCAATTTTTTATTCTTCGTCTACTGTGGGGAATAGCTTTCTCATTACTTCGACTTAAAGCACTTCTTATTATATTTGATTCAAACCTTCCTGAAAATTTGCAGGGTAAACTCTCTGGTTTATTCCGCTCTATTTCCCGTTCCGGGTATATGGCTGGAATGATATTAGGTGGTTATTTTGCAGATCTATTTAACTTTAGTATTAGTGCTTATCTTTTATCTGCAATTACTGGAATTGCTCTGTTTTTCATATTTAGTGAAGATAAAGAATATAATAAAAAGGTCAACAAAAAATCATTTAGTCCTAATCCTAAGATGGATTTTTTTCATTTAATAACTTCTAAAAATATGTATGTTTTAATGTTCATGGGATTTGCACTTAACTTTACCGGCTTAGGCTTAATTAATTCTAGTTATGGACTTTATTTAAATAATGTATTTGGTGAAACTGCTTTTATATTTGGAGCTATAATAGGAATAGCTACTTTAAATGGATTTATACTTTCCACCCAATCACTTTTCGAATTAATTTTGAGTCCACTTTTTGGTAATATTGTTGATAAATATAAAATAAATAAATTCATTACACATACTTTTATTTTACAGGCTGTATTAATGTCAATTCTTGCCTTTTTTCAAAATAGTATTGTTGCACTCCTGGTTCCACTCTTTATATTCATTAATACTGCATTTTTAATCCTATTACTATATATAGAAGTCGGTAATTTAAAAGAAAATACTGTATCTAATAGAATGGCTGGATTTACTACTGCTGTTGATTTAGGTGCTGCCAGTGGTCCACTAATTTTAATATTTTTAGACTTTGGTTTCAGCTTATCCTCCCTATATTTTCTAAGTGCTATCTTACTATTTATCGCTGGACTGCAGCATTACTTATTTAACAAATAATTTTCTTTTTACAATCTAATTTGTTTAATAAATTAATCAATAAAAACTTCTCTTATATATAACAATGCAATATTTTTTCGTCTTTATGCAATATATAGTTGACATTATGTTATCTATATTGTATTATTATAAAAGATATATTATACTTGTTGAAAGGAGAGATTGAACATTGGATGAAAAACTTAAAATTGAAATCTGCTCGTATTAAAAAAGATCTAACACAAGAAGAGTTAGCCAACCATATTGGTGTAACTAGACAAACTATAGGACTTATAGAAAATGGAAAATATAATCCAACTATAAGTTTATGTATTGATATATGTAAAGAGTTAGATAAAACATTAGATGATCTTTTCTGGGAGGAAGATGAACATGAATAAAAATTTATTTAAAAACATAAATAAGGATGAAAGAATAAAAAATATGATCTACAAATACGGTTTTGAGTCTTTTCTTGTTATATCAGTTCTATTATCAATACTTGTAATCTATAAAAATACTTATATAATTGAAAGTAGACTTAAAACCCCAACCTAATCTTAAGGCCGGGGTTTTTAAATCAAAACCAATCTTTCTTTTTGAAGAAATATACCATATAGCCTGCTATGACTAACATAACAATTAAAACAATAAAATAACCATTTCTCCAAGCAAGCTCAGGCATATATTCAAAGTTCATTCCATATATTCCTGCAATAAATGTAAGAGGAATAAATATTGTAGCAATTATAGTTAAAACCTTCATTACCTCATTCATCTTATTACTAATACTGGATAGATATATATCTAACATACCTCCCAGCATATCTCTAATTGTCTCTACAGTTTCTATTACCTGAATAGTATGATCATATACATCTCTAAGATAAAGTTTTACAGGTCTTGTTATAAAATTTATTTCATTTTTTTCTAGTCTATTTACAACTTCTCTTAAAGGCCATACTGACTTTCTTAAAAATATCATTTCATTTTTTAAAGCATATATTTCTGTTAGAGTATCTTCAGAAGGTTGATTAACAAGTTCTTCCTCTATTATCTCTATTCTATCACTCACTTTTTCTAAAATAATAAAGTAATTATCAACTATGATATCTATTAGAGCATAAGCTAAATAATCTGTCCCCATACTTCTAATTCTACCAAGCTCATTTTTTAATCTATTTCTTATTGGTTCAAATACATCTCCCTGTCTTTCCTGAAAGGTAATTACATAATTTTCACCTAATACAATACTAATTTGTTCTGATTCAATTTCCTGGCTTGATTCGTTATAGTGTAACATTTTCAAAACAATATAAAGTGTTTTTTCATGTTCTTCAATTTTTGGTCTTTGATGAGTATGAACTATATCTTCCTGTATTAGGGGATGAATTTCAAATGTTTTACCCATCTGGTCTATTAATTCAATATCAGATAGACCCTCCACATTAATCCAGGATACTGTAGGAGAATCTTTCAATTTAAAACATTCATCAATACTTTCCATTTCTTTTTCTTGATGACTATCTTTATCATAATCAATATAACTAATTTTTATATCCTCTTCAACTATATCTTCAGATTTTGATAAAACTCCAGGCGGTTGTCCGGCTTTTTTTCTTTTCTTACCGGTAAGTTTCCTAATATTTTTTAACACACTTTAGCCCCCTTCATTATTATCTTTATCATCTGTTGTTGATGATTTTCTTTTAATATCATTATAGATTTCAACTATTTCATCTTTATATTTATCTTCAGACTCCACATGTCCCCAACCCATGTGAAACTGGAAAACTCCATCATAACCGGGTACATGGTAAGATTGAATCACAAAGGGTATATCTCTATCTTTTAAAACATCTTCCATAATATTAGCTTCTATTTCATTATCAAGGATAACAATTTTTTTGAAATTAGTCACTTTTATCCCCCCGATGTTAACTATTTTATAGATCAGAATATATTTTATCTAAAATTTTCTTATACCTTTTTTCAATATATTTTTCATCAAAAGAAATAATTTTATTGTCTTTTAAAACCCATTTACCGTCAATCATTAAATTTTCTATCATAGAAGGCCTGCCGTGAATTAAAATATTATTAATTAGAGTTGAAAAATCTTTGTTGTCTATATAGGGCATGATATTTGTATTTTCTTTATTAATAAACTGCAGGTCGGCTTTATAGTCAATATCAATTAAACCAATCTTTATTTCAGGAAACAAGACATCATGTGCATTTTTAGTAACCATCTTAAAAACATCTTTTGCTTGATATCTATCAAGTTCAGTATGTGTTTTAAGATAATAATATGTATTTCTCATTACCTCCCATAGATCAGTTAATAGAAAGTCAGTACCTAATAATACATTTATATCTTCTTGTAGAAATTTTTCTAAAGGAGCATAACCTGCACCACTCCAGTAGTTAGATACGGGACAATAAACTATCGAAGCCTGTCTATCTGCTATTATCTCAATATCATTATTATTAACATATGTACAGTGAAATAATAATGTGTTTTTATCTAATAGGTTAAACTTATCATACAGTTCTACTGTTGTTCGATGAAATTTATTGTTAATAATCTTTTTTCTTTTAATAGTTTCAAGACAGTGGGTCATCCTTAGTGATGGATAGTTGTTTTTAATTTCGACTAAATCTGGTAGGTTTTGATCTTCAAGGAGTTCTTCTTCGGGTAAGTGAGTACAATACTTAATAAATTCATTATTCTTTTTATAGTATTGGTCAATGCTGTCATACACATCAAGGACTGCTCTCAAGTTGGAACTGTTTATTACTTCCTCAGTCCATTCATAAACATCTGGAATATCACTTTGACCAGTTTCTACTACAGTAGTGATACCCTGTCTTAGGTATTCACTAAATGATTTCAGCATTAAAATATGAAACTCTTCTTTAGTTATTTTTTCATCGAGATATTGAAACGCTTTCTTTTGTAATTTACCCTGATGACTATTATCAAACCAATCCCCTAATGATTTATCTTTAAATATCCCTCTGAAAAGTGAAGAAGGATCATGGGTATGTCCATTGACAAAACCGGGTAGTACAAAGTAATCATTACAGTTAAAGATACTATCAACTTTATGATTGTTTTTTTCGATATTATCTTTTATATCAATAATAATACCGTCTTCAATAAGGATATCTCCCTTTATAAATTTAAATTCTTTATCGAGATAAGTACAGTTTTTTAACAACTTGATCATTTCTACACCTCATCATTTTGGTATATTTATAGTAATATTAATACATCATATTTTCTTATATTCTTTTTTATTTAATTCTCTGATAGGATGTTTTTTCCTTCAAATTAATTGTTAATAATATGTGAAAATTAAATATGAGGGGTTTTTAAATTAATTTGAAGAATTAATTGGTGGGATAATTTAAAATCTTTTTTCTTCAAGTTCTTTTAATGTATTTGTTACATTAACTATATACTTATCATCAATCTGTTCATCTTCTAAAATATTAAAGTATAGGCTTCTTAAAAAGTTTTTTATATTAAATATTAAGGTATCCTTTTTATTTCTATTATTAATCTCTTTTATATCTAAAAGGCTATTAAACCATTTACTTAAGTACTGGTCATCTAATTTGTTAGCTTTTATAACAGCTGTAACAGCTTTTGATATTCTTTTATCTTCATTGTTAAAGTAAATATAGTTGTCAACCTTTATCTTTGAATTTACAACATCTAAGATATTTTTTAATGTTTTGGTTTGGACTTTCTTGTTGTTCGCTATTTCAACAAAAATATCTGCACCGTGTGCTGCAGAATGTGCCCAACCTTTATTTTTTATATAACCTCTTAAGTCCTTTTCTATTTTATAGTAGCTACAAACCAATTTTGCAGTCTTATTAAACTCTTTTTGAGTAAGATAGTCTAAACTATTATCCTTATATATTAACATAGCAATTTGTAAGGCAGAAAAAGTTCTTGTAAAAACAGAATCATCCTCTTTACTATCTATATTATAAAATAAGTGATCTTCATCTAAACATATATTTAAAATTTCCTTTAGCTCTTTATTACTATATATATCTTTATCTATCCAGTTTGCCATTACCATATAGATTAGTTCATCTCTTAAAACAGGATCTGTGTCACCAATATTTTCTAACATAATATTTGTAAGTTCTTTATAATCAACATCAGTACTAACCTCATAATCATTATCTACTATACTTGTTAAGGTCTTTTTAAGTTTGTCTTTATTCATCTTTTAATCCTCCGTTTAGGATAACAACATTATTTTTTAACAGAATAGACTGCTGCTTCATTTTCATGATAATGTAGTTGAAAAGTTTTAAATCCCGTTTCATCAAATAGTTGTTTTTGTGTCTTTATTGAAAATGGAATATCGATATGAAATGTACCATCGGTTTCAATGTTTTTTTCTTCTTTAATTTTGAGATACTCTTCATACAGTCTTGACTCTTTAGTCTGGTCAACTACATAGTCCCCTTCAATATATAAACCATCTGGTTTTAATGCTTTATAAATATTTTTATATAAGTTAAGTTTAGTTTTATATAAAAGATGATGGAAAGACATCACTGAAAGTATATAATCATAATTTTGGCTCTTTAAAACTATAGTCTAAATAGGAAGCTGTAATTGTTTTTATTTGACTTTGTCTATCTTTATACTTTTCTTTTAAAACCTCTAACATCTCTTTAGATAAATCTAGACAGTCTATTTGAGCATTGGGGCACTTTTTGAAAATATTTTTTAATTCAAGCCCAGTACCACAACCAAGGTCTAAGATATTAACCTTTTTATTTGTTTTTATTATCGGTTCAGATACTTTTTTATAAAAAATATTAAAGTTATCTACATTTTCTTTCATATGTGTATCATAAGATTCAGCCCTTAAATTAAAAAAATTCCTCATATCTTCTATTTTATTGTTCATAATATTCGCTCTTTTCTAAGAAAAAATGTATTTGATTTGATATTTAAATTAAAAAACTTCTTCTATTACAACATTTAAATTTTTCAATAGATCCATCTCTTCAAATAGTTCATTACCTTCTTTATCTTCAATTACTCTTAATATAGGTCTAGTAGGATAGTTTGAATTCTGTTCTTTAACAATTGCTTTATTACCATTACTTAATCTAACCATTGATCCATTTGGATAGATAGCTAGATTTCTAACAAATTTATTTACATAATAATTATCATACTGTTTATCAGAATTACTCATTATATAGTTAATAGCTTCATGTTCTGGCCATCTTTTACGATAAGCTCTATCACTTGTTAATGCATCATATACATCGGTAATTGCAACTATTTTTGCAAATTCATGTATATCTTTATTTTTACTCATTTTAGGATAACCTGATCCATCAAGTCTTTCATGATGTGATAAAATTGCAGCTTTAGAAACCGGACTAATTTCATCTGTTTCTTTAATGTAATCATAACCAAGTCTAGGATGTTCTTGGATTACTTTATATTCTTCTTCGTTTAATTTATCTTTTTTAAATAATATTTCTGGTGGAATTAAGATCTTACCTATATCATGTAGTATTGCTCCAACACCCAATTTATTTAAATCTCTCACATTAAAGTTAAGTGACTTTCCTAAGATAATTGAATAGACTGCTACATTTACAGAATGTTCAAAGGTATAATCATCAAAGTTTTTAATATCCATCATATTTACTATTACATTTTCAGAGTTGTTTAATATATCATCTACAATTGAAGATACCGTATTTTTTATTTTTTCCACATTAATAGTTTTATTAAATTTAATATCACTCATAAAACCTTTTATTCTACGCTGGCCCTGCTCTCTTAATTCATCTTTTATTACATAATCAACTTCAATATCCTCAGAATATTTATCTTCTATGTATACATAGTTTATTCCTATACTTTTTAACTTTGCTTTATATTTATATAAATCTTTTACTCCAATATTTAAAAGAATATTATTATTATGATATATAGTTCTTGCAAGCCTCATATCAGGTTTAATATCTTCTACAGGAACAAGTCTCATCTACTACCACCCTTGTATAAATTATATATTATTAATCTAAAGGTTATTATTTATATATTTTTACTCTAATCTTTGCTTAAAAGCAACTTTCAGATAACAACTGTTATTATATATAAATATATAAATAATGTAAAGCTATAGCCTTTACCATTCTATATTATATATCATATACTACAAAAAGAAAAGAGCACAACTATGATTGGTTATGCTCGGTTACACTTTCTTTTAGAATGTCAATTCCGTGTGGAATAATATCTTTTACTACATCTAAACATTCTTGAACAGCCTTTGGACTTCCAGGTAAATTCACAATCAATGTATTGTTCCTTATTACTGATTTAGCTCTAGATAAAGCAGCCTTTTTGGTTATTTTAATGGTTTCTAATCTCATTAGATCAGCTATCCCAGGAGCGTCTTTATCCATAATCTCTACCGTTGCTTCTGGAGTTACATCCCGGGGGGCAAATCCTGTCCCACCTGTTGTTAAGATTAAATCTATATCCTCTCTTTTGGAAAGTTCGATTAATTCTTCTTTGATCTGATCTTTTTCATCGGGAATTATATTATAATACAACTTTTTAGCATTAAATTCTTTTAACATCTCTATTATTACTGGTCCACTTTTATCTTCTCTTTTTCCCTGTGAACCCTTATCACTAATCGTTATCACTGCAGTATTTATCATTTAATCAACCCCTATTATATTAATATTTCCACTATCATTTAAGCTATAACCTTTTAGTTCAGTTACAGAGTTTTTAAACTTCTCTGATTTTATAATTTCTATAATGTTTTTAATTCTTTTATCTTCTAACATACTCCTTTTTATTATTATATCATACTTTTCTTTTTTTACAGGTATAAAGTCTAAACCAACTGCTTCTGCTGCTGCTCTGATACCTAAGGCAGTATCTGCAGAACCTTCAGCAATCTGTACAGCAGCACCCATATGAGTTAACTCCTCAGTATCATAACCGAGTATTTCATTTTTTTCTATATTGTTTTCTTCTAATAAATAATCTAATAGTACTCTTGTACCAGAGCCCCTTTGTCTGTTTATAAATTTAATGTCTTTTTCTTTTAAATCCTGAATTGATTTGATCGCTTTAGGATTATCTCTTTTTACCATCAATCCCTGTTCACGATCTACAAGATTTATTACAGCTATTTCTTGGTCGTTTTTAAATAAGTTATTAATATATTTTTTATTATACAGCCCTGTTTCAGGATCTAAAAGATGAGCTCCTGCAAGATGACATTCACCTCTTTTTAAAGACACCAGACCTGATAAACTTCCCACAGACTGCATATTTAATTCAAAGTTTAAGTTCTCTTTTTTAATTAAATTTATTAGCACATCAATACTTAAGTCATGACTACCTATCATTAAGAGATTCTTTTTTATCTTTTCTTTTGATTTTAAGAGATAAACTTTTGCTTTTTCACCTGAAAAAATTCCCTCTTTACTTTCTGCGATTGGTAAAATACCGTCAGCATTGATTAAAGAATGCATTGAGGCAGATCCTCTTTTTTGAGGTGTAGCAATTAATGTATCGTCTATATTGGCAATATTTACTCTCACAAATTCTTTTAACCCAGCTGAAGATGGTATTTTCTTTTTAACTATAGCATCAACACTTTCTGGTAGTTCATAGGACTGTTTTAAAAGCTGTTTTACTAAAGGCTTAAAAAACAAACTAAAGTCTAATAATGCTGAAAGTGGATAACCGGGCATTCCTAATACAGGTTTATTATTAACCTCAGCTAAGATAATCGGTTTACCGGGCATAATATCTACTCCGTGTATTAATACTTCACCGATTTCCTGTAAAATATTTAAAGTATAGTCTTCTCTACCTGCTGATGAACCTGCAATAGTTACTGTTATATCATTATTTTTAACTGATTTTAAAATATTATTTTTTATCTTTTCATAGTCATCTTCTACAATTTTATAGTGGTTTACTTCACTTCCCCATTTTTTAGCTAAAAGCTTTAACATCGTTGAGTTAAAATCAGTAATCTGTCCTTTTTTTCTTTCTGTATCTGGACTGACTAGTTCACTACCTGTCGGTATAATACTCACCTTCGGTTTTTTTAGTACATCAATTTTAGACACTTGAGCTTCTAACATTGCTCCAACATCATAAGCATTAATCTTTGTATAGGAAGGTAAGATCATCTGTTTTTTTATAACACTTTCTCCAATACTTCTAATATTATTCCAAACCGGTACACTTTTTATAATTTCAATCTTTGATTCATCCAGAACTTCTATTTCTTCAATTTTAATCACAGCATTGAACATTTCTGGAATTGGATCACCGGTATCAACATAAACAAAGTCGGTATCTTTTTTTAAGATTACGGGTTCTCTTTCATTAGCATAGTCTGTTTTCTCAGCCTTTACTGCAACACCATCCATTGCAGAAGCATAGTAATGAGGAGCTGAACTTTTTGCAAATACTGCTTCAGCAGTTATCCTATTATGAGAGTTTTCTACTTTTATTCTTTCACTATCAATAGAATAATCTTTGAACTTATCTAATAGTAGTTGCTGTGCTTTATTTAATGAAGTTTTATTTAAATATGCTTTTCTTTTCATAAGTTAAGTCAACTCCCTAGTTAAAGTATATTATATCAACCTGATCTCCCTTATTTAATCCTTCTAGACCACTTTCAATTACGATATAACCATCAGAGTCGATAAACACTTTCATAAAACTGGACTTGCCTAATAAGGGCTTGGCATATATATTTTCTTTTCTATATACCTCTTTAACCGGTATTATTTCTTTACGACCTTTATCTGATGAAATATTACGATCTAAAATTGCTTTTCTTTTTATTGAATCTTTACTAATATTACTTTCTATATTTTCAATATTATATTCACCACTTAATAATTTAACTAAAGGTTTTACAAATAGGTTAGAAATTATCCAAGCAGAACCAGGATGACCTGGTAGTCCCATTACTGGGGTTTCATTAATCTGTCCTAAAATAGTTGGTTTACCAGGTTTAACCTTTAGACCGTGGATTAATACACCCGGTTTCCCCAGTTCATTTATTACATCTACAGTCATGTCCTTAATACCGGCTGAACTTCCGCCCGAGACCAGTATTAAATCTGAAGTTAGATGATTTTTTACCGATTCTTTGAGGCTTTGATAGGTATCTTCAATAATACCTACTTTATTTACAGAAGCTCCTGCTTCTTTTAACAAAGCACCAATTGTATATGTATTTATATCTCTAATCTGTCCGAACTTAATTTCTTTATCTGGTGGTATTAGTTCATCACCTGTTGAGATTATTACTACTTCAGGTTTTTCATATACTTCTAACTCATTAAAACCTAAGCCGGCAAGTACACCCATATCCCTGGGTTTAATCTTATGGCCTTTTTTTAAGATTAACTCATCTTTTTTTACTTCTTCACCTTTTTTGATTATGTTTTCTCCTACACCAACTGATCTAGAACATTCTATCATCTTATCAGATATTTTTTCAGTATACTCAACCATAATTACACCATCAGCACCTTCTGGAAGCATAGCTCCAGTTGGAATATAGGCTGCTTGGCCTTCTTTTATCTTTAGGTCTGTTTTTTTACCCATCTCAATACTTCCAATCACATCTAAATATGCTGGAAGTGATTCAGAAATACCTTTTAAGTCACTGGCACAGACTGCATAACCATCTACTGTAGAACGGTTAAATGCAGGTAGATTTTCATTTGATACTAAATTTTCTGCCAATATACGGTTTACTGAATTCTCATAATTTATCTTTTCTAATTTTTGTTTTTTTATATTTATATTTTCTTTAACTTCAGCCCAAAACTCTGAAGTATTTTTTAAATCTAAAAAGTTCTGCAATTTATTGGCCTCCTTTATATCTCCATATTTTCGTATAGTCCACTTTTAGCAACTTTACCCTTATCTAAAAGTGTAATATAGTCTGCATAGTGTTCTATTTGATAAAGGTCATGGGTAATAAGTAGGATTGTTATTCCCTCATCAATTAACTTTGAGAATAAGTTGTTAAAGTATCGGCTGCTTTCATAGTCTAGACTGTTATTTGGTTCATCTATAAATAGTATCTCAGGGTTTGTTATTAATGCTCTTGCAATAGAAGCTTTTTGTCTTTCTCCCCCTGATAGTTCATTATGAGATTTATCTAACAGATGAGTTATTTCAAGCTCTTTAGCTATATTTTTTACCCTCTGTTCTATTTTTTTACCTTTTACTTGCCTTAATTTTAAAGGTAATCCAATATTATGAGCTATCGTTCCTTTGAATAAATATGGATTCTGCCAAATTACAGAAAATTTACGTCTTAATTCTAATGCGTCTACTTTATCTTTTTTTATTTTATGTCCTCTATAAATTATATCTCCTTTAAAGTCAGTATCTACCATACTTAATATATTTAACAAGGTAGTTTTACCGCTTCCATTTGGCCCGATTAAAAAATTAAAAGCAGCTTCATAGATTTTAATGTTTTTTAAATTTAGAACATGTTCTTTATCATAATATTTTTTTATATTATTTGCTTCTAAAATTACATTTTTCATTTTGACTCACCCGACTGGAAAAAATATAGTATGAAATTGATAATAAAAGATATTGATAAAAGTATTATTCCTAATGCTAAGGCAAAACCAAACCGCCCCTTATTTGTTTCCATCGCTATTGCTGTTGTAATTGTTCTTGTAAAGCCCTTAATGTTACCACCAATCATCATCGATACTCCAACTTCCCCAATTACTCTTCCAAAGCTTGTAATCAAGGCACCAATTATACCATATCTAGCTTCAGAAATGAGCAACCAAAACTTCTGTGATCCGGTTGCACCTAATGACATTGCTGTTTTATACATCTTTTCATCAATATCATGAATAGCATTTCTAACTAATGCTACAACTATCGGTAAAATTAATAATACCTGTCCAATTATAATACCTCTAATAGTAAATAGTAATCCCCATTCGCCCAGTACCCCTTTTCTGGATATCATTGAGTAAACAAAGAGTCCTAATACAACTGTAGGTAGACTTAGTAATGTATTTAGTACAGTATTTAAAAAGTACTTACCTTTGAAATCAATCTTGCTAACTAAAATCCCTAATGGAATTCCAAGTAGAGCAGCTAAAAATGTTGAAGTAAAAGATAATTTCAAAGATGTTCCTACAACATTACTAACTTCCGGGTCTAAATTCAGTATTAAATTTATTGCATCTTGTAATGCAGATAATATATAGTCCATTTAATATTCATTCCTTAAATTTATTTTAATTTTTCAGAGCTAATTGCTGATGGATTAAATAATACTTTGCCATATGCAGTGTATTCACTAATGATTTTTTGCCCTTGTTGAGAAGTAATATATCCCACAAAAGCCATCGCCATCTGATAGTTCACATGTGAATGGTAAGCAGGATTAACCGGTATGATACCATAGGGATTAAACAACTCTGAATCTCCCTCTACTAATATCTCTATATCTAAATCTGAACTGTATGCTAAATATGTACCACGGTCAGCTAAAATATATGCTTCTTTTTCATTTGCAACATTAAGACTTGCTCCCATACCCTGACCTGTTTCTATGTACCAATTACCTGAAGGTTCTATATTTGCACTACCCCAGATAGATAGTTCTTTTTTGTTAGTACCAGATTCATCTCCTCTTGAAACAAAACTGCTTTTAGATTCTGCAATTTTTTTAAATGATTGACTTGCATCTTCCATTCCCTTTATACCTGCAGGATCAGCAGGTGGTCCTAAAATTATAAAATCATTGTACATTACATCTCTTCTGTTTATACCAAAACCTGCTTCGACAAATTCAATTTCAGCCTCTCTGGCATGAACTAATATTATATCAGCATCACCATTTTCAGCTAAACTAATTGCTTTACCTGTCCCAACTGAAACCACATCTACTCTGATATTAAACTTTTCTTCAAATGGTGGAATTAATACATCTAATAAACCTGAATTTTCAGTACTTGTGGTTGTTGCTAATACAAGTCTTTCTTGTGCATTTATTGAACTGTCTACAAAAACAAAAGTTGCTATTAAAACTAAAAAGATCATTCCAATTATTAAAGATCTATTTTTAAGCATTAATTAAAACACTCCTTAAATTTTCTTAGTTGATTTATTATTTTGTTGGCTAAACTAACCTCATTCCCATTTATATATATTATTAATTACATATGAAATCAACATCTATAATCTGCTAGAAAGGAGTTATTATTTTAAAAAAAATAATAATACAAATAAGAAAACCGCTACCTATTATATATAAAGGCACCGGAAAGAAATATATCTCCTTTCCAAGCTGGGAGGCTTAAAAGTTTCCTTATTAAACCCTGGCGGCTATATTTCCATAGAATTTCAACCTTAGGTTAATATAGCTCGAAGATCATGATATTTTATTCTCTTAATATACACTTTCAATACTTATATTAAAAATCCTTGTTAAAAATATAATTTACTTTTCTGTTTTGTTTTATAAAGATAAATTTACAGCATACATATTTTCATATGGTGTACTAACTGGAACCTCACAACCAGCTGCTATAAAGGTTGTTTTATCTCCACTATTCACACATTCTTTTACAGCTCTTTTTACTTTTTCTGGTGACCCCTGCATTAAGACACCTACTGGATCAAAGTTACCATTTGCTGAAGCTTTACCTTGGAATATTTCAACAGCCTTTTTAAAATCAACCATCCAGTCTAAGTCAATAATATCGGCATTAGTCTCCACCAATTGTTCTAAGAGAGGATTAATATTACCACAGATATGAAGTTTTACTTTAGCATCAAGATCATGTATAGCTTTAATAATTCTTTTTTCATAGGGTAAAGCAAATTTCTTATAATTCTCAGGTCCTATTAAGGAAGCTGCTGCATCACCTATACCTATAAAATCTGCTCCCGCCTTGACCTGTTCTTTGGCAAAAAGAATTGCCTGTTCAGTACAGATTTCTAATAATTGTTCTAATTTTTCAGTATTTTCATAAATATCAAGCATGGTTTGATTCATTCCTCTTAGATCACAGGCTTCAGCATAAGCACCTTCTACCCAACCTAAGATTGGATAAGTGCCCCCTACTTTTTTTCTAAAAAGTTCAACCGCTTTTATTCTATCTAACATCCGTTCTCCTTTAAGAGGATCAACGACATTTAAAGAATTTAATTTTTTATAATCATCAATTAAAATCCCGTCAAAGTGAGGAACACCATCATAAGGAAATTTAATTTTTGCTCCCATATCATGTCCTTCTCGACAGGGATCTGAAATTGCACTTACCATATCTATTCCAAATTCTTCACAGCATTTTATATTTCCTTCTACAAGATATCTGTAATCCTTAACATATTTACTATAGGGAACATCAATAAATTTTGCAGCAAATGTCATAATAATATTTAAATTGGGAATTTTATCTACTTCTTTTCCCTTTAATCTTCTAAATACTCTCTGATAAGAATTCATACGCTCACTCCCAAAAATATTATTAACTATTTAAATCATTTATTTAATGAGAATCCGTAAATCTAATTATGCTTTTTTAGTATTATCTTTTATTAATATCACTTTATTTGTCCTTTTTAGCTGTTTAATCTCATATTCTCTCTTCATTGCTTTACTCTTTGATTTAAACTCTTCTGAATATACTAATTTTACAGGTCGTCTTCCCTTGGTATACTTTGCACCCTGTCCATCATTGTGCATCTGTATCCTTCTATCTAGATCATTTGTATAACCAGTATATAATGTATCATCAGAACATCTTACTATATATACATAATGCATCTTTTACAACTCCAAATTAATTAATTATCTTCCATTCATTTCTTTTAGCATATTTTAATAATTTTTCATCCGGATTTACTGCAACTGGATTCCCAAATGTTTTTAATAACTTTAGGTCATCAATACTATCTGCATAAGCATAAGAATTATTCCATTCAATATCTATTGTATTATACTTACTTTTTAAAGCGCTTAATTTTTTTGAACCACTTATTATTGAATATCTTTTTTTAGTATTATTATTTAATATATTACTACCGATTATGTCGTCAACTTCTAATCTAGCCCCCACATTTTTTAGAAGTTCAATAAATGCTCCCGATAATATAATTATTTTAAAGTCTTCATTTCTGAATTTATCCATTTCTTTTAAAACTTTACTATTATAATGATTTTTAGCTTCATTCTCTACTTTCTTAAAATATTCATCTATTTCTTCACTACTCATACCATCAAAGATCTTACTGAATTTATACATAAACTGAACTTTCATTTTTTCTTTGCCCATCTTAGTAATAGTAGGATTTCTATATTTAATAATTAATGGGGTTAAAGATAAGTATAGTTTAGTTAACTTCATTTTAGAATACCCATATTTTTTCCAACAGAAGATTAAAAATGGTATTGTTTCTTTTGGAAATATTGTTCCATTAAAATCGAATACTGCTAACTTCATTTTTACACAACCTTTGCTTATCTCTCAATTCCATCTCTTGCTTTTATACCCTTATTAAAGTAATGTTTTATTTCTTTCATCTCTGTGACCAAATCTGCTCTTTTAATTATCATATCATGTGCATACCTTCCTGTTAAGACAATTTCAGTATCTTCTTTTTTATTGTCTATTACTTCAACTACTCTGCTGGGTGATAAAAGATTATAATATACAGCAATATTAATCTCATCTAATATTACTATATCATATTTTCCTTCTTTTAATAGTTGATTAATCTTTTCTAAACCTTTTTCAGCAGCCCTTATGTCATCTTCTGAAGGTTCTCTATCTATAAAACAACCTTGACCATATTGTTCAATCTTAAAACCAGGTAAGTACTTCTCTGCCTTAGCTTCATTATATTTCATGCTTTTAACAAATTGACCCATATATACTTTCTTCCCTGCACAGACAGCTCTTAAAGCAAGACCTAATGCAGCTGTAGTTTTACCTTTGCCATTTCCTGTATATACTTGAACAAAACCCTTACTCATTAAAATCACCTTTTATTTTGTATTATTGTAGTCTCGTTCTGCTCTTTGTTTAATTCCTTTTAACATCTCCCACTGTTGGATACCTGCTCCAGCCGGTTCTGTAATTACATAATTCATTAGATCAAATAAAAATCCATCCCCTATATCACTCTGCCACTTTACAATTAACCTTGTTTTGTTTTCCTGTACTTTATTTAATTTATATGCCCAGGTCACTACATATTCATTTTCTTCAACACCGGTAAGAAGTAAATAATCATTTTCTTTGATTTCTTCTACTAGAAATGATATATCGGGAACAATACTAATTTTATCACCTTGATTTAGATTCTGAAGTTCTGGAATTACTCTATCAGCAGACCTATCATTTTCGTAAAAATAGTTATCAGCTGCTAGTCTATTGATAAAGTCCCAATTATACCATCCTGCCCTTTTATATCCGACCTGGATTAAATACGACCAGACATATTCCGGAGGTGTATTTATTGTGATAGCCTGTTCATATACCGTATCCGGATTATTTACATAACCATCTCCAGGCATTTCCCTATTTCTTTCAGTTTTGGTAATACCTTTATTAACCCATAAATCTCTTAAAAAAAGTGCATATAAGCTTGAAAAAATTAATAATAATAACAAACCATACACAACTACTTTTAAAAATATTCTTTTAAAATTCATGCCCTTTTCCTTTCTTAGGTCAAGATGATCACAAGAATTAGGTTCATCAAACTTGCTGAAATCAAGCTTGGCCAAATAGAGTCTGTCTTATATGCTGTATATCCACCAATACAACAATTCCCAAAAATGCATAAACAAATACAAAAACTATACCTGATAACAGCATGTTCATTTGAAAGTTCTTTAGATAGTTCACTTAACTCACCTAATGCACCTGGACCTCCGTGTGATGTTAGTACTTTATATGGTTTTAGACCGTGCAACTTATAATTTTCCATTTCTTATATCTTTCCTTTATGTATTAATTAACTTAATCTTTTGAAACCAGTATCCTTCATTATATAACTTATCTTGTTTTTCTATTTCAAGAGGATAATTAAAAATTGGACCATCTAAAACTACAGTATGGTATTCTCCATTTTCTCCATTTGGATCAATACCAATTTCTTCAAATTCATTTACTAATTCTTTGTCTAAAATCTTTCCTAAGTATTTTTTATCTAAATAGTTTTCGTTTACAACAATAATCATTGTTTTAAAGTTTAAATCCAAAAATTCTTTTAATAGTACTTTTCTTTTCTGCTGCCATAATGGTAATACAGCATTTAATTTTGCTTTTTTACAAACCATCTCTTCCCATTTTCTATGATCTTCTATATCAATATCACCAAAGATACCATTTTTAATTCCTTCTTTTTCAAACTGTTTTAAAGTGTCAACAAATATCTCTTCATATGTATCCCAGGTAGTATTTTTAGTAATAAGGGGAATACCGAGAGAATCAGCTTGGGCTTTAATGATCTCTAATGATAAGTTATGTGACCTAGAATTTTTACCGTCTTCATTCATCATATTTAAAAGATATTTAACCTCTAAACCATCCTTTAATGCTTTATATAATGAAAGTGTTGAATCCTTTCCACCACTCCAGGAACAAAAGCTTTTATTACTCATCTTTTTACTCCTTTTTCTTTAATATTAACAGTTATAATAATAAATATTATTGCCAGCACTGTTGAATAATATGCATTTAATATCAAGGTGAAACCTATTATTTTTATTAGTTCTCTTACAGGTACTTCGTTTGGTAATTTATTTAATAATTTAAAGTTAATACTACTTTTTATATTTATTTTACTATCAACAATTTTAGATATTATTACACCAAATACTAAAATTATTCCTAAAACTGTAATGTATTTATTAATCCTTGCAAAATATATGTATTCAATTAATGGTATTAAGAGAATGATAAATCTAAATCGTTTTATAATATTAATTGAACTATCATTATTTTTTCCTTTTTATAATATAAAAAAATTCTATCAATGATTACTGCAAATATTGCTGCAGCAAGATAAAAATATATTAGACTATTATTAATCAATATGTTATTTTGGCTGCTGTTCTGCCAGATGAAATAAAATAATATGAAAAATATAATTTTTACTGCTAGATTAGTAATAATGTTCAATTTAATCATCCTTTAGAACTTTTTCATAGCAATAGTATAATTGGTTATCTTCAGGTTTAAATTCAAATTTTAAATTCCCAACCTTTTGATATCCTCTATTTTTATATAGTTTTAATGCCCCTTTGTTTTTAGAAAATACATCTAGATGTATACTTTTATAGTTGTTATCTTTTGCGTACTTTTCACAAAAATCCATAACTTCTTTACCATAACCTTTGTTTTGATATTCAGGACTTATCGCAAGTAGATGTAGCCCAATAAAATTATCTTCTGACCAGTTTATTTTTTGCCAGTATTCATCTTTTACTTCACTTAATACAAAGGTTCCAATTAAATTATCATCTTTTATATATACAAATTGATAATTTTTATCTATATTATTTTTTATTATTTCTTTGGTTGGATAACTTTCATCCCACTGAATAATCCCTTGCTTATTTAGTTCTCTAGTGCATTCTATATATAAGTTGAATATATTTTTAAAGTCTTTATCTGTTGCTAATCTAAAAATATGTATCACCTACCTTTAATACCTCGTTTTTATCTCTCAATTTATTCATAGTCCTCCTCAAACTTTTCAGGATATTTTTTTAAGACCCTTAAAGCTCTTAATGTATTAATACGGCTATTTTTGTTATCATCTTCTAATTCAAAGTATACTCTGCCGTCATGTTTACCCTGAGAGGCCATTTCCCATTTTTGTTTTTCTTATTAACTATTAGCTTTAAGGCTTCTTCCATTCTGTTGTCATACTCTTTATTATAAAAATAAAAATACTCCATTACTCTTAAGATATCATAGCGCCATCTGGGAGGAAATGATAAGTAGGTAAACTTCTTATCAATAATTTTATCATTTTTATCAGACTTAAATAATTTATGGGTTAATAAAAACTCATGTGCTTTATTTTCTGCTTTTCTAACTTCTTCAAGTTTATAATTATATTTATCTCTATAATCTAATAATCCTTCTAACACATTTATTGTAGTATGCATAGAGCTGTGAACTGCTCCATTTTCCTTTTGACAGTTCCAACCACCATCTGCCATTTGTTCATTCAATATATAGTCTATTAAATTATATATCCTTTTATCATTAAGGTTAAAATAACCACAAATAGACAGTACAATTCCTGTTATACAGGTTTCACTACTATTTATAGTTTTTGAAAGTTGATACCACCATCGTTATTTAAACCTTCTTCTAATAAAACTTGGGCTCCCTTTAATGCTTTTGCATTATTCTGTGGTAAGTTTAATCTTTTTAACAGTAAAAGTGTATAGGTTGAAGAAATCCATTTAGGTGAATAAAGTCCGTTTCCCCAAATCCAATTATTAGACTGTTTAGATAAAAGTTTATGACCCCAACCGCTTTCTGCAATACTATTTTGAAGTAGATCTAATTTTTCTCTATCAGTATTTAATAGATCTCTATGAAGTTGAAATATTATGGAAGGATCTCCTTTTAATAACCACTCTATTAATTCATTGTTGATCATAATAATTTTCTCTTCCCTTTAATCAATCATTCTTTTTTCCCTTGATATCATCAATAGTTATTTCAATTATCTCTGTTTTATCTAAGGCTTTATCAACATATTTATACCCTTCTTGTTTAAAATCAGGTGAAAATTTATCTATAAAACCTTTAAGTGCTTCTCTTTTGATTTCTTTATCGACAAAGTTAGCTGTGCCAAATACTATTACACTTTCATACTTTGAAGTGAAATCATTGGGAACTAACTCATATTTATTAACCACAGAAAAAGATACTTTATTACTATATCTGATATTGTCTAACTTATGACCTTCTTTTGCACAGTGTAGATAGATCTTTTTGTTCAATATAATATAGTTAACTGGAACTCCATAGGGATAGCCGTTTTCTCCAACCGTTGATAATACTCCATATTCATTTGTTTTTAAAATATCATATGCCTTTTTTTCACTAAGTTGTTTTTTGTCTCTTCTCATCTTTTTAAACATAATTTCCTCCGTATTTTTCATATTATATATTATCTTTTCTTTTTAGCTGAAAATAGAAAATAATCATCATCTTTAATTAACATTTCTTCAAAACCATAAGTCCAACTCATAAGTCTAAGAACTTCATCAGTAGGGATTGGATCATCTTGATTATGTCCGATTTCATCATGATGTTCTTTTAAAGCTTTACGTGTTTTGGAATGAACAATCAAAAAGTTTCCTCCTACTTTTAGTTGTTTATAAGCATTTTTAAAAACCATATCTATCTTTTGAAGATGAGGAATTGTATCAAATACTATGACAAAATCAAAAGTTTTATCTAATTTAATATTTGTTTCAAAATCAATTCTTTTCACATTGGCTTGGGGAAACTTTTCTTTAAAAACATCTAACATCTTTGATGCTATATCTATTCCTAGGTAATAAGTAAATTTCTTTTCTTCTAAAACAGAATAAAGTATACCTGTACCACAGCCAACATCTAATATAGAATCATTTTTGCCTATCTTATATTTTTTTACAAAGTCTTTGGCAACTTCAATACTTTTTTGAGGTACATTATCATCCCAATCTTCTGCTCTTTTATTAAAAAATTCTGCTCCCTTTTTGTTATTCTCACTCATAAATAAATCCTCCGCAAGTTAAAATATTTTGTCACATCTTATAGTGGTTTAACTCTTCTTCATAATACTCTTCTGACTCAAAGGTCCAGATTCTAATATTACCTGAATCAAGAATTGCAATACGAAGTTCAATATCATCTGCATATATCTTTCTTATATAGATCTTTTTTTCTTCTTTTACAAACTTATATCCGGCAAGTTTTAACTTGTGTTCAATCTCTTCATCTGAAGAATAATTGCCTTCATAAATCTCATAAATTGAACTTCCTTCTATTTTTTCTAAATTAAACTCATCTACTATTGACATCTTAATTCCTCCTAGAAACTATTTTTTATTTATTGCAAACTATATATGAATTTCTTTAATGCTAAAGCAGTGTCAACAATTTTATCAAAATCAACTATTTCTAAGTTATCTTTTTTAGTATGGACAAAAGACATTATTTCCTCTACTTTACTTGTAGTAAGTGCTATTGCTGGTATCCCTTGTTGTGCTAAAATAGCGTGTTCTCCCTGATACCAATTTTCACCTTCTATCATATTAAAGTAAGTAAAATTATCAATTGCTGATTTAGTAATTTTTGTATTATAGGTTGTATAAGCAGTTTTGCCTTTTATATAACCCATTCCATCAATATTGATACCCAGCAAAATATTTTTTAGTTTGTCTTGTTTTTCAATGAAATATAATCTTTGTCCTGGGTTAGAATAGTAATCTTCACCATTTAATAATGCAATTTCTATATTATAGTTTAGTTTTTCTTTTTCTATTAGATCTGCTAATAATAATAAGGCTGTTACACCGGTTGCATTATCAACTGCACCCGGAGAATTTAATTTGCTGTCAAAGTGAGCAAACAAAACTATCTTTTTATCTACTTCATTATTAAATTCAACTATTATATTTTTCCCTGATGATTGTTCATTTAAAGTATTTATTTCTATTTTAACTGTTTTATCAACCTTATTTTTTAGCTCTTCACCTGTTTTGTCTTTTATATAAATTGATGGTAATAAAAAGTCACCATCTTCAATTAGTGGAAACGGATACAGTCCACCTGCAGTGTTTTCATCTTTTCTAGTTGCAGTAATTACTGCTCTAAATCCTTTGTTTTTTAGTAAACTTATTATCTCTTTGTGTTCATCAATATTATAAAAAGGGAAATTTTTTGGAACTAACTGTTCTTTAGTTAAATCATCTGTTAAAAGTACTATTTTCCCTATACCCTCAATTTTTCTTAATTCTTCTAAGTTTGAAGCTACACATAAAGGACCTTCTACTTTTGCACTTGGAGAATAAGGACTGATATTTGCTTCATATTCATTATTATCTACCTCAAAAGATACATCTAATGGCTTCCAGTCAAAACAATTAAATTTTTCTTCTTTTACTAGTGAAGCATTACTATCATTTAATACACTTAAAAGATAGTCTGCTGCTTTTTGGTTTTGAGAACTACCTACATGGCGATCTTTTAAACTTTCACATAGATATTCCATATGTTTTTTTGCTTTCTTTAATAATATTTTTTCCATAAATTCACCGCTCTTTTTTATTTTCACTTCAAGAAACTGGATTTGTTGTTGTACAGGGAAGATCAACACAGCATTTTCCACAGACATCAGCAACATCTAAATCATTATGGTGTTCAGCATTCTCTAAACAAAGATCATAACAAGTATATCTGTTAAAGCTATCTTCTTGCAGAGATCCATTAACACACCTTGTTACACATACCTTACATGAACCATTATACTTAAATAGACAGTGTTCCTTGTTATCTCTTTCAGTCGGCTCTAGCTTTAGATCTGTTATAATACTCCCTACCCTGCCGGCACAGCCTTTTTCTGTAATCAACATATTGTTAATACCAAAAGTACCTAATCCAGCAATATATGCTGCATGTCGATGAGACCAATCACTGATTAGTTTTTCTTCATCAAAGTTGTGAGTGGCTTGTATTACAGTTGACTGATAGCCTTGTTTTGTTAAGAATTCTTTTATCTCTTTATTCAATTCATAAATTAATCGATTTGTTTCTATATATGCAATAGCCCAGTCTCTAGAACTTAGCTGACCATCTATATTTGATTTGTTGATTGATTTATCAAAAGGTAAAAAGAAACTGATAACTGTTTTAGCATCAGTTAATAAGTCTTCTGGTAAGGCATGATTTTTAGATACAACCTCTTTAAGTTTTTTAAATAACGGATCATTACTATCAGCATAGGCAGTTAGAGGACTTCTCCATGAGCTTTTAATATTTGATTTTTGTTCATAATTATTAACATACTCTTCAATAATGTTTTCTAACTTTTCTTTCAAGATTAAAACCTCACTTTTTAATCTAAATCCACTTTAAATTTCTTTTAGTTAACTGACTTTCTTTATCTCCAGTATTTACAGTTTGTTTAGATTCGAAAAGCATAATTAAGGTTTCTTCTTCAGCAACCGGTTTATGCTCTACTCCCTTAGGAACTATTACAAGTTCACCTTTTTTTAATACTTCTTCACTATTTCTATACTTCATAGTTAGCTTACCTTCAACTATAAAAAACAGTTCATCATCTTCTAAATGTTTGTGGTACTCAAACTCTCCATTAATTTTAGCCAACTTAACATGCATATTATTTACTTCTCCAATAATCTTAGGATCCCAATACTGGTCAATTAATTCAAACTTTTCTTTTAAGTTTATTTTATTCAACCCAAGTCCTCCCAAATTATTTATTTAAATTTTAATATTAAACTACTTTATTTATTCTGTCTTTTTTCCCTTTTTCTTTTTTATTTACTCTAATATTTTTAATGCTCCATTATCTGAACCTACTATTACCATATCAGCCATTTCTACAAATAGTCCGGTCTCAACAACACCTGGCAAAATATTTAACTCTTGATTTAAGGTTTTAGGATCTTTTATTACTTCAAAGTTACAGTCAATAATATAGTTATCATTATCAGATACAAATACACCCTTATCATCTTTTCTTAACTTGGCTTGACAGTCAAACTTTTCTATATTAACTAGTGTTTTATCACATCCAAAATGCACTACTTCTACTGGAAGATGGAATTCTCCAAGAGTATCCACTAATTTAGAGTCATCTACTATGATAATTAGTTTTTTGCTTTCATATGCAACTATTTTTTCTCTAACTAAAGCTCCACCACCACCTTTGATTAAGTTTAAGTTAGAATCAACCTCATCTGCACCATCAATTGTAAGGTCAATATGTTTTACATCTGATAGACTAACTAATGGTATGTTTAATTTTTCAGCATGTTTTCTTGTCTCTTCAGAAGTTGGTATTGCTCTTATATTTAAACCATTTTTAACCATTTCACCAATCTTTTCAACTGCCCAATAAGCTGTAGATCCTGTACCAAGTCCCACTACCATTCCATCTTTAACATATTCTGCTGCTTTTTCTCCCGCTACTTGTTTTGCTTTCATTATATTTATCCTCCTAGATTTTTAGTTTTACTATATTTAATTTAATTATACTACTTTTAATAAAGTTTTTCTTTAAAATTAAAGAATATATTCATTGTTCTTTAAATATTCTATACCTTTTTTTGTTATCTTTGTTCCTGCTCTTCCTTTGTTTATGCTAACCATTTTATCTTGTAGAAGATTTTGTAACTTACTGCGTATTTTATTTTCAGATATACTATAATAATTTTGTTTAAAGTACTGAGCAATACTTCTGCGTCCAGTATCAGCATTTTTTTTATTGAGAAAGTATAAAGATTTTAAGATTAATATACTTAAATCTGGTGAACATAATTCATCTTTTAGATAGTCTGGTAGAGATTTGTAAGTTATTTTTTTATCATCTATTGTGACCATGTACTTTATTGTGTTTTTCAATTCCCTAACATTGCCTGGCCAGTTATAGTTATATAAAAACTCTTTTAGATCTTTTGTTATTTCAACATCTTTATCTAACTCATCAAGAAAATGATTAGTTAATATTAATATATCATCTTCACGGTCTATTAGTGAAGGTACTTTAATCTGAAAAACATTTAGTCTAAAAAATAAATCTTTTCTAAACTTGCCTTTTTTCATCAGCTCCTGTAGGTTTTGATTTGTTGCTGCAATTATCCTTGTATCAATACTTATAACTGAATCCCCACCTAGTCTCATTATCTCTTTTTCTTCAATTGCTCTAAGTAATCTGGCCTGTAATTTTAAAGGCAGGTCTCCTATTTCATCTAAAAATATTGTACCACCATTTGCCTGTTCAAACAAACCAATCTTTCCACCTTTTCTAGCACCTGTAAAGGCACCTTCTTCATACCCAAAAAGTTCACTTTCTAGTAAGTTCTCGGGCAAAGTTGCACAGTTTATTGCTACAAAAGGCTCATTTTTTCTTTGAGAATAGTTGTGAATTGATCCTGCAAATATCTCTTTTCCTGTTCCACTTTCACCTAATAGTAATACAGTTGAATCACTTCTAGCTATTTTTTTACTGATATTTACTGACTTTTTAATTGATCTACTTTCTCCAATGATATGATCAAAATTATAGTTGCTGTAGTGACCTTTTCCAACGATCTGTTTATGGACTTTTTGCTGTGTTTTTACCATTTCTCTGTATGGTGAAACAATAATAATCTTTCCATAAAACTGGTTATCAAATTGAACAATCTTTACAGTAAAAACAAGTTCTTTGCCATTAGTTTTAACCAGTTTATCCTTTATTTCCTTTTTTTCTAAGACAAACTTTAAATCTTTGTTTTTATCAATTAATTTTTTAATACTTGTCCCACTTAATTTTACAGTATCTAAGCCCAGAATGTTTTTCGCTTTATTATTTATCAGTTCAATTTGATTGTTCTGGTCGGTAATAATAACCCCACTTAACAGTTCATCTAAAAGTAGTTTCCACTGGTTTAGTAAAACCCTTCTGTTTTCCCAACCATAATCAAATCCATACCAGATAGTAGGTACCTTTATTAAATATCTTTTAATAATCTTTTCTGACTGCTTACTATCAATTCTTAATATTGATAAAATATCAACAACATTAGAAATATCAAAAATCCTATTTCCAATCAATATAATTTCTGCATCAATATCAGGCAAAAAATCATAAGGTTCATTTTCAGGAACAATAATATAGCTAATATTGTCAGGAATCTCTTTTTTATTTTTATAGTAAGGATAAAACTGAACATCTGTTATTCCTAATTGATAAAAAAGAGCCATTGTTTCATTAGCCATATACTGGTTAATATTTGCAACAAGTGCTTTCTTACCGGCTGGTATATTTTTTAAGATATTTAAAGCTTGTTTTGTTATAGTTCTTTTCATCATTAAAGTAGGAGCATCACACTTAATTTTATCAACTAAGATATTTAATATTTCAGGATCAGTATATAAGATTAAGTCAGTATCATAGACAGCTTGAATTACATCCATATCGGGATGTCTATAATCAATTACGAAAAGATCAGAAAATATATTTTCTAATTCACTTTTAAAAAATTTCGAGACCTGTCCATCAATAGCTAGAACAGTTATTTTTTTCTGCAAAAAAATCACCTTCTCAACAAATTAATGGGATATTCATATTATTTTAAAATAATTATCCCATTATATAGTATATATATTAAACATTAATGCTTTAATCCCTTTAATAATAAGGTTCATTTAATAATTTTTTTGGCATAAATTATGCATTATTAATTATATGGAAATAATAATTAATTAATAGGGGGAATTCTTTATGTTTAACAGTTTTGAAGAACTAAAAAAATATATTGAAGAAAACAATATTATGACCCTTGATTTTAAAATACCACAGCTGAAAGGTAACTGGAAACATCTCTCTGTACCAGCTTGTAGATTAAAAAAAGAGATTTTTACTGAGGGCTTTGGCTTTGATGGTTCAAACTACGGATATGCAAATGTAGAATCTAGTGATATGGTATTTATTCCCGACTATACAACAGCATTTGTAGACCCTTTCTGGCAAGAAAACACTTTAGCTTTTTTAGGTAGAATATATGAAGTAAGTCCTGAAGGTGATATTCCATTTAAAGATGAATCCCGTAATGTATTATTGAGGTCTTTAGAATACATGCAGGAAAATGATTATGCTGACAAACTTATCTTAGGACCGGAGTTTGAATACTACATATTTGATGAAGTTTATTATAATAATCAAAGTCATGAAAGTGGCTTTAGTATCTATTCACATCAGGCAGAATGGACACAAAATAACTATGACGGATATAAGGTAAGACATAAAAAGGGTTATCATTTAGATGCACCTCATGATAGAGACCGTGATTTTAGAGCTGCCGTATCATCTCTTCTTGAAGATAACGGAATTCAAGTTAAGTACCATCACCATGAAGTAGGTGCTCCCGGACAGCATGAGATAGAAACTGAACGTACTGAAGCAGCAAAAATGGCTGATGATACCATGAAAATTAAGTATATAATAAAAAATCTTGCTGTAAAATGGGGAAAAACTGCAACCTTTATGCCTAAACCACTTTATGGTGAAGCGGGTAATGGCTTTCATGTCCATATGCAGCTTTTTAAAGATAATCAGTCAATTTTTGATAGCAAAGATAGCCAATATGCTGGATTATCAAAACAAGCAATGCATTTTATGGGCGGAATTTTAAAACACACCCCAGCTTTAATGGGGCTTACAGCTCCTTCAACTAACTCTTACCGTAGACTGGTTAATGGATATGAAGCTCCAGTTGCAATCTGTTTTTCAAAGGCAAATAGATCAGCGGTAATCAGAATACCGGGTTATGCCAGTTCTCCTGAAGATAGGAGATTTGAATTCAGACCGGCCGATGCTTCCGGTAACTCCTATTTAACTTATGCTGCGTTATTAATGGCTGGGTTAGATGGAATTAAAAACAATATAGATCCTATTGAACTAGGATATGGTCCTATAGATAAAAACATATATGATTTAACAGAAAAGGAACAAGCCACACTCGAATTTTTACCTGAAAATCTTAATCAAGCTATAAATGCTTTAAAAGATGATCATAACTTCTTACTGAAAGGTAATGTGTTTTCTAAAAATCTAATTAAAACCTGGATAGAAGAAAAAACAAAAGAAGTTGAATACATTAATAATCATCCTACTCCTGAGGAATTTGAACTATACTATGATGTTTAAAAGTAAATTTTATCTACTAAACAAAATATTTAAATAAATTATGGTCATGTTATTAAAAAGGTTCCGGATTTTTAAACCGGAACCTTTTGATTGATTATAAATTAACCTATCTAACATGGTCTAAAACATATAGTTTTTGTTTAGAAGGAAGTTCTTTTATCTCTACTTCTGGACCGTCAATAATATCTATACTCTCTTTATCAAAAAATGATAAGAATTCATCAACACCTGTTATTGGAAAGTCTAAAACATCTGTTTTATAATGCATTGGGAGTATAACTTTAGGTTTGATTTCATCTACAATTTCTTTAGCTTTTTTAGCATCTATTGTATAGTTGCCTCCTACAGGTATTAATAGAATATCTATATCCATTAATTTTGCTAACTGTTCTTTTTCTAATTCATGTCCTAAATCACCAAAATGTGCAATCTTAAACTCATCTGTAGTAATTATAAATATATTGTTTGCTCCTCTTTTATTTCCGTGAGCATCGTCATGGTAAACTGAGATACCTTCAAATTTAATATGGTCATCTTCAAAACCTGTATTTTCTTTAATAACTTCAGGGCTGCCTTTTAGTAAATCTACAGCATTATGATCAAAGTGGTCATGACTTACAGTAACATAATCTGCTTTGTCAGTAATTTTCTTATAAGGTAGTTTTTCATTATATGGATCTGTTAAAATCTTTTTATTATCTGAAGTAGTAATGAGAAAGGTAGCATGTCCCCACCATTTAATTTTCACTTTACCAACCTCCTTTTTCTTTATTATATTTTAATTATACTAAATATTAGAAGAATTTTTAAGGGTTAATTATTTTCTGCTCTCTTCATAGATATCTATAAACTTTTGAACAGTTATTTTTTTTATCAATTCACCTACTGCTTTTAAAGGCAGATCATCAATTTTTTTCTTTTTCAAACTGTTTTAATAGCCAGCGTTTGAGTGCTTCACTTTGATAAACTGGAGTTAAATACAAAGAATAGTGGTTTTTCTGAGCAGCTAAGCCTGCAAACATTAAGGGTTTATCATTATAAGTATCTGGATATCTAGTTAAAGGAACTCCATAGCTTATCATACTCCAATTCATACTTTCTTTATATCCTTCAGGCAGGTTTTCTAAGATTATATCTCTTATTTTAGATATTACATTTCGTTTTTCTTCATCAAGTTTGTTTAAGTATTTTTCTGCATTTTTTGCATTGCTCTGTATTATTTAAGACAACTCCTCACTTAAATAGAAAACATTAGAATTTGATTTAATTTGATTATGATAATAAAAGAAACAATACTAACTAAAGATAGTTTAATATGTTGGTTTAAACCAATTTTATGCTTTTTATTTGCAATAAAACAGTTGATAAATAGTATTGTGATGATTATTAAAGGAATTAAATATAGATTAATCCCTAATATATTGCCCATTCTAACTTCATCCTGCAATATAAGTCGATTCGGATAAACAATACTTAAAATATATGGAATTAATCTATACAAAAATAGAGTTAGTACCAAATAATATAACCTCTTATAATTTAACTTTATCATCAAATAATATGCTATAAAAGATTGAACCAATGTAAACATTATCCCTGATATAAATATATCCTGTATCTTTTAATAATCTGTAATTTATATCACCTTGCTTTTGTTTTTGAATATTTATCAAATCATAAATTATCTTGAATTTAATAAGAATATACCTTCTAACTCTTTTTTGGAGTGATAAAAATATTTATGATTATATACTACTATCAACTTTTAAATGTTTTTTAACTCTAAATAAAAATAATGATTGTCTGTTTCTTTTTTTAAGACTTCAAGTTTATTTTTTTTAGCTAAATTTACAAATTCATTAATTTTTTGACTATTCTCTTTCCAATAAGTACCATATGCAGTATCTATTTTTTTGTTATTAAATCTAACTTCCAAATTAATTGCATAGAAATCTTTATCTTCTCTGTCTTTTTCTGGTATAGATAGGTCCCAAATTAAGAACACACCTTCTGGTTTTAATACTCTTTTTACTTCTTTGAACACTTTTTCATAATCTGTTTTATCTAAATACATAAATGTAAAAAATGAAGTACACAGATCAAATTGATTGTCCAGAAAATCCATCTTTCTGGCATCCATTATAATCTTTAATGAATCGTTCTCTTCTGCTTCAAGTAGTTCTTCTTTACTTAAATCAATGGATATTACTTTATCTCCATAAAGATGAGCTATAATGGATTCTCCTCCACCACCAATATCAAGTACGCGATTTATATCTTTTTCTTTTTCTATATCTATTATTTGTTTTTCTGTAAAGTATATTTTGCTTTCATCAATTTCTCCCAAAAAATATCCCTCCCTTTATATCTTTGATTTGTCTGCAGTATTTTTTATCTTTTGTTCTGTTAAGGAAACTATAATTACTGATACAATTATGAAAATACTACCTACGAAATGATACCACTTTAAGTATTCATTAAACACAACTATACCTATGATTAGACTTGTGATAGGTTCAAATGTGCTTAATATTGAAGATGTTGTAGCAGTTATGTATTTAAGCCCGGTTTGAAATGCCACCATCCCAAACAGATTACAAACCAGTGCTATTAATACTGTGCTTAATAATCCTTTGTAATTGTAGTTTAAACTAATATTATTTGTTATTAAAGAAAGTATCAATAGTGTGTATATATTAAATAATGAAAGATAAAAAGTAATTACGAAAGCATTTAAATTCTTGATATTACTATTAGAAACCATTAAAATATAGTAACCATAAAATACACCTGAAATTAAAGCTAGCCAGAAACCCAACATATTAATGGTTTCAAATGAACCAAATCCCATTAAAAAATATATGCCTGAAACAGATAAAATTAATGCAATCACTCTTTTTGAACCAATCTTTTCTTTATAAAAGAACACTGAGGCTAACATTACCACTACCGGATATATGAAATGCAGTGTCATTGCCAATCCTGTAGACATATACAAAAATGACATATTTAAAAACAACGTCATTAAAGAGAAACCAAATAAACTGGTTTTGAAAAGAGTAAAGTATTGAGCCTTTGTCACTTTATAATCTATATCATATATTTTTATAAAGATAAACAATGCAATTGAAGCAAATAATGACCTATATAAACTAAACGAATAGGGATTAAAACCATTGGCATAAGCTGTTTTAGCAAATAACGGGATTAGCCCAAAACTCATTGTTGCAAATATTATAATAATAATTCCTTTTGTTTTATTCATCTATTTCACCTAATTTATTTATTATAAAATTTTTTTGCTTACTTTTTTCTATTTCTCTATATGTTAATGTTTTCCTTTTTAAGATTTGATAAGTTTAATAAATAAAGGCTATTTAAAGAAAAAATCTTTAAATAACCTTTTTGTTTTAATATCATTTTATTGAATTTAATTCTTTTGATCTCAAAGCTGCTTCTTTAACTGCATCAATTAAAATACCTCTTACACCATGTTTTTCTAATACTTCTATACCCCTTATAGAAGTACCACCTGGTGAGGTTACCATATCCTTTAATGCACCGGGATGTTTATCTGTATTTAAAACCATTTTTGCAGATCCCAACATGGTCTGGGCAGTTAATTTAATAGCAAGCTCCCTTGGAATACCGGTTAGAACTCCTCCATCTGATAAAGCTTCTATCATAATATAAATAAAGGCAGGTCCACTACCACTTAATCCTGTTATTGCATCCATTAAGTTTTCTTCAACTTCTACTACTTCTCCAACACCTGAAAATATTTTGTTAACTAATTTTACATCTGTTTTAGTTGCATTTCTTCCCGCAGCTACCGCTGATATGCCTGACTTAACTAAGACAGGTGTATTTGGCATTACACGAATTGTTCTTACATCAAGAGGTAGTTTTTCTTTAAGGTGTGAGTTGCTGATCCCAGCAGCTATTGAGATTACTAACTTACCCTTTACATCCTCGCTGATCTCTTCTAGTACATGGTCGATCACCTGAGGTTTAACTGCTAAAAGGACTGCATCTGCTCTTTTAACACCTTTTATATTATCATTAGTTGTTTCAATACCGCTGTATTCATCATTGTTTTTACTCTTTTTAACATTTATATCACAACCAATTATTTCATTAGTGGTATAAAGACCGGAATTTAATATTCCCTGTACCATAGCTGTACCTATTTTACCTAATCCAATAATACACAGTTTCATTAATTCTCACCTACTCCCTTATTTGTCCTTGACCATAAATGACATACTTGCTTGTTGTTAATTCTTTTAAACCCATTGGACCTCTAGCATGCATCTTCTGTGTGCTGATCCCGATTTCTGCTCCCATTCCAAACTGTCCACCATCTGTAAATCTAGTTGAAGCATTAACATATACTGCTGCTGCATCAACTTCATTTAAAAACTTCTGACTGTTAGAATAATTATCAGTTAAAATTGCCTCAGAATGTTTTGTACCATACTTATTGATATGATTGATGGCTTGTTCTACATCTTTAACCGTTTTTAAAGATATGATGTAATCTAGATACTCTTTTCCCCAGTCAGATGAATTAGCTTCTTTTATATTACCAGCTAATTCGACAGCTTTTTTATCTCCCCTGATTTCTACATCTAAATCATTTAATACCTCAGCTATCATAGGTATAAAGTTTTTGGCAATATCCTGATGGACTAATAAACTCTCAGCTGCATTACACACAGCAGGCCTGGTTGTTTTTGCATTAACAATAATATTAACTGCATTTTTAAGATCAGCTGTTTTATCAACAAAAATATGACAGTTTCCTACACCGGTCTGGATAACAGGAATTTTAGATTCATTTACAACCCTATTAATTAGTTTGGCACCACCACGTGGTATTAATAGATCAAGATATTGATTTAAAGACATTAATTCTTTAACGGCTTGTCTGTCTGTTGTTTGAATCAGTTGTACACTACCTTCGGGAAAACCAGCCTTAATTAAGTTTTTATTTATAATTTTTTCTAAGACTTTATTAGAATTAATTGCACTTGATCCACCTCTTAGAATAACTGAATTGCCTGATTTTAAACAAAGTGCTGCTGCATCAACTGTTACATTTGGTCGTGCTTCATAGATTATCCCAATAACACCAATTGGTACTCTCATTTTCCCTATTTTAAGCCCATTAGGTCTTTTTTTCATCTCAATAATATCTCCAACCGGATCATCTAAGTCAGCAACTTCTCTTACTCCCTGTGCCATTTGTTCTATTCTTTGTCTGCTTAAACTTAATCTGTCTATAAAAGCCTTTGACATATTCTCTTCTTTGGCTTTTTTTAAATCCTTTTCATTTTCTTTTAAAATCATTTCTGTATTATTCTCAAGACCTTCAGCAACCATCATTAATGCTCTATTTTTATCATCAGTCGTAATATTTGATAGTTTGTAAGATGCTTTTTTTGCAAGTTTTGCCTGCTTTATAATCTCTTCTCTAATACTCATTATTGTATCCCCCTTGTTTTTATTTGATCTCTTCTTTTTTACAATTACAATCTTTAGGTAAAAAGGTTGTACCAATGTTATATTCTTTTTTTAATTCCAACATATCAACTATTTGTGTAATTACATTGTCCTTATATGCTGGCCCGATTACCATAGGAATATTATTGTCATTTACAATTTTAGCTGCTTCAAGTTTGGTCTTCATTCCCCCAGTTCCTACAATACTTCCCTGACCACCAGCACATTCTTTTATTTCATCAGTTATATTATCTACCTTGTTAATTAACTGAAGGTCATCATCTGCTCTGCATGGTACTTTATTATATAGTCCTTCAACATCTGTTAGTATTATTAATAGATCTGCATTTATTAAATTGGCTACCCGGGCAGATAATGTATCATTATCACCAAACTTTATTTCATCAATAGCTACCGTATCGTTTTCATTGATAATGGGTATAATTCCATTTTTGATGAGTACTTCTAAGGTATTATAGATATTATTTGACCGATTATACTCTTTTATGTCATTTGATGTAAGTAGAACCTGACCTCCTAGTTCACCGAACTGTCTTAAAATTTTGTTGTAAAATGATATTAATAGTCCCTGTCCTACAGCTGCCATCCCCTGTTTTTCTGCCATATTAACAGGCATTTCAAGTTTTAGTTCACCCATTCCAGCCCCAACTGCTCCAGATGTCACTAAAAGTATCTCTTTTCCCTTGTTCTTTAGATCAACTAACTGTCTTATGTAGTGTTCGATTGCTGTATAGTTTAATTTTCCATTCTGATGTGTTAAACAGCTGGTTCCTATTTTGATTACAATTCGAGAAAATTTACTATCTTTCAAAGTATCACCTCCAAATTTATATATTAAAATTAAAAAACCCCGTTCCTAAGTAAAAATAGGAACGAGGGTATACTCGCGGTACCATCCTGGTTGACTAATAAATAGTCCTCTCGATTGTTAGTTACAAAAGTAATTTCTTACTTTGATAACCTGTCATGATAACGGTTGACTTCCGGCAAAGCTTACTATTTTCAGCTTCCAACTCCCAGGCGGGGTTCATTAAAACAAATATTATTGGGCTTCCACCAACCCCAACTCGCTTAAAATATCATTTTAATTACTATTCCTGTTCACTGTCAATGATTGTTATTTAATTTTGATTACTTATAATAATACACAAATATTATATATATGTCAAGAAATATTTTTAACTACAACAACTTTCAGAAGTACTAACAGGTCCTTTATCTAATTCTTTTAATACTTCATTTACTACTTTATAAAAGTTATCAGTACAACACTCACCTGTAGGATTTAACTTCTCACACATAGAGACTACCTTTTTCTTATAGTTCAATATTATGTCCTCCCAGTTGGTTAAGCCCTCTTCTTTAACTGCTTTCTCAATCTGGTCATATGTAATATGATTACAGTAACAAGCAATCTTAGGATATGAATCTTTTTTAAACCAAACTGGTTTTGTTAAATCTTATAAAGTGAATTTAGACTGTTTAATTTGATCAATATATACTGTATTACAGCCAGGATCCTCACAAACATAGTATTCATTATCAGTTATTTGGTCTTTAAGTTCTTTTTTCACCATTGTACCCAATACATCTTGTGGAACGTTTTTAGCTTTTATACCACAGTCAGGACAGGTAATATACTTAACTTCTTTTTTGTCATTACAGTTGTCATCTGAACATCCACAACCACATCCCATTATTATACCTTCCCTTAAAACTTTTTTAATAATTTTTCATTTAAATGCTCAATGTGTTTTGGTGTTGTTCCACAACAACCTCCAACAATTGAAGCACCTTGATTAATACAGGCCAATATTCCTTCTGTAAACTCTTCAGGTGTCATATCATATACTGTTTTATCATCTTTTAATTTTGGCTGTCCTGCATTTGGTTTAACCATAATTGGTAATTCAGTATTTTCTCTCATTATTTTAACAACTTCAGCAATCTGTAATGGACTTAAAGAACCACAGTTTGTTCCAATAATATCAGCTTTATTTTCTTTTAATTTTTGAACACACTCTTTAACTGAATTGCCCATCACTGTTCTTCCACCTTTATTCAAGGTATCAAACGAAATTGATACAATAACAGGTAAATTAGATACCTCTTTACATGCTTTTAGAGCACAAAGTGCTTCTCTTAGATCTACCATTGTTTCAATAATGAAAGCATCTACTCCAGCATCTTTGAGATAAGATGCTTTTTCTTTAAATACATCAAAAAACTCATCTTCTTCATATTCTCCATAAGGTTTTAATAATTTCCCGGTAGAACTAATATCACCTAAAACAAATACATCTCCCTGAGCAGCTTCTTTGGCTATTGATACTCCCTCTTTGTTTATTGATTCTAAATCATAGTTTTTATCCTTATTTTCTAAATATAGTCTGTTCATTGAAAATGTATTGGTTATAATTGCTTTACTTCCAGCATTTATATAACTGGTATGTATATTTTTAATAATCTCTTTATTATCAAGATTATTTTTGGGATCACCCATAACATTCCTTTTTTTAAGTTCTGTACCCATTGCTCCATCTAAAAGTGTTACTTTATTATTCTTTATATACTCTAAAATTTCCATATTACCACCTTCTAAATTATAATTATATTGGAAACTCTGCTTTAATTGTAGTACCTTTTTATACTTTAAATTTTATTTAAAAGTTTCCTTCCACCTGTTTTGTTCTTAATTCCATATTATCAAGTCCATTTCCTCTTTTTATCTCATCTACATTGAATCCATTACAATTATCTTTTATGATTACATGCATTATTTAATAGCTATCATTTTTTTAAAAATTTTCTACACGTCAACTCCCAGGAAGGGTGAAATTAATTTAGCCGATAGTAATAAAAAATTATGATTAGGTCGCTTGGTTTCTCTGTGAAATTTTATTTATATTCTAATTTCAAACCAACACCAACTTCTTTTAGATTAGCTGCTTCTGCCAATTCTGCTTTGCTCAAAAGATCAGTACAATGACAAGCATGAAGTTGTTTTAATTTAAGTTCTTCTATATATTTTTTGGTCTTATCCATTTTATAATTCATCTGGATTTCTCAAATGAAGACCACCAATTATATCTACTACCTTATCAACCTTTGTTACCCGCTTTGCCTGTTCAACTATATTACAAATTCCAGAATGAGAACATCCTGTGATAATAACTAAACCCTCTTTGGATTTATATGCCAAAGCTGTATCATCAAATAAATAGTCCTTACTGTTTTCATCTATCCGATTAATATATCCAATTGGATTTTGTGCTTCAAAATCATTATTTCTCTCTATCTCACCCAAAAATACTAATTTGTCTGTTATCCAAATAGGTTCTATAGTTTCTTGAATATCAAATAAATCGTTCAAAAGTCCCTTTGATATGTTTATTCCAATAGATGTGTTATCTTTATAATATTTTCTTTCAAAACAGTCCGGATGTGCTATCATTTTTGGATAATGTTCTTTATTCTTCAAGGTTTCAGAATAATACTTTATAAGAGAGTCTAAACCTCCTGTATGATCAATATGTCCGTGTGATAAGACCAAGTAATCAACATCTTTTATACTTACATCCATTTTTTGTGAATTACTGATAAATATATCTGAGTAACCTACATCAAACAAGATGTTGGTGTCTCCTTCTTTGATGTAATAAGAAAGGCCGGCTTCTCCCTTAAAATACTTATCTATTGATGTATTATTATCAACCAAAACCGTTAGTTTTAAGATATCTACACCTCCTTTTATAGTACTAATAAATTAAGATTATACAACCACCAAACAATACCTATTGACCAGATGGTATAAATAGTATAAAAGATCTTACCAGAAAGTTTCCAGGTTCTAATTGACCATACTCTGTAATGTGTATAAAGAAGCAAGATTAACATTATTGGTAAAATCCAGATAAACATCATTATATTATCAAATAATGCTGAAGACTGTAAAAATAGATAAGGTATATTATATACTGGGTGTAGATCTGAAAATACTACAGCTATAGCTGCAATAAATCCTATTGTTAGAAAACCAAATATAATAGGTGTTAGTTTTTCTAAAAAATACTTCTTCCTTATTGATCTACTAAACAATGATTTTATCCAGATAAAGGAAAGTATCAAGGTTAAAATAATAAATCCTAAAACAAATACCCCATTTATTAATGGTCCTTCATGCCATGAAGCTCTTTTTAATACATTAGGACTATTTGTCCAAAGTTCATTAACTTCACCTTCTTGATTTACGGCAGCATATAGTTTATTACCACTTTCATTATCATAAAATACTCCAGGTTCAATCTGTTTTAAGCGATTAGTTTGTCCCATAAAGTTATAAATTATATTTCCACTACTATCAACTTGTATATTTGTTATTGAAAAGTACTTTGATATAGATTCATAAGTTGTATGATTAATTCTATTTATAATATATTTTCCTTCTATAAGTTTCGGATCAATTAAATTACTGTCTTCAGATACTGCCAGATTATTATCTTTTTTAGGAAAATAACGGTCTATGAAACTTTTGATTAATGAATTTCTTGCCATTGCAGCATCTCTACCATTGTATGAAACAAATAATCCAGTATTTAGTTCTGGAATTAAATAAAGTCCACTGTGAAATAATAATGTATCTCCACCATGTGTAATCATCCTATATCCGTTATATTCCATCTCAATAAATCCATGTGCCATTCCAGCAAATTTATTATGATGTGTGAAAGATTGTGAATGCATTTCTTCTATGGTTTCTGAGTTTAAAATACTATTACCTTGATAACTTCCATTATTTAAATGAGCAAGCATAAATTTAGACATATCTTCTGCAGTACTGCTTAAAGAACCCACTGGATAAGGTTGAATATATTCAAATTGGTTGCTTTGATAAGCACCATTAATATAGGCAAAGCCTAAAGAACTTTCTCCATCAATTTCTTCTGGAACAGGTTGCCTAAATGTACTGTGATTCATGTTTAGCGGTTCAAAAATATTTTCTTCTACATATTGATTAAAACTTAAACCTGAAACCCTTTCAACAATATAGGCAGCTAATGATGAAGCATAATTTGAATAAGCCATTTCTCTTCCTGCAGGATATACTCTTGCTGGCATATATTCTTTTAAATAGGTTCCTAGTGGCTTTATGTCATTTTTAGAAAGAACAAAAAGATCTTTTATTTTATCTTCAAATCCTGCATTATGATTAAGTAAGTTCATTACAGTTATTGGTTTTACATCTTCATTGTCATAGCCAACTACTTCATTGGGTATTTCAAAATCTAAATACTCATTCACGTTTTTATCTAAATCAATTTGGCCATCTTCTACAAGCTGCATAACTGAAGTCCAAATAAATAGTTTTGAAGCAGAACCGGGTCTAAATAAGGTTTGATCAGGGTCTACTCTTTTATTATTCTCAAGATCATAAAAACCATAACCTTTTTTAAAAAGAATTTCACCATCTTTTACAACTGATATAGTTACTCCTGGCACCTTATATTCTTCCATCTGAGACTCTAAAAATCCATCAAAAAACATTTCAACAGAATAAACATCCTCTATATTTTGTGCAAATGAGATACTGCTAAAAAGTATCAAAAAAATTGCAATTAAAACTAGACTAAAATATCTTTTTTTATTTTTCACTTTCACCCGACTCCTCTCGAATAATAACTATCGGATTTTAATATGTTTGATTTATATTAAACTCAAGATCAGTTATCTCCATTTCATAATATTCATAATCACCTGAATCTAATCTCCATATTGCTTTAGCCTTTGTAGGAATTTTAACACCTGAAAATTCTTGATAATCCCACACAGGTGCGTGATATTTTTCTAATCTATACCCATCATCACCACTATAGTATCTTTCACAACTATACTCTACTAATTTTCCTTCTTCATCAAATTCAAAATTAGCTGATGCAGTTGTTCCCTTATAACTCATTGTTGCTTTTGCATTATAATAATCAATCTCTTCCCAAGTAATATATTCACTTAATGCAGCTGTTGGAAACCAGATTATTTCACCTAAGTATCTTGTTAATGTTCCCTGGTTCATCTCTTCACCAGTTCCGTCTACTACCGGAAATAAAGATAGAATTTTTATTAACATATGGCCTTTACCATCAAGGTATGAATCTCTTCCTGCAAAGTATAATAATGGAGCCATATTTACCTGAGCTGTCCATATAAATGAGGGCTCTTCAGTATTAAAATACTGTATAGCTTCTGTTTTCATTCCTTTTTGTTCCGGTTTTGTTCTCATTAGACCAGTCTGTTTTAATCTAACTGTTTTTATCTTTTCTTTCCCAACTACCTGACTGTATCTAAGCCACCTTTGTACTGGTTCTGGTAGATTATTTAAATCATCTTCACTAATAGTACCTACATTATCTAAGTTACTTTTATTTAATATTTTATTGCTTATCTCATTTGATTTTTTTTGAAATGATGTATCGGCAAATTGAGAAACTAAAAAAACAAAAATTATTATTGCTATCAGCAGAACACCGGTCCAAATTAAATACCTCATTTTATACACCTCGTTATCTTAATTATTTCTATTGTTTATTACTGCAATAGCAGAACCTATAGCTGTAGAGAAGGTAGCATGTTCAGGGAAATAGAAGTTTAAATTATATGATTTATCATCTCTTAAATCCTTTAAAATCTTTATACCAGGTTCTATCTGTGCTAACTTACCTGTAAAAACAATGTTTTTATTATTAGTCATCTGGGCACCAAACACTGCTAACATTCCAATTGTCTGATAGATTAAGTTTAATATTCCCTTTGCATAGTCTTCTTTATTTGCAACTTTATGTACATTACCAAAATTAGAAGCTGTTACACTTTTAGATAAACTTCCTACAACATCATTAGATATATCTCCAATGGTTAAATCTACCTTATGAAGATTACCGTTTTTTGCTAAGTCAAGAATTTCATCGAATTCTATTATATTTAAGATACCTTTACCAAGACCAAGTAATGTACCTCCTCCAATTCCAGTACCACCAATATGTTGTATTTTTTTCTCTGTTACATCAACCATTGCTGTGCCGGTACCTAGACTAACAACTAATGTTTTATCAATACCTGATAAAAATGAACCACCTAAACCAATTGCTCTAAACTCATCTATTTTTATGGTCTGAATACCAAATATTGTTGAATCAATATATGAAGACCCTACTCCTGTAATTGCTATCTTATCAATATCCTTTATATCCAGATTGTTTTTAGTAAGCATCTTACCTAACGCACCATATGCAGAAGTAGTTGCATCACTTGCTTCAACAGTAAAAAGATCAAATATTTTCTTTTCTTTTAAACAGACTATATCTGTTGTAGAACCACCTATATCAATACCTAATATCATTTCATAACACCTCGTTTAATTAATTATTAATATTATTCTCAAGTATTTCATCAATCTTTTTCTCCATTTGTTTTTTGTTATAACCTGTATTATTAACTAAATGTTTATTCATCTTTAACTTTTTAAATATCTTTTTTTCCATACTGTATCTATACTTAAATACTTCTAATGCTCCCTTTAATCCAGTTAAGTTATTATCTAATCCATATCCTTGCTTTGTATAATAGTCAATAAAAGAATCTAACCATTCTTGAGATCTTTCATTTACTATCTTTTTAAAAGTAAAGTTCAAATCCTTTTGATCAATATAGATTAAAATTGGATTTAAATTCTTAACAGAATCTAATAGTTCTGATATATAATTAAATGTTTCTTCAAAGTTTTTGTTATCTCTAATTAAAGATACAGTTACTGGATTCTGTATAAAACAACATTCAAATATATAAACCTTGTTTGTATTTAACGCACTTTTATTAAACTTAATCCAATTGTTAACAATTAATCTTTTATTTCTTTTAAATGGTAATAGATAAATATCATTTTTATAGATTATTTTATAGAGTTTATCAGGTAATTCTTCCTTAAGTTTCAGCTTTTGTTTTTTATAGTAAATATAGTAATCTTCATTCTCTACTTCAGTAATTTTTTTGATTATATCATTATATTGAGAATAATCTTTTAATAGTTTTTCATATTCTTTTAAATTAAAATGAGCGACTTTATCAAAATCAGCTGGGTGATCAAGATTACCTTCTAAGAAAAGTTCGTTTTCTATTTCAAAATCATCTAGAATCTGTTTAGTAATTTTAGCAGCAGTTGTCTTTCCAAAGCCAGGTAAACCTTCAACTATTATTAATTTGTTTTCTATTTTTACCACCTACTTTTGTTACTCATATACATACCTATATTTTCCTTTAGATTTATCTTTTAAAGCATAGTTGGATTTTTCCAAAACATTTATTGAAGCTATATTATTTTGATCAACAATGCCCCATAATTTATCTAGGTTTAAATCATCTAATGCCCATTTTGAAAAGTCTTTTAATACTTCAGTGGCATATCCTTTGTTTTTATATTGATCAGCTATTCCATAACCAACTTCTACCCCCAGATCAACCTGACTTAATCCAACATGTCCAATTAACTCTTTGTCACCTTTAAGTTCAACTCCAAAGACATATGGGCATTTATTAATTTCAGGTATATATTGATATCTAGATATTAAAAATTTCAACACTTCTTCTGCTTCTTCTTTGTTTTTATATACTTGATCAGGTAACCATTTTTTGATTCCTTCTTCTCTACTCATTTTATAAACTTGTTTTGTATCACTTAAAGTGAAGTGTCTTATCTTTAAACGCTCTGTTGTTAATACTATCTTATTATTCAATTTTTTACCACCATCTTTAATTAAACTTTTGTGCAACAATTCTAGGAAAAGTAATAAATTTACCATTATCAGCCTGAAGAAATTCCAAATCACCATCTCTTTTAAATAATCCAAAATTTTTTAGTTCTTTTTCCCACTTCATGCAAAATCATACTTTTTTCAACGGGGAAATATATCTAATTCTAATCTTTTTTTACCACTATTATCACTCACTTTTATTTAAAATTTACTAGTAAGTTTATCAATTACTTTATTAATGTCTTGTTCTTTGTTTTTAGTCCATTTGATAATACCAGTTTCAACAATATTTGCATCTTTTTGTTTTAATAATTTTTTAAACTGTCTAATTGCCCTATTACCACCGGTCCAGTTAAAGGGTAGACCTTTTGTTATAAAACAAGCAACTTCTTTATTATTTAAACTATCCATATTTTCTAAGAAACTCTTCATTCCGGTACAAAGTGAAAAAGCCTGAATTGGTGAAGCAAATATATATCCATCATATTTATCCAAATCTGGTATCCTTTTGTATTCTATGTTTTTAGCTCCGGGATGAACCTCTTCTTTATCTACTGGTTCTAATCTTTCTATAGTTACTTCATTATCCATTTCTTCTAATTCATTTTTGAATCTTTCTACCACAGAGTATGTGTTACCTGTGTGGGAATATACTACAATACCAATATTCATTTTAATCTTTCCCCCTTTAACTTAAGTTTTTATTTAGATTAATTTTGTTGTTTCTATAATCATCTTTTCCTGAAAGTTCATAGCTAAAGCTAATCTTTTTGAAGCCTTATTATCAGCAGCATGTCTGTAGATATTTATTCTATTTAGTTCTATTCCCTTTAATGTTAAATATGAAATTATTGCTTTAGCCAGACCATTTTTTCTAAATTCAGGATGTGTGATAACACCTATATCTGCCAAACCTTCACCCCAAAACCAGTAACTAGCCGCTGAAATTAATTTGTTATTATAAAAACATCCCACTATATAATCATCATCTAGACTAACTTGAGCTTCCTCTAAATCATCTTTTGAGCATTCTTTTTTCAACTCATTAAATTTATTTTTAAAACTCTTATCTATTTTTCTAATTTTATAATCTTTAGGAGGATTAACTGTTTCATGGCTTTCTGGATTTAGAAATAAGCAGTGGGTATTTGGTTCATCAGTAAAGTTATGATTATTAAACAGATCTTTCAGTTGATCCATACTTATTTTTTTATTAAAACTATTAATCTTAATTTTCTCAACTATGTTTACATAAAAAGATGTACTGGTAAAAATAATAGAATTAAAAGGGGTTTGATAAATAGATATTCTGTTTTCTTTATCATAATCCTTATTCTTTAATATGTTTATCCTGTTTGAATTTATGTCCTGATCAAAATATTTAAAAAGCCTCTCGAAAACTATATTATCAAAGCTATTATAGCACATTTAAAGTATCCTCTCAGAATTATTTTCCAAAAAAATAAATATGTGAACTAATTAGAAAATTATATATATTTATTAAATTATCTTTTAATGAAATTCCTCCTGCATCTTTAACACAAAATATTAAAAGAGCAGCTTCTATAATTAGGCTGCCCTTGTATTTTAATACTTATATTATTATATCATTTTCTGTACAATTTTCTCTTCATTTTCATCAACTGATATCTCAGCATATGCTCCATTGATATAGGTTAGCTGTGGTGGTTTATGACCTAAATCAACATCATAAACAATAGGAACTTCAATATTTTTAGCTAAATCTTTTAGTGCGTCTACATAACTGTAGTCCTGAACATCATTATATCCATCTACTCTACCGTAAAGAAATCCATTTGTGTTTTTAAACCAACCGTTTTGTTCCATCTGCCAAAAAGTTCTATGTATATCTGTTGAATCCATTTCACAGCTTTCAAAGTACCATATAATACCCTCATCTGAGAATTTATTTATATACTCATTTACTTGATCATAAGGAGTACCAATCAGTTTACAAATAACATCAAGATTTCCACCTAATAGACGCCCATTGAACTTTGTGCTTTTTTTGTTATTTATAATTTTCCATTTAACTTCTTCTGTTAAATTATATGGTGGGAAAGTATCCTCTTTTACTTCCAACCATTCTTCTTGGTATGAATCTAAACTATGTTGGATAAAAGAACTGTTCTTTTTTTGATTTAATATTTCTAAACTTCTTAATACTGAACTATCAATAGAATCATTACCAAAGTCAAGAAAGTTTGGACCATGAGCTGTTGCTATATTTAACTTTAAAGTTAACACAAACAAGAGAGTACTAATATCAGAAAATCCCATAACCCATTTGGGATTTGAATTGTTTAATTTTTCATAGTTTAAGTAAGGGAGAATATCCATTAGAAACTCTCCACCCCAGGGTGGAATTATAGCTTTAATGTTATTATCTAAATACAATTTCATGAACTCTTCAGCTCTAGTTTTTGGAGAAGAACTTACTAACTTATTTTGTTTTCTAACTGAATTTGTTTCAACCACCTCAAACCCAAGCTTATTTATTTGTTTGATGGCATTATCTAATTTATTAGAAAAAACTCCGGTTACCCCTGAAGATGGTGCTGTAATACCAATTACATCACCTTTATTTAATGTTTCTGGATAATTAATCATTATAAATGCTCCTTATTATCTTATTGATTTTCTATTTTCTGATTTAGATTTTAATAAAAGATTGATTTTTAACCTATTCTTTATTTTTTTATTCTATCAAAGTTATTTAGTACTTCTAATGCTTCTAAAGTTAAAACACCCTTCCATTCTTCGTATGCCCTGCGGAGTCCATCTTTATAAAAACTTTTACCCCAAGGAGGATCAATCATTGTTTTTTCTTTGATTGTTTTTACATAATAGTCTAAATTAGACTGAATCTTTTTTTCTTTTATCTTAAATTTGAATTGATCAGAAGTTTTTATAAAATGAAGTGGAAGAGGAACATACTCCTCCCATTTATTTTCATCATATTCAATCACTTGTGATACCGCATTAGAGAGATGTTCTTTTATTCTAATTTGATACTTTTTTGGTACAATGTTATAAAGTTTAATAAAGCAAAAAACTTCATTTTCTGAATTAAAATTACTTTTATCATCGATATAGTTAACTGCATGTTCAACCAAATTCATTATATCTAAATCACTTATATACTTCCTGTATTTATACAAATAAGCTATTAATTCAGCTGTTGGATTACCCCAATTCTTATCTATCACTGTCATTTTTTCATCTTCATCATAGTGCCACCAAGGTGTATGAGGATAATCATTAACTACTTTAGGAACTGCATACCATCCTTTTCTATCTTCATCATATGTACTTTCCAGATATTGAACTGCTTTTTTTATCATTTTACTTACTTCTTCTGTTTTTTCTAATTTGCTTAAAATTCTCAATCCAATTGAAGTTGCCATTGGTGAAGAATCAGGAAATCTAAAATCAGATTCTAAACCTTGACCAAATCCTCCATCTTTGTTTTGATATAGTTTTAATGCAAAAAGTACATCTTTTGTATCTGCATCTTTAATATGATAATCAAATAATTTTTTCTCTAATAATCGACAGTTGTCAGTTAAATATTGTTCGACTAAAGAAATATGTTTTTGTTCTAACTTATTCATTAAATAACACCTACTTTTTTTATTATTTTATATTTTATACGAATTTTTTATCAACAACATTTATGACTATTATATCATTTTTAAAATAATATTTTAAAGGTTCATTAGTTCATTTTTAATATCTTGAGGTGTTTTCTCAAGAGCATATCTGAATATGATTCTATTTAAATTATCCACATTGTTTTTTAAGTAGTTATATGTTTTTTTCGGATAGCTTAAATAAGTATATTTTAAAAGCCAGCCAACTCCCTTTTGTACATGATAATGTTCATCTTTTTTTAATTTGTTTACAACGTTTATTACTTATTTCTTTTTCTATAAGTTCAAGTAGTTCTTCTTTACTGATCAATATTTTTCTCCCATTCTTTTTTTAATATATCCATATACATTACATCTCTATATTTTCCAATTCTGCTATCAAAACTTTGTTCTCTAATTATACCAATTTCTTTAAAGCCGAGCTTTTTATATAAATTAATTGCTTTTTTATTATCTATAAGAGTTGTTAGTTCAATCCTATTTAAATTAAGGTGTTTAAACATAAAATCCAAAAAGTTATGTAAAGCATCAAAACCATATCCTTTACCTCTATAGTCCATCTCACCAATTTCAATTCCAAACTCTGCACTTCTGTTTCTTTTATTCCAATTACGATAGGAAACATCTCCAATCGGTTTCTGATTTTCTTTTGTACAGATTAAAAACATCTTTTCTTCAGGAAAAACTTGTTCGTTTTCTATTTCTTTTTTTAATTGATTTTTAAATGCTTCTTTACTGAGTAAAAATCCATATTTAAATCCACAGTATAAATTACCCTGATTATTATTACGCCATTTGTGCAGATGTTTTTCATCACCTAGTTCAAGTTGTCTCATTACTGTTTTTGAACCTTCTATCAAATTAGTCATCTCCTTTTTTCTTTTTTTATCTTGTATCTAAATTTAATATTTTTTTCATCTTAAGAAAGTTATAAAGTCCACCATTTGTTTTCTGTTCATATTTTTCAACTGTACTAAACCCAAGTTTTTTATATAAATTAATAGCTCTTTTATTAAATTCAGCAACTGCAAGCATTATATACTCCTTATCATATTGATAAGTCTTTATACCATAATCAATACCCTTTTGTACAAACTTTTTACCTAAACCTTTACCAGTTAGTTCAGGTTTTAGACCAAAACCAATCCAAATAATTTTTTCTTTAAAATAATAAGAATAAAAACCAACCAAATCATTATTATCATTCAATACTGCAAATGTATTTTCCCATTTGTTTGGATTTAAAAATTCTTCTAAATCTTCTTTGTCTTCAGTCATATCATAAAAAGAATATTTAGATTTATATTTCCAATTATAAGCTATCACTTAAGCATATTCTTTATTCATTTTTACAAAATCAAAGTAGATGTTAATCCTCCCAAAAATAATTTACTGCGTTTTTTAACTCATTATTAAAATCTGCGGGATATTCATGATTTAAATTATTTATTATTTTTGATTTATATGAAATTTCATATTGATCTAATAGTTCAATAAACTGTTTAGATATTTTAAAACAGTCTTTATCTTTGTCTCCTACTAAAAGAATAACTTTAATTTCTTTTTTCTTTAAAGTGTCCAATATATTTCTTTTTTCTTCTATATCTGGTATCCAGGGAGCCATTAAAATCAACCCTCTGGGTATAATATAACCTTCACCTACAGCTTCTAATAATATTCTTGCTCCTGCAGAAAAACCACCTAAGATAATATCATTTTTACTTATCTGATATTTATTCATTATATAATCAAAATGTTCTTTGATTTCTGTTGTACCCTTTTTTATATCTTCCCATGAATAAGCATCACTAAACTCAATCATGGAAGATTGGGGCAAAGCTAATAAATTGTTCTTGATAGGAGGGTTCTGCCAATACTTATATGTTATATCAATATTTTCTTGGTTACCATGTAAAGCCATTAATAATCTTTTTTGTTCGGCTTTTATACTATCTTCTGATTTAAAAATCTTTAATTCCGGTTGTGAATTGATTTTAGCTTTTGTTTCTCTCTTTGAACAAATATCAATAATTTCTTTAAACTCTTTTTTTTCTCTTAAAGGGTCTAGATCTTTATCTTCTAATAAGTATTCTTTTGAATACCAATACTCTTTTTCTATAACAGCTTCTTTCATTATTTCCATAGCGGTATCTATTAAGCCAGCTTTACAGGCCAATGTGTATTTGAAATTATATACTTGAGCCTGATTACCATTTACTTTATTTTGATTTTTATCAATATATTCATAACCTTTTTTGTATTCACCTTTAAAATAATAATCTAAAGCTGTATTCAATAATTTATGATAGTTAAGTTCAGTCATCTATCTACTCCTTTATTTATTTCTCACTAACTTTATTATTTTCATTAAAATAATATATTCATTCATTACTCTAATATTGTCATTATTCTAAAGTCTATATCTTCAATATTTATTTTTCCCATTCCTTATTTTTTAATGAAGTTAATTAATCTATCTCTATACCAATCATTTTCATCATCTAATATATCAGTTACTACTAAATGATTAAAATCTTTAACAACCCAAAGTTCAACATTTTCATTCCCATTTTCTTTTAACTCATATGCTTGGTCAACAGAAACTTGCTGATCATTACTTCCATGAATTAATAGTGTTGGTATAGTAATATCTTTAATATTAAAGGCTGGTGAATTTTTAGTTGGACTAGTATTGTATTTTAGAGAAAGTAGCATTCTTATACTCGGTTTAAAAGCCTGAACTATAAATTCTGGTACTTCATCTTTTCTCATATAGTCTAGAAATGTTCTTTCATAACTTGCAAAAGAACTAACACTTATGATTTTATCTATATCGCTTCTTATGGGGGCTGTATTAATTGCTGTGGCTCCACCCATAGAAAGACCAAATAGAATTACTTCTTTATCTTTGTATTTAGGTTGAATTTTAATCCAATCTAATAATGAATTAAGATCTCTTGTTTCTGTATAACCAAAACCTATCTCATCACCTTCGCTTTTTCCATGTGCTCTTAAATCAATACAAAATGTTTCGTAGTTATTATCATAAAAGAACTTACCAAATTCTAATAATGAAGATGCATCCTGACCATGCATACCATGAATAACTACAACTACACCTTCAGGATTATCTACTGTGAATCTCCAGGAGTTAATCTTTAAATCATCTGAAGTTGTTGTTTCAACTTGATCTATTAAAGTAGAATATTCTTCTATTAGATCACTATTTTTTATAACCCTAGTATTTGCCTGTTGATTTATTATTGTATTTGTAAAGTAGGTAATCCCTCCAAATCCTATTACTAAAATAACGATTGTTATTATTATTAAATATTTAATAGTTTTTTTCAATTCTGTGCTCTCCTTCGTTCTTAGTTTTTTTAATTTATTTTATATCATTTCTAATAATTCTTTTTTATATACGTCCAGATCATTTTTACTGAATAAAACAAAACGGACTATTTCTAAATGTTCAAGTTCTGATAATTTATCTAAAACAGTTCTTAAAGCAACTTTAACTGCTTTATCAATCGGATAACCAAATGCTCCAGTTGATATAGCTGGAAATGCAATCGATTTAATTTGGTTTTCTTCAGCTAAATTCAAGGAATTAATATAGCAGTCTCTTAATAATTTATCTTCGGGCTTATCAACGCCATAAACCGGTCCTAGACAGTGTATTACATATTTATTAGGTAGTTGATGCCCGCCGGTGATTACTGCCTCTCCTGGCTCAATTGGAGCTAATGGTCTGCACTCTTTCTCTAAACCAGTTCCTGCTGCCCTATGAATAGCCCCAGCAACACCTCCACCTATTCTTAACTGAGCATTTGCAGCGTTTACAATAGATTCAATATCCTCTTGTTTTGATATATCACCTTTTACAAGTTGAATTTCAATACCAGACACTTCTCTTTTAATCATTGATAATCTCCCCTTTCTAATGTACTTATTTATTCATGCTCATCAGAAAAGAATTTCGTTCCCAGAAAGCCAACAGAAAGTCCAATTAATAAAGCTATGATAATACTATAAAACCAACTATCGATATTTGATGCAGCAAACCCAGCTAGGCCACCACTAACACCAGTTATTATTAGTAATTTCTTATTTTTAATAAAAATCACCCTCTATATATTCTTTTAGTATATATAGCAATCCTTGTTTTAATTGTTAAATCCTTTAATCTATATATGATATTATATCAAGTAAAAATATTAATATCATTAAATAAATTCAATAAAATAATTAAACTTCCTTTACGAAAATCATATTATTAACAACTGATAGATATATCCGCTAAATACTGCACCTAAAAATATAAATGAAATATAGAAAGCCAAGGCTCTTTTTTTAATTATTGTAGATAAACCTACAATAACTGCTACACCTGTTCCCTGACCAGCAATTAAAAAAGCAAGTACTGCCCCTCCACCAGCACCCAACTCTAAGATGGTCTTTAATAATGGAAGTGAGGACATACCGCTTATATATAGTGGTAAGCCTATTAAAGCAGATAATGGTATTGAATATACATTCTCACTACTAAAAAGACTTAATATCCATTCTGTTGGAACAAACAGTTCGACAAGTTGTCCGATAGCAATAAAAATTAAGAAATAGAAAAGTACTTTTTTTATTCCCAGGTTATAAAACTCATGAACCAAACTATTTATTTCATACTTATCTAATATATTCTTGCTTTTTGTTTTATTAACACTACATGGTTTTTTGTTATTTTTATCTTTTTCTTCAAAAGATATTCTAAATTGATTTTCAAAAAATACAGTTTTTTTAGATAAAATATTGGCTAACACTCCAGCGCCTATTCCCAAAATTATAGATGATATTAATACAGCTAATGCCAGGTTAAAGCCTAAAAACTCAGTCTGAAAAATGAACTGAGACGGACTTGTTAATGGTGATGATACTAAGAAAGCCATAATTGGTGCCCAGGGCATTTGACTTACAAACATAGATAAAATTACAGCCATGGTTCCACAGGCACAAAGTGGTGTAAAACTACCAAAAGCAATTGATCCAAATATTGATACTTTTTCATTCTTATTAATCCAGGATTTCAAACTATCAGAACCAACATACACCTTAATTATAACAGCTATTGATATTCCCAACAACAAAATCCACCAATCTGCTTTTAGATATTGGATTTCAGCTTGAACTATCTTTTTAATTACATCAACTAACAATAAATTCAACTCCTTTATTTTTTATTTGTATTATACAACTATTTAATTAAAAAAAAGACCTCTAATTAACAGCACTGAGGTCTAACCTTTTTTAATGCCTTAAGCAAAGTATTAACCGAATTAACTACATTCATTACCTCACCTTCAGGAATTTCATTTATAATTTGTCTATAATAGTCATTAATCTTTAACTGTAAATCTGCTGCACTTGTTTTGCCTTTTTTAGTTAAAGAAGCTAATGTAACCCTTCCATCTTCATTTGATTTTCTTTTTTCGATATACCCATCTCTAACAAGGTTATCTATTATTCTTGTAATAGTACTTTTATCTAAGTTCATCTTTTTACTAATTTGATTCATAGTTAAAAATTCATTCTTTTGTATATATAAAATTATATAACATTGAGAGATAGTAAAACCCTCACTTACAATTTCATTTCTTTCAAATATTTTGAGTGACCTTGTTAACTCTTGAATCATCTCTCCTACTTCTTCAATACAGCAGTCCAATCCCTGCTCTTTTATTTTATCTTCTATCAAGACCATCACCTCTTTCTGTATTTAAATTGTATAATACAACTATTATTTTGTCAAGATAGCTTTGTGAGGTATTATTAGGGTGTATAAAAATATTATATAATTAGGAATAATACTTTTTAGTCCTGTTTGTTTTCATCTATACCATTTTTCTTCTTTTTATATTCATCTACTTCTTTGGCCAATAAATTAAATTCACGATCTGCCATTTCAAGCATTCCTGAAAGTACATAAAATCTTCTTTGTAGATGTTTTGGTAAATTACCTTTTAATTTATAATTACGGTCATGTTCAATTTCAGCCCAAGCATGTTGTAAGATGCTTCTGATCTGTATTTCAAATTTAAGTCCTTCAAATTTATTAAATTCATCTTTATCTAATAGATTTTCTTTGAAATATGCTACATAATGAACTGATTTATATCCCATCTTATCTGCTGCAAGCAAATCTGATTTATCCTCACTATTTGGATAATCAATTTTAAATAAGTTTTTAATAATATCACTTATTTCATAAACATCTTTTTCAAAAAGGGTTATTATTCTAATTCCAGCTAGATCTGTAATTTCATTGATAGGATCTTTATATTTACTTTTACTTGCTTTTCTTTTTAAACTATCAATACTTTTTACTCTATTTTCAATACTATGAAAAACAATATCTTTTTCAACCAATATATTTTTTATAACACTTTCTACCTTTTGAGCTAATTGATTATATAAATCTTTTCTATCCTTATACCAGGAGATAGTCTTTTTGATTACTTCTTTATCAGCCATTAATAAAACCCCCTATTATAAATGTAATTATTAATTCAACTGACAACATTTTGTGGTTCATTAGCCAACCAAGCATTAATATTATTAAATACTATCTCAGCTCGTTTTAAAAATGCTTCTTCAGTCGCAAAAGCAGTATGTGGTGTTAAAATAGTATTCTTGGAATTTAAAAGTGGGTGATCTTCAGGAATTGGTGGCTCCATCTCAAAAACATCAATACCTGCTCCAGCAATCTCATCTTTGTTTAGAGCAGTAGCTAGTGCTTTACTGTTTACTACCGGACCTCGAGATGTATTAATTAAAATTGCATCTTTTTTCATCAGAGCAATTTTTTCTTCATCAATTAAATTTACTGTAGAATCTTTGAGAGGTACATGTAGACTAACGATATCACTTTTCTGCATTAGTTCATCTATCTTTAAATATTCTACTCCAAGCTCTTCTCCTACTTTATGTTTTTTATGATTATCAACTAAAATATTACAACCAAAGGCATCTGCAATTCGGGCAGTTTTTTGACCGATTGACCCAAATCCGATTATACCAAAGTTCTTACCTGCCAGCTCATTTCCGATTAGACCAGTTCTTGTTTTACCTTCTCTTACTGCCTCATCAGAATCCTTAATCTTTCTCATCAAATTAATTGTTAATCCAAATACAAGCTCAGAAACTGCCTGATTTGCATACCCAGATGAGTTAGAAACCACAATATTATTTTCCCTGCAAGTCTCCATTGCAATATGATCAAAACCAGTAAAAGCAACCGAAATCATCTTTAAATTTTCTGCTGCATTAATAACTTCTGCTGGTAAAGGCTGATTAGCAATAATTAATATATCAGCTTCTTTAATTCTTTTAATCATCTCTTCCTTATCTTTAGCCCGATTGGAGTAGTCAATCAACTCATGTCCCTTAGTTTCCAGTCTCTGTCTAAATTCTTCAATCTTCATTGTTGAAATATTTATTGGCTCAATCATCACAATTTTCATTTAATACAACTCCCAAATTAATTTTATTTTAAACTCTCATTTCTTCTTTATATTTCTTATCTTTTTGATTATTGTTTTGAATAAATACCAAATAAAAATCATTTTTGCAATTTACTGTTTCTAAGAACTTATTAAACAAAAATCTAACTATTCCTTCAAAACTTATTTCATCCAGGCTTTTACAATAAACTCCATTTGATTAGCTCTTAACTTTATAACCTATTTTAAATAAATAAGTAACGACTATTAGTAAAATAACTGCTAAACTAATGATAACAAGTGCTGAAAAATATGGAGAAATATCAGACTGACCAACAAAAGCAAATCGTACTGCATCAACCATATAGAAAACTGGATTAAATAATGAAACCTCATTCCAGATTCCAGGAAGTCCCTTAACCGAATAAAAAACTCCACTTAAAAATGTCAATGGGGTGATAAAAAAGTTAGAAAAAATAGAAACATGATCAAACTTTTCCGCCCAAAGACCAGCAACAATTCCAAAAAGAGAAAATATCGAAGACACTAGAACTGCAAAAAATATTGCCAGCAGTGGATGAGCAACTGCTCCCCCGTAAAAATATATTGAAACCAGATAAGTAACACTTCCTACTAACAATCCCCTAACCATACCACCGATCATAAAACCTAAAGTAAGTTCAATATAGGAAAAAGGAGCCAGTAAAAAATCAATTATAATCCCATTATATTTAGCTCCAATTATAGAAGATGATGTATTGGCAAATGAGTTCTGAATCAAACTCATCATTATTAATCCTGGCACAATAAAACTGATATATGGTATACCATAACCAGCAACCTCTCTATTCTGAAAAGAATAAGAAAATATAATTAAATAAAGTCCTGTAGAAATTAAAGGTGCAAAAATTGTTTGAATTGCTACTTTGATAAACCTTGCAACTTCACGTTTAACCAAACTTAAAAAGGTTACAGTATTAATTGGCATCACGCCCTAAATTTGTTAACTTAATAAAGACATCTTCCAGCTTTGCACTTTCAATATTCATGTCAATGATATTCATATTTAGAGCATTAATCTTTTTTAGGATCTTATCTAAATCTGGTTTAGCTGTTTCGATTTCGATTTCTCTCTTATCTTTATTTATTTTATAATCAATCCCCATAAGTTTTTTATCAAGATCACTATTTAAGTCTGCAAACTTTATTTTAACTAGTTTTTTATCAATAGAATTAATCAAATTTTCTTTAGTATCAACTTTAACTATCTTTCCTTCATTCATAATAGCAATCCTATCACATAAAGCTTCAGCCTCTTCTAAATAATGAGTGGTTAGAATAATAGTTTTTCCTTCTTTATTTAAATTTATTACATACTCCCAGAGATTATTTCGTAACTCAACATCAACTCCAGCCGTTGGTTCATCTAAAACAATGATTTCTGGATCATGGACCATTGCTTTAGCAATCAACAGTCTTCTTTTCATTCCTCCAGATAACTGCCGTGGTCCTACATTTGACTTATCAGTGAGGCTCAAAGCATCAAGTAGTTCATCTATTTTTTCATCATTGTCTTCAATTCCAAAATAACCGGAATGCATCTCCAAAGTTTCCCTTACAGTAAAATAGGGATCAAATGTTATTTCCTGGGGAACAATTCCCAATGATTTTTTAGTTTCTCTGTAATTTTTAATAATATCTTTACCTAAAACTGTTACATTACCTGAATCTTTATGAACCAAACCACCTATAATCCCAATCAAAGTACTTTTGCCGGCACCATTTGGTCCAAGAAGACCAAAAAATTCACCTTCTTGTATATCTAAATTTATATCATCTAAAGCCTGTAAATTACCATAATTTTTATTTATATTTCTAATCTTTATAGCAGTAGACACTTAATCTCCTCCATATATTTTAAATCTGATTATTTATAAAAATTTGTATAATTAAAGTTTATCTTATTATTAAACTTAAAGTTAAAAAGATCATTTTACATCTTAAATTGTTTCTTTAATGCTTACTATCAGTTAAATTAATATAGTACATAAATGAATATCCCTGTTATCACAGAAGTAGATAATTACTAAAGCCCCACTTTTTTACAGTAGGGCTTTAAATAATTTCTAATTAGATAAAAGATTAATCTCACCATATATTAATCAAATTGTTCACGATCCCTGCACGTTATCTTACCGGGCAGGCTCCAGTTTCACAGGAAGGATCATCAATTTCTCTTTCTAAATACTCAGTTTCATACTTAGAAACCAATGAAGGATTAAATTTCTTTATCTCTTCTACCCGTTGATTGTATTCTTCTTCTGTGATTTCCTCATAAGGCATTAAATCATAGAAATTATCATTATAGGAGATAAAGGAAATACCAACTACACTATTCCAGTTCTCCCATAACCATTCTTCCACATTTTCCCATTCATCATCACGTACATGAACGGTAATTGAAGCATTATGGTCAACATAGTTTTCCATAAACATCTTATAGGTTTCTAACTGCTCAATTGCATCTACATCCCCTTTGACTTCTCCTTCTGGAGCTTTAACAGGAAATTCTACAACTAAGGTTTCTGGATTTTCTGGATCCTGACCTACTTCAGGATAAATTGGATAGTCCAGTTCTTCACACACTCTAGCTAGTGGATCAGAAGCAGAAATCCTTACTCTACGCAGATAATGGGCACTGTGAGAATAATGTAGTCCACTAGAAACTGTAGGCATCTGAGTCTGTGTTCCCTCTGGTTTAACAGTTGTAATCAGTTTTGGTTCATTGTCACCTACATCTTTTGCAATTTCTTTGGCTGCTTTGTGGGCAACCTCACGCAGTTCCTTCAATAATTGTGCTTCCTGAGTTTCATCTAAATCAGCAGCATTTTTCATATCCTGCCATCCAGTAAGCGAAGTACCAATCAATCTATCTCGTTTATTAATTTGATCCCATTCTGGTAGTTCAAACTCAATTAAAGCCATTCTATAGCCAGCTCTAGCAGAAAGTTTTTGTGCTTCAAACATCGCCTTTTTATCAATATTACCTTCTTCATCAACAAAAGACATTACATTTAAGGATGTTAAATTACAGACTCCTTTAGAATCTAATAATATTTCAGCACAAGGATTAACTCCCATAAAGTTATCACGACGGCGACTTCCTTCAACTGCATTGATAAATCCAGGCTCACCACTAAATCGCATCTGTTTAACATGCCATTTAAGCTGTTCTCTACTAGGTTTATCCTCATAAAAAATACTGTTGTTACTCATCTGACGGTGAGAAATTTCTTTGTTGATAACCCATTCGTCATCTTCTTTTACATATAAATTGTTCTTTGCCTGAGCAATTTCTTTGTCATCTTCACTGAAAAGACAAATCTGAGATGAACGTCTAACTCCACCGGAAACAACATTTTCGGCAATGATATTAGCAATATCCATCGCATCAATCGGTTTTAATTTTACTCGCTTAATTTCATCTAATGCTCGATCTGGTTTTTCTGAAAGTAGTTTATCTATTTTAGTAAACATACGTTTTAAGCTCTGATGACCGGAAGCTGTTCCACCAAAGGTTTTAAGTTTTTCACCCTTTGGTCTCACAGAATCATAATTAAAAATAATTCTTTTTAGTGGGCGATAAGCATGATTCACTAAAAATTTAAAGTAGTATTCTATAGATTGAATCCAACCTTCTTTGGAATCACCAACATTAACTGTTACCACATCATCTTCATCAAAATCAAAATCTGTATACTCTCTTCTTTCACCTTTTTCTACCGGCTCATAATATTTATGAATAATTTCAACATCTGTTCTGATCTTAGGTAACTGCTCTACATCACGTGGCAGTACACGAAAACCAACTCCACTACCAATCATCAGCAAATAAAATAAGTCCTGATACGCTTTAAAACTATCAATAACAGTAAAGGAACAGTTATAATTGCTCATACCATATTTTTTAGATGACTCTGTAGAAGCTGTCCAAAGTGTGCGACCAGCTAAAAAATTCTTTAAATGATAAACATTATCATATAGTTTTTCCGCTTCTTTTTTAGTTGTCTGAGCCAGTGAACAGTTATATTCCACAGCTCTTTTTACTGTCTCCCACCAGTATTCCCGACGCTGCTCTTCCTCTAACCAACGTGAATATGTTCTATAATATATAAATTCTCCTAACTCAGTTGGAAAAGGGTTGGGTTGGTGCTTATACTTACTTAAAAAACTATTTGTTAAAAGTGGATTTTCTTTCTCTTTTTTTCTGTGCAGTCTAGACTGCTGTCTTTTATTTCTGTATAAAATATAGGACTTAGCTGTTGAAATATAACCTGACTTCATCAATTTTTCTTCAACTAAATCCTGAATTTCTTCCACTTTTGGTACTCGTTCCTGATTATAAAATTCTGTAATTAGATCTTTTTCCACATTTAAAGCAACCTGTTCTGCATCATCTTCAGTTGCATCTTCTCTAGATTCAACCATTGCCCTATAAATTGCTTTAGTAATCTTTTCCCGACTGTATGCTACTTCTCTCTCATCCCTCTTAATTACTTTCATGTCGGATTTGCTCAATATAAAAACCCCCTTGAATTTTTAATACATCTATAATTATTTATCTATTAGTAACTTAAATAAAGATTATAACATAAATTGTGTAATTTATAAATTGTTTTTCC
>JAXHLT010000001.1:0-553549 GCA_034521955.1 Halanaerobiales bacterium | reverse complement strand
TTTTTATTAATAATATTATATGATTAAATTCAAGGAATATCTTTAGTTCTGTTGAATAAATATAATAATAAGGTTATAATTGTAAATTTTATATTGGGGGTTAACTTTAATGGATAATAAAAAGAATTTATGTATTATTGTTCCAAATTCAAATAATGACCGCCTATTTAAAGATAAGTTATTGATTGATGAATTAAGTAGTAGGTTTAACATAAAAGTGGTTGTATTGTCTGGAAAAAGCAATGATGATTTTATGTTAGATAATCAAGAATCAATATTTTTAGGTATAGATCAATCAGATTCAATTTTAAAATATTTTATAAATTATTATCAAAATATAAAAGAGTTAAAAAGTATAAAATTGAGGTTTAAGATTGATAAATCAATTAGTTTTGGTAAAAAGGCTAATATTATAAATGTGTTAAGTAAAAATAAGGATGAAACTATATTAAAGATAGATGATATAGAGGATGATTCGTTTGTTTTAGAACAGTTTGTAAAAAGATTTTATAAAAGAGCAGACAATATAGTTGTCAATTCTAAAGCAAAGATGCTTTTTTTAAACAAGGAATATAAAATAGAAGAAGAAAAGTTAAATATTATTGAAGAATTATTACCAATTGATTTGATAAGTGAAAAAGCAGCTGAAGAGATAAAACCAGAGCTAAAGAAATTCTTTGAAAACAAAGTAATTGTAACACATGGTGAGTTAGCTGAATATAAAGGGCAGTGGCACCTTATAAAAGCTTTCTTTAGATTAAAAGAAAAAATAGATGGTATAAAACTGTTAATAATAGGTGATGGCCCCTTATATGAAGATTTAAATGAACTGATAAATAGCATGAATATGGAAGATGATATAAAGATTATAAAAGAATTAGAAAATCCGTATAAATATTTGATACGTTCTGATATTTATGTGTTGAGTTCACACTTTGAATATAATAAATATAGTATACTTGATGCTATGGCTTGTGCAAGACCGATTGTTTCAACAGCGTGTTATGAAGAAATTATAAGACTGCTTAGTCCTAATAATTATGTTGAAAGATTATCTGAACCCTTTATGGCTGAGTATGGTATTTTAGTTCCCGTATCTGAAAATGAACTTAATACAACAAGTAAGGTACTAAATAGAAATGAAATAATTTTATCTAATGCTATTTTCAAACTTTTTAATGATTACCAATTATATGATAAGTATATGGAAAAGTCTGCAAGAAAGGCAATTGAGTTTTCGGTTAAAAGTACTGCTGATAAGTGGATGAAAGTAATCAAATAAAATATATATAATATGTTATATGGAAGGATTAAAATGTTAGAATATAAAAATATGACGTATCAAGAAGTCGAAAAATTAGATAGAGAAAAAACAATCTTTCTAATGTCATTAAGTCCACTAGAAACTCATGGTGAACACTTACCTTTGGGAACAGATTTAATTGTTTCTGAAAAGTTATTAGAAAAATATAATGAAAAATTAAATATAAAGTATCCGGATTATAAAATTATTAAACTGCCTTCATTAGCATTGGGGGCTTCTTTATTGCCTGTAGATGGCTCTATTGAAATAAAGTCTAGAAATTTAGAAAAGTTACTTTATGATTTCTGTATAAATTTAAATAAATTAGGTTTCAAATTCCTGATATTAGCAGATAATCATGGAGGACCAGCTCATCAAATGGCTGTAGAGTCTGCTGTATATAAAGCTAGAAAAAAATTAGGATTTAAGTTAGTAGATCCTTTTAATTACTTTTTTAAGTTAATGATTAAAAAAGATCAAAAGTTATTAGATAAATTAAACTCTAAAGAAGGAGAAATTGGTGATGATAAAGACCTTCATGCGGGAAATAATGAGACTTCTTTAATGCTTTATCTTTCTTCTGAAAATGTGAAAGAGAAATTCTATACTCTAGATGAATCCAAAGTTTTGAAATATAATGGAGTGGCAAAATTATTAAAAACAGTTTCAAAGATATTTGACAGTGAAAGCTTAAAACATCTTGCAGTTAATTTAGCCTGGATAAATGATGAAAATATGAAACCTTATTTGGGTAACCCCAGTAAAGCAAACAAAACCAGAGGTCAAGAAATGGTTGAAGCTAGAATAGCGATTGAAATGGAATATATTGAAAAGATAATTAATAATAAAAATTTTAATGAAAAACCTTTACTTTGGAAGTTGAGGTTTTTAAGATATTTTTTTTAACTAATCTTTCGAGGTGAGAAAAAAATGGATATCCGTGAAATGAGTATTAAAGACTATGAAAAGGTTTATGAACTTTGGAATAATGCAGATATTATTTTGAAAACATCAGACCAAAGAGATGAAATTAATCGGATGATTAAAAGGAATCCTTATACCTGTTTAGTTGGTGAAATCGATAATGAAATTGTTGCAGCAGTCATGGGTGGTTTTGATGGAAGAAGAGGTTATGTTCATCATTTAGCAGTTAAGACAGAACTGCATAAACAGGGCTTAGGTAGGGAAATGATGGATGAGTTAATGAATAGGTTTGAGGAGTTAAAAGTAATTAAAGTTCATTTATTTGTTGAAAATAGAAATGAAAAAGTAAAAAAGTTTTATAAAAAGATTGGTTTTGAAGAGAGAACTGACCTTACAGATTTTAGCAAAACAATAAGAAAATAAATTAGGGTGGTTAATTTGGATATTGAATTTCATTACTATGTAAATTATCTTATTGCACTAAAAGCAGGTTTTGATAAAAAATCAGCTAATATTATAGCAACTTCATCACAGTTAGTTGATGACAATGTTGAAATCAACTATATTAAAAATAATAAAGATGAAGTATATAAAACATATATAAGTCAAACTGCTAATATTTTAAAGCCGGAAGATGAATTATTTAGAATCTATCCGGTTTTTCATTTTGTCCCTGGTAATTATGATGATGTTGGTACTAGAAGAAAAGATGGGAGTTTTCATATATTAAATACAACTCCTAATAGTTCAAATGCGCAAAGAATAATAAAAAAAGCAGTTGAAACCAATAATCTGTATAGATTGGGTATTGCTTCTCATTGTTATGCAGATACCTGGGCTCATCAAAACTTTGTAGGATATTTTTCTTATTTTAATGGGATGAACGGGGTATTAAATGAAGCCATTCCAAATATTGGTCATGCTGATGCTAAACATAATCCTGATTTAATATCACAGGTCTGGAAAGATGAGAGACTAATATCTAAAAATGAGATTGTGGATAATAATGAGAGATTTATTGAAGCTGCTATTTTTCTTTTAAAGTATTATAAAAGCTTTTTAGGGAAATCCAAAAACATATCAAAAGAGTTTGTTAACAAGTTAAGGAAAATTTTATCAATCAAAGGATGTAGACAAGAAGATAAAAATAAAAGAATTAAAAATTATAAATTACTAAGTGAAGAACTATTTAACTGTACGATAAATGATTATAATAGATACGAATGGTTTTTAGAGGGAATAGAACAAAGAAATAATAAGTCCTTTTTCTTACCAAATATGAATATAAGCCAAGTTGAGTATTATTGGAAAAATGATAATTATAAAAGTTCTAAATACTATCAATTTATTGAGGCTGTAAAAGCTCATCAGAAAGCGGCTATAAAGATATTTGACCAAGAAAAATATAATTATTTAGAGTTAAAAAAACTTTAAAAGTACTAGATTTAACTTACCCTATGTAAAAATAGGGTTTATTTTATGCTTGACAATGAGAATCATTTTCATTATAATCTAATTAAGATGAGTAAAATTATAAGAATACTAAATTTAAGGAGGATAAAATAAATGACTTTAGCAGAAATAAAGAGAGGTAAAGATTTTAAAGTAAAAAAAATACCTAATGATATGATAAGAATTCAAACTTTAAGAATGGGAATATCTGAAGGTTCAAAATTAAATTGTAATGAAAAAATACCTGGAGGACCTATTATAGTAAAACATAATTACCAAGAAATAGCCTTTGGAAGAAGATTAGCAGAAGATATCCAAATTGAGCTATTTACTGAGGAGAGTGATTAAATTTGCAGTCCTGTCATAAACTTGATGAAATTAATATAGATGAGAGTAAAGAAAAAGTTGTCTTGGTAGGTAATCCTAATGTAGGTAAATCGATCTTTTTTAATTATTTAACAAAAAGTTATGTATCGGTTTCAAATTATCCTGGAACAACTTTAGACATAAGTTCAGGAGAATTTAAGGATTACATAGTTTTAGATACCCCGGGTGTTTATGGAGTTTCTTCTTTTAATGATGAAGAAAAGGTAGCCCGGGATATTATTTTGTCAGCAGATATTATTGTAAATATTGTTGATGCTGTCCATCTAGAAAGGGATTTATTTTTGACACAACAATTAATAGATATGGATAAAAAAGTGATTGTTGCTCTAAACATGATGGATGAAGCTGAAATACGAGGCCTTAATATTGATATTGACGAATTAAAAAAGAAGTTGGGAGTAGAAATAATTCCTACAGTTGCTGTTGATAAAAAGGGATTATCTATGCTTGCAGATTCTATTCAGCATGCAAAAAAAGGTAATAAGAGTTTATCAGCTGAAATGGAAAATAAATTAGACGATATTTCAAAAAAGACCAAAAATAAAGCAGATAGTTTATTAATATTAGAAGGAGATCAATATGTTGCAAAGCATTTTGGAGTAGATGCTTTAGATTTTAGAGAAGATATTTATAACAAGCGTAGAAATAGAGTAAATAAAATAGTTGAAAAAGTAATAACAAAAATAGAGAAAAACAATACTATAGGAGATAAAATAGGATCTTTATTGCTTAGACCGATGTCGGGAATTCCAATTTTATTAGTAATATTATATGTATTGTATCAATTTATTGGAGTTTTTGTCGCACAAACTTTAGTAGGAATTACTGAAGAAACAATAATGATTGGAATGTATGAACCATTTATTATTGACTTAGTATCTAATTTTATTTCCATAAATAGTTTATTGGGCAAAATATTAATAGGTGAATTTGGTGTATTAACGATGACAGTTACATATATCCTTGGTCTATTATTGCCATTAGTAGCTGGTTTTTATTTCTTTTTAGCTATTTTAGAAGATTCAGGATATATGCCAAGAATAGCGGCTTTAGTTGATAGAGCATTAAATTATTTGGGTTTGAACGGTAGAGCAATAATTCCAATGTTACTAGGGTTTGGTTGTGTAACAATGGCTACTGTTACTACTAGAATGTTAGGTTCAAAAAGAGAGAAAATTATAGCAATATTTCTTTTAGGCTTAGCAATACCCTGTTCAGCACAGCTGGGTGTTATAGCAGGACTAATTGCTCCATTAGGGTTAAAATATTTTGCAATCTATGTGATTACAATATTTGCAGTTTATGTTATTGCAGGCACTTTTTTAAACAAAGTACTTCCTGGGAAATCTACAGACCTTTTAATAGATTTACCTCCAGTAAGGTTGCCTAGATTAAAAAATATATTAAGAAAAACTTATTTAAAATCAAAGTATTTTATTGTTGAAGCTGGTCCTATATTTGCTGGTGGCGCTGTTGGAATTACCTTATTAAAAGAAGGTGGCATACTTCAATGGATACAAGATATGGTAGCACCATTTATTGTGGGATGGTTAAAACTTCCCAAAGAAACTACTGAAGCCTTTATAATGGGGATAATTAGAAGAGACTTTGGAGCTGCAGGATTAAATTCTTTAGCCTTAACTAGTGACCAAACGTTAGTTTCTCTAATTGTGATAACATTATTTGTACCCTGTATAGCAGCTATGTTAGTTATGATAAAAGAACAGGGCTTTAAACAAGCACTTATGGTATGGTTAGGTAGTTGGTTTGCAGCATTTGCAGTTGGTGGTATAGTAGCATTATTTATCTAAGGGAGGTCCAATATGGATTGTACTACAGAAGGAAAAAGAATTTGCCCTACATGTAACAATGAAATTGAAGATCCAGATAAATTAAGGTGTCCGCGTTGTAATAGTTTGTTAATGTTGAAGTGTTCCGAATGTAAGAAGTGTAGTTTTTTTAAAAAAATGTAAAAACATATAAATATTAACTTGATAATAGATAATTATTGTAATATAATAGCCTCGGATGACATCTGTAATGGAGTCATACTAAAAATGAAAATTTTTAAAGGTGTCAAACCACTACTACCTGGATCCTAAAAAAGGACCGGGATTGGAGGAATTGTTGAAATGAATTTAAGCACAAGAAAGATTGTTATTTCAGGAATGCTAGGGGCAATTTCTATTATCTTAGGAGCAACAGGATTAGGTTTAATACCAGTTCCTACTCCTGCTGGTCATGCAACAATAATGCATGTGCCAACAATTATTGGTGGAGTTTTAGAAGGGCCTGTTGTCGGACTGTTTATTGGATTAATTTTTGGTGTTTTTAGTTTCATTAGAGCTACTAACCCAATTTTTGCTGATCCATTAATTGCGATATTGCCAAGATTATTTATAGGTGTTGGTTCATATTATGCTTTTTATTTATTAAAAAGGTATAATATAACTTTCGCCCTTGTAGTTTCAGGAATTATTGGAACTGCAATTAATACAGTATTAGTATTAGGTTTAGCTGTTCTAAGAGGTTATTTACCTTTTGCAGCTGCTGCTTCAGTTGCTGTACTACATGGAATACCCGAAATCATTTTAGCTTCAGTAATTGTTCTAATCGTTGGTAAAGCTATATTAAGTATACATACTAGAGAAGGTTAATAATCAGATAAAAAAAGTTGAATAAAAATATCAATATCAAATATATTACTAAAATGCCCTCTTAAAAGAGGGTTTTTTATTTTAAAGGATGATAATAATGAGTATTTTTACAATAGGGGACTGTATAATAGATGTATATGTTGATGAAAACAAAGAATTTATTGGTGGTAGTGGTTTAAATACTGCTGTTTTATTAAAAAATTTCTTTGATATTGATTCACATTTAATGGGTGTTATTGGAGATGATGAAAATGGTAGTAAAATTTTGAATTATTTAAAAAAATATGATTTTGATTTAAGGAAAATTAATATATTAAAGGGGAAGACAGCTGTATCATATATTAAAAAAATTAATAATGACTTTAAAATTAAAAAAGTAAAGCAGGGAGTAAAAGGCAAGTATGAATTTACTAAACAGGATATTAAAGAGATTAAAAATTATGATATAGTCCATACTAATATCTATTCAAATACAATAAATTATTTGCCTATGTTAAAAAAACAAAATAAATTACTTAGTTTTGACTTTTCTTTTAAGTTAGATTTTGATTTACTTAATCAATATTACAAAGACATTGATATACTTTTTATTAACGGCAAAAAATTATCCGAAGAAAGATTTTTCCTTTTAAAAGATTTTGATATTAGGTATATAATTATAACTTATGGAAAAAAAGGTTTTTCGATTATTAATGGAAATAAAGAAATACATACTAAACCACAAGATAATAATATTATAGATAGTATAGGAGCAGGAGATATATTAATTAGTACATTTTTAGCTGGTATTTATAGTAATCAAGATTTAGAAAGTATTGCTAAAAATGCAGAGAAAAATGCATATCAAAGTTGTCTTAAACTTGGGCCATATCATTATTATGATGATAATTAATTAAGATGTGATATAGGTCATAGAAGTATTTGTAATATATTAATATAATAATTGTTGTAGTAATATTGAAATAAAAATAATTTAAAGGAGGATTTATTATATGTCAATGTTTTGTTATCAATGTCAAGAAGCGGCTAAAAATGAAGGCTGTACAGTTAAAGGTGTTTGTGGTAAAACGGATGATGTAGCAAACTTACAGGATCTATTGATTTATGTCCTAAAGGGAGTATCATTTTATGCCGAAGAAGCAAAAAAGGTAGGTCTAAACTTTGACCAAGAAACCGGACCATTTATTATGAAAAAGTTATTTACAACAATTACAAATGCTAACTTTGATACTGCAAGATTTGAAGAAATGATAAAAGAAGCTCTAAAACTTAGAGATAATGTAAAAGAGAAGTTCTTTAAGGCTTATGAAGAAGAAAATGGTAAAGAATATGATGGTAATTTACCTGAAGCAGCAACTTGGTATAGTGATAATGTTGATGAATTCTATACAAAAGGTCAAGAAGTTGGTGTATTAAGTACTAAAAATGAAGACGTAAGGTCATTAAGAGAATTAATAACATATGGACTTAAAGGTATAGCAGCATATGCTGACCACGCATATATACTCGATGAAAGTGATCTGGATTTATTTGCCTTTATGCAAAGAGCTCTAAAATCTACTTTAGATGATAGTATTTCAGTCGATGATTATGTAAACTTAGTATTAGAGACTGGTGATAATGCAGTTAAAACCATGGCTTTATTAGATAAAGCAAATACAGAAAATTATGGTCACCCAGAACCAACAGAAGTAAACATAGGAGTAAATGATAAACCAGGTATTTTAGTTAGTGGTCATGACCTAAAAGATTTAGAAGAACTATTAGAACAAACTAAAGATTCAGGTGTAGATATTTATACTCATGGTGAAATGTTACCAGCTAACTCTTATCCTGCATTTAAAGAATATGATAATTTTGTAGGTAACTATGGTAACTCTTGGTGGTTACAAAAAGAAGAGTTTGATAAATTTAATGGACCAGTATTATTAACTACTAACTGTCTTATACCACCTAAAGAATCTTACAAAGATAAAGTATATACAACAGGTTCAGCAGGTTTTTCTGGAGTAAGTCATATTGAAGGACGTCCAGAAGGTGGACAAAAAGACTTTTCTGAAATTATCGAACATGCCAAAAGTTGTGAATCACCTGAAGAGTTAGAAACCGGTTCAATACCAGGTGGATTCGCACATGAAGCAGTATTAAGTGTAGCTGATAAGGTAATTGAAGCAGTAGAAAATGGTGATATTGAAAGATTCGTAGTAATGGCTGGTTGTGATGGAAGACATAAAACTAGAGACTATTATACTGATGTTGCAAAAGAGCTTCCTGAAGAGGCAGTAATATTAACTGCTGGTTGTGCAAAATATAGATATAATAAGCTTGATTTAGGAGATATTGGAGGAATTCCAAGAGTATTAGATGCAGGACAGTGTAATGACTCATACTCTTTAGTAGTTATTGCTCAAAAATTAGCAGAGGCAATGGATGTTGATGATATTAATGATTTACCAATTTCATATGACATTGCTTGGTATGAACAAAAAGCTGTAACTGTATTACTTGCACTTCTTTCATTAGGAGTAAAAGGAATTCGTTTAGGACCAACACTTCCTGCTTTCTTATCAGAAAATGTTGTTAAAGTATTAGTAGAAAACTTTGATATTAAACCAATTGGTGAAGTAGAAGAAGATGTAGAAAAGATGATGGCAGGAGAGTAATAAGATAATAATAGTCTTGTATAGATAGATAAAAAAGATAAAAAGAAAGCCTTGGTCCCTAAGTTAGCGGGCCAAGGTTTTTTTGATCAAAAAATAAATTATTGAGCTACTTCAATCCAAGCTCCAGTATCTAAGTCAATCTTTATATTTAAGTCTTTTGGGCCGGGATCTTCATAAAGATCAACTAACAATTTTTTATAAAAACTATAGATGAATTTAGACCAGATATTTAATCCTTCAATATCTATATTAGACACTAATTTTTCATTACCCTGGTAGTGTGTCATCATTGCATCAGCAGCTTTATCTGAGATTTTATCTTGGTTATTAGAGTTCAAATGGTATCTGTTTAGTTTTTCTTTAGCAACATTTTTTATTATGCCTCTTACATAATCCCTCGTATAACTAGTGAAATCACCTTTAAAAGAAGGTATTTCTTTAATATATCTACTTTTTATTAACATTTTATTATAATCATTTATTTCAACTATTCGATAAGCATTAGGATAACCGATTAAAGAAGAAGTTTCAATGTCATAAATAAAAGATTTATTCTCGAACTCTTTTTTGGCTATATCGAGGGCATGATGATGACCGGTAAATACTATTTTCATATTTTGAGCTGCAAAATTTGATGATAATTCCTCAAAATCATCTACGATATATTTAGAGAAGAATTTTTGCTGTCCTTTATAATGTTCTAACAAGTTGTGATGAAGTGATCCTATGACTGCTTTGTTTTTTTCATTTGCTATTTTTAATATTTGATCTATCCATTTTTTCGTGGATTCTCTGATCCTGCCATTACATACATGGTAATTGTCCTTATCGTTATAAATACAGCTGTCTATCATTAAAAGCCATAGTCCTTCGATAGGTTCTGTTACATAACTCAATGATTGCTCATCTCTATAGATCGCGTTCTTATAACCAAAGTTTTCATATAATTTTGTAAATTGTAATGGGGTAATTATGTCACGCGGAATAGTTGTATTTTTAAAGTCTTTAGTATTAAAACCATCGTGATTACCGGGGATTATATATACTTTTATATCATTATCTGTGAATTTATTTAATACGTTAGCTACAGCTTTATGACTTTTTATATCTCCTGAGTCAGTTAAATCTCCAGACAATATTACAAAATCTACATTAGCTTCTGATACTATTTTATGAACGGCTGTTTCTAATATTTCAGTACTTAAACTCAATAGTTTTCTATCTTGGACACCGTACTTTAGATATAGAGGACTTTTAATATTACCGCTAACATCAAAAACATGAGGGTCAGTTATAATAGCAAACTTTGCTTTAGGATAATTTATGTGTTCATTATTTTGTGAAGCTTGGACTTTAGTAGGAATTAAGGAAATAAAAAGGCCAACTATAATAATTAGATAGAATGTTATTATTACAGTTGGTAGTAATTTATAGGAAAAAAGTGTGGAAAAATATTCGATTTTAGACATTTAAACGACCTCCTAAACTTTTTGTATTAAACTAAATATTAGAAAGTCTAATATATTTATTAGTTATTTAATCCTAGATATATAAAGTTGACAAGTTCTTTTTTTGCTTTTCCGTAATCATAATTCTCATCATATTTAATCCTAACAGTTACTCCGTGAGTAGCATGTAAAATTGCACTTGCTATAATAGTGGGGTCTACGTTTCTTACTTTATTTTTTTTGATTTCATTTTCTATAAGTTCACTGAAAGTTTTTTTAAAGTTTTTTATATAGGATTTAATAATTTCTGACTTTTTATCATCTTCGATCATCGAGGTTTTAATTAACAACTCACTTATATTGGGATATTCTTTTAAAAAGTTAAAATGATAATCAAAAAACATAATTAGTTTGTTTTGTAAGTTTATATCTTTTTCTTTTAGACTGTTAATTAGAGCTATTTTTTCTTCTAGTTTATCACGTAGTATATAGTCTAGAATTTCATATTTGTCATCAAAATATTTATCAACTTCAAAACCTAAATTTTTTTCTAATAAATTAAGGGTTATTTGCTCAAAGCTTTTTTTGTTAAATAAAGTTATAAACTCTTCTGCAATCCTATTCTTTTTATCCATTTTTCACACCTCTAATATTGATTGATACATTAATTATAATATCTATTTACATATAGTAATATGAATTATATCACATTAGTTCATTAATTTTTTTAATTTTTCAATACTATTAACTACAATCTTTTGGCGTGAGGTGCTTATTATATTCTGTTTTTCAATGCTTTTTAATGTTCTTGAAACAGTTTCGCGAGTTGTACCGATCATATTTGCTAATTCTTTTTGTGTTAAAAATAATGAAATTGATATTTCATTTTCTTTTTTATCACCATGTTTTTCAGCAAGATGATAAAGTAGGCTTGCTAATCTACTTTTGCTATCCTTTAATCCAAAGTCTCTAATATTTTGTTGAGCACGTCTTAAACGAGAACTCATAACTTTCATAACTTTAACAGTAATCTGTGGGTGATGCAAAAAGATTTTAGAAAGTTCTCGACTGTTTATGGTAAATAATTCAATTTCTGAAAGTGCTATAGCTGTTGCTGGGTAGTTTTCTTTATCAAATAGTATTACTTCTGCAAGAATATCATCCTTTTTAAATATATTTAAAATTTGTTCATCTCCATTTTGGTTCATCTTAAGCATTTTCACTTTACCTTTTTTTATTATATAGATATAGTCTCCTTTTTCACCTTCAAAAAATATTATCTCATCTTTTTTATATTTTTTAACTCTTGTGATCTTATTTATTATATTTAATTCTTCCTCATTTAAATGAGAAAAGTAAGGAACTTTAGATAAATCAGACATGCTTTCACCTCTTTTTGTATCTTCACTTTAAATTATACAAGATTTTAGTGTAAAGTTAAAGCATAATAATATAAGAAGTGGGGTAATATATCAAAATTGTCAATAAGAGTAAAGAAAAGTTAAAAAGAGCAAGGCAATTATCTCAGTAATTATAAAGGAAGATAAAAATAATGAAAAGTTAATGGAATATAGAGATAAGCTTTAAGGTGTTAACATATTGGTAGTGATGATAGAGTCAAGTATTTTTCGGTTCATGAAGGCAGAATATTTCTACTCTCAAAAGATATATTAGTTAGGAAAATACAAAATGCTCATAACCAGAAAGTTTTAAAATTTTGAAAATGTTTTAGATAATTTTTTTAAAAAATTATAAAGAGTATTTTAGGATTAAGATGAAAGGTAAGGATAAATAATCAGTATATGTTTACCTTGGAAGTGAAACAGGCGTATAACAGAAATTAATTCTTATCAATGAAAAAAGACTGCTGGATTTATAATCTTTAAATCATCCAGCAGCCCTAAAAGACTAATTTTTTTAATTCAATTTAATCTGTTGAAGTAAAGAATGCAAATGTTCTACCATAACCTGTTAGGATTGAGAAAATTAAAACTCCTAACATTACCCATGGATAAAATTGATGAGTTACTACATCAACAGTACTTACAATTACAGCACCCTCAAAAGGTGCATACATTGAACTCATCATTGAACCAACAACAACTGGTACCATATAAGGTATTAAATAGTTAAATGTGGTACCGGCACAGTCCATTAGGTTTGCAATTCTGTAGCCATTTATATCATACTTTTCTCCCATTTCTTTTGCAATTTCTCCTGTACCTATTATAGCAGCTGTATTTAGTCCAGTTAAAATATTTAATGAGATTAATAAGGATACTATAGATAGTTCGGCTGTTTTTACTCCACGAACAAATTTAGACATTAATTCAATAATTATTTCAATACCCCCACCTTCTTTTAATAAATTGATTTGAGCAAATAGAATTAAGACAAGTATAATTGTTGGTACTGAGCTTTGAATTCCATCAAGGATTATACCACCTGCTCCAAAAGGTTCCGGTACATCTATTATCATATCAAATGTAATTATATTAGTGATTAGTCCGATTAAAAGTCCGGTAATAATACCATAACTTAAGGCTTCAATCAGATGATGTTGTTTTATGCAAAGATATATAATTATAATTGGTACCAAAAGAAATAGAAGGCTTTCTGGTTGAGGATTACTAACATATTCACTTATTTGATCAGACATGCTACCTCCCTGTCCAATAAATCCGTAAAGAATAATTGTGATTACAGCAGTGGGAATAGAGTATTTTAATCTGCTCTTTACTACACCTCCAATATCCATTCCCTGTGTTGTAGCTGAAGCAATAGTTGTATCTGAAACCGGTGATAGATTGTCTCCAAAAGCACCTCCGGAAACAATAGCACCAATTAATAGTGCTGGAGAACCTCCAACAAGGTAACCAACTGGATATAGGATAGGACTAACTACAAATATAGTTCCAACTGAAGTTCCTGTTGAAAGAGCAACTATACCTGTTAGGATAAAGGTAGCAACTACAAATCTACTTCCAACCAAATTCAAATTAACTAAATACGCAGCTAGAGTTCTGACTAAACCACTTACGTTTAGAATAGCGCCTGAAATACCTGCTAACATTACAGCAGCGATTAATATCATTGCAACTCTTGAACTGAATCCATCAATAATAATATTTGCAAACTTTGTTTTATCTTTTACAAAAGGCATGATTATTATTAAGGGAAGTAAAAATACTACCCAGTATTCAGGGATATTAGCATTTTGTACTGCTATGTATACTAAGCCAATTAATGCTAATATAATAGGTACGAAGACCATAAATTTACCACCATAGAATTCTAGATTATTCTCATTTTTTAGATTTGACATAATCAATACTCGCTCCTCTCGAAATTATGTTTAGTTTTAAGTTAAATCTTTTAATTCGTCAGCAATGTCATCTAAATTCAATTCTCTTAGTTTCTCTTCTTTAGGAATCCCGGTTTCAAGGTTCCAATTTCTAGCTTCATAATATTCGTTAAGCATTGGTTCAAGTTCTACTACACTTCCAGCTGATTCACCACATTCATCAGGTAAAGGTTCATTTAAAAAACGGTCTGGTAAAACATCATCTTTTCTTCTGATTCCTTCTCTAACTATATATGCTCGTTCAATATTCATTATTCTTTCTGTTGATTTCTTTATTTCTTCTTCAGTAAACGTAAATTTTGTTAAATAATTAAGTAACTGTGCAGCCTCTTTAAATGATATTATTTCCATATTAACCACAGTGTTTTTACAGGCTTCTAAACAATCTGCTAAAACACATCTTTCTTCATAAAATTTAACAACTTTTCCTTTTCCTTTATATTCAAGTCTAAAGGCAGCTTCAGGATGTCCAAATCTTCTTTTGCCTTCTTCAGCATCTTCCATGAATTCAAACCAGGGTTCACTTCTTAAATGGTCACCACCGCGAGTAGCAACTGCAACACCGAGGCCATAACCTTTTATTCCCCTAGGATCAGCTTGGAAAATTTCTAATCCTTTGACATGCATTGCAAGCTTATCACTTCCTTTACCAATTTTTTTTGCTGCATCTAATACCCCATCAGCTAGAATATCACCAAAACCTTCTCTATTTTTAATTTTTTCTATCAATGTTAAAACTGCTTTCGCATTACCCCAGGTTGGTTTTAAACCATCAACTTCCTCACTGCTTAATATATCTTTTTCATATAGTTCCATAGTAAAAGAAATAACTTCAGATGTTGATATTACATCCATACCGTAACGATTACAAAGATCAATGGCTTTAAGAGCATCTTCAATATTAGAGACACCTACTCGGGATGAAAAGCCGGCTAATCCTTCAAATTCTGGTCCTTCGCTTTTTAGTCCCTTATGTTTACCCTTATTAATTTCAAAATATCTGCTGCAGGGAATTGTACAGCTGAAACAGCCTTTTTCTTTTTTCTTATAGTTTTTTTCTAAATATTCGCCGCTCACTTTATCAGCATCTTCAAAATAACCGGTTTGAAAATGTTTAGTAGCTAAACATCCTAACTTATTTAAAGATGAAACTAATTTAGTAGTACCTAAGCGAACTCTAATATCATATTCAGAATGATTTCGTATCTCATCATCCATTTTATCGATGAGTTTTTTAAATTCATTTGGTTTAAAAGCTTTAAGTTCTTTGGTTCCTCTTACTGCTATTGCTTTAATGTTTTTAGAAGCTAACACTAACCCCATACCTGTTCTGGCAGCAGCTCGAACTTGATTACAAAATATACCGGAATATTTAACTCCGTTTTCAGCAGCTGGTCCAATACTGGCAACCTGTATACGTTTATCCTGTAGTTCTTCAACTATTTTATCTTGGGTTTCAAATACATCCATTCCCTTAAGATGGCTGGCAGACTTTATTTCAGCTTTTCCATCTTTTATGTAAATATATGATAGTTGTTTTGCTTTACCCTCAATAATTACTTGATCAAATCCAGCAAACTTTAATTCTGGACCAAAAAACCCACCAGTATTTGAATCACCTAAAATATTAGTTTGAGGAGATTTGGCTGTAAAATTTACTCTTGCTGCACCCGGAAATAATGTTCCTGTAAGTGGTCCAACTCCGATAAACAACTTATTTTCTTCACTTAAAGGATCTACATCAGGGGGAACTTCATCATACAGTCTTCGTATATTTAAACCTCTTCCACCAATATAATTTTTTAAAAATTTTGAGCTTAGTTTTTCAGTTTCTATAGTATCAGTAGATAAATTGATACGCAGTGCTTGTTCACAGTATCCATAATTCATTATTGATCACCTCCAGGTGAATTACTAAAAGTAATAGCTTCAGTAGGACAACGTTTAACACATTCTATTTCTCCTTCACATAAATCACAGATCAAAGGTACCATATTTTCTGTAAAACTAATAGCGTCAAAAGGACAAGCTTGTGCACATTTCTTGCATCCAATACATTCATCATTATTTACTAAGACTGCATTTGTTTCTTCATCTCTACTTAAAGCATTTACCGGACATACTTTAACACAGGGCGCATCTCCGCATTGTCTGCATACATAAGGAATATCTTTACCTTCTTTTTCTATTTTTTCTATTTTTATTCTTGATTCAATTCCATTAAAATTACCAGTATGTACAAAAGCACAAACAGTTTCACAAGCCCTACAACCTGTGCATTTCTCTGAATCAACTTGAATTCTTGAAGGGATATTCTTTTCTGAATTAATTACTTTTCCTGTAGCAGGATCTATTCTATCGATCCTAAATATTACTTTTCCATTTGGATCAGGACAGGTTAGATGTTTTGTGTGTGGTATCCAATCATTTTCTTCATTAATCTCTCTTTGTTTTGCAGGGATTATAGGCATAATGCTTTGTAGAGCCCAAAGACATACATATTTATCATTTGGAATTTCAATTTTACCACCTTTTACCGTAAAATAATCACCGACTTTCATTGGTAAATCACAGAATCCTTCAATACTTTCAACAATAATTTTTAAATCATACAATAAAATCAGTCCTTTCTTTTGATTATTATTTATTAAATAAAAATAGGGTGGCAAACACAAAATAAAAAAATCTTTCATCCCTTATAGGGACGAAAGATTAATATTCCGTGTTGCCACCCTTATTAGTTAACCAATGATTAACTCTCTCAGTAGAAGCCATCTTTTAGAAGATGAATTCTATTTAATATAACGGTTAAAGAACCGGCTCAGGATATTCTATCTTAAAAAGATATTTCCCCCTGCTTCTAACAAGGCCATTCACTTTAATATTCCATTACCGAATTCTCAGCAGTGTCGGTTCTCTGTAAATGAAATATAAAAAGTTACTCTTCTTGCTCAAAGAATTTATAATTATTATTTATTTGTATATAATTTTAACACTGTGTTGTATTTATGTCAAGAAAAATATTCCATATGTTATTTTATGCTGAAAGAAAGTGAATAATAATTTATAAGTAAGAATACTAATGAAATTTTCGGAATAAACAAGTTATTATTTCATGAAATGCTTGACAACACTATATTGCTAATATATAATTACTTACAATAATTTCAAATAATAAAAACTATGAGTGGGGAAGAAGTAAGCTTAGTGCTGAAATACACCCCTGAGTTGCCGGTTGAAATAGTAGTAGGCTAGGCCGTTTCCAGCGTTATCTGGTGAGAGAGTGTTAGCTTTCAATAGAGTTGTTTTGATTATTATTTACATAATCAGAATTAATTCAGGTGGTACCGCGCATACGTCGCCCTGATATAAGGGGCGGCTTTTTTTATTTTTTTATAATACTTTTTATTATTTTGGGGTTATAAATAATCGAGGAGGTAGTAGAAAATGGAAAAAAGAAAAATGAGTTTTATGACAGCAACTTTACCAATTTTAGTATTATTGTTAACAGGAGCCTTTTCTGTGTTTTATTGGAGAGTGGGGATGATGGTTCCTCTTATAAGTGGGGTAGTTGCTACTGGTATTATAGGATATGTATTTGATTTCAGTTGGGATGAATTACTTGATGGACTTAAAGAAGGAGTTACAAATGCCTTACCTGCAATTTTTATATTACTAATAGTGGGAACAATAATTGGAACTTGGATCTTAAGTGGCACAATTCCAGCAATGATATTTTATGGACTGAAGTTTTTAACACCATCATTATTTATACCTTTAGCTGCTTTAATAACAGCTATTGTTTCAACAACTTTAGGAACTTCTTTTACTTCAATAGCAACTGTAGGAATAGCTTTAATCGCTGTTGGAAATGCTATGGGTTTTGCAACCCCTCTTACAGCAGCGGCAATAATTTCAGGTGCATTTTTCGGTGATAAACTATCACCTTTGTCAGATACTACAAACATTGCAGCAGCAATGGCAGACTGCACTCTTTTTGAACATGTAGGACATATGTTATGGGATACTATCCCCGCTTTTATAATATCCTTAATAATTTATTGGGGAGTCGGCCAGGCACAGGTAGGGGGAGGATTTGAAGGTACACAACAAATAAATACTTTGATGCAGGGACTGGAAAGTATGTTTAATATTACACCACTGTTGTTTATTTTACCTTTAATAACAATTGTATTAGCAGTTCGCCAAACTCCTGCTATTCCAGCATTATTATCCATGTCAATTTTAGGTGGAATTTTTGCTATGGTATTTCAAAGCGCTAGTTTGGTTGAGGTTTTAAGTTCATTTACTTCTGGTTTTAGCAGTAATAGTGATATTGGAATGATTAATAGTCTGCTTTCTAAAGGTGGAATTACCTCAATGGGAGGAACGATTATTCTTTTAATCATAGCAGCTGCTTTAGGTGGAATAATGCAAAAGGTTGGTATTTTAGACACTATTTTAGAAAAAATGATGTCTTGGATTAACAGTACCCGAAAATTATTAGTAACTTCTTTAATGACTGCATTTTTAATAGGATTAAGCACAGGTGCTCAAGTTTTAGCAATTATAATACCGGCAAAGATGTTTTCAAACAGTTTTAAAGAGATGGGTTTACATACAAAAAATTTAAGTAGGAATGTTGAAGCCGGTGGTACAGTGGGTATAACATTAGTACCTTGGAGTGTACCTGCTATTTTTGCAGCAGGTATGTTAGGTGCACAGCCAGCAGAATTTATTCCATATTTGTTTTTTCCAATGTTAGTTATTTTAATAAATATATTTTATGGTCTAACTGGTATATCCATAGCTAAGGTTGATGTTCAAAAGGAAGTAAATTTAAGGAGAGATGCATAATGGGAGATATATTAATTAAAGTTCTGGGGACAGCCCAAGATGGCGGCTATCCCCAACCGGGTTGTGATTGTCCGAACTGTGTAAAAGCTTTAAATAATAAAAGTTTGGTTAGACACCCTGCTTCCTTAGGGATTTTAGATACTGTAAATAAAACAAGTTATTTGATTGATCCTACTTTCCGACTTTTCGAACAGTTAAATATGTTAAATACTACAGCTAGAGATAATGGTTTTCCAAAAGATCATCTAAAGGGAATCTTAATAACTCATGCCCATATGGGTCATTATCCAGGCTTGTTGTTTTTTGGTAAAGAAGTAATTGATAGTAATAATCTTTTGGTTCATACTAGTAAAAGGTTAAAAGATTTTTTAAATACAAATCAACCCTGGAAGCTGCTGGTTGATAATAATAATATAAAAATTAATACATTTGAATTTGAAAAAGAGATTAATCTTTCAAATAATCTAAGTATAATTCCTGTTGAAATACCACATCGGCAGGAATTAAGTGATACTGCCGGTTTTATAATAAAGGGAAGAAAAAGATCTGTTTTTTATCTTCCCGATATAGACAGTTGGGATACATTTGCTAAAAAGTTCAATAAAATAAGTAGTGAAGTTGATCTATTATTTCTTGATGGGACTTTCTATTCTAAAAAAGAGCTAATGGAGTTTAGAGGAAGAAATATTGCTGATGTTCCTCATCCTCCAATTAAAGAAACAATAAATAAACTTCAAAATGAAGTATTAAAGCAAAATAATTCTCAAATATTCTTTACTCATTTTAATCATACAAATCCAATTCTGGATATTGAATTTAGAAATGATCTGGTATTAGAAAAAATAGATTTTCTAAATGAAGGCGATATTTTCACATTATAAAAGTATATTTATTGTAATTATAATTGATAATTTATAATTTGAGTATTATAATGTAATACAATACACTTTGTTTTTGAAGGGAGTATCATATCTTGCTAACTGTAGAAAAAATTGGCGGTACATCTATTGCTAAGTTTGAAGATGTTCTTAAAAACATAATTAGGGATCCTAAAAGTGAGGCTTTTAGTTATAACAGAGTATTTATTGTTTCTGCTTATGCTAAAGTTACAGACCTTTTATTAGAAGATAAAAAGAGCTTAAAACCCGGTATATATAAAAGCTTTATTAATAACGATGATATATATAAACAAAAGTTAGATGAACTTTTAGATTATTTAATTGAAATTAATAAATCTTTTGAATATCTTGGACTTGATCTAGATGAAGCTAATCAATTTATCAAAAAAAGAATAAAGCATACTAAAAAATACTTAGACTCAATGGAAGAGATACTGTCATCTGGATATATTAAAGAAGAAAATATATTTTCAGCTGCTCGTGAAATATTAGCTTCTATTGGAGAAGCCCATTCTGCCTTTAATTCAGCTAATATATTATCAAATAGAGGTATAAATACTAAGTTTGTAGATTTAACTGGATTTTATGATCGAAGTCAGCTTTCAATTGAAGAAAGAATTGCAAAGATGTTTAAAGATATCAATTTAAAAGATAAGCTTGTTATAGCACCCGGCTATACAAAAGATAAAGGTGGACTTGTTACTAAATATAATAGAGGGTATTCTGAAATTACTTTTTCTAGAGTAGCCACATATCTAAAAGCAGATCAAGCTATTATTCATAAAGAACATCATTTATCATCTGCTGATCCAGAACTTGTTGGCAAAAACAAAGCAGTTCCGGTAGGCAGAACAAATTATGATGTGGCAGATCAGTTAGCTGATATCGGTATGGAGGCAATTCATCCAAAGGCATCCAAGCCATTGGAATTAGCGGGTATAAAGTTGGTTGTTAAAAGCACTTTTGAACCTGATCATCCCGGCACTATAATAACAAAAGATTATGTAGTAGAAAATTCAAAAATAGAAATAATAGCTGGTTCTAAAAAATTGGTTGTAATTGAAATACATGATACTTCTATGGTTGGAGAAGTTGGTTTTGATTATGAAATAATGAAATTATTTAAAAGATATAATATTAGTTATGTAATGAAGGCAACGAATGCAAATAGTATTTCTCAAGTTATCTGGGAAAGAGATTTAACTGAAGATTTAGTTGATGAACTAAAAGATAAGTATAAAAGAATTAAAATTAAAAAGATAGCAATGGTCTGTCTTATTGGTTCTAATATAAGCAAACCTAATATTTTAGCTAAAGCAGCAAGAGTATTAGGTGAAAATGATATAAATATAAACTGTGTATCGATTTCTTTCAGTCAGGTAAACATTCAGTTTGTAATAGATAGAGAAAACTATAAAAAAGCAATAGTATTGTTAAATGACAATTTGATGGTTAATCAATAAAATAATGGTGGTGAAAATATTAATGCAAAAAGAACTTCCCTTTAATGAAGATAAGTTAGAAGAAATAATCAAAAAACATCCTACACCTTTTCATATTTATGATGAAAAAGCAATAAAGGAAAATGCAAGAGAGTTTTTAGATGCTTTTAGTTGGAATAAAGGATTTAAAGAATTCTTTGCTGTTAAGGCAACTCCAAATCCTTTTATAATGAAAATATTAAAAGATGTTGGCTTTGGAATGGACTGTAGTTCGTTAACAGAATTAATTTTATCAGAAAAAGTAGGAATAACCAATGAAGATATTATGTTTACATCTAACAACACTCCTGCTGAAGAGTATGAAAAAGCAAGAGAATTAGGAGCAATTATAAACTTAGATGATATATCACATATTCCTTTTTTAGAAGAACACGGCGGTATTCCAAATTTAGTATCATTTAGATATAATCCAGGTGACCGCAGAGATGGTGGATTTATAATGGGTAATCCCTCTGAAGTTAAATATGGATTAACTAAAGAACAGGTTTTTGAAGGTTATAAGATCTTAAAACAAAAAGGAGTAAAAAGGTTTGGATTACACACTTTTATTGCTTCAAATGAACTTAACGAACAGTACTTTATAGATACAGCAGAAATGATGTTTGAGATGGCAGTTGAAATCAAGGAAAAGTTGGGTATTGAGTTAGAATTTTTAAATATTGGTGGTGGAATTGGTATACCATATAAGCCAGAAGAAAAAGCGGTTGATCTAAAAGAAGTAGGAAATGGTATTAAAGAAAAATATGATGAAATTATAAAAGCTAATAAGTTAGATTCCCTTTCCTTATTTATGGAATGTGGTAGAATGATAACTGGTCCTTATGGATATTTGGTTTCAAAAGTAATTCATAAAAAAGATATTTATAAAAAACATGTTGGTTTAGATGCTAGTATGAATGATCTGATGAGGCCTGGAATGTATGATGCTTATCATCATATCACTGTAATGGGTAAGGAAAATGAAACTAAAACACAAAATGTATGATGTAACCGGTTCATTATGTGAATCTATAGATAGGTTTGCAGTTGATAGAAAACTTCCCGAAACTGAAATTGGTGATACTGTAGTAATTCATGATACCGGTGCTCACGGACATGCAATGGGCTTTAATTATAACGGTAAGTTAAGAGGTGGAGAACTTCTTTTAAGAGAAAATGGTGAAGTTGTTGAAATAAGAAGAGATGAAAGTATAAAAGATTATTTTGCAACACTTGATTTTAATAAATTAAATGATTTTGAATAATTTTTTAAAAATATAATATAAATTTCTTACCTCACCTTTTTTAGGTGGGGTTTTTTAATGATATATATCACAGAATTGCATTTCTATTTAGTATATAATATAATCACAGTATATAAAGTTGATAAAAGCAGTCAACATTAGGAGGTAAATTAATGTCAGATAAAAAACAAAGATTAAAAGAAATTTTGGAAAGACTAAATAATGAGGAAAATGTAAAAGAAGTTAAACAAGAAGCCAGAGAATTAATAGAAGAAATATCAGCTAAGGATCTTTCAGAAGCTGAACAAGATCTAATAAATGAAGGGTTAGAAGAAACAAAATTAAGACATCTATGTTCAGCACACCTTGAAGTTATGGCAGATGAACTTGATGAACTTCAAAATAATTTAGACTATTCTCATCCGTTAGCAGTTTTAATTAGAGAACATGATGAGATTCTAGAGACTTTAAACAGATTGGAAAATGCTGTAGCTAAAATTGATAAACTTGATAGTTATGATTTAAACAAAGAGGTTTTTGAAGAACTGAAAGAAGTTGGTAAACTATTATTAGAAACCGAAAAACATCATGAGCGTGAAGAAGAAGCATTATTCCCAGAAGTGGATGAGAAAGGTATTACTGGTCCAACCAGAATTATGCGTATGGAACATGATGATTTATGGCCATATAAAGAAGAAATAGCTGAACTTTCGGAAAATGTAGACAAAATGGACTTTGATGAATTTAAAAGACAGCTTAAAAAACTATCAGAATTTTTAATCTTAACTTTAAGAGATCATATTTTTAAAGAAAATAATATACTTTATCCTACAGCAAAAGATGTTATTGAAGATGATAAGTGGGAAAAAATACAAAAATTAAGTGATGAGATTGGTTACTGTTCATTCACTAAATTAAAACAGGAGGTATAAATACTATGAATGTAATAAAGTTAGATAAGCTTAAAAGTGAAAAAAACATGAAAGGAATTATGACCAAAGATGTTTTAAAAAATGAAAATGTACAGGTTAAAAATCTTTTATTAGAAAAGGGAGATGTAGTGCCTGAACATAAAGTCCCAGTAGATGTATTCTTCCATGTGATAGAAGGAAAAGGTACTATCCAAATTGGAGATACAGAATATGAATTAGAAGAAAAAGATTTCATAACCTGTCCTCCAAATACTATAATGAAGGTTATGGCTAATAAAGGTGAAAGCTTTAATATTTTAAATGTTAAAACCCCCTCAATGAAGTAGATTCATCTTATTTGCACACAGGCTTTTTTAAGCCTGTGTATATTTTTATCTAAAGTTTGACCTTCTTTGACTTTAAATAATTTCTATAGTATAATATATAAAGAAGTTGTTTGTAAAGTAATATATGAATGGAGGGATTTAATAATGCGAATGGAAGATTTTACCCGTAAAGCACAAGAAGTTGTTGCTGAAGCACAACATATTGCAGAAGATAATGGGAACCAGGAAATATATCCTGCTCATCTCTTTTTATCATTAATCAAAGATGACCAGGGTATAATGGTTCCTTTAATGGAGAAGTTGGGTATAAACATTTCTGTGTTTGAAAAGGATTTAAGAGATATAATCGAAAAGTTACCAAAAGTATATTCTGATCAGGGACAGTTATATATGTCACAAGAATTAAATAATGTACTTAGAAACTCACAAAAAGAAGCAAAAAAACTTGGAGATGAATATATTTCAACTGAACATTTCTTATTAGGATTATTATCTACTAAAAATAGTAAGACATATGAGTATCTAAAATCAAAAAATATAGACTTAAAAAAAGCCAAACAAGCTATAGAAGGTATTAGAGATGGAGCAAAAGTCACTTCTCCAGATCAAGAACAACAGTATCAAGTATTAGAAAAATATACTATAGATATTACTGAACTGGCTAAAGAGGGTAAGCTTGATCCTGTAATTGGTCGTGATGAGAGAATCAGAAGGATAATGCAGGTTTTATCACGCAGAAGAAAGAACAATCCTGTTTTAATTGGTGAGCCCGGGGTTGGTAAAACAGCCATTGTTGAAGGACTTGCTCAAAGAATTGTTAATGGTGATGTACCAGAAACTTTAAAAAACAAAAAAGTTATTTCATTAGATATGGGCTCACTAATAGCCGGTACTAAATACCGTGGTGAGTTTGAAGATAGATTAAAATCAGTATTAAAAGAAATAAAAAAGGCTGAAGGTCAAATTATACTATTTATTGATGAGATGCATACATTAGTTGGTGCAGGAGCTACTAGTGGTTCAATGGATGCTGCAAATCTATTAAAACCAGCTTTAGCAAGAGGTGAACTACACTGTGTAGGAGCAACAACCTTAAAAGAATATAAAAAACACATTGAAAAAGATGCAGCATTAGAAAGAAGATTTCAGCCAGTTAAGATATCTGAGCCTTCTGTTGAAGACACAATATCTATTCTAAGAGGACTAAAAGAGAAGTATGAAATTCATCATGGTGTAAGAATTCAGGATAATGCACTTGTAGCTGCAGCCAATTTATCTGAACGATACCTAACTGAAAGATTTTTACCTGATAAAGCAATTGATTTAGTTGACGAAGCAGCCTCAAAACTTAGAATTGATATAGATTCTATGCCATTAGAAATAGATGAACTTAATAGAAAAATAAGAAGATTAGAAATAGAAAAAGAAGCACTAAAAAAAGAAGAAGATGAAGAATCTAAAGAACGATTACAAGAATTAGATCAAACAATTAATGATCTTAAAGAAAAAAGAGATCCTCAATTAGCTCGTTGGGATAGAGAAAAAGAATTAATTCAAAAACGACAAAGATTAAATGAAGAAATAGAGAAAGTAAAGGTAAATGCTGAAAATGCTGAAAGAGAAGCAAATTATGAAGAGGCAGCTCGTTTAAAGTATGGTAAGTTAAATGATTTAAAGGCAGAATTAGAAGAAACAAAAAAAGAATTAGAAAAGTTAGGTAAAAATTATAATATCTTAAGAGAGGAAGTAACTACTGAAGATATAGCAGAGATTGTGTCTTCCTGGACAGATATACCAATACAAGAACTAATGGAAGGTGAAAAAGAGAAATTAATTCATCTTGAAGATGAATTAGCAAAAAGAGTTGTTGGACAAAAAGAAGCAATTACTGCAGTTAGTAATGCAATTAGAAGATCCAGAACAGGATTACAGGATATAAACAGGCCATTAGGTTCATTTATTTTTATGGGTCCAACAGGTGTAGGTAAGACAGAACTAGCTAAAACTCTTGCAGCATATCTTTTTGATGATGAAAAAGCTTTAGTTAGAATTGATATGTCAGAATATATGGAAAGACATGCTGTTGCTAAATTAATTGGTTCACCTCCGGGATATGTCGGTTTTGAAGAAGGAGGACAGTTAACTGAAAGGATTAGAAGACAGCCTTATTCAGTAATCTTACTGGATGAAATTGAAAAAGCACATCAAGATGTATTTAATATTTTACTCCAAATACTTGATGATGGTATACTAACTGATAGTCAAGGAAATGAAGTTGACTTTAAAAATACTGTAATTATTATGACATCAAATATTGGCTCAGAATATATTCAAGATCTTGATGATGAAGAGGAAATTAATAGAAGGGTTTCTCAAGCATTGAAAAATCATTTCAGGCCGGAATTCTTAAACAGAGTAGATGAAAAAATAATATTCCATTCTTTAAGCAAAAAAGATCTATTAAGTATTGTAGATATAAAAATTGATGATCTAAGAGATAAATTATCAGAAAGGAATTTAAATATATCTGTAACTGATCAAGCTAAGGAAGAGATTATGGAATTAGGGTATGATCCAACTTATGGAGCAAGACCGATTAACAGAGTTATACAAAAGTATTTAAAAGATCCATTAGCAATGAAGTTGCTTGAAGGAGAGATCAAGGAAGAATCTACTGTTGAAATTGATTATAAAGATAAATTTATATTTGAGATACAATAATTTTAATTACCCCGTTAACTACGGGGTTTTTTATTTATAATAAAGGAAAATAATTAAAAATATAGAAATGATTAATTAAGCACATTAAAAATAAAGAGGAATTTTATAATGAAAAAAAGAAAAGTATTACTTATATTAATTATAATAATGGTTATTTTTTCTATTGGCTTAATATATTTTATTAATTCCAGTTATAAGCCGCTTGAAAATAATGAAAATTATCTAAAAAATGAATATGTTGTTGAACATGATAAATATTATGAATTTAAACATAATAATTCTTACGATAAAGCCTTTATATTTTATCCTGGTGGTAGAGTAGATGAGAGAGCCTATGCACCTTTAGCTTATCTTCTTAGTGAAAGAGGCTACCCTGTTTATTTAGTTAAGATGCCATTAGATTTAGCTGTTTTAGATATTGATAGGGCGCAAATTATTATAGATCAATATAATAAAAAAATTCAAGAATGGTATCTAATTGGACATTCTTTGGGGGGAGCAATGGCAGGAAGTTATATATATAATAATTTTGATAATTTAACTTCTGTAAAGGGTTTAATATTATTAGCTTCTTATGTTTCTGAAGAAACTAATCTTTCAGATCAAGCAATAGATGTTTTATCTATAACAGCCACTGAAGATAAAATACTTAACTGGGAAAAATATGTAAGTTCAAAAAATAATTTACCTTCAGATACAGTTTATAATAGTATTGAAGGTGGAAATCATTCTGGCTTTGGTAATTATGGACCCCAAAAAGGGGATGGGCAAAGCCTGATTTCAAAACAAAAGCAGTGGGAAAAGACAGTCCACCTTATTATTGAATTTATTAATTGATCTAAGGGGGAGTTAGCTTGAATATTAAAAACATTGGTTTTATTGTATTAATATTAGCAGCTGTTTTGCTAATTGGAAACGGAATATACCATTTAGTTATAGAATTATTTATTGATACTGAGATAAGCTTAATTATTAAAGTTGGTATCTTTGGTATCATAATTGGAATAATTCTATTAATTATAGGATTGATCATTGAAAGAATTAAAGACAAAAAAGATGAAAATTTCTAAAAAAGGAGATTTTTATGATTAAAAATGTAGTTTTTGATCTTGGAAATGTTTTATTAGAGTTTACTCCTGAGAAGATAGTAGATGATTATGTATTAAAAGAAAGTAAAAAGGAAGCAATATATGATAATATTTTTAATTCAAAAGAATGGATAATGCTTGATAAGGGAACAATTTCCCAAAAGCAAGCTACTAGGAGATTTGTTGATAGACAACCTAATAATAAAAATGAAATCATAAAGATTATGGATAATTGGATTTCATATTTAAAACCTATAAATAAAAACATTTCTGTTTTAAAGGATTTAGCAAATAAAGAAATTAATTTATATATATTATCAAACTTTCATGAAAAAGCTTTTTTGGAGGTAAAACAGAAATATGATTTTTTTGATCTTTTTGATGGAAAGGTAGTTTCATTTCAGGTAAACATTATTAAACCTGAAGATAAAATTTATAAAACATTAATTTCAAAGTATCAAATAAACCCCCAAAATACACTGTTTATTGATGACAGTTTTAATAATATAAAAGCTGCAAACAAATTACAGTTTAAAACGATTCATTTTAACTATGGTATAGATTTGGAAAGTGAAGTATCTAGATTCTTATATTAATACTAAAGGAGTGATTAGATGAGTAAAAAAGTATTAGTACCTTTGGCACCGGGATTCGAAGAGATTGAAGCTATTACTATTATAGACGTATTGAGAAGAGCAGGGATTGAAGTAGTAACAGTTAGTTTGAATTCAATTGATGTAAAAGGAGCTCATAATATACCAGTGATTGCAGATGAAAGAATTATTCAAATTAAAATTGATGAATTTGATGGTATTGTATTACCAGGGGGTATGCCTGGTGCAAAAAACTTAAAGGAAAACTCTCAAATATTGAATTTTGTTAAAAAAATTAATGAAAAGAAAGGATTAGTTGCAGCAATCTGTGCTGCTCCAATGGTTTTAGAAACTGCCGGAATTTTAGAAGATGTAGATGCAACCAGTTACCCGAGCTTTAAAAAGGAGGTCCCATCTTGTAACTATAAAGAGGAAAGGGTAGTAAAAGATGGTAATATTATAACTTCAAGAGGAGCGGGTGTTGCATTAGAATTTGCTCTAGAAGTTGTAGAATACTTAGAGGGCAGAAATGTAAAAGAGGATCTAATTGATTCAATGTTGGTTAATACTTAAAAATTATTAAATTTAAAAAACCATTACCATAGATTTTTGTGGTAATGGTTTTTAAGTTTGCATTACTTTGTTAAACTGAATCGTTGTTAGGCTTTCTTTCTCTCATCTTATACATTGCTTCTTTTAATGTGAAGGTTAACCAGATAATTAATATAATAAAACTGATTGATTCTGCAAGTGGAAATGAAAGCCAGGTTGCTTCTAGTCCAAAAAACTGCCCCAGTAAATACATACCGGGTACTAAAAAGATTGCTTGTCTTAAAAATGTAATTACAAGGCTGGGCATTCCTTTACCTATTGCCTGGAAAGTAGCCACTCCAGTAATATTTAAAACCATAAAGAAGTATGAAGTACTTACTCTTTTTAAAGCGGGGACTCCAATTTCAATAAGCTTTGGATCACTATTAAATAATTTTAACATTACTTCTGGAAATAATTGAAATATTGTAAAACCAATTAATCCAAAAAATAATGCGGTTCCATTACCTAAAAGGATTGTCTTTTTCATTCGTTCTGGGTTATTATGGCCATAATTGTAACCTACAATCGGTAAATAACCTTGATTTAAACCAAATACCATCATTAAGAAAAATGACTGCATTCTAAATATTATTCCCATTACTGCTATTGCAGTAGAGTTAAAAGCTCCAAGAATTAAATTAATAAACACCATTGCTGTACTAAAGAGCAAGCGGTTTACCATGGCAGGTAGTCCCACTTGATAGATTTCTTTTATTATCTGAAAGTCAAATTTAAAGTCTTTTAAATTTAGGGTTATTTCATTTTTGTCACTGAATAGAATAAAGATTATAAATATTCCCCCAATTATTCTTGAAAAAACTGTTGCATATGCAGCCCCGGCAACACCCAATTTTGGGAAAAAACCAATGCCAAAAATTAATAATGGATCTAATATCATATTTAATACTGCACCAATAATCATCGTAAGCATGGGAATAAAAGTATTTCCTTCTCCACGGAGTATATAGTTAAAGGTGGCAGGTATAAATATCGCCGTTGAACCGACCAATATTATTCTAATATATCTTTGCCCTAAATCAATTAATACGGGATCACTTGTAAATATGTTTATTATGTTTTCTGTAAAAAATATACCAATAATTCCTACAACAATACCATATAATATAGCAATAAAAAAGACATGTTCAGCGACATTATTTGCTCTTTTTTTGTTTCCCTGTCCTAAAAGTCTTGAGATTAATGAACTAGTACCTACACCGGTACCAACTCCAATAGATATTAAAAACATTTGAATTGGAAATGAAACTGATAGTGCTGACAAAGCTTCTGTGCTTAAACGTCCTACATATATACTATCAACAATATTATATAAGGCTTGAATGAGCATACCTACAATAGCGGGGGCTGAAAGTCTAAATAGTAATTTACCTATTTTTTCTGTTCCCATCCGCTCTGATTTTGTCGCTAAAGCCATATTATCCCTCCAGTGTATCCAAATTTATCTGCACTTTTTTTAGTAAGTTTATTAAAGTATCTATTTCTTCATCTGATAAATCTTGTCTTATCTGACTTTCAATTTTATCAAAAAGTTGAAAAAAATCTTCTTTCATTCTTTTGGATTTTTCAGTTAAATATATAATATTACTTCTTTTATCTTTGGGGTCTGATTTTCTTTTTATAAAATCTTTCCGTTCAAGTTTTTTTAATATCCTTCCAACACCAGCTTTATCCAAACTATACTCTTCACATAACTTGTGTTGATTTATTGTATCATTTACATATATTTTTGATAAAATAAATACCTGTCCGTAATTTAGATTAAATTCCTTTTTAAAAAACTTATCAATGATTTTTGTATGAGTTCGGTGTGTAATACTTAAGTGTTTTCCGATATGATGTTTTGACATTTAAGACACCTCTGCATAAATAGTTGATATATCAACTAAAATTATAATAAAGATGAAGTATAATGTCAAAAATAAGATTATTAGGATTGTTTTAGTAAAGTAAGATGTACGAAGGATGGATGTTATGAAGATTTAAAATAAAAGCCCCTAATTAAAGGGGCTTTAGAGTTATATGGTTTTTATTTGATTTTTCTATACATTTTAAGATAATAATTTTCAATCATTTTTAGTGCGGAGAAATCTTCATAAGTGCTTTCAATACTATTATTCATCATTTCTTCCCACTGTTCTTTGTCTTCATAGTAAGTGGGTACTACTTCATTTAATAGAACTCTATATAAGGAATCTCTATCATGGTTATCTTGATTTTCTCCTACATATCCATCACCAAACTGCCAACCATTCATACCATGGTGACATGCTTCCGGCCACCAACCATCTAATATACTAAAGTTTAGTACTCCATTCATTGCTGATTTCATGCCAGAAGTACCACTTGCTTCTTTAGGTCGGCGAGGATTATTAAGCCAGACATCTACACCTCTTGTTAACATCTGAGCAATTTCAATGTTATAATCTTCTAAAAATACCACACTATTAGGATATTTTTTTGTCATTTTAATAATACGTGCAACAAGATCTTTTCCTTTATCATCAAGGGGATGTGCTTTACCAGAGAAAATTATCTGTATTTTTCCTTCTTCTAAATAAGGACCAATAACATCCATTTTACTAAAGATAAGGTCTGCTCTTTTATAAGGGGCAGCTCTTCTAGCAAATCCAATTAATAGTTTGTCCTTATCAAGTTTTGCTCCGGTCTTGTCATTAACATAGTTAATCAATTCAGACTTTAACTGTTGGTGTACTGGAGTTAAGTCATCACCATTTTCAAATGCGTTGTATATTCTAGAATCGACCCATGATTTTCTATGAACTCCATTGGTGATAGCTTTAATCGGTGATTTGCCTTTAACATGTTTCCACATGTTTCTTGCAGTAACACCATGAAGCTGAGCTACACCATTAGAAATTTTAGCGAGCCTTAATCCGGCCACTGTGTTACTAAATGGGTCATTTCCAATTCTTTTCATCTGTTCTTCGGTAAGTCCATTATATGCTCCCATTTCTTTTAAAAGGCTATGAGCATGGATTTCATTTCCCTTTTTTACAGGGGTGTGAGTTGTAAAGACGGTTTTGTTCCTAACTGCTTTTAAAGCCTCTTCGAATTCAAGACCATTTTCCATTTTTTCTTTTATCATTTCTGTTCCCGCAAAAACGGCATGACCTTCATTATAATGATATACATCTACATCAAGTCCTAATGCACGTATCGCTTTAATACCACCGATACCAAGTGCAATTTCTTGGGCTACTCGTTCTTCTTCACCCCAGGCATATAGTCTCTGGGTAATCCAATTATACTTGCCATTTTCTTCTAAGTTAGAATCTAATAAATATAGCGGATTCATGTTATCTGTTTCAAGTTTCCATACTTTTAGCTTTATATCATTACCTTTAACTTTTACAGTTACTGTAACATCTGTATCTTCAAGATAATTATAAATGTATTCATTTTTGGGATACTTATCATAGGGTCTACCGTTTTCATCAATTAATTGTTTGGTATAACCTTCAAGCCACAAAATTCCTATTCCAAAGATTGGGAAGTCATATTCTTTGGCGGTTTTTAAGATGTCACCGGCTAAAATTCCCAAACCTCCTGCATATATTCTGAAATTATGGTTTATTCCATATTCCATACAGAAATATGCCACTGTTTTACGTTTTTGTTTTGCTATCATTTAAAACACTCTCCTAATATAAAATTTTAAAACATACTTTTTATGAATTTTTCCAAATTCTTAAAAATCGGTCTAATAGTCTTGAATCATTTTTTGAATCCGGTACTGTATAATAATCAGGTATATTGTATTCATCAATATCAAACTCTTGTTTATCGGACAATACTTTTTCAATTAATTTTAAATAGTCTTCTGCAGTGTTTTTCCAGGAAAATTTTTCTTTTATATATTTTATACCTGACTTATTAAATTTGTTCCATTTTTTATCATTTGTTAAAAGTTCAAGTAGTCCATCTGCAATATTTTCTGAATCTTCGGGATCTATTAAAGTTCCGTATTTACCTTGTTGAACAACTTCTGCTGGACCACCATTTTTAGTAACAACAGCTGGTAGACCCGAAACCATTGCTTCTATCAATGTTAATCCGAAAGTTTCATAGATAGAAGGTAAAGCAAAAACGGATTTTAACTCAGCAAAATAAGAATAAACTTCAGCTATTTCTTTTTGGTTATCAATCGAGAACATGGTAACTTTATCTGAACAATTATTATTATAAATTAGCTTCATAATTTGGTCAAGGATATTTTTTTCCTCTTCATTTAAATTAGAATAATCTTCAAATGGATTATCTACATTTCTTAATGAGATAGCGAGATTAGCTTTTTTTTGTAGTTCTTCATTTTCAACATAAGCTTTTACAAGTTTAATATGATTTTTCTTTTTGGTCAATCTGCTATTAATTAAGATATATGGAAGTTCAATTCTGTTTTCGTTTAAGTCTCTTTTAAATATTCGTTGTAATTTTTTTCTTATTCCTTCAGTATATTCTCCATTAAAAATATCTGTATTTACTCCAGGTGGAGTAATCATAAACTTGTTTTCATCGATTATATCTTCATAGATAGACTGTTTATAAATTTCATCTTTTTCTAAATTTGTACTTGCAACAATTCCATCTGAATATTTTATTGACAATCTTTCTGCAATAATTCTTCTATGAAAGTTATGTTTTGTATTATATTCAGTAAAGTTAAATTTATTTATACCAAACTTTTCCATTTTTTCTGCACCTAATGAATGCCCAGTAAATATAAATGGAATATTTCTTTTTAGTTTTAAAAATAGACCACTAATTCCACCGGTTCCATAATGGCTAACAGCTAATTCTGGAAAAGAGTTTTCATTTTCATAAAAGTCAATAATACCTTGAACATATTCATTTATATAGGGCCAGAGATCTTCTTTATTAAGAAACTTTTCTCCATCAAAAGGAATTCTTATAATTCTTACGTTTTCACTTTCAGGATATTTATCAATTTTTTGTGAGAATTCAGGCCATTTTTCATCATTTATTTGTCTAGTAATTATATCAACTTTAGCTCCTTGTTTTGCCAAAGCTAATGATAATTCCTTTACATAGACTAACTGCCCTCCAAAATCTGGATGTTTTGTCCAGTAACTATTATCGGGATCAAAGTTACCCTGTGGATTTAAAAGACAAATATGGTTTGCTTCTGAATCTTCCATTTGTAAGCCTCCTGACTTATAATTTTACAAAGAAGTCATATTATATTTTATAATGGAATACGTTATTATGATAATTATTATTGAGCTAATTTGAAAAGTTAAAAATTATGCTGCCTAACTTTAAATATAACAATGAATCAGCAAATATGCAAATATATAGACATTATATTTTGTAAAATAATTAAGTATAGATTATTTAGTCTTAATTTAATTAATTCTTTATTAATAATAAAAACCCTTCATAAAGGGATTATTTGAGATTCATAGAAGTTATATAATAAGGAATAAATTAATTTTATTAGGATGATTTATAATGAAAATTAATGAAGAAAGTAAATTTATTATTATATATCTTATATTAGGTGGGTTGTGGATATATTTTTCTGATGAGCTGTTAAAAAGTTTATTTTATCAGGAAGATATAATTATGAGATTGCAGACCTATAAAGGATTGTTTTATGTATTAATTACTGGTTTAATTTTTTATTTATTATTAAAAAAATATTTTGATCGTTTAAGAGAAACTAAAGATGAATTAAAAATTAAAAATGAAGAATTAAATAGATATACTAATAAACTGGAGAACGGTCACCAAAATTTAAAAGAATCTTATCAAAATTTATATGAGCAGACAGAAGATCTAAAGATAATGGTTGATTTTATCAATAATATTAGTAAAGAAACTTTTAATGATTCTGATAAGTTTTTATCACATTTATTAAGAACAGCATATAAGTTGGTTCCTAAAAGTGACTATGGTAGTATCTATATAATAAACAATAATAAAGTAAGTTATGTAGATGCTATTGGGCATGATTTAGAAAAATTAAAACTACTTTCAATAGATAAAAGTGTTTATACAATCCATAAAAGAAAACCAAAAATAATAAAAAATTTGTTATCTTATGATAAAAATAAGATTCCAAAAGAACAATATGAAATATTAAGAGAAGCCTCAAAAGATATCAAACAATCGTTAACATTTTCTTTGGTTGTTGATAATGAAATGTTAGCTGGCATATCTTTAGACCTTGATATTAATAGTGATGAAGAATTTTCTGAAAGTGGAGTTCAAACGCTTACAGCATTTAGAAACATTGCTGAATCATTTTATACTTTCCAAAGATACAATAAATTGCAGGGGGAGTTTCAACGTGATATAATATTATCAATGATTAAATTTTTAGAGATACATGATAGTTATACGGGTGGTCATTCAGAAGAAGTTGCTGAACTTTCCAAACGAATTGCAATTAACTTAGAACTTAATAAAAAAGATGTACAAAACAGTTACTGGGCAGGATTGGTACATGATATTGGAAAGCTTATAGTTCCAAGTATGGTCTTAAATAAAAAAGAAAATTTTAAAGAAAAAGATTATGAGTTAATTAAAAACCATCCGGCTTGGGCTTATGAGTCTTTGTCTAAATCAAAAAGATTAGATGGTATTGCAGAATATGTATTATATCATCATGAGAGATGGGATGGAACAGGTTATCCTGAAGGATTAAAAGGAAAAGAAATTCCTTTGATTTCAAGGATTATATCTGTCGCTGATGCCTATTCAGCAATGACATCTATACGAGCTTATCGTGATGCTTTAATAAAAAGTAAGGCTATTGAAGAACTAAAAGATAACAAAGGAAAACAGTTTGATCCAGAAATAGTAGATGTTTTTATTGATATTATAAAGAAAAATTCTAGCAAAGCAATATAACTACAATAGAGACAATTAAAGGGGCAATTAGATACTATGGATATTATTGATATACAAAAGGAAGTATATAATCCTAAATATATATACAAGGGTGATGATCTCGGAGTAACTTATACAAAAGAAAAAACAAAAATTAAACTTTGGTCTCCAACCGCTATTAATGTTAAAATTGAAATATATAATTATTTTAAAAGTTCAGAACCTTTCGAAGAATTTGAAATGACAAAAGGATTAAATGGTGTATGGTCAATTGAATTAGAAGGAAACTATGCGGGGAAATATTATCTTTTTGCAGTTGATTACGGTAATAAGGTTGAAAAAACAGTAGACCCATACGCTAAAGGTCTAGCTCCAAACAGTGAAATGGGACTGTTTGTTAATTTAGATAAGACTGATCCTTTTGATTGGGATCAAGATAGACCTGTTAAAATTGATAGTCCTGTAGACGCGATTATTTATGAGGTGCATGTTCGTGATTTTTCTACTTCACCTTATTCAGGAATAAAAAACAGGGGAGATTTTCTAGGTTTTACTGAGGAAAATACTGTAAATAATCAGGGGTTAAGTACAGGGTTAGATCACCTAAAAGAACTGGGAATTACACATGTTCATCTGCTACCTGTTTTTGATTATGCTACAGTTGATGAACAAAACCGTTATGAATACAATTGGGGATATGATCCTCATTATTATAATGTTCCTGAAGGTTCTTATGCAAATAAACCAGAGGGATATCAAAGGATCAAAGAGTTTAAAGAGATGGTGAAAAAATTACATGATAATAATATTGGTGTAATAATGGATGTTGTCTATAACCATACCTATTATACAGATGAATCTGCTTTCAATAAAACAGCTCCAGGTTATTTTTATCGTTTGATAAATAACTGTTATTTAACAAATGGTTCTGGATGTGGTAATGAAATAGCTACTGAAAGACCAATGGTTAGAAAATTTATTATTGATTCTTTAAAGTACTGGGTAAAAGAGTACCATATTGATGGTTTTAGATTTGATTTGATGGGTTTAATGGACAAAGAAACAGTATTAAAAATTGAAAAAGAACTCCATGATATTAATCAGGACATATTAATATATGGAGAACCATGGGCAGCTTTACCACCTCATCTTCCTGAAAAAGATAAGATAAATAAAGGATTTCAAAAAAACAAAAACTTTGCATTTTTCAATGATGGATTTAGAGATGCAATTAAAGGAGATACAGACGGTTTTACTAAAGGTTATGTTAATGGAAAGTTTGAAACCTATGATGATATAAGAATCGGTGTTGTAGGAAGTATTAACTATGATTTTGAACTTAACGACTTCACCTATAAACCAGAAGAAACGATTAATTATGTAAGTGCACATGATAATTTAACTTTATGGGATAAGATTAATAAATCGGTAAGTAAAGCTTCTGAAGAGGAAAGAATAAAGATGGACCATCTAGCTCAGGCTATAATATTCACCTCTCAAGGAATACCATTTATACAGGGTGGAGAGGAATTTTTAAGAACTAAGTATGGTAATCATAATAGTTATAATGCAGGGGATCATATAAACCAAATAAAGTGGGAGAGAAAGACCAAATACTATGACACTTTTTTGTATTACAAAGGTTTAATTGAACTTAGAAAAAAACATCCTGCTTTTAGAATGAAAGATCCAGAGATGATAAAAAGACACCTTGACTTTATAAAAAGTGAAGATGCAGCTATTGGTTTTGTACTAAAAGATAATGCAAATAATGATAAATGGAAAAATATCTTTGTATTTTATAATCCACAGCATCATTGGAGTAGATTTTGGCTAAATAAAAAATATAAATTTAATATTGTTTTAAATGATAAAAAGGCAGGAACTAATATACTGCATAAATTTAAAGCTGATAATGTAAAAGTTCCTCCATTATCAGCCATGGTATTATTCACTAATTAGTCACATTTTTTAATATAAATTCCAGAAAGGGGAGGGATGGTTATTTCAATTGATTGTTTAAAACCATGATACTCCTTTTTTGTACTTTTTATTAAGTTTTCATTTTTTATTCCAGAACCTCCGTAATCTTTTTTATCACTATTAAATACTTCTTTATAGTTGCCATTAATTGGAACACCTATTTTATAGTTTTCTCTTGGAACAGGTGTGAAGTTACAAAGAATAACATGCAAATCATTTTGGTTTTTTCCTGATCTTGTAAAACTTATTACACTTTGTTGGGAATCATCTGCTTCAATCCATTGAAATCCTTCGTGTTCATAGTCCTTTAACCAAAATGCATTATTTTGTTTATAATAATGATTTAAATCTTTAACATATTTTTTCAATTCTTGATGTTTGGGATAGTCTAAAAGAAGCCAATCTAATTCTTGTTTGTAGTTCCATTCAATAAACTGACCGAACTCTCCCCCCATAAACAAAAGGTTTTTACCGGGGTGAGCAAACATATATGCATATAATAATCTTAAGTTAGCAAACTTCTGCCAGTAATCACCGCTCATTTTATCTAAAAGAGACTTTTTACCGTGAACAACTTCATCATGTGATAAAGGTAATATATAGTTTTCAGAATGAGCATACATCATAGAAAAGGTTAATAGGTCGTGTTTATTTTTTCTCATTGAAGAATCTTCTTCCATATATTTTAAAGTATCATTCATCCAGCCCATATCCCATTTAAAGTTAAAACCTAATCCATTTTTATCAACCGGACTGGTTACCTTCGGCCAGGCTGTTGACTCTTCAGCTACCATAAGTACGCCGGGGAAGTCATTAAATACTGTTTGGTTTAAATTTTTTAGAAATTCAACTGCTTTTAGGTTTTCATTACTTCCATGTTTATTGGGTGTCCATTCACCCTCTTTTTTATTATAATCTAAATACAGCATATTACTTACAGCATCTACTCTAATTCCATCGATATGATAAATGTCAAAAAAGAATCTAGCACTAGAGATCAAAAAACTCCAGACTTCATTTTGATGAAAATCAAAGTTTAAAGTATCCCACTGTATATTTTCAGCTCGATTAGGATCAGGGCTTTCATAAAGATTGGTTCCGTCAAACAGTCTAAGGCCATGGCTGTCTTTGCAAAAATGACTGGGAACCCAGTCCATTATTACACCTATTCCATGACGATGAGCTTTATTGACAAAATACTTAAAGTCTTCCGGTTTGCCGTATCTGCTTGTAATTGAAAAATATCCTGTAGTTTGATAACCCCAGGAACCTCCAAAGGGAAATTCTGTAAGTGGAAGTAATTCTAAGTGAGTATAACCCATTTTTTGAACGTAGGGAATAAGTTCGTCAGCTAACCTTCTGTAATTATATGGATTATCTAACTTATCATGTTTCCAGGAGCCGGGATGTACTTCATAAATATTAAGAGGTTCTTTATGTGGTTTATTGTCTTTTCTTTTTTTCATCCAGAGTTTATCTGTCCAGTCATATTTATTTAAAGAAGTTACAATCGAAGCCGTATTAGGACTTTTTTCTGAATAGAAGGCAACTGGGTCTGATTTTAAAAAGTCGTCACCATGTTTACCGGTTATAGCATATTTATATAATGTTCCTTCATTAATTTTTGGAATAAAGATAGTCCAGATACCACTTTCTTTTTCTTTTGTCATTTGATGAGAAAATTTATTCCAGTTATTAAAGTCTCCGACAACTGAAACTTTACGAGCAAAGGGAGCCCATACTGAAAAACGAACCCCTTTTATTCTTTGTTCTGTTTTTAGATGTGCACCAAGAAATTTATATATACGATAATGTTCACCACGGTTAAATAAATATTTATCATAATCACTAATAGCTGGTTTAGACATTGATTAACCTCCTAAATACTTGCTTATATATATATTTCAAGAAGTATAATTAATATCCTTTTAATATTTAGTATAACAGGGAGTAATAATGTTTGACAGTTTTGTGAAAGTTTAATAAACTTAATATATATAATAATAAATTGATAGTATAGAGGAGGTAATATCCTAATGAGTAGAAAGTTAAAGATTCTTTTTGTTTCCCCTGAAGTTTCACCATTTATAAAAACAGGTGGACTTGCAGATGTTTCAGGTGCTCTACCCCGTGCTCTAAAAAAGAAAGGACATGATGTTAGAGTTGTATTACCTGAATATAAAAAGATAAGTTATAAGTATGTTAAAGATTTTGAACATGTTGCAGACTTTAGGATGAAAATGGTATGGCGTGATAAATATGTAGGTGTTAACAGATTAGATTATAAGGGTGTGCCTACCTATTTTATAGATAACAAGTTTTACTTTTTTAGAGATTCTATTTATGAAAACGGTGATAAAGAAGAACAGTATGCATTTTTTTCTAGGGCAGTACTTGAGATGATTAAAGAAATTGACTTTAAGCCTGATATCATTCACTGTAATGATTGGCAGACTGGTCCATTAAGCCTAATGCTAAAAGATAATTATCAAATTTATGATTTTTATAGAGATATAAAAACAGTTTTTTCAATTCATAATTTAGCTTATCAGGGTAAGTTTGAACCTAGGTGTTGTTCATGATGTTTTAGGAGTTTCAAATTATCATATTACTTCTGGTAATATTATGCATGATAATCTTGTAAATTATATGAAAATGGGTATTATGTACTCAGATATTATTAATACGGTAAGTGAAACCTATGCACAAGAAATTAAAACAAAATATTTTGGTGAAGGTTTAGATTATATACTTAATGTAAGAGCCAATGATTTATATGGTATAGCAAATGGTATTGATTATGATGAGTTTGACCCTAAAAATGATGATAGTATTTATAAAAATTATGATAAAAATAATATTGAAGACAAGTATGAAAATAAATTACAGTTACAAAAAGATATGGGTTTAAAACAAGATAAAGATATTCCTGTAGTTTCAATTATATCTAGATTAGTTGAACAAAAAGGGAATGATCTTTTTCCACCAATAATTGATAGTCTAATGAATGAAAACTTGCAGTTTATAGTCCTGGGTACTGGAGATTATCAATATGAAGACTTTTTTAGATATGTTGAAAACAAGTATCCAGATAAGATGAGGGCTAAAATGACTTATGATGCTAATTTAGCTCAAAAGATTTATGCGGGTAGTGATATGTTCTTAATGCCTTCAAGATTTGAACCCTGTGGTTTAGGGCAGTTAATAAGTATGCGCTACGGCACAGTACCTATTGTTAAAGAAACAGGGGGATTAAAAGATACTGTTATCCCTTATAATGAATATGAAGATAAAGGTTATGGTTTTACATTTAGTGACTATAATGCTCATGATATGCTACATTCAATAAAAAGAGCATTGACATTTTATCATGATAAAGAGGTATGGACAAAATTAGTAAAAAGGGTTATGGATCAAGATTTCAGTTGGGAGAAGTCAGCCAATAAATATGAAGAACTATATAAAAAAATGGTGATTGATCAAGAGCCTAAAAAGGTTGAAAGCAAACAAATTAATATAAACAAAGCATCTTTAAAACAATTAATGAATATTAAAGGTATTGGTAGGACATATGCTAAAAGAGTAATAAATTATAGAGATGAGCAGGGGAAGTTTAGTAAAAAAAGTGATCTTATGAAAATTAATGGAATAGGCAAGAAAAAATATGATAAAATCAAAAACAAAATAAGGGTATAAAAAGAGGTGAAATCTTATGCCAGATCTCTGGACCCATATAATTGGTGGAGATATGGTTATTAAAAAGATTGAGGACAGGGCTTTGTATGAACTTTTAGTTGAAAACAGAAAACAGTTTAACTTTGGTACACAAGGCCCTGATTTTTTCTTTTATAATGATTTTTGGCCCTGGATTAAGGATAAAAAAGGGCCTGATATAGGGAATAAACTTCATGAAAAAAAACAATCCGAGTTTTTAGTTAATGCTTTTGAACTTCTAAAAGAAAAAGAAGGAAATAAAAACTATCCTTTTGCAGTATCTTATTTCATGGGGGTTATAACTCATTTTTTATTAGATAAACATATTCATGAAATAATTGATAAAAAAACAAAAAATGGTGTTGAACACAAAAGATTTGAACTTGAACTAGACTGTCTATTAGTAAAAAAATACTTTAATAAAGAATGTTATAAGTTAAACCCATCAGCTTATATTAAGACAGAAGATGAATTGAATTCTTTAATAGTTGATATATACTACTATAATATAACAAAACTTCACGACCATTATCTACACATTAATCTTATCAATAACTCCTATCAAAATATGCTTAAAGTACATGATATATTTTATAGCCCATTTAAAGTAAAAGCATATATACTTAAATTTCTCGATAGATTCCTTTCACTTAACCTACATCAATATATCTATGCAAATGTAAAAGATTATATGTTTTTAGAACAGTCAATATTTGATGAGATATATTCTCTATTCCCCCAATATATTACTGAGAGTATTAAAGTAATAGAATATTTCACGCTTTATTTAAAAGATAAAAAAGATAAACAAGAGTTATTAGAATTAATAAGTCCTCATTTTTATTAATTAGTGTGAATTAAGAAAGGGAGGGTTATAAAAAAATGTTTAGAAAAACTATAGTATTAATTGGTGTTTTGGTCCTTGTTTTAGCAATTACAACCGGTGTGAGTGTAGCTCAAACTGAAAAAATGAGGGTTGCTTTAGATGGAAAAGCACAAACCTTAGATCCAGGATTTTTACAGAGGTCAATATCTGAATGGCCTATAATGGACAGTATTTTTTCTGGACTAGTAAAGTATAAACCGGGCAGTTATGAGGTTGTTGGTGATCTGGCAGAAAAATGGGAACTTTCAGCTGATAATAAAACTATAACATTTTATTTAAAAGAAGGTGTAAAGTTCCATAATGGTTATGGTGAAGTAACTGCAGAAGATGTTAAGTTTAGTTTTGAACGGATTATAGACCCTGAAAATGGTTCACCTGAAGCGGAATCCTTTTCAAAACTAAAGGAAGTTAAGGTAGTTGATGATTATACTGTACAGTTAATATTAGAAGAACCAATGGCAAGACTGTTTACTTCTACCTTACCATATAATGCTGGTTTAATAGTATCTAAAAAAGCAGTAGAAGAGATGGGGAGAGATACATTTGCCAGTAATCCAATAGGTAGTGGACCATATCAGTTTGAAAGCTGGGGAGTAAATAATAATATTTCAGTTTCAAGATTTGATGACTACTTTGGACAAAATGCATTTATTGAAAAAGTAGAGTTTATACCAATGGCTGACCAGATGTCACAGGAACTAGCATTAAGATCAGGTGAAGTTGATTTTGGGCAGGTCAGTTTAGAAAACTATGAAAAAATTGAAAGAAAATGAAAGTTTAAATACTAAAACTTATCCAGACCTTGCATTTCAATGGGTTGGTTTTAATGTCCAAAAACCACCTATGGATAATCCAAAGTTAAGAGAAGCCCTAAGATATATAATAGATCCCGAAGAAATAATAATTGGAGTATTTGCCGGTCAGGCTGATCCTGCATATTCATGGCTTCTACCAGATATGTTAGGATACAAAAAATCTCCACATAAAAACTTAGAAGATGTTAGTAGGGATTATGTTTTAAATTTATTAGAAGAAGCCGGTTATCCTAATGGGGAAGGATTAAATTTAAAATATGTTACTGATGCTAATCAAGAAAGACGGACAATTGCAACATTAATTCAGGCCCAACTGGCTAAATTCAATATTAATGTAGAAATTGAAACTATGGAAATTGGTCCTAAAATAGAAGCATGGCATAATGGTGAGTACCATATAACTTATGCTAGATTTGGTAATACAGTAGATCCAGGTTACAATAGTCAGTGGTTTTTAAGCCGTCAGGTTGGCAAATGGAATCTAATGCACTGGTCAAATGAAGAGTATGATAACCTATGGGATAAAGCAGAACAAACAATGGATAATGATGAAAGAGCTAAACTGTATCATGAAATGCAGGATATTGTTGATCATGCAAATATAGGTGTATGGGTGACTCATGGAGTAAAAACTCCAACCTGGAATAACGACTTAGAGGTAACTTTAACTCCTGATGGAGGAATATTAAGCTGGTTAGCTAAATATAAATAAACATTAAGGGGTATTTGATATGTTAATATATACAGTTAAGAGATTATTATTAATAGTACCGACATTAATAGCAGTGCTTTTGCTTTTATTTAGCTTAAGCTATCTGTTACCAGGAGAACCAGCTGAAATTATTTTGGGGCCAAGAGCTTCTGAAAAGATGATAAGTGATATCAATGAAGAACTTGGTCTTGATAAACCCTGGTATATAAGTTTCTATTTATATTTGCAACGAGTTATTTCCGGTGATTTTGGAACTTCCATATTTAGAGATGTTTCAGTATTTAATGCTGTAATGAATGTATTACCCTATACCTTAGTTTTAACGCTAACTGGAATGGGTTTTGCTGTTTTTATTGGTATTATGATTGGACTTTTTGCGGCAAACTATGAAGGTACTGTTTGGGATGGAATATTAGGAGTATTTTCATTTGTGTTTGCCTCAACTCCAACATATGTAGCCGGAGTATTAATCTTACTGTTTTTTTCTATAAGATTGAATTTACTTCCAGTCATGGGAGCAGGTGATGGAGGAATAATTGACTCAATACACCATTTGATCGGTCCGGCTTTAGCTTTATCAATAGGCTGGACCGGTTATATTGCCCGTTTGACCAGAAGTTCAATGCTTGAAACCATTAATGAAGACTATATTATAACAGCTCGCTCATTTGGATTACCTAAATCATTTATATACTATAGGTATGCTCTAAAGAAGGCGGTAAAACCAATTGTTGCAGTAATAGGGCTTGGAATTGGTAGACTATTGGGTGGAGCCTTGTTTGTTGAAGTAATCTTTAATAGACCGGGATTAGGACGTCTAACTGTAGATGCTATCTTTGAAAGAGACCTTCCAATGGTTAGAGGTGGAGTCCTTATAGCAGCATTTTTATTTATAGTTGCAAACTTATTAGCTGATTTATCTTATGCATACTTAGATCCAAGAATAAGGAATAAATAGGAGATAAAAATGAATAGAACCAATTACTTTAAACATAAGATAATAAGAAATTTTAAATATATGAAAAGTGATTTTAGATTTTATATAGCAGCAGTTATTATACTAGCATTTTTTATAACGGCTATATTTGGTCCCTGGATTTCTCCACATGACCCGTATGAAACAGATGTTAGAAACAGGCTGCAGCCACCTTCTCTAAGTCACCCTGCTGGAACGGATAATATAGGTAGAGATACTCTAAGCAGGATGATTTATGCTGCAAGGCCTGCCTTATATGTTGCTTTTGGAGGTCTTTTCATATCAATATTAGTTGGTATAATTTTGGGTACTGCAGCAGCATATAGTGGAGGAATTATTGATGGTATTATAATATTTTTATTTGATGTAATCAGGGCCTTTCCTCCAATAGTACTAATCCTAGTTTTGGTTGCAATTGTTGGTCCTTCACTACAGAGTTTAATAATTATCCTTGGTGTAACAATTATGCCGCGCTATGGAAGGGTAGTAAGGGCTGAAACACTATCAGTTAAGGAAGAAGAATATGTTGCGGTTGCAAAAAGTATGGGAGCCTCTTCTGTAAAGATCATTATCTTTCATATAATACCAAATATATTTGCTTCTGTTTTAGTATTGGCTGGAATGGATGTTGCTTCCATGATTATGTGGGAAGCCGGGCTTTCTTTTTTGGGTTTAGGAGTTCAGCCACCTCTATCAAGCTGGGGAGTAATGCTGCAGGAAGGTTATCAGTTTATAGAAAATGCTCCTATGATGTTAATTGCTCCCTCTTTGGCTATTGTATTTACAATGATGGGATTCTCACTTTTAGCTGAAAGTTTAAGAAATGCCCTAAATCCTAAATCAAAAAATGAGGAGAGCTAATAATGGAAGAGCTGTTAAAGATAAATAAACTAAAGATTGTTTATAGGAAAAACAAAAAGTCATTTTTAGCTGTTGATTGTGTTAATCTAATCTTTAAATAAGGGCGAAGTTTTTGGTGTTGTAGGAGAAAGCGGTAGTGGTAAATCTACACTTGGTCTTTCTTTAATTAGATTATTACCACCTAGAGCAAAAATCAAAAATGGAGATATATTATTTGAAGGTAAAAGTATATGTAAAATTAAAGAGAGGAAGTTTAATAAGGAGTATCGTGGAAAGAAAATTTCATATATTCCACAAAATCCCCAGAGTTCTTTAAACCCTGTATTTAAGGTTGGAAGACAACTAAAAGATATAATAAAATATAGAACTGACATAAAAGATATAAAAAAAACAGCAGTTGAAATGCTGTCAAAAATGGGTATAGCAGATGCTGAAACTAGAATGGATGAATACCCTCATCAGTTTAGTGGGGGAATGAAACAGCGAGTTCTATTAGCTATGGCTTTTGTTACTAACCCTTCCCTACTTATTGCAGATGAACCTACAACAGCTCTTGATGTAACTGTTGAAGCTCAAATTTTAAGTTTGTTAAAGAATTTGATAAGTGAATATAATTCAACAATTATTTATATAACTCATGATTTAGGGGTTGTATCAGAAATTGCTGATCGGGTTGCTGTTTTTTATGCTGGAAGAGTTGTAGAAGTTAATGATAGAGATAGTATTTTTAATAAACCACAGCATCCTTATACAGAGGCTTTAATTAACTGTTTGCCAGACGATAAAAAGGATAAAAAGTTAAATGTTATACCAGGTGATATACCGGATTTATCAGAACTTCCTTCTGGATGTAACTTTCATCCGCGTTGTAATTACAAACAAGATAAATGTTGTAAAGAAAAACCTCCTCTATTTGAAACTAATAGTGGGGGAAGGTCAGCTTGTTTTTTCCATGAAAAGGTAGGTAATATCTCATGAAAATAATGCAAGTTTCTAATCTAAAAAAATATTTTTATAACAAAGATGGTCTTTTAAATAAAATGATCGGTAACGGACCACAGATTATACAAGCAGTACAAGATGTCTCATTTCATATCAACAGTGGAAATATAATGGCCCTTGTGGGAGAATCGGGCTGTGGGAAAACAACAGTTGCCCGACTTATATTAAACCTAATACAAGCTGATCAGGGTGATATTAAGTTTAAAACTGAATCAATTTACAGGATGAATAAAGCAAGAATATAAAGACTATAGAAAAAATGTGGCTTTCATTGCTCAAGACTTTCGTTCTTCTTTAAATCCAAGAAAATTAGTGGGCGAAATATTAGAAGAACCTTTTCAGATACATCCTGAACTATTTAATAAAGAAGATAAACAAAAAAGGATATTAAATATATTAGATTTAGTTGGATTAAGTGAAAATAGTCTTTTAAAATTTCCACATGAGTTTTCAGGTGGTCAAGCGAGAAGAATAGGAGTTGCAAGAGCTTTGATGTTACATCCACAGTTTATAGTTTGTGATGAGCCAACTTCTGGACTTGATCTGTCAATAAGTGCTTCAATAATCAACTTAATGAAAGAACTTAAAGAAGAATTAGATTTAACTTACCTTTGGATTTCACATAATTTAAATGTTGTACGTTTTATTAGTGATTATGTAGGAGTAATGTATTTAGGAAGAATTGTTGAAATTGGTCATACATCTGATATATTTCAAAAGCCCAAACATCCTTATACAGAAGCATTAATTCAATCTGTGCCCTCATTTTCTAAAAAAAGCAAAAAAGTAAAAAGAGATACATTAAAAGGAGAGCCACCCAGTCCAATTAATCCACCTCAAGGGATGTGCATTTCATCCAAGGTGTAAATATGCACAAAAAATTTGTGAAAAGAAGACACCTTTATTAGAAAAAAATGGTGAAAATAGAGAAGTAGCTTGTTATTTTCCATTATAATTTATTTGATTAATCATCAAAAGATGGTATAATTATGTATATGTTGATTATTTATAAAACTAAAAGGAGGATTTAGGATGAAGAGAAGTGTATTTAGTTTATATCTATTAATGATTTTTTTATTAGTGTTTAGTACTTTTGCTGGGGCACAAAGCGAAGATGTTATTAAGTTAGGATTTTTTGCTCCTATTACAGGACCAGCAGCTGCAGATGGTGAAAGTGCCTTAAATTCAGCAGAGCTTGCCGTAGAGGTAATCAATGACAAAGGTGGAATTAATGGTAAAATGGTTGAACTTGTAGATTATGATGATCACCTTGATTCAAAACAATCAGTGAGTATTGCTCAAAAACTTACAACAAGGGATAATGTAGTAGCAGTAGTAAGTGGATCATATAGTGGGACTACCCGTCCTGCGGCTGGAATTTATCAGAATGCAAAGGTTCCTATGATTTCAGCTTATGCAATACATCCAGATATTCCAAGAGCTGGAGATTATATTTTCCAACAGTCTTTCCCAGGTCCTGTACAGGGTAAAGTTGGAGGTTATATGGCGGTAGATGAACTTGGAGCTCAAGAAATTGCCATTCTATACGTCGATAATGACTTTGGTAGTACTTTAAATGATAATTTCCAGAAATATGTTGAAGAAAAAGGAGCAGAAGTTGTTTATGTTGATTCTTTTGGTATTGGTGAAAGAGAGTTTAATCCTGTTTTAACTAAAATTAAAGGATTAAATCCTGATTTAATTTATGTTGTCGCCTATGCCGGTGAAGGAGCAGCAATTATGAGGCAGATAGTTGATGTTGGTATTGAAGCTAAAATATTAGGAACTGAAGGTATGGATTCAACTACCCAGTTTTTACAAGTTGCTGGTGAGGCAGCTGACGGTTTAATAATTACAACAAATCTAAACCGTGATAGTGAGGAAGAACTGGTTGTTGAATATATAAATAGATATACTGAAAAATATGGATTTGCTCCTGACATGGTTGGTGCCTCCACTTATGATGCATTTATGTTGTTAGCACATGTTATTGGAGAAGTAGGTACTAATCCTGAAGATATAAAAGATGCTATGTATGAAGTAGAAAACTACATGACAAATACTGGACTTCTCTATAGATATACAGAAGTTGGAGAAGCCATTAAACCAGTACAGGTTCAGGTAGTTAAAAATGGTGAATTTACCTATTATGATCAGATTACTGATATGGAATTAATTGCTCCATAGATTTAAAAAACAAGAGCATAATATTTAAAAGGTAGGGAGTTTTCTCCCTACCTACTTCATTAAAAGGAGAGTATAAGATGTTTTTACAGCAGTTATTAAACAGTATAGCAATCGGTAGTGTTTATGCTCTTACTTCAATGGGAGCAACTTTAATATATGGTATTTTAGGAATATTAGATATTGCTAATGCAGGAGCTTATGTGCTGGGGGCTTATTTTGGATATCTATTTTATACTATAAGTGGTAATATTTTTGTTGCCTTTTTAGGTGCAATGCTTATTACAGGAACTCTTGGAGTTTTAATACAAAAGTATGTATATAGACCTTTATTATCACAACCAGCTTATATTCCTTTAATAGCAAGTATTGGAATCTTTATTTTTATTGAAAATATTATTCGATTGATTGCTGGACCAACTATTAAACAGTTTACTGTCAAAGTTCCTTTTGAAAATATTTCTTTTTCAAATATAAATATTAATAATGTATGGGTATTGATTTTTATAGTTGCCTTAATTTTAATGTTTCTCTTATGGTACTTACTTAAAATGACCAAGATTGGACTTGCTTGGCGCGCAACTGCTCAGGATCTTGAAATTGCAAAAACAATGGGAATTAATACAAACAAAGTAATTTCTCTAAACTTCTTTTTAGGTTATAGTTTTGCTGCATCAGCAGGAATATTAATCGGTATTTTATATAATTCAATTTATCCTACTATGGGTAGTGTGGTTTCATATAAAATGCTTGCTATAATAGTGCTTGGTGGTTTGGGTAATCCATTTGGGACCGTAATAGCGGCATTATTAATAGGATTTATTGAAACTATGGTCGGTGGGTATATAGGATTTTTCATACCAAGAAATGCAATAGCATTTATTGCTCTAATAATCATACTTTTAATAAGTCCAAAGGGTTTATTCACCCAAAAATCCAGTATATAGAGGAGGAGAGTATTTTATATGTATGCAATAGTTGTAATGATAAATGTTGGAATTTTTGTTCTTTTAGCCCTCAGTTTAAATATTATCACTGGATATGCGGGACAGCCTAATATAGGTCAAGGAGCCTTTTTTGGGATTGGAGCATACAGTGCAGCTATTTTAACAGGTAAATTTGGAATATATTTTTGGTTTGCAATGCCTTTTGCGGCAATTATTACAGGCTTTATTGGCCTGTTTTTAGGTTTAATAAGTATACGGATCAAAGAAGATTTTTTGGCTATTGTTACTATTGCGCTAAATTTCATAGTAGCAGCAGTTTTTCAAAATGTAGAGTTTTTTGGAGCAGCTATGGGACTTGCAGTACCAACACCTTATTGGTTTGGAGAACCTTTAACATATCGGGGTTATCTATACTTAATAATAGTATTAATAGTATTGGTAGTTATATTTTCGAAATTGATTGAAAAATCATGGATAGGCTTAGCTTTAGGAGCAATACGCAATAATGAAATGGCAGCAGATTCTTTAGGAATTGATACTAAAAAGTTTAAAATATTAGCATTTGTAATTGGTACAGCTATAGCAGGTTTAACAGGAGCTGTTTATGCACATTATATGACCTTTATAATGGCATCTGATTTTAACTTTATAACTTCAGTTACGATATTATCAATGGTGATTTTAGGTGGCAACAATACAATCAGAGGTCCTATTATAGGTGCAATAATTTTAGGGTTAGTTCCAGAATTATTTAGATTTATCTCAGATTATAGATTGTTAGTCTATGCTACTATTTTAATATTAATGATAAGATTTCAACCTTCCGGATTACTTGGAGATGATAGTTTTGTATGGACTAAATTAAAAGGAATCAAAAATACATTTATGGAAAAAAGGAGGGCACAATAGATGACAGATAGTATTTTGAAAATTGATAAGTTAACCAAAAAATTTGGCGGACTTATAGCCCTCCATGATGTATCCTTTAATGTAGAAAAAAATCAGATTACAGGTTTAATCGGACCTAACGGAGCCGGTAAAACAACCTTGTTTAACACCTTATCCGGTGTATACAAAGCAGATTCTGGAGATATAATATTTAAAGGTGAAAACATTATAAACCTTCCTTCTCATAAGATAGCTGATATAGGAATTGCAAGGACGTTTCAGATTGCAAGACCATTTTTAGATTTAACTGTTACAGAAAATGTATTAGTTGGCCTAGGAGAAAAAAACTATCAAGGTATATTAAAACCTTTTAAATTAAGTAAAAATGCTGTAAATATTAAAAAGGTACATGATATTATAAAAATGGTCGGTATGGAAGAATTTAATAAACATAAAGCATCTGATCTTAGCTTAGGATACAAGAGAAGGTTAGGTATTGCTAGGGCTTTAGCTTTAGAACCTCAAATACTAATGCTTGATGAACCTTTAGCAGGATTAGGTAAAGATGTTTCTAAGAAAATGCTTGATTTAGTGCAAAAATTAAAAGAAGATGATATGACAATAATAATAATTGAACATGATATGGAAGCAATAATGAGTGTTTGTGATAAGATTATTGTCTTAAATCAAGGAGAAAAAATTGCTGAAGGTAAGCCAATAGAAATTCAAAATAACAAAGAAGTGATTGAAGCTTATCTTGGAAAGGATGAGATAAATGCTTGAAGTAAAAGATATAAATGTTTTCTATGGTGAGTCTCAAGCATTATATGATGTATCATTAACAGTAAAAAAAGGTGAATTTGTAACAATTATTGGACCAAATGGAGCTGGGAAAACTACAATAATGAATACCATAATGGGTCTTTTAAAACCCAAAAGTGGTAGTATTTATTATAATGACAAAGATTTAACAAAAATTAATCCCTGGGAAAGGACTAATTTAGGAATTTCATATGTTCCTGAGGGAAGAAGAATTTTTCCGGAGTTAACTGTAATGGAGAATTTAAGAGTGGGAGCATACAAAATAAAAGATGAAAACAAACTAAAAGATAATTTAGAATATGTTTTTGAGTTATTCCCTAGGTTAGAAGAGAGAAAAAAGCAGCTGGCTGAAACGATGAGTGGTGGAGAACAACAGATGCTGGCAATAGGAAGGGCTTTAATGTTATCCCCCGAACTGATCTTAATAGATGAGGTTTCAATGGGGCTTATGCCTATTTTAGTTAATAAGGTATTTGATGTAATAGGAAAACTAAATAAAAAGGGAATAACTGTATTACTCGTTGAACAAAATGCTGCAAAAGCCTTAAATTATGCAGATCGAGGATATTTATTGGAAGTAGGTAATATTGTAAAAGCTGATAGCTGTAAAAATCTCAAAACTGATGAAATGATTAAAAAGGCTTATCTAGGAGGATAAAAATGTGTGGTAGATATTTTCTAAACATTGAGTTAGATAAACTAGCCAATAGATATAATATTAATGATATCCCTGATGAACTAATAAATTATCAAGGGGAAATATTTCCATCAAATGATGCTCCTGTTGTCTATAATGATAAAAACAAGAAAAAAATTGGACTGATGAACTGGGGTTTTAGAACTTCTTATTCAAATAATCTGGTTATTAATGCAAGAAGTGAAACAGTTCATAAAAAGAATTTATTTAAAGAATCATTTCATACAAGAAGATGTATTATACCAGTAACTGGTTTTTATGAATGGAAAAATGTTAATGACAAAAAAGAAAAATATTTTATAAATATAAAGAAAAAAGAATACTTTTCACTGGCCGGTATCTATGACTTTTTTAATATTGGCGGAAATGAGAGAATGGCTTTTACAATATTAACAAAGGAAGCACCAAAAGAACTAATAAATATACATGAGCGTATACCGGTTATCATCCAAAAAGATGAAGAAAAGGAATGGCTAGAAAACAAATTCACACCAAGGATCTTTGACTATTTAACTGAAAAAGACTTAGAATTTGAGGCGAAAACTATATGAAAGAATTCACACAAATCTGAAAATTTAAAATAATTAGCAGGAACATTAGTATACATTATTGAATATATATGTACAAGAGTTCAATTAAAGATCATAGAGAGAAGAATAATAAGGAGGAGAGATTAAATTGAAAAAACTCTTAATAACTGTTTTAACTTTATCATTAATTTTTGCTTTTAGTGTGGTTGGATTAGCACAGACTTATACTGTAGGTACAAGTGCTGGATTTCCACCTTTTGAGTATGTTGAGGATGGAGAAATTGTTGGGTTTGACATTGATTTAATGAAGGCAATTGGAGAAGAAATGGGCTTTGAAGTTGAATTTGAAGATATTGCATTTGACTCACTTATTCCTGCTTTAAAAACAGGAAATATAGATGTTGTAGCAGCAGGAATGACAATTACCGAACAGAGAGAAGAGGTAGTTGACTTTACAAATTCATATTATTCAGCTGACCAAAGTATTATTGTAAAAGAAGACTCAGAGAAGAACATTAGTGTGCTATATGGAGATAATGATATAAGTGTTCAAACTGGTACTACTGGTGATCTTTGGGTTACTGAAAATCTAAAAGATAAAGGTATTCTTACTGGTAATGTAAAAAGATATGACACATTTGTATTATGTGTAAGTGATTTAGTGAATGGTAATGTAGATGCTGTTGTATTAGATAGTCCTGTAGCAGAAAGATATGCTGAAATGAGACCAGTAGAAATAGTTGGAGTTATTGTAACAGGTGAAAATTATGGTTTAGCTGTAAATCAAGGTAATACAGAATTATTAGAAAAATTAAACGAAGGTTTAAGAAGAATTAAAGAAAATGGTAAAATGAATGAATTAATAGCTAAGCACTTTGAATAAATAATCTAGTTAATTCTAATATAGAAAGGATGTATGTCCTATCGGAACCTTAGAATTTATCATGAGTTCCCTCCCTAATCTTTTGGAGGGGGCTCTTGTTACAATACGGCTTACTTTTTTTAGTTTGTTACTCGGACTTGTTTTAGCAATTCCTATTGCATTTGGTCAAATATATGGTTCGAAATTAATTAGAAGATTAATTGGAGTTTATGAAAAAGTAGTTAGAAGTATACCGTTATTAGTTATTCTTTTTTTAATATATTATGGATTTCCTCGTGTAGGAGTTCGTTTTCCTGCTTTTAGTGCTGCAGTTATAGGTATAGGTATTAGAAGTTCTGCCTATCAATCACAGATATTTAAGGGAGCTATTCAGTCAATAAGTGGTTCTCAAATGAAAGCAGCATTGTCATTAGGTATGACTAGATTAGAGAGTTTTAGAAATATAATTTTACCTCAATCGATTAGAATAGCTATTCCTCCAATAGCAAATGAATCAGCTATAGTTTTAAAAGACACTTCTTTAGCTTATGCTTTAGGAGTAATTGAACTATTAAGACAAGGTGGTTATATCATAGCAACTTCTTATCGACCACTGCCAATATATCTAACAGTAGCAGCTATATATTTAGTAATGACCTTAACTATTAATACTGTTCTTGGAAGATTTGAGAGCAAATTAAAAATTCCAGGTATCGGAATAGAGGAGAGGGTTAGATGAGTGAAAATAAGACAATTTTAAGAATAGAAAATCTGCATAAGAGTTTTGGTGATAATGAAGTATTAAAGGGAGTATCTCTTTCATTAAACAAAGGTGAAAACAAAGTAATAATTGGACCAAGTGGTACAGGTAAAAGTACATTATTAAATAATATCAATAGACTAGTACCACCTGATCAAGGTAAAATATACTTAGATGGAGAGGAAATTACTAAAAAAAATATTAACAAAATGAGACAACAAATTGGTTTTGTGTTCCAGGATTTTGGTCTATTTAATCATCTAACAGCTCTTGGCAATGTAAGAATTGGTCTTCTTAAAGTTAAAAATATGAATAAAAAAGATGCAACAGAATTAGCCATGGAAGAATTAATAAGAGTAGGATTAGAAGATGCTGCAGAGCAATATCCAGCTGAACTATCTGGTGGACAAAAACAAAGAGTTGGTATTGCAAGAGCATTAGCCATGCAGCCTAAATTAATTTTGTTTGATGAACCCACTTCTGCTTTAGATCCAGAACTTATTGGAGAAGTTTTAAGTGTTATGAAAAACCTTGCAAAAGAAGGTATGACAATGCTTCTTGTTACCCATGAAATGGGTTTTGCTCGCACAGTTTCTGATGAAATTATATTTATGGAACACGGACATATTGTTGAACAGGGACCTCCACGTCAGTTATTTAATAATCCTGAAGTAGAAAGAACAAGAGAATTTTTATTTAAGTTAACCGAGTTATATGGTGAGGGGGATGAGTAGTGAAGATTTTTACCCTTTTTATAGAAGCCTGGCCCCTTCTTTTTGAAGGAGTCCAGTTAACATTATTATTAACAGTAATATCTATCATTTCTGGAACTACAATTGCAATATTTTTGTCATTAGGAAAAACTTATGGACCATCCTATGTTAGATGGCCTATAACAGTTTTTATTGAGATCATAAGGGGAACACCACTTTTAGCACAGTTATTTATTTTATATTTTGGCCTTCCACCTTATGGAATTAATTTATCTGGATTCACAGTGGCTTTAATAGGATTTACAGTTAACTGTTCAGCATATACAGCTGAATATATTAGAGGGTCTATTATGTCAATAGAGTCTAATCAGCTACAGGTTGCACAGTCCCTTGGAATGAAAAGATGGCAGGGTATTTTTACAATCATATTACCTCAAGCCTTAAGAAGAGTAGTTCCTTCCTGGACTAATGAATTTATATATTTATTAAAATATACATCTTTAGCTTATATGATTGGAACTCATGAGTTAATGACCCAGGCAAAGTTTTTTGCAAGTAGAAACTATGAATTTTTTAATGTCTATCTAATTGTTGCATTATTTTATCTAGTAATAGTTCTATTTTTCACTCAAATATTCTCTTATGTTGAAAAGAAATTTAAGATACCAGGTTTTGAGTTTGAACATTAACTTAAATAAAGTTTTATCAAAATTATAGTTTTAAAAACCCCCCGCTCTATGGAGTAAGATGTATTATCATACCTTATTATGGGCGGGGAAAACTTTAAGACTATTATGATATTTCAGGAAGTGGTTATTAGTTGAAAAAAGTTATTTTTATTGGTGGAAGTGATGCAGGAATAAGTAGAGCTTTAAGAATCAGAGAACTTGATAACAGTATAGAGCAATTTGGGAAGTAAATAAACTTTTTACAGAGAATTATTATAATCAAAAGAAACACCAGCTGGCTGCAATTTGATAAAGAATATAAATTTTTATAAACTTTATTTAAAGTTTATCATGTTCTTTTATGGCGAAAAGAAAGCTTTTATTGACAGCAAAAAAAATTTTCGTTATAATATGAGTAGAATCGAATATATTAATATAAGCAAAAAAAGGGGGGGTGAACTATTAATACTAATTTGATTTATATATTAAAAGCGTTAGGACATGAAAATAGGTTAAGATTATTAAATCTTCTCAAGCAAAAAAAATTCTGTGTCTGTGAACTGCGTAATATAATGGACATTAATCAATCTAATGCTTCCAGGCATTTAGCAAAATTAAAAGCAGCTGGACTGGTTGATTTTGAAAAGAATGAACAGTGGGTATATTATTTTATTAACCAAGATATTTTTTTAAAATTTCCTTTTCTTGAAAAATTAATAAAAGATGAATTGAAAAAACTTAAAATATGTCAGATAGATGAAAAAAAAGCATTAATCTATGCAGATAGTCAAGTTTCTTGTGAAGAATTAGACGAAAGTAATATTTTCACAAAACAAAATATTGGAGGTAATTAAATTGAGTACAGAAAAACAAATAGAACAAACTGAAGATAAAGGATTAAGTATTTTTGAAAAATATCTTACAGTTTGGGTAGCACTTTGTATAGTAGGTGGTGTATTAATTGGTCGTTTTTGGCCGGCATTCCCAAACACTTTAAGTCAGTGGGAATATGCACAAGTATCAATTCCGGTTGCAATATTAATTTGGTTTATGATTTATCCCATGATGGTTGAAATTAATTTTGATAGTATTATTGATGCCGGGAAAAGACCAAAGGGTTTAACAGTTACACTTGTTACAAACTGGCTTATTAAACCATTTACCATGTTCTTTTTCGCTTGGTTATTTATCCAAGTGATTTTCAAGAATTTTATTCCAGCAGATTTAGGTCTACAGTATGTAGCTGGAGCAATATTATTAGGCTCAGCTCCCTGTACAGCGATGGTATTTGTTTGGAGTTATTTAACAGATGGAGATCCAGCATATACTTTGATACAGGTAGCAGTAAATGACCTAGTATTGATTTTTGCTTATGCTCCACTGGTTATGTTCCTACTTGGATTAAGTCAACTTACAGTTCCTTGGGATACGATCTTATTATCAGTTGTTTTATATATAGTAGTACCTTTAGCAGCAGGATATATTTCCAGAAAGTACTTAATACGCAATAAAGGTATAGAGTGGTTTGAGAATGTATTTTTAGAAAAGTTAAGTAACTTTACTATAATAGGTTTATTAGCTACTTTAATAATCCTTTTCTCATTCCAGGGAGATGTAATAGTTAATAATCCCTTACACATATTATTAATAGCAATCCCATTAACAATACAGACCTTTTTCATCTTTTTCTTGGCCTACGGTTGGGCTAAATTTTGGAAAATTGAACATTCAGTTGCAGCACCTGCAGGTATGATTGGTGCAAGTAACTTCTTTGAATTAGCAGTTGCTACTGCAATTTCAATCTTCGGTATCGGATCTGGAGCTGCATTAGCTACAGTTGTCGGGGTCTTAGTAGAAGTACCTGTAATGTTAGGATTAGTTAAGATCGCAAATAATACAAAACATTGGTTTCCAGACAAATTAAAAAAGTAAGAAGTTATTAAAAAAAATGGTGAAGAAGATATAACTTATAATAACAAATAATATTTTTCTAAATTTAGTGCACTAATTTTGTTGTTAGTTATTCTATTTTTACTTTTTGCTATTGCTAAATAAAATATTTTCAAAATATGGGTGAGATACAAGTTCACAACCAGAATCACTGTTAAATAGGATTTAAAGGAATAATATAAAAAAAGTTAAGTTAATATGACAATTTTAAAAGGGGGAAATTATGTTTAAAAACGGTAAAGTTTTACTAGCAACAGATTTTTCGAAGACAGCTGAAATGTTATCGGAGTGTCTTTTAGAATTAAAGAAAACTGGAATTGAGGAAGTCTTGTTGGTTCATGTTATAAACTACAGGAAAAGTGCTGGTAGTGTAATTGAATTAAAGAAAAATTATGAAGAAAAACTTGCAGATGTAAAAAAGAAAGTAGAAAAAATGGGATTAGATGCATCAGTTAGAGTGGAAATTGGTCACCCTCATGATGAAATTATGAATATAGCCCAGGAAGAGAATTGTCAGTTGATATTAATTGCTTCACACGGCAGGGGAGTAGTTAAACAGATATTTCTGGGGAGCACAACATATAATGTAGTTAGAAAAAGCAATATACCTGTTCTTGTAGAAAAATATAAGAATATTGATAGAGATGACTGTCAGATAGCTTGCGAAAATAAATTTGACCGAGTTTTACTCCCTATTGATTTTTCTGACTGTGCACAAGAAGTTCTGGATATGGTAAAAAAGATGCATTATACTTCAGAAGAGATTATTCTGGTTTCAATAATTGAAAGTAGTGAAGATCTGGAAGAGTTAGACGCTAAAAAAGAAAAAGCTAGAAATAAATTAAAAGATATTAGTAAAGAATTAAAAGAAAATAATATTAGCAATCAAATCAGTATAGAAGTTAGAGATGGAGCAGCTTCACATAATATTATTGAAGTTGCAGAGGAAAAAGATGCAGGTTTGATTATTATGAGCAAAAGGGGAACTGGTTATTTAAAAGGATTACTAATTGGTAGTACTGCCGATCGTGTAACAAGAGAATCCCCCGTACCTGTAATGCTTGTTCCATGTAACAAATCAGAATAATAATTTGATTTATCATCATTCATTTTACTGCCAGTTCCAAATTGGTTAATAAAAACAGAATAAATGAAAAAAATTGTTAAAATGAGTATTAATTTAAAATTTGTGAAGAAATTTGCGGCTGAAAAAATATTTAAGCAGGCGCTTACTTATCTAGAAAAAGACCCAGAAAGAAATTTCATAAAGATCCTGAATTTGATGGATAAAACAGCTGTAACAGATGCACACCATCAGCATATAGAAAAATTAAAAAAGTTTATCAAAAGCAACCAGCTATTAGACAATATCTAAAAAAATATAATCAAATAGCAGAGAGTTATAAAGAGGTACTATTTATAAATTTCTTTATTAATGCAGGACTACTATGGATTCCCTACCAGTATAAAAAAGATGAAAAAATTGGTGGTGATGTATCTTAGACAATACTGATTGTTCCAACTAGCAATTGTAACTTAAACTGTAATGGCACCGTGTCCGATTATAGATAATTCTTAAGCTTTAAGGGAGATGGTGCTTGAAAGTGGAGCCTATCCAACTCAACCTGGGGCAGAGGCCGTACTGGAAGGAGAACTTGCCAATGGTCTTGATCAACTTGCAGCCAGATGGCATCAGAGATCCAGACCAATTATGAAAAAAAGGGATAATAATAAATAAAGCAAAAAGTGGAAAAGCTAAAAAAGGCTTCTGATAATCATTTCTATTATTCAGGTGAGGAGGTAATAATAAATGAAAGAATTAAAGAAAGAATTCGAAAAACTTTCTGAGGATGAAAAATTAGATTTTGCAAAAAAAATTATGCCAGATGTCTGTAAAATTATTATAAATAACCCTCAAAAAATGCAGGAAATGATGTCTGAATGTAAAGGTATGATGGATGAGAATATGGATATGAGTCAAATGATGGGTATGATGAAAAATATGATGGATAAATAAAGGAGTTGAGTTTTTAACTATTATATGATTAAAAACGAATATACTCATACAAGGAAAGCAGGTGATAATTTATGCTAATGGAAATTTATGACCCACCGATGTGTTGCTCCAGTGGACTCTGCGGTCCTGATGTTGATGAAAAATTAATGGATGTCAATGATTTAATACTGGAATTAAAAGATAAGGGAATTGAAGTTAAAAGATATTTGATTAATCAACAACCTAATAAATTTATGGAACAGAAAGAGGTTGCAGCTTTGTTACAGAAAGAGGGAGTGGATATTCTACCGGTTACTGTATTAGATGGAGATATTATAAAACAAAAGAATTATCCAGGACGAAAAGAACTGGAGAAATATATTAATATAAAATAATAAAAAAGGAATGATAATTTATGGATAATAAACAATATATATTTTTTTCTGGCAAAGGTGGCGTAGGTAAAACTTCAATGGCTGCAGCCACTGCGGTTTATCAAGCCCGAGCCGGTAAAAAAACATTAATAGTAACGACTGATCCAGCATCTAATCTTTCTGATGTCTTTCAACAAAAGATTGGACATCAGGAAACAATGATCAATGGTATTTCCAATTTGTTTGCTATGGAGATAGATCCTGATCGCGCTACTGAGGAATATCGAGAAAGAATTATAGGACCGATGAGGGAGGTTATGCCTGAAAGTGTCATTAAAGTAGTTGAAGAACAATTTAATTCTCCTTGTACTACAGAAATTGCAGCTTTTGATCGTTTTGTGGATTTTATGGGAGAAAATGATTATGATTTAATTGTCTTTGATACTGCTCCAACTGGTCATACAATCCGTTTATTGGAACTGCCTGTAGATTGGAGTAAACACATTGAAGAAAGTGCTAAAGGGGGAGGCCAGACTTGTATGGGTCCAGTTGAGGCGATCCAATCTTCAAAAGAAAAATATGATCGAGCCACTACCCTATTAAGAAATCAAAGTAAAACGGGATTTGTTTTTGTAGTTCAGCCTGAAGAAACCCCTATTTCAGAAGCAGAACGTTCAGCAAATGAATTAAGTAAAATAGGAATTGAGCCTGCTCTTTTGATTGTTAATGGAATACTACCTCCGGAAGAATGCAAGCATCCATTTTTTGCCAAACGCAAAGAGATGCAGGATAAACATCTTAAAAAAATTAAGGAAAAATTTATGATAGATAAATTATATATGGAATTACTCTCAGATGAGATTAAGGGAATAGAAACTTTAGAAGATGTTGGACAGTCCCTATATGAGAATAAAAAGGAGGCTTATGTGTAATAATGAAAGATATAGATAAAATAATAAAACCAAATTCCGCTCAAGACAAGCGTGTATTATTTTTTACAGGGAAAGGTGGAGTAGGTAAAACAGTAGCTTCTTCTGCAACTGCCTACTGGTTAGCACAACAGGGCTATAAAACACTACTTGTAACAACTGACCCTGCTGACCATCTAAGTCAGATGTTTTCACGAAAAGTAACAGATACTCCACAGGCATTAAGCGGGGAAGAAAATCTTTTTGTAGCTCGGGTAGATCAAAAACAAGCAGTTAAGGATTACAAAGAACGTGTCCTGAGTGAGGCTGAAGAAAAATATGATGAAGAAATGATAAAAGCAATTAAAGAAGAGTTAAATTCACCCTGTACAGAAGAAATGGCTTCCTTTGAAAAGTTTGTATCTTTTGTACTTGATGATTCCTATGAAATCATAATTTTTGATACAGCTCCTACTGGTCATACTCTGCGTCTGTTAGAACTACCTATGGACTGGGATCAACAGGTTGAACTGATGGTTGCCAATCAGTTACAGGAAGGTGAAGAAGATGAGCAAGGAAAACGCTACAAAGAGGTAATATCTTTACTGCGTAATCCCGAGATAGCTTCCTTTATTTTTGTTATATATCCAGAGAACACTCCAATTATGGAAGCTCATCGAGCTAGCCAGGATCTAAAAGAGGCAGGAATCAATACCAGTTTGGTGGTTGCTAACCAGATTTTATTAAAAGAATACTGTACTACTGACTTTTTTGAAAAGCGCTATAATCTACAGCAAAAACATCTTTCCAGAGCGAAAGAATTATTTACTGCTCCACTTGTTACTTTACCTTTATTGGACCAGGAAATAAAAGGTCTAACTCACCTTAAAGAAGCGGGTAATTTATTGTGGGAAGAAAAAATAGAACTAACTGAGGAGGCAACAAAATGACAGAAGATAAGACAGTAATAACTGAAGCCAGTAATGTATTAGCTGAAAAGTTAGTTAAGACTAAAAAATATCAAGAATTAGAAAGTTTAAAGAAAAAGATAAATAAAAATCCTGATGACAGGAAATTATTAAAAGATTATCAGGAAAAAACAAATATGATAGCCATGATGGGTGGTATTAATTTTTCTGATGATAATCAACTGGAACAGCTAAAAGAAAAGATTAATGATAATAAAACAGTCAGTGCTTATCTAAAGGCAGAAGAAGCTTGGGAGAAATACTTGGAAGAATTGTTTGTAGAAATTGGAAATGAACTTGAATTCGACTTTTTGGGAAGTTTGGGAGGCGGCTGTTGTTAGCTATAATTTTATTATAAATTGAAAGGGGTATTTTGAAATGAATGAAATACTGGATAAGAAAACGAAAGAACTGGTAGCATTGGGTGCCAGTGTAGCTGCAAACTGTTTACCTTGCTTTAAATATCATTATAAACAGTTAAAAAAATTAGATGTAATGAATGAAGAGATCGAAGCGGCTGTTAAGATGGCATCAGCTGTTAAAAAACAACCGGATAAGCATATGAGAGAATTAATTGAAAAGATGGTAGGGAGTGAATAAATTGATTGCAAAAAAAATAATCGCTAAAGAATTTGCCAATAAACTTAAAAAAACAGAACCCTTTCAGAGTCTGGAGAAAATTGCTAAGAAATTGGATTCTGATGAAGAAGCACAAAAATTACTAAACAAATTCACAGAAATACAAAAGACTTGTCAGCAAAAACAAGCTAAGGGAGAATTGGAGCAAAAAGATTTGCAAAAATTACGCCAAATTAGGACAGAACTGAATCAGAATAAAACTATAAAAAAATATTATAAAGTTAATAATAAGGCAGCTGCAGTATGTAAGCAAAGTTTTTTAAAGTTATCTGAGTTGATGAATATGGACCTCCAAAAATATGTTGGTGGTGGAGGCTGCTGTTAAAAAATATTCATCTCTAATTCAGGAGGTGGTATTTATTTTAAAAGATATTGGTTTGGTCCTTGAAGGTGGAGGAATGAGAGGTGCTTATACCGCTGGAGTTCTGGACGTGTTTCTAGCAAAAAACTTGGTGTTTCCCTATGTTATAGGTGTTTCTGCGGGAGCAAACAACGGTGCTAATTTTGTGGCTCGTCAATTTGGTCGCAGCAAAAGAATATTTATTGATCATTCGCAGGACAATAGGTATATGGGCATAAATAATTTTTTGAAAGATAAGAGTTATTTTGGAATGGATTTTATTTTTGATACACTTCCCCAAAAGATTGACCCTTTTGCCTATAATGTGTTTTATGAGTTACCGACCACTTTTAAGGTTGTCTTAACTGATTGTAATAAGGGAAAAGCAGAATATATTTCTAAAAAAAATTATAATCCAGAATTTTTTGTAAATAAGATACTAAGGGCTTCTAGCAGTTTGCCTTTGATTTCAAAGCCAGTTAAAGTTAAAGACAACAAATATCTTGATGGTGGTATAGCTGACCCAATACCTATCAAAAAAGCTATTGATGATGGTTATAGAAATAATGTACTGGTCTTAACTAGAGAAAAAAATTTTAGAAAGTCAAAACCAAAAACAAATTTAATTTTTGAATTATTATTAAGAAAATATCCAAAAGTAGTTAAAAAATTAAAACAGCGTCATAAACATTATAATCAACGTTTGGAATATATTAATAAATTAGAAAGAGAAGGGAAAGTGTTTGTCTTTAGACCCCAAAACAAGGTTGAAATAAATAGATTAGAACAAGATCAAGAAAACTTAAGAAATTTGTATAAACGGGGTTATTGTGAAACATTAAGTGATATTGATAATTTTAAGAATTGGTATGAAACAATAAAAAACCGCGATAAAGTAAGAATCAATTACGGCAAAAAGTTGGTGAATTGATATGGATGCAGATGTTATAATAGTTGGGAGTGGTCCAGCAGGTTCCTACCTCGCATATAATTTGGCTCAAAACGATATTAATGTTCTTATTTTAGAAAAAGACCCTTGGCCAAGGTATAAGGCATGTGGAGGTGCGCTATCGGGGAAAACAATAAACTTATTATACAATGATGGAGTTCATTTACCTGATTCACTGATAGAAAACTCTATTGGAGATTTCACTTTTCGATTTGGTTATAAAAAGACATTTTATTTTGAATATCCAGGACAGGAAATTAAGTTAGTAAATCGGAAAAAATTTGATAATTATTTGTTAAAACAGGCTTATAAAGCTAGAGCAGATTTTAGGGATAATGAAAAAGTCACTGATATAAAAATTTCAAATGAAAAAGTGATTGTTGAATCTGATAAAAATTCTTATAGGACAAGTATTGTTGTTGGAGCAGATGGAGCAAACAGCAAAACAGCGCAAATATTAAAATTGTTTCCAGAAGATATTAATAAAAATAAAGGTATGGCTATTGAATCCGAAATATATATAAACAATACAAATTATCAAAAGCAGAATGAAATAATAATAGATTTTGATTTTATAAAAGAAGGTTATGCTTGGGTTTTTCCTAAAAAGAATCAATTATCAGTAGGATTGGGTACTTATGAATTTAGAGATAATAATATAAAAGAAAAATTATTTGACTATCTGCAAAAATTAAATATTTCATATGAAAAAGACAAATTATTTTACCGCGGTCACCCTATTCCTGCTGCAGGTTTTGATGCTTCAAATATAAAAATTGCGGGAAAGAGATTTATATTAATCGGAGATGCCGCATTTTTGGCGGATCCTTTTGTAGGTGAGGGTATATACAATGCTTGTTTAAGTGCTAAAATAGCAGCAAAAAATATTATTAAATCACTGGATGAAAATAAGTATGATTTGATTTCATATCAAAAAGAAGTTAAAGGTAAGCTATATCCTCAATTGATGATATCAGAAAAATTGGCACACTGGTTTTATAGTAATCCTGCTGTGTTTCAGAGAATATTATCTATGAAACCTGCTCTTTTAGATAATTTTATGGAAGTTATCCAAGGGAAAAGTTCTTATAGCAGATTATTCAATTTAGCTAAATCCAATTTTGTTTCTTTGGTAATGGATAAATTATAAGGTGTAAAACGAGTAGGTAAATACCATTTTGAAGAAGTTTCAAACTCTTTTTTGAAGAGATTGAAAAGAGAGTTATTTAATTTAACCTTTGGTACTAAAGAACAAAAATTACAGAAAGTTCACGGACTACTTTAATTATATTATAAAAGTGGGTAAAGTGATATTAGGAAAGGGTGAGCAAAATCAATCCTATAATAGGTATAACAACTTTTTGTGGAAAAGAAGATAGAGGAAATTACGGGAAAGTAAGGTGTAGTTATATTAATGCGATTTCTGAAGCCGGGGGAAGACCGTTATTAATTCCTCAACTTGACGATGAAAACAAAGCAGAAACCTACATTGACTTAATTGATGGACTAGTTTTAAGTGGGGGAGCTGATGTATCACCTCTATATTATGGAGAAAAATCTGAAGATATAAAAAATATTAATTCTTTAAGGGATAAATGGGAAATTGAACTGTTTAATCAGGCTTATAAAAAGAATATGCCTATCTTTGGTATTTGCCGAGGAATGCAGTTGATCAATGTGGCTTTGGGTGGTAGCTTATATCAGGATATAAATAAATATCTGGGTAAAAAAATACCTCACTGGCCAAAGGGGGAAAGTTATACTCGGCATATAGTAAATTTAAAAAAACAGAGTAAGTTATATGATGTTCTCTGTTCAGAAAGAATAGAAGTAAATTCTTTTCATCATCAGGCTATTAAAAAATTAGCACCTTCTTTGAGGGCAGTTGCCACTGCTGAAGAAGGAGTAATCGAAGCGGTAGAAGCAGTAGACAAAAAATTTATACTGGGTGTTCAATGGCATCCTGAAGATTTAATTAATAAGCAACCTTGTTTTTTGAATGCATTCAAAATGATGGTTGAAAATGTCAAGTCTTCACTATAAAATCAACTTATATAAAGGTTTAAGCACTTAGAGATTATTCTGGTGATTAGCTGTATTGACAAATTGTTACTGGAGTAATATTTTAATTACAGAAAGTTATGATATGTAATCTTAGAAAGTTGAGTTAAATAAGACAAACTGTGGTTAATTTTGTTTCTTATTTTTTTGTTGTTTAATAAAATATAAAGTGGGGTTTTTCTTTATAGCTGGTTTAACTACAGAAGGATTTGCAAAAAAGTACGGGAGTATTGTAAGGGGCAAAATAAAATAAGGAGGTATAAATCATGCAAAAAAAGGTTTTAAAATCTTTTTTTAAAAGATTAAAAGGAGAGCGATTTACTGTAACCTTCTGGGATGGAGAAACGGAAACCTATGGTATTAAAGATAGCCAATCCAAAGATAAAAAAGCCACATTATTTCATTTATTTATTAGAGAAAAGTTGAATTTAACCGAAATCATGACTAATCCACAGGTCAAGTTAGGTGAGGCTTATATGGAAGGTAAAATTGATTTTGAGGGTGACCTACAAGATGTTTTTCACTTGGCAATAAAGAATCAATCGAATTTAAAAGAGGCTGAATCAGAGAGTTTGATTAATAAGTTCTGGAACTGGCAGAAAAATGCTAGTCGTAAAGAACAAGAAAAAGGAGTACAGGATCACTATGATCTGGGTAATGATTTTTTCCGATTATGGTTAGATGAAACAATGATTTATTCTTGCGCCTATTTCCGTTCAAAAAATGATTCGTTAAAAAAAGCTCAGTTACAAAAAATTGATCATACCTTAAAAAAATTGAATCTTAAAGAAGGCGAAAAACTATTGGATATTGGATGTGGTTGGGGTTGGTTGATAATTAGAGCAGTTAAACAGTATAATGTACAAGCTCTAGGTATAACCCTAAGTCAAGAACAGTTTGAGGAAACCAAAAAACGAATTAAAGAAGAAGGGTTAGAAGATAAGGTTGAAGTTAGATTAATTGATTACAGGGAGTTGGCTGAAGAAGAACCTGTTTTTGATAAAATTGTTAGTGTCGGAATGTTTGAACATGTAGGTAAAGAGCATTTTTCTGAATACTTTACAGCTGTTAATAATATGCTGCAAAAAGGTGGGCTTTCACTGCTACATACATTAACTCATCCAACAGAAACTCCAACTAATCCCTGGTTACAAAAATACATTTTTCCCTGGGGTTATATACCATCACTAAGGGAGGTTGTTTGGGAACTACCAGAATATTCTTTTCATCTTCTTGATGCAGAAAGTCTGCGTATGCATTATGCCTATACTACTGAACACTGGGCAGAGAACTTTGAAGAGGTTACAGATCAAGTAAAAAAGATGTATGATGAAAAGTTTGTACGTATGTGGAGATTATTTCTAGTGGGTTGTACAGTTTCTTTCCGTCATACAGGTCTTGGTGTTCATCAATTGTTATTTTCAAAGGGCTTAAATAATAATCGCCCATTAACAAGAGAATATTTATATGAGAATCTTGATTAATTTGTTTAAAACTATATATCTATAAATTGCTGAAAAAATGTTATATCATTCCTAGTTTATTATAGATTGTAATTATTGAAATTTTTTGAAGTTTAAAATATAAGAGCAAAGTACCCATTTACATAAAATAGATAATGAATTTGATCGATTTTGACTTTTAATATGATAAGAAATGATAACAACCTTTTTGTATTGTAAACAACTTTTTAAAAAATAGAATAGACTATAGAAAGAGGGCTCTCTTTTTTAAAAAATGTTTGTATTCAAACAGAACATAGAAAGGGAGTCTTCTTTTATAAATATTGTTTTACAATATTTTTTCAAGATTATATACTCAAATATATTTGTCATCTAAACTTTTTTGTATTATAATTATAAAGACTGTTAAATATTTTTAATACATATTCTAATGAAGTATAATTGATGCCGTAAACTTTAGGTATATTATATAAACTTGTAAAACTATTAGATAAAAAATAATGTGAAGAGGTTCTAAAGATTTTTGCATCTTAGTTTTAAGAATTATTGCAAGAGCTGATACCTAGGATGCTATAAGATATAAAAATAAGTATATAGAGATTTTTAAGTTTTGATAAAGCCAGGAAAGAAATTATTTTAAAAAATCAAAACAGTTGATTGAAAAATTGCAGATTTAGTAGTTGAAGTAGTAGAGAATTGTAAAAGAAGAAAGGATTGCTGCAGATGGTAGACATAATTATTAACATAATATTAGTAGTTGCACTTATATATTTATTTTATTGGCTAAAAGGTAAATATAAAAAAGAAAAGAGAATAGAGAAATCGAAAGGGATTAAGATTAATTATGAAGCATTGTTTGATAAATTTACATATCCAATGGTTATAGTTAATCAAAAAGATAGTATCAAAAAAGTTAATAGAGCTTTTTTAGATGAATTTGATTTAAATTTAGAAAATGTGTTAAACAAAAACATAAAAAATATTATAGATATTAATGAATCAGAAAGTAAAACTAATTATTTAAAACAAAAAAGCGAATCTGGACAAGTATATAAAGGTGAAATTGAAATATCAACTAGTAACTTTGGAGAAAAAAAGTATAAATTAATTAATCTTCCGATTGATAAAAAGGGAGGTCTAGTTGGTAAACACATCATTTTTATTGAAGCCGATTTAGATGAACTAAATATATCAACAATGCTTAGAAAAAGCAGGCGAAAAATTAAAGATCTCCATAAGACAGCTTTAAAGATGAAAGAAGTAAAAACACAAAAAGAAGTATATAATCTAACTATTAAAGCTGCTGAAAACATATTAGATTTTGATCTCTGTACTCTAGACATTGTTGAGGGAGATAAATTGGTAGTAAAGGCTACTTCCCGAAGCCTCCAAAAAGGAGATTCTATATCAACAGATTTAAAAGTGCAGAGTTTAGCAACACATGTTTATAATAATAAAAGTTCACACCTAACAGGTGATATACAAAAATTAGAATTTGCTAAACCAACAAGTGATAAATACCATTCAGCTATAACTATACCAATTGGTGAATTAGGTATTTTCCAGGCTGTATCAACTAAAATTAATGAATTTACAAGAGAAGACCTTGAATTAGTAGAACTATTAATTGCTCATACAAATTCAGCTTTAAAGAGAATTGACTATGAAAAAAGAATAACATACTTAGGATTCCATGATAATTTGACAGGTTTATATAATAGAAACTACTTACATGAAGAGATAAAAAGGCTTGATACTAAAAGACAGCAGCCGATTAGTGTAATAATCTGTGATTTAAATGGACTTAAGTTAGTCAATGATGTTTTTGGTCATGATGAAGGAGATCAATATATTATAAAAACTGCTGATCTATTAAAACGATGTATGAGAAAAGAAGATATATTAGGCAGATGGGGTGGAGATGAATTTTTAATTTTACTTCCCAACACTGCCATTATAGATGCCGAAAAAATAATCGAGAGAATAATTAATGAGGTAAAAAAGACTTATAATTCAAATCGTCCTATTTCAATGTCACTAGGGAGTGCAACCAAAAACGAAAATATAAAAACCCCAATTGATACCTTAATAGAAAAGGCAGACTACAAAATGTATAAAAATAAAAATCAAATTCATAGTGAAAAATCCAATCCTTTAATAGATATGATCAAAGAGAAGATGGAAAACAATGAACTTAATAAAAGTGAAGTATATAGGCTTGATAAACTTTTAGAGATGTTCTAAAACACATGTTAATACGGTTAAGTTAATAAAGTCGGAGTGAAATCCGGCTTTTTGATATTAATTGCACTTTTTTTCACTTTGTAATATAATTAGTCTTAGTGAACAAGGGAGGTAAATACAAAGATGCAGAATTTATTAGAAATAAAAAATTTGGATTTAACATTGGATAAAGAACAAATTCTTAAAAATATTAATCTAAGCATTAGTGGAGGCGAAGTTTTTGCAGTTATAGGTCCAAACGGTTGTGGTAAGTCATCTCTCGCATATACCTTAATGGGTCTAAAAGGCTATAAAACAAAAAATGGTAGCATTATTTATAAAGGTGAAGAGATAAGCAATTTATCTGTAACTGATCGAGCTAAGAGAGGTATAACCTTAGCCTGGCAGGAACCGGCTCGTTTTGAAGGAGTTACTGTAAAAGAGTTTTTATCATTGGGAGCAAAAGCTAGAAATATAGATATTACAGAAGAAGATATTAAGTGGGCTTTAAATGAAGTAGCTATAGTACCAAAAAAATATTTGAATAGAAAAGTTGATGAAACATTAAGTGGTGGAGAAAGAAAAAGAATTGAAATAGCTTCAATATTACTTATGAAACCGGATTTAGTTATATTAGATGAACCAGATTCAGGTGTAGATGTTGTAGCATTAAATAATATAAGAACTGTTATAGAAGACTTTAGAAAAGAAAATATTGGAGTATTGTTAATCACTCACTCTGATGAAATGCTGGATGTTGCTGACAAGGCAGCCTTGATTTGTCACGGAGAAGTATTTAATGTCGGTGATCCTAAACAGGTGAGCGAATACTTCAAGTTTGAGTGTACACCTTGTGAAGATGAAAATCCAGAAGAACATCAGGAGGTGTTGTTCAATGAATGATTATAAAATGATGGTTGATGCATATAAGGATGCAGGTGGAGAAGATATCTTTTCTGACAGCGATACACCTCATATGGTATTAGAACAGGATCGTGTTTTAGGCAAACATGAAGTAGAAGGCATTAAAATGGATGCAAAAAAAATAGATGATAGTACTGTTGATGTGAAGTTAGTTGTCCAAGAAGGATATAAGATTGAAAAACCGCTTCATATGTGTTTTGGAGTTTTACCTAAAGAAGGTTTGCAAAAAATAGTTATGGATGTAGAAGTTAAAAAAGATGCACAGATAAAAGTAATGGCGGACTGTGTTTTTCCTAATGCCACAAAGGTTAAACATGTAATGGAAGCTGAGATTCATTTAGCTGAAAATGCTAAATATGAATATGAAGAAAATCATTTCCATGGTGATACAGGTGGAGTAGAAGTTATTGCAAAATCGGATATAATAATGGATAAAAACAGTGAACTACTTACCTTGTTTACTCTCAGAAAAGGCAGAGTAGGTAAAATTGAATTTGATTATGAAGCAGAAGTTGCAGAAGATGCAAAGGTAGAAATGCTGGCACGAATTAGTGGCTATGCTGATGATATAGTAAATATAAGGGAAGCGGCTCATCTAAATGGTCAAAATGCAAGAGGCTTGCTTGATTCAAAAATAGCGATGAAGGATAATGCTAAGGCTGAAATATTTAATGAACTTACTGCAAGTGCAGCAGATGCTAAGGGTCATGTGGACTGTACAGAAATTATCAAAGATAATGCAGTAGCAAGAGCAGTACCAATAGTAGAAGTTAGACATCCCTGAAGCAAAGATAACTCATGAAGCTGCTATAGGTAGTGTTGACAGTGACCAACTGCAGACTTTAATGGCTAGAGGGCTTGATGAAGAAGAAGCTTCTGATATTATTATTCAAGGACTTCTAAGGGGTTAATCAGAAGAGGTGGAAATGATGAAAAAATATTTTAATAAAGTATCAATAATAGTTATATTAATCTTATTATTTGGACTAAGTCTTACAGTACAAGCTGATGATTTTTATACAATCTGTAAAGAGGGCTCACCAGCTGAAATAGAAGAAGCTATAAACAACGGAGCTGAAGTTAATCAAAGAGATGAAAATGGAATTACTCCTTTGATGACAGCCGCTAGATATAATAATAACTATAGGTCATTAATAGTATTATATGACCATGGTGTTTATGTAAACAGTAGGGACAATAATGGATTGAATGCCTTAATGTATGCAATAAGATATAATGACAATTCTGATACAATAAGAATTCTATTAAGGATGAATTCAAGGGTTAATATTAGTAATGATAATGGAAATACACCTTTAATATATGCTGTTAAATATAGAGATGATGAAATAGTCAGCTTACTTATAAGTTACGGTGCAAATGTAAATCAAGCTAACCGTGATAAAAAAACTCCTTTAATCTTTGCAATTGAAGATGGTTTAAAATCCGATATTATTGATTCATTATTGTTAGCAGGTGCAAGGGTTAATATTAGAGATCAAAGAGGTCGTACTCCTTTATATTATATTATAGAAAAAGGGGATTATGACTTAATAAGGAGATTTATACTTTTTGGTGCAGAAGTAAAAATTAGCGATTATCAAGGTATCACACCGATGATGGTGGCTGCTAAAGAACAAAAAAATGTTAAAGCACTTGAAATATTAAATCTGGAAAAAAACAATATAAATACAAAAGATAAAGATGGTATGACAGCCATAATGTATGCAGCCCGATATAATAACAATACTAGAATTATAAACTACTTAATAGATAAAGGAGCACAGCTTAATATAACCGATAATAAAGGTCAAAATGCATTAGCTTATGCTGTTCAATATAATAGTTATGATATAATCAATTTACTATTAAATAGAGGTGCTTCTATTCATCAAGAGGATATTTCAGGGAAGACACCACTATATTTAGCTGTTGAAAGAGGTAGAAATATTGAAGTAATTTCTCTTCTAATTAACCGCGGTGCAGATGTAAAATCAAGAGATAAGTTCAGTGGAAAAACAGTTTTAATGACTGCGATACAAAACTATAATGACAGTAGTGTTATTGAGTATTTAATTGATCTGGGAGCAAACCCGATTGCACGTGATTATAACAATAAAAGAGTTGTTGATTATTTAGAACAAAATGACAGTTTTAAAAATACCGATCTGTACTGGCGTTTAAATTATTTAGAACCACAAAAAGAAAGAAAACAACTGCTTAACTTCAAAAGTAAATCTGAAGTTGGAATTGCTTCAGCAATTATACCTTCAGCTGGACATGCTATGGTAGATAGTTGGTGGCCTAAAGGGACCTTATTTATGGTTGGAGAAGTTGGTTCTTTGATTACTGCTTTTAGCACAGATAATGATGGAACTAAAAATACAGCTCTAGCTGTATTTGGACTTCTTAAAACTTTTGAGATAATCGATGTTTTAAATGAAACTGATAAATATAATAATGAGGTAGAAGAGTATAACAAAAAAGCAGAAGAATTTAATGAACAACTAGAAAATTAATAATTTTAATAATAATTAATTTAATGGAGTGTGTTAAATATGAAGTTATTAAAAAGAACAAGTTTATTATTAGTTTTGACATTAGTGTTAACTTTGACTTTATCATTTGGTGGGATTATTAATGCTGCTCCCCGTAAGATAACAATTCAAACCCCACCTGTTCCAGCAGCATTGCCCTTATTAAGAATGGCAAATTCAGGTGAGTTAGATAACTTTATGGATCTTAATGTAAATATATCTCCTGATCACCAAAGAGCTATTTCTCTTATTGCCAAAAATGACATAGAATTTATGGTTACAGGGGTTAATGTAGGTGCAAAAATATATAATAAAGGGATAGGTGTAAATCTGGTAAATGTAAATATATGGGGAATTGATTATCTTTTAACAAACGGATTTAAAGCAGATGATTTTTCTGACCTTAAGGGTAAAACACTTAGTTTACCTTTAAAAGGAGGTCCTTTAGATTTCTTAGCTAGATATTTACTAAAAGAAAATGGATTAAGCACTGAAGATGTAGAATTAGTTTACAGACCTCTACCAAATGGTGCTAAGATATTTATGAGTGGTCAAGTAGATTCAATAATACTACCTGAACCATTAGTAACTACAACACTAGCTAAAAGTGATAATACTTATTTATCATTAGATATTCAAAAAGAATGGGGAAAATTACACAATGGAGACCAAAGAATTCCATTTGTAGGACTTTTTGTATCAAGTCAGTTTGTTAAAGAACATTCTGGTTTAGTTGATATAATAGCAGGTAAGTATATTGAAGGAGTTAAGTATTACAATGAAAATCCAAATGAAGCTATAAATGATGCATCTGAGTATTTTGGTATACCTAAACCTGTTATGGAAAAAGCCTGGAGTAGAGTTAATTTAAATATTTATCCTGACAAAGAGTCAAGAGCATTAACTAACACCTACTTTGAGCATATTTTAGAGATGTATCCTGAAATGATAGGTGGTAACTTACCAGATGAAGAGTTCTATTATTAAAAGATTTAAAAAAATACTTATAAGCACCACCGGTTTTCTGGTGGTGTTTTTAATCTGGTCATATTATTCTAAACAGTTTAATCCTTTAATTTTACCTTCACCAGTAGATACATTTAATTCTTTTATTGATATTTATAAAAACGGTAATTTATTCAACAACCTTATTATTACAGTAGAAAGGACCATAATCGGTTATGGTTTAGCCTTTGTTGTAGGTTTTCTATTGGCTTTAGTTCTCAACAAATATAATTTATTATATACAATCTTTAGACCGATTATTACAGTAGTTCAAACTACTCCACCGGTAATATGGCTTGCCTTAGCAGTTATCTGGTTTGGAATTGCAGATAACTTAACTCCAATATTTTTGATATTTGTGGTCACTTTACCAATAATATTTGTAAATATATTTGAAGGGCTGCAAAACATTGATAATAAATTAATTGAAATGGCTAAAGTCTATAATATTAAAAAAAATCAAGTATTTTATGATATATATATCCCGTCATTAGTACCATATATTTTTACTGCATTAAGTATAGGTTTAGCTTTTGCCTGGAAATCTACAATTTTTGCTGAATTTTTAGGTTCAAATAGTGGTGTTGGTTTTGCATTAAGTATGGCAAACAGCAATTTAAATACTGATAAACTATTTGCCTGGGCAATTTTACTTATTCTATTAATGCTCATTGTTGAATATCTAATTATTAAGCCTATTCAAAGGAAAGTAACCGGGTGGAAAAACAATGGATAATATACTAAAATTAAAAAATATAAATAAGAGCTTTGATGATTTAAAAGTGCTTAAAGATGTTTCTTTAACTGTTAACCAGGGCGAAATTGTAACACTTTTAGGTCCATCAGGGAGTGGTAAAACAACATTATTTAAAATCCTTGCAAATTTAATTAAACAAGACAGTGGTGAGGTAATATTTAATAAAAGAATTAGATCTGGTTATGTATTTCAGGAACCCAGATTATTGCCCTGGAGGACAATAGAAGATAACTTCAAATTTATACAACAAAATTATCTTGATAATAATGAGGCAAAAGAAATTAGAGAAAATCTATTAGATCTTACAAATTTAAATGAAGTAATTAATAGCTATCCTGAAGAATTAAGTGGTGGTATGAAACAAAGAGTTGAAATTTTAAAAGCGATATCAATTAAACCTGATTTTTTGATTATGGATGAACCTCTTAAGTCTGTTGATACACAAACTGAACTTAACTTAAGAAACCTGCTCGTAAACTTACACAGCAGAAAAAATATTGATATGTTTGTTATCACCCATGATCCAGAAGAAGCAGCATTGCTGTCAGATAGGATATATGTCTTATCAGATAAACCAGGTGTAATAAAAAAAGAATTTAAAATTAATACAAAAAAAGAAGATAGGACATTAAAAACTGATGAAGTTTATGATACGATAAATGAAATAATAGATATATTTATGGAATTAGTTGAAGAATACAAATGGAATAATTAACTTATCACTTCATATTATTTTAATAATTAAAAAGTTTTTACACAAGGAGGTAAAGTTTTTAATGAAAAAAAAGGTGATTACAATAATTGGTGGAGGACCTGGAGGTTATGTTGCTGCTATTAGAGCTGCTCAATTAGGAGCAGAAGTTAATTTAGTTGAAAAAGAAAAAATAGGGGGGACTTGTTTAAACTGGGGTTGTATACCAACAAAAGCTTTTGTATATTCTGCTAAAATATACTCTGATACTCAAAATGCTAAAAGATTTGGAATTGATGTAGAAAGTGCTAGTGTTAATATGAAAAGAGTTATTAAAAACAAAGATGGAATTGTAAAACAACTTGTTGGGGGAGTAGAATTTCTATTAAAAAAACATGAGGTTAATGTTATTAAGGGTATAGCCAGTCTATTAGATCAAAATACAGTTTCTGTTAAAACAGATGCTGGTAGAGAAATAATTGAAACAGACTATATAATTTTAGCTACTGGTTCTAAAGTGAAAAAAGCTCCGATAAAAGGAATTGACTTAAAAGGAATATTAACAAGTAAAGATATACTAGATTTAGAACAGCTACCAAAATCTCTTGCAATAATTGGTGGTGGAGTAATTGGTATGGAGTTTGCTTCTATCTTTTCAGCTTTTGGTGTTGATGTTAAAGTAGTTGAATACTTAGATGATATACTACCAGGAGTAGATAAAGAAATCACTAAAGAGTTAAGAAGTATTGCTAAAAGAGAAAGAATTCAAATAACAACCGGGGCACAAGTTACTGAAATTAAAAAGGGTGATAATTTTAGTGTTACATATATAAAAGATGAAAAAGAGGAAACTCTTGATGTAGAAAAAGTATTGGTTGCAACCGGTAGAGAACCTAGTTTTGGTGGCTTAGATTTAGAAAAATTGGTATTCAAAAAGAAAATAATGCAATAAAAGTTGATGATCATATGAAAACCACAGTTGATAATATTTATGCTGCAGGGGATGTAACAGGCAAAATTCTTTTAGCCCATGTAGCCTCCCATCAGGGTATAGTTGCAGTAGAAAATATTATGGGTAAAGATAAAAAGATGCATTATGATGCAGTGCCTGCTGCAATCTTTACTAAACCTGAGATAGCAACTGTTGGTTTAACTGAAGAAGAAGTAAAAGAAAAAGATGTTGACTATAGCAGTAGGGAAATTTCCTTTTAGAGCAAATGGTAAGGTTAAAACCATGAATAAGAGGAATGGATTCATCAAAATAATTTCTAAAAAGGATAGTGGAGCAAATTCTTGGGAGTTCAATAATAGGAGTTCACGCAACTGACTTAATTCATGAACTTACCCTCGCTGTAAATAAAAATATGAAAATCAAGGATATAATAGAAACCATACACGCCCATCCGACTACATCTGAAGTAATACATGAAGCAGCTTTAGATTCAATCGGAGGTGCTATACATTATGTCAAAATTAATTAATAAAATCAAAAGTCAGATTGAAAGTGCTAGATTGATATATTCTGATTCATATAATCCTTGGTATAATTTAGCCTTAGAAGAACATTTATTAAATAACACGAAAAAAAATGAAGTTATGTTATACTTATGGCAAAATGATAATACTGTAGTAATTGGCCGTAATCAAAATGCCTGGAAAGAATGCAACTGTCGATTACTTGAAAATAATGATGGCAAACTCGCCAGAAGACTTTCTGGTGGTGGAGCAGTTTATCATGACTTGGGAAATTTAAACTTTACATTTATTATGGATAAAAACCTTTATGATATTCACACACAGCTTGAAGTTATATTAAAAGCTGTAAGAGATAGTAATATAGAGGCTAAATTTTCTGGTCGAAATGATCTTGTTGCATCAGGTAGAAAGTTTTCAGGGAATGCTTTTTATTATGGTACAAATGCATCATATCATCATGGAACTATTCTTGTAGATACTGATTTTGAAAAAATGGTTAATTACTTACAGGTGTCTAAAGAAAAAATACAGTCAAAAGGAATAGAGTCTGTAAAGTCAAGAGTTGTAAACTTAAAAGAACTTAATTCATCAGTTACAATTGATAAAATGAAAAAAGAATTAGCCAAATATTTTAAAGAATTATATGATGTTAATCCAGATAAAGAAGTAATTTCACCTAACCAAATAGAAGATGTTTCCAAGTTAAAGGATAAATATTCATCTTGGAATTGGAGATATGGGCAAGCTCCTGATTTTGATATAACATATGAAAAAAGATTTGATTGGGGAGATATTCAATTGGGTTTAACGTTAACTAAAGGAAAAATTACAGGATCTAAAATTTATTCAGATGCAATGAATGCTGATCTAATAGAAGATATAGCAGAAAAATTAGAAGGTTGTCAGTTTAAAATTGATGAGGTAACTAAAGTAATTAAAGATGTTAACCATTCTAAAAAAGAAGAAGAGATTATCGAAGATTTAGTTGAATGGATAAAAGAAAAAAGAATTTAGTATTTAATAATTAATCTCGGTTTTTTAACCGGGATTAATTATTAATAGAGGTATTTTGTGTTTGGTATAGAAAATTATTTATATACCAGACAATAAGGAGGAACAAATGTTGCACGACAAAAAGAATTTTGAAAAACTAAAAGAACAATGGTCTAACTTTATTAAAGAGGATATTATTGATGATGAAATTAATGAAGGTATTGTTGAGTCGTGGATATATGCAAAAAAGAATAATATAGACCCTTACAAAAAAAATATGAATTTAACATTTGTTTCAGAAGAGAAAGTCTCAAAAAAAGAGAAAATATTTCAGATGAATATGAAATCATTTATGAATATATGAGTCATCTATACAAAACCACAAAAGGAAGTGGTTATCTAATTTTGTTTACAAATAAAGATGGATTTGTATTAGATATTATTGGAGATGAAGATGTAATAAATAATTTTGAAGAAAAATATAATTATCGCACAGGAGTAAAATGGGATAGTTCAGTAACTGGGACAACTTCTACAGCATTAGCACTTAAAAATAATAAACCTGTTCAAATTGTAGGGCCTGAACACTATTGTGAGAGTTTGCATAAATGGGCTTGTTCAGCAGCTCCCATTCATGATGGCGAGAATAATTTAATCGGTGTATTAAATATTTCTGGACTTAAATCTAATGTTCATGTTCATACATTGGGTATGGTTATCACAAGTGCAAAAGCTATAGAAAATCAATTTAATTTAAAAAAATTGAATCAAGAACTTGAAAGAAAAAACAAGCTTGAAGATGCTATTATGCAAACCATTTCAGAAGGTATATTAGTAATTGAAAAAAATGGAATAGTTAAGTTTATGAATGAAATTGCTGGTAAAATATTAAAAATAGACCATATAAAATCAGTAGGAAAACATATCACTGAATTAGTAGATTTTAGACCAGTAATATTGGAAGTATTGGAAACAGGTAAAGGATATGTAGATAGGGAATTTTATATAAGATCACATGGTAAATTATTACATTTTATAAAAACGGCAACTGTCTTGAGAAATGAAAATGGAGAGATGCAAGGAGTGTTGGATACATTCCGCGAGATAAGTAGAGTCAAAAAGATGGTAAATGTAATGACCGGTGCACAGGCTTCTTTTTCTTTTGATGATATACTAGGTAAAAGCCAAGCTATTAAGAGCAGCAAAAGAATTGCTAGAATTGCTTCAAAAAGTGATTCTAATGCCTTAATTCAGGGAGAAACTGGAACGGGAAAAGAAATGTTTGCTCAAGCTATACATAAAGAGTCTTCAAGAGCAGAAGGGCCATTTGTTGGAATTAATTGTGCAGCATTACCAACTAAATTAATAGAAAGTGAATTATTTGGATATGTAGATGGTGCATTTACAGGTGCAAGTAAGGATGGAAGGCCTGGCAAATTTGAACTAGCTAATGGTGGTACAATATTTTTAGATGAAATTGGAGAAATGCCGATAAATATGCAGGCTAAATTATTAAGAGTATTGCAAAATAAGAAAATAATTAGGATTGGTGGAACAGAAGTAATACCAGTTGATGTTAGAATAATTGCTGCGAGTAATAAGGATCTTTCTAAAGAAGTGAAAAAAAATAATTTTCGACATGATCTTTATTATCGTTTAAATGTATTAAATATATATGTGCCTCCATTAAGAGAAAGAAAGGAAGATATTGTTTTATTGGCTAAGTATTTTTTAAATATATTTGCAGGTAAAATTGGAATTAAAAATATTAAATTTGAGGAAAATGTATTTAAAAAATTCAAGGATTATAATTGGCCTGGTAATGTAAGAGAATTAGAAAATGTTATAGAAAGATTGATCAATCTTTCTAATAAAGAAATCATAACAACTAATGATGTTATTGATTTTGTACGTGAACAAAACTTATATAATGATGAGGAAGAAAGTATTCATAATAATTTCGAAATAAAACCACTTAATATTAAAGAGAAAGAATATATAAAAGAAGTGGTTGAAATGTGTGACAATAATATTTCTAAAGCAGCAAGATTGTTAAAAGTCAGTAGGAATACTATTTATAACAATTTATAATTTAACACATGTTCAATATTTAAACATGTGTTAAAAATATCAACATATACATTGTTGGAAAAATAAACAACTCACATTGTGGTGATTTATCTTTCTTGTAAAATCAAGGATAGTCACCATGTTTTTTTATGGAACAAAAAATGCATTATACTAATACTGGAGGTGAGAAAATGGCAAAAAATAATAAAAACCAAGTTTCCAAAGAAAAATTTCTGAAATTATATGAAAAGATGGTATTAATAAGAAATTTTGAATTAAAAGCGGAAGAAAAATTTCTAAATAGTGAAATCCCTGGATTTATACATCTATATATTGGGGAAGAAGCTATTGCCACTGGTATTATAGAAAATCTTAAAGAGGATGATTTTATAACCAGTACCCATAGAGGCCATGGACATATGTTAGCCAAAGGTGCAGATCCAAATAAAATGATGGCAGAATTATATGGTAAAAAGGATGGATACTGCAAAGGCAAAGGTGGCTCTATGCACATTATGAATTTTGATTTGGGAGTTTTGGGAGCAAATGGAGAAGTTGCTGGTGGTTTACCAATTGCTGCGGGTGCAGGATTGGCAATAAAAAAGATCACCAAAACAGATCAAGTTGTCGTAGCTTTTTTTGGAGATGGTGCTTCTAATAGAGGAGCGTTTCATGAAGCTTTAAATTGGGCATCAATATATAATCTACCAATCCTTTTTGTTGTAGAATATAATAATTATGCTTCAACAATTTCTTCTAAAAATTCTACTTCAGTAGAAAATATTTCAGAAAGAGCTGCTGGTTATAATATCGAAGGAATTACAATTGATGGTAATGATGTTTTAGAAGTTTATAATGAAGCTAATAAATTAATAAAAAAGATTAGAAATGGTTCAGGGCCAATATTATTGGAATGTAAGACCTATCGACTAAAAGGACACTTTGTAGGCGACCCAGAAGACTATAGAGATAAAAAAGAAGTAGAAAAAAGATGGGACGAAGAACCAATAAACAGGTTTGAAAATTATTTATTTGATAACGATATATTAGATAATGACAAAAAGGAAAAAATATGGAATAACTATGAGAATATAATTAAAGAAGCGGTAAAATTTGCAGAAAATTGTGATTATCCTAAACCTGAAGAAGCTTTAGAAGATTTATTTGCGGATGACAGCGGATACGATTATAAATAGGAGGTGATATTATGTCAGAAGTAGAAATGACGATATCTGATGCAATATGTCGAGCAATGGAAGAAGAAATGGAGAAAGATCCAACCATATTTACATATGGAGAGGATATAGCTGAACAAGGTGGAATATTTGGGCAGTATAAAGGTCTAATTGGCAAATTTGATGATAGAGTAATTGATACTCCGATTTCAGAAGAAGTTATCTTCGGTTCTGCTGTGGGAGCAGCCCTTGCTGGAGCAAGACCTGTAGTCGAATTTCACTTTGCTGATTTTTTGTTCACAGGTATGACAGCTATAGCTAACCAAATTATGAAAATAAGATACATGTCAGGTGGTCAAAGAGATTTGCCCATTATTTTAAGGGGACCTGATGGCAGATCACTTTCTGCAGCTGCACAGCACTCTCAGTCAGTGGAAACAATTTTTATGCATATTCCAGGTATTAAAGTGGTTGTTCCAGCAACACCACGCGATACTTATGGATTATATAAATATGCTTTAACTCAAAATGATCCGGTTATCTTTTTTGAACATAAACAACTTTATGGTCAAAAAGGAATGGTTCCGGAAGATGAATATAAAATTCCTTTTGGAGAAGCAGATATAAAAAGAAAAGGTAATGATATTACAATTGTTACTACTTCAAGAATGCTACATGAAAGCCTAAAAGCGGCTGAAGAATTAAAAGAAGATGGGATTTCTGTTGAAGTAATTGATCTAAGAACACTCGTACCTTGGGATAAAGAAACTGTTATAGCTTCTGTTAAAAAAACTGGAAGACTTTTAGTTGTCCATGAAACCTGGAAAAGAGCAGGTTGGGGAGCTGAAGTGACAAGTTATATTCAAGAAAACGCTTTTGACTATCTAGATGGACCAATTAGAAGAGTTGGTGCATATAATGTTCCAAATTCCTTTACACCTGAACAAGAAAACTTCATTATGCCTGACAAGACAAATGTTATAAAAGAAGCATCAAAGTTTTTAATATAAAAAAGGGGGAAAATAAAAGTGTATAAGAAAATATTAATTGTCACTATGTTGTTTGTATTGGTTTTTAGTTCAATGAGTTTGGCTGCTGATTATAAGGAAAATTATACTTTAAGTTATAATGTTGGGCCTGGTTTTCCTTGGGGCATTGGTGCTAATTATTTAGCTGACTTAGTTAAAGAAAGAACAGATGGTAGAATCAATATTAAACCTTATGGTGGTTCAAGTTTAGCATCTGGTAAACAGACTTCTATCTTTATGATGGTTAGAAATGGTTCTGTTGATATGGCCTTGGAATCTACAATTAACTGGTCTTCACAGATTAGAGAACTAAATCTATTTAACTTACCATTCTTTTTCGATAGCTATAAAGCAGTAGATGCTGTTGAAAATGGTGAGGCAGGTCAACAGATTTTAGATAAGATAGAAAGCTTTGGAGTAGTACCAATTGGATGGGGAGAAAATGGTTTTAGACAAATTACTAATAATAAAAGAGCAATTCATTCCCCTGAAGATTTATCTGATCTGAAATACCGTGTTGTTGGTAGTAAAATATTTATAGATATCTTTAAAGGTTTAGGTTCTAATCCTTTAACAATGAATTGGGGAGAAGCTACAACTGGTTTCCAGCAGGGTACTGTTGATGGCCAAGAAAATCCTACAGTCGGAGTATTAATTCCTTTAAAGATTTGGGATTTTCATGAATATATGACTGTATGGGATTACTTAATAGACCCCCTATTACTTGGTATAAATGAAGATGTATTTAACAGTTGGACAGAAGAAGATCAAAAGATAGTAAGACAGGCAGCTGAAGAAGCACTTAAATTTGAAAAAATGTTATCTAGATATAATTTAGATGATGGTTCTGCTAAACAATATGTTGACAAAATGATCGAGTCAGGAAAAGACATGGGTTATGCTAAAAATTTCCTTGCTACCTGGGAACAGGAAAGATGGAAGTAATGATCCTTTAGAATACTTAGAAGAACAAGGTATGAAAGTTAATGTACTTACTGATGAAGAAAAAGAAGCTTTTGTAGATAAGACTAGAGATGTATATGATGAATGGGTTAAATCAATTGGTGCAGAATTAGTAGAAAAGGCTAAATCTGATATGGAATCAGTTGAGTAGGAGTTTAAATACAAAGAGGAGAGGCAAATTGTCTCTCCTCTATTAAACTCACCAAAAGAGGTGAAAAAATGAAATTTACTTGGAAAAACTTTTTTAAAAATATTGAAGAATACCTAGCAGGAATTTTATTGTTGGCGATGGTTACGGTTGCTTTCGTCAATGTTGTATCTAGATTCACCTTTAAATTTTCAATTTCTTTTATTGAAGAATTAGAAATTTACTTATATGTATGGTTAGTTTTTTTAGGTAGCGCGATAGCCTTTAAAAGATGGGATCATTTATGTGTCTCAATTTTAGTAGAAAACTGCCAGATAAATTACAAAGGATAGTCAGAATATTTGTTACACTCTTATCTATTACATTTTTTGTAATTATATTTAGATATAGTATTATTCATATTCAAGATGAGATGTTAATGGGTGTTACTACAACATCAATGGGAGTTCCCATGTGGTGGTACACGCTCGGATTACCGATTGGAAGTGGTTTAATTATATTTAGATTAGTACAAAGATTGTTTACTGGGGGGGAGGATAAATAATGGATATAAGTATTTGGATAGTTCTAATATTTGTTTTACTATTAGCAATTAGAACCCCAATTGCAATCTCTTTAGGTATGACTGCAATAGCAGGTGCTTTGCTTGCAGGTAGAGGTCTAAATATGGTCTCTTATACTATATTTGGTGGGATAGCAAAATTTCCTCTATTAGCTATACCATTTTTTATAATGGCTGGTGTAATAATGCAGAAAGCTAAGATGGCTGAGAAGATAATTGATTTTGTCAAATTATTAGTAGGTCCCGTACCAGGCGGTTTAGCAATTGCTACAGTAATAGTCGCCGCTTTTTGGGGTGCTGTCTCTGGTTCTGGTCCAGCTACTGTTGCAGCCTTAGGTGTTATATTAATACCGGGCATGGTTAAATCAGGTTATGATAAGGATTTTGCTACTGCGGTTACCTCAGTCAGTAGTGGGATGGCAATAATTATACCTCCCAGTATTGCATTTATAGTTTATGGAATGATAGCAAATGTATCGATTGGTACCTTGTTTGCAGCTGGTATTGTACCGGGTATTTTAATGGCAGTTGGATTATGTGTAACTGTTTACATAATTTCAAAAAGAAGAGGATATCAAGGAGAAGAGTGGGCTAGTCCAAAAAAAATATTAACTTCTTTTAAAGATGCTTTTTGGGGCTTTTTAACTCCAGTAATTATCTTAGGAGGAATTTATGGTGGAATATTTACTCCTACTGAAGCTGCTGCTGTAGCTGTGTTTTATGGTCTTTTTGTAGGTGTATTTATTTATAAAACAATTAACTTCAAAGTACTTTTTAAAATAGGTGTAGATGCTGCAGCTACAACTTCTGTTGTAATGTTAGTTGTTACTGCGGCCGGTTTGTTTTCTTGGATAGCTACTAATGTTGGTTTAATTGAAAAGGCTTCAAGTGCCATTTTAGGTTTGTCAGATAATCCAATAATAATTCTATTATTCATTAACTTAATTATATTGTTTTCTGGTATGGTTATAGATGCAATTTCAATTTACTATGTATTTGTTCCATTATTACTACCAATTATCCATGAAATGGGTTGGAACCCGGTCTGGTTTGGTGTTATTATGACATTTAATTTAGCAATAGGTCAGGTAACTCCACCGGTGGCAGTAAACCTTTACGTAGGCTCAAATATAGCTGGAATATCGTTGGAAAAACTTGCAAGACAAGCTATTCCTTTTATATTAACAGCTATAATTGTTTTAGTATTATTAATGTATTTCCCTGAATTAACTTTATTTATTCCAAGATTACTAGGAATGTTATAATAGGAGGTGTAAAAAATGCAAAAAGAAATTTTAATGCCCAAATTTGGCTTAACAATGGAGCAAGGTGTTATTACCCGTTGGTATGTTGAAGAAGGGGATGAAATAGCAAAAGGAGATCCCATTTTTAATGTTGAAACAGATAAGATAACTCAGGATGTTGAAGCAGAGAAAAATGGATATATGCCAAGATAATAAAAGAGGCTGGTTTAGAAGTTGAAGTAAAAACACCTGTTGCTATTATGGTTGATAATGAATCTGAAATAGATGATGTAAAAGATGTTGAAGCTGCAAAAGAAAAAGAGCAAAAAGGTGATAAAAAAGAAGATATAAAAGAGAAACCTTCAAAGTCCGAAGAAAAAGAAGTTAATATAAAAAAGGCTGAAAATAAATCAGGAGAGGAAAAGCTTATTAGAATTTCTCCGCGTGCAAGAAAATTAGCAGAAAGTGAGGGAATCAACTTAGATAGTTTAAATGAATATACTGATAGATACAGAATCATTGAAAAAGATGTATTGAATTATCTAAAAGAAGGCCTTACTGAAAAGCAAAAGGTAAAAGAAGAGCTAAGCGAAGATAAAAAAGCCGGAGCAAAAGAATATGAACTAGTAGAAGTTTCACAAATCAGAAAAGCAACTGCTGAAAATTTAACCAAAAGCTGGCAGTCACCACATGCTTATCTTAAAAAATCGATTGTAGTAGATAAATTAATAGACTATCTGGTTGAGCATGAGGAAGTATCTTTAAATACTGCTGTCACATATTTAACAGCAAAAACTTTAAAAGATAATAAATTTATGAATGCCCATTGGTTAGAAAACGAGTATAAGCAGTTTAACCAAGTTAATATAGGCATGGCTGTGGCTATCAAAAGAGGACTGGTTGTTCCGGTCTTAAAGAAAGTAACAGATTATTCTCTAACTGGATTTAGTAAAAAAGCTAATGAACTTATTGAAAAAGCTAAAAATAATAAACTTGAGATGGATGATATGCAAGAGGCTACTTTTACAGTTACAAATTTAGGTATGTATGGTATTGATGAGTTTACCGCTGTAATCAATCCTCCTCAGGTTGGTATTCTTTCAGTTGGAAAATTATATAATGATTTTTTAATTAAAGATGATGGCACTTTCAAAGTTGTTAAAAAGATTAATCTTGTAATAGGCTTTGATCATAGAGCAGTTGATGGAGCACAAGCAGCTGTATTTTTAAATGAACTTGAGAAAAAAATTAATAGTATAGATTCATCCTTATAAGATAAAAAATAAAGTATTTATATATCAAAGAGCCGACCTATTTATTATAGGCAGCTCAAACTGCATACAAAGTCACAAGATAAGCACAAATATCTTGTGACTTTTTTATACATTAAAGCATCTAAAACCCATTTATATCCGCACTTCAATTTAAAACTCTTTTATAGTTTAATATTTATAAGAAGTGTGAAAACAAAAAGAAGAGTAATAATATAAAAATAAATCCTGCTTTTATAAAAAAGATTTAAAAGAATAAATACATAATGATTGGGTGAATCACTGCAAAAAATCATTTAAAGATAAAAAAACCATAATGATAAAGAAAAAAATTGATGTCAGTAGTAATGATGCAGAAAGTGGATTATTTCATAAAGGAGATTACAAACCGGTTTTTGCTTATATGAATCAAACAGCCTGTGATAAAAATAGATGGTTTAGTATATAATATACATCCTGGGAATAGAAACGATAATAGAATTTTTTCAGACAAGTAGGAGAACGTTAATGGTTTTGGTACCCAAAAAATTGTCATGAATGCAGGTTATAAAACACCTGCAAAAGCAAGAATAGTTATCTCCTATTAGTTCTCGATTATCCTGATTATCCAATTTTAAAACTAATATATCAAAAAGAAGCGCATTAAGCAGTTAAGCTTAATGCGCTTTGTTACACTCTGAAACCGCCTAAAAAGACGAACTTCTTATTTAAAAATTTAAAGTTAGTAAGGAAACATGTTTGTTTGACATGATGGACAGACTGCATTTACATAACCATCACGATCTCCTTTACTTATACTTTCAGAAATCTCTTTTTCCTCTTTGGAGTAGTGATTAGCACAATTGTGACAATAAATATCACCACATTCTTCACATTTATAAAACTTATCGTTTTTATGGTAGGTTGCTCCACAAGCTTTGCATTTTTTTGCTGACATAACCAACCCTCCTTTAAATTTGTTTCTTTCTACTTTTTATTATATTCTTAATTATAGAGTTAGTAATAGTAACTATATTACAATTAAATTTAAAGTTTCTATGAGCAGGATTTATTGTTTAAATAGTGAAATGTATATATAACCTATATACTATTATACACCAAAGGATGATTAAATGAAAGTATTAAAAGTAATGACGATATTTGGAACTAGACCGGAAGCAATTAAAATGGCTCCTCTAGTTAAAGAACTTAAAAAAAGAAAAGAAATAAAATGTGTTGTAGCAGTTACTGCACAGCATAGAGAGATGTTAGATCAAGTTTTAGACTTGTTTAAAATATCAGCTGATTATGATTTAGATATCATGTCGGATAAACAGACCTTAACTGATATAACTGTAAAGGTATTAAAAAATTTGGATAAGGTTTTAAAAAAAGAAAAACCAGACCTCATATTAGTGCATGGAGATACGACAACAACTTTTATAGGGGCATTGTCCTCATTTTATAATCAAATTGATATTGGGCATGTTGAAGCCGGTCTAAGAACCCATAATAAGTATTCACCATACCCTGAAGAGATGAATAGACATTTAACTGGTGTTTTAGCAGATATTAACTTTGCTCCTACAGTAAATAATAAAGATAATTTGTTAAATGAAAATGTTTCTGAAGAAAATATTTTTGTAACAGGTAATACAGTTATAGATGCAATTCAGGAGATTGTAAAAGATAATTATCAATTCAAAAATAAAGTATTAAAAAGCATTGATTTTGAAAATAAAAAAATAATTCTTCTAACTGCTCACCGCAGAGAAAATTTAGGAGAAGGACTTACTGGAATATTTAGGTCGGTTAATGATATAATTAAAAGTAACCCTCAAGTTGAAGTTGTCTTTCCGGTTCATTTAAATCCAGCAGTTAAAAAACTAGCATATAAGCATCTAGAAAATAATGAAAACGTACATTTAATAGAACCCCTTGGTTATTTAGAGTTTGCTAACTTAATGAACAAATCCTACTTTATTATGACTGATTCCGGAGGTATTCAAGAAGAAGCTCCGGGTTTAGGCAAACCAGTATTGGTATTAAGAGATACTACTGAAAGACAGGAAGCAATTACTGCAGGTACAGTCAAAAAGGTAGGGGTTAATAGAAACGAGATATTTAAACAGGCTGATTTGCTATTAAATAATAATGAAAAATACAATAAAATGTCAAAAGCAGTTAATCCTTATGGAGATGGAAAAGCTTCTAAGAGGATTACCGATTATATTTTAAACAAATATAATTTTAAGGGGGATAAACCTGAAGTCTTTTAGGTTAAATAAAATGGTAATAAAAGAAGATAACTATAAAAACAAAAGAGAAGAAATGGTAAAAAAGCAACTTATTCGGAGAGGAATTAAGGATAAGAGGGTACTAGCAGCTTTTCGAGAAGTTCCCAGGGAAAAGTTTGTGCCAGATGATGTAAAGAAATACTCATATCAAGATGGACCTCTTCCGATTGGTAAAGAACAGACTATCAGTCAACCATATATTGTAGCTGAAATGGTTGAAGCTTTAGAATTAGATGAAACAGATATAGTTTTAGAAATTGGAACCGGTTCAGGATATGAAACAGCAATCCTTGCCCAAATTGCAAGCCAGGTATATTCGGTAGAAAGAATACAATCTTTAGCTGATAAAGCAAAAAAGGTATTAGATGAATTAAATTATAAAAATATTACTATTAAATTAGGAGATGGTAGTTTAGGTTGGCCTGATGGTGATAAGAAATTTGCAGGTATTATTGTTAGCGCTGGAGCACCTTCGATACCAGAAAGCTATCAAAATCAATTAGAAATCGGAGGTTATATTGTAATTCCTGTCGGCAGTCGGGCTTTACAAAACTTATATAAAGTAGAGAAAAGATCTGAAAGTGATTTTAAAGAACAAACTTTAGGACATGTTAGGTTTGTTCCATTAATTGGAAAACAAGCCTGGTAAAGGAGGAAATAAATGTGTCAGAGAATATTAAAGCAAAAGTACTAAAAAATTCTGTAATAGTTAGTGGTCATCCTAGAAGTGGGACTTCATTAACTTCTCAGTTGGTAGAAAGTGCAGGAGTTCATTTTCTTTCAGATTATGAGGGAGATGAATATAATCAGTCAGGATATTATGAACTTGAAATTAGTAAAGACCTTTCAAAAAAATTAATTCAGAAAGCAATGACAATAAAAAATACAATCAAAATGAACCAAGTTATTGATAAGTTAAATGATACTGAGGGTATGTCAGGTCTTAAGTTAGTTAGAGTGCCTGCAATTTTTTTCTATAGTCATGTTGCTCAAAATCTAAAATGTGTATTTATTTTTAGAAATCCTGCTGATGTAAAAGCCAGCATGTTAAGAAGGGGTATTTCTGATTTTGAACCGGACTGGTTTACAAACAATAATGCATTAATTGCAGCATATGAAAATATAGAAGATAGCATACTATTAAGTTATGAAACCCTACTTACCCAAAAAGATAAGGTAAAGAATTTATTTGAAAGTATTGGTTTAAAAATTGATGTTTCTTTGATCAAAACAGACCAGAGGTCTCAAAGACACAGCAGTATTGTTTTAGAACAAAGAGAAAAAAGCTTTATGAGAAATTAAGAGAATTGGAAACTAAAAACTTTTAAAAAGGGGTTGAGAGAGTATGGATATTTATCAATTTGCAATTAATTTTGAAAGAGAAAATCGTAAGTATTATGAGGAATGTGCTGAAAATGTTAAAGATGAAAGTATAAAAAGTGTGTTTCTTGAACTATCTGCTGAAGAAGCAAAACATGAAAAAATCGTTAAAAAACTAAGAGATAATGAAAATGTGGAGGATCTTGACTTTGATATTGTTACAAGGGTAAACGAGGTGTTTTCAGAAATAAAAGAAAATATTCCAGATAAAGTTATGCCGACAGATCAGGTGGATGTCTATAAAACAGCTTTAGATATGGAAGAAAAAAGTAAAGACTTTTATTCTGAAAAAGCTGAAGAAGTAGATAATAAAAAAGTAAAAGATGTTCTTTTAAGATTGTCAAAAGAAGAGAAAAAACATGAAGATATTATAAGAAGTATAATTGAATTAGTAAATAAACCTAATACCTGGTTAGAAAATGCAGAATGGTACCATCTTGAAGATTACTAAAATAGATTTTTTCAAGCAACTGCTCAATGCAGTTGCTTAACTTTATAAAAACGACTTAAAGAGGAACTAAGGAGGTAATGTTGTATGGATTTTAATATCGTGATTGGCGGTGAAGCTGGACAGGGTTTAACAACCGTAGATAATATCATGGGAAAGATACTTTTTAGAGAAGGATTTAATATCTTTTCATCTAAAGATTTTATGTCCCGAATAAGAGGTGGACATAACTTCATGCAGCTTAGAATTAGTGATCAAGAACTTTACGGCCCCACAGATGAAATCGACTTACTTGTTGCTCTAAATAGTGAGACTGTAGATATACACAAAGATAAATTAAAAGATGATGGTATTGTTTTAATTGAAGGGGAAAGCAATGTATTAGATAAAAGAACCTTACTCATACCAGCATCTGTAATAGCAGAGGATATAAATCCCAAAGGAGTAAATACTGTATTTGTAGGAGCTGTTACTAAAATAATGGGATTAGACATCGATATAGCAAAAGATGTTCTTAAAGATTACTTTGACGATGATATTTTAGAAGATAATATTAAACTCTTAGAAAGAGGATATAAGTCTGTAGAATGTGTTTATGATAGTTTAAAAGATAATATTAAAGAAAAAGAAGACGAAATATTTATAGATGGAAATTCCGCTTTAGGTTTTGGTGCATTAACAGGTGGATTAAGATTCTATTCTGCTTATCCGATGTCACCATCAACAGGAATAATGAGCTTTCTTGCAGGAAAACAAAAAGATTATGATCTTATCGTTGAACAGGCTGAAGATGAACTTGCAGCTATCAATATGGCTTTAGGTGGTTCATATAGTGGAGTAAGGTCTATGACAGGAACATCTGGTGGTGGACTTGCCTTGATGAATGAGGCAATTGGATTAGCGGGGTTAAATGAAACACCAGTTGTTATTGCTGATGTCCAAAGACCTGGTCCGGCAACTGGACTACCCACAAGAACGGGACAGGGTGACCTACTTTTTGCAATTAATACTGCTCAGGATGATTTTCCACTAATGGTTATTGCCCCAAGAGATCAAGAAGATCTATTCTATACAGGCTTTAGGGCTTTAAATTTAGCAGACAAATATCAAATTCCAATTATAGTTTTAAGTGATCAGTTTAATGCTGATTCCAGTAAAAATGTAAAAGAATTTGATTTTGATAACTTAGAGATTAATAGAAACTTGATATCTAAAGATGATCCTGACGCTAAAGATTATAAGAGATATAAATATACTGAAGACGGTATATCAAAAAGAGCTTATCCCGGACAACTTAAAGGAGAAACTGTTTTAGTAGATAGTGATGAACATGATGAATATGGACATATAGTCGAAGATGCTGAGACAAGAATAAAAATGGTGGATAAAAGAGCTAAAAAAATAGATAAATTAATAAAAGAAGATCTAATAGAACCTAAATACTATGGAGATGAAGATATAGAGTATTTAATGTTAACTTGGGGTTCTTCTTATGGTCCGGCTAGAGAGGCATATCAACTTCTTAAAAGATGATGATGTAAAGGTAGGGCTTTTAAGTTTCAGTGATGTCTGGCCTCTTCCAAAAGAAAAGTTAGAAGAAGTTGCAAAAGATAATGTAAAGTTAGTAACAGTAGAAGAAAATTCAACTGGCCAGTTTAAATCTTTAATAAGATCTGAGACCCTGCTTAATGTTAAAAATAGTATATTAAAATATGATGGACGACCATTTACTGGCCGAGAAATATATAACAGATTTTTAGATGAGGTGATTGATAATGGTCAATAACAATGACTTTAATATTACTGAAGAGACTGCCTGGTGTCCAGGTTGTGGAAATTTTCCACTTCGTAAAGCATTGTCAGCAGCCTTAAAAGAACTTGATTTAGATACTGACCAGGTTGCAATGTTTACTGGAATAGGACAGGCGGCTAAGATGCCTCATTATATCAAGTTAAACGGTTTTAACGGACTACATGGAAGATCATTTCCACCTGCTGTGGGAACCCGGGTTGGAAATCACAAACTAAAAGTAATTGTTGAATCAGGTGATGGATGTAGTTATGGAGAAGGAGGAAACCACATTCTTCATAACATAAGAAGAAATCCTGATGTAACTCATCTTGTTCACAATAATCAAATCTATGGTCTTACAAAAGGACAGGCGTCTCCAACCTCAGAAGAATATATTGAGACTGCTATACAGGTTAAAGGTACAACAGCTGCTCCTTTTAAACCCGTACAGTTTGCGGTTGGAATGGGGGCTAGCTTTGTGGCTAGAAGCTTTGTTGGAGACCAAGATCATCTTAAAGAAATGATCAAACAAGCAATGAATCATAGAGGATATGCTTTAATTGATATCTTGCAACCCTGTGTTTCATTTAATAAGATAAACACTTATAAATGGTATTCAGAGCGAGTCTACAAATTAGATAATAATTATGATCCTGAAAATATAGAAGAAGCCTTTAAAAAGGCAAGAGAATGGGGAGATAATATTCCAATCGGTGTTATATACAAAAACGAACAAAAGATCTTTAGAGATAGATTAGTTCTACAAGATGATCAACCACTTGTTGAAAAAGACTTTAATCCCCAAGATGCTAAAAAAATTATGAATGAGTTTAAGTAAGATTAATAAGGAGGGGGATCATCCCCCTCCTAAAATAAAGGTGATCTATATGGAAGCAAAAAAGAGAAGAGATAGTTTAATAAAAAAATTAAAAGATGAAATAAAACCTATAACTGGTTCAAAACTAGCCAATGAATATGGTGTAACCAGACAGATAATTGTGCAAGATATTGCTTTACTTCGTGCACAAGGTTATGAGATCTTAGCAACTTCTCAGGGTTATGTTTTGAAAAATAATATGGGTTTAAAAACCTATTCTAGAACAATTGCGTGTAAACATGGTAAAGAAAATGTCAAAGAAGAACTTATGATAATTGTAAAACATGGAGCTAAGGTTAAAGATGTTAAAGTTGAACACCCTATTTATGGTGAAATATCGGGTTTTTTAATGCTTCAGAACTCTAAAGAAGTTGAAGATTTTTTAAATAATACAGATAAGTTTGAAGCTTCATTATTATCTTCCTTGACAGAAGGCATTCATCTGCATACAATAGAAGCAATAAATGAAGATGTATTAGATGAGATCATCAAAGAACTTGATCGAAAAAATTTTTTATTAAAAGAGGATTAATTTTTTTGCACAGGGGTGTATATACACCTGAATAAACACTAATTCTAAGGAGTGCTATTATGGATAAAGATGAATTAAAGAAAAAAAGAAATTTCTGGATTATATGGTTGTTAGCGCTAATACTTTCTGCATATTTTGTGCCTTATGTTTTACTAAGAAATGTCAATCAAATTGAGGCTTCATTTCTTTATTGGACAATATTTGCCGTTCTTGCTATTATATCTACTATTAAAATTACAACCTATTGGAGTGATAAATAATGAATCCGTCTTATGTATATACTGCTGTAGTAATTTATGTGCTATTAGGTTTTTATATTGCATATAAATCAAGACAAGGCATAAAACAAGGTGTAATGGAATATTTTTTAGATAACAGATCTACCGGAGGAGTAGTTTCAGCCTTATCATATAGTGCCACTACTTATAGTGCATTTATGATGATTGGATTAGCTGGTTTTACTTATTCTGGTGGAGTTGGTGCTTTAGGCTTTGAGCTAGTTTATCTTGCTGGTTTATCCTTAGTAGCATTTTTTGGACCCAGATTTTGGCTTGTAGGCAAAAAATATGGATATATTACTCCTTATGAAATGTTAGGTGATAGATTTCAAAACAAGTGGGTTGCTATTATTTCAGCAGGGACAGCCTGTATATTTTTGATTCCTTATCTATCTGTACAACTTATGGGTATTGGTTATCTACTTAATGGTTTATCCGGTGGACAAATACCGTTTATGGCAGGTGTATTAATAGCTGCAGTTTTAGCTATTTCCTGGGCGATAATCGCTGGGATGAGATCTGTAACCTGGACTGATTCCTTACAGTCATTAATAATGATTGTAGTTAGTGTTGTTATATTGTTTTATGTAATATATAACCATCTTGGTGGATTTATGTCATTTTTTAATGAGTTAGAAGCAAATCATGGAAACTTCTTATCAGTACCTGGACCTGGATTTTTTAATTTTCAAGCCTTTCTAGGACTTACCTTACCCTGGTTTTTCTTTTCAATATCAAATCCACAGGTAAGTCAGAGACTTTTTATACCAAAATCACTTAAGGCAATGAAAACCATGATTAAAGGTTTTTTAGTATTTGGTCTTATATATACTTTAGTGTCTGTTCTTTGGGGTTTTTCAGCTAAGATACTGTTACCCGGACTAGCTCAAGCTGATCTAGCAACCCCTTCATTATTAGGTTCTCAATATGTTCCAACCGCATTAGGGCTTATCGCAATGGTTGGTATTACAGCAGCGGCAATTTCTACTGTAGACTCAATAATGTTAACTCTATCTTCATTGATAGTAAGGGATTTAATGCAGTCTAGAGATGAGTATTCAGATGATAAACAGCTTAGAATCGGAAAATTTGTTATTTTTATTATTGCTGTAATTGGAATTGTTTTTGCTTCACAACAGTTTGATTTAATTGCTACTTTATCAGTAACTTCATCTGTAGGATTAATGGTTGTAGTTCCAACAATATTCTCTGCTTTCTTTTGGAAAAAAGGTACTGCTTATGGATCATTAACAAGTATAGTTTTAGGTTCGATTACTGCATTATATTTACAGTTTACAAATTTAAAACCACTTGGTCTTTGGCCGGGAGTTTGGACTTTAATTATAAGTGTATTGACCTTTATTATAGTAAGCTATATTACCAAACCTCCGAAGAAAAAGGCAGAGGAATTCTTAGGTTATCTAGACCAGGAGCTATCAGACAAAAACATACTCTAAAAAGAGGTAATGTAAATAATTTGTATAATTATTATATAAGGTCTCAAAGGAGATGAATACAGATGGATAAAAAGATGTTAGGCAATAAACTATTAAACCAAAATGATGTAATAGTAAATGATGTAATGGACTGTATTTTTAATGAAAAGTTTGATAAAAAGGTTGATGATGAATATAAATTTAAAAGCAGACGAGACCTAGATTTTATTATAGATTACCTATCAGAATCAGTATATTTTGATAATCCAGGTATTTTTAATGAGTTTTCTATTTGGTTAAATAGTCTTTTGAAAAATCTTGGGTTAAATGAAAATGTAACAAAAATTACTTATCAATGTATAGTAGAAAATTTAAAAAATAAATTTAATAACAGTGAATATGAGTACTTAAAAAATATTGTTGAAAATGCCTTGCAAGTTGCCTTAAGTGCTGATGTTTATGAGGATACATATATAACTGAAAATAATCCTCATAAAGATTATGCTAATAAGATATCTTGAATTACTATTAGATAATAACAAGGTTGAGGCAAGTAAGTTAATAACTGAAAAAGCTTTGTCTGATATGGAAGTTGATGAGATCTATCTTGATATATTTCAACCTGTACAAAAAGAAGTGGGCAGGTTATGGCATATCAATAAGGTTTCAGTTGCTCAGGAACATTATATAAGCAGTGTGACTCAATTGATAATGTCACAGCTTTATTCACATTTTTTAACTGTGGGTGGGAAAAAAGGTGTAGTAGTAACAACAGCAGTTGGTGATGAGCTACATGAAATTGGAATCCGGATGGTAGCAGACCTATTAGAAATTGACGGGTATGATACAATACATTTAGGAGCTAATACACCACAGAGTGCTATAATTGATACTTTAAAGGTAAATAAAGCAAAAGTACTAGGGGTATCAGTAACATTACCTATCCATTTAAAAAAATTAGATAAATTAGTGGAATCAATAAGAAAAGATAAAGAGTTAAAAGACTTAAAAATATTAGTAGGAGGATATGCATTTAACCACAATACTGATATTTGGAAAAAATTTAAAGTAGATGCATACAGTCATGATGCTAAAGATGCAGTTTTAAAGGTTAATAAACTTAATGGAGGTAATTATTAATGGGCTTTGTGGTTTTAACAACTCAAGATTTAAAAATAAAAAAAGTCCTATATAATGAAGCTACTTTAGAATTTGTTAATAAAGATCGTTTAGTAACTTCCTTTGTTGACGAGAATGATAAAACTAAACTGCTAGATTTTATAAAAAACATTAATAAAGATGAAGCTGAATTTGGATTAGAAGTCCACCTTGTTATGGGTGATAAGAAAGTATTATATAACTTTTCTGGAATAAAGATTAATGACAAATCATATTTGATTTTAGCAAATAAGTTTAAAGAAGATATAATAAATTACTATGATCATTTTATGAAAATTAACAGTGAATATTTAAATAAGATTAGAAGTCTGTTAAAAAAACAGGTGGTAGCAAAAAATGATATAATACTAAGTGGGGAAAGTGCTGATTTATATAATAAAATTTCACAAATCAATAATGAACTTACAAATGTTCAAAGAAAGTTAACAAAAACAAATAAAGAACTTGAATGGCAAAAAGAAAGATATTTTGCAACTTTAAAAAGCATTGGAGAAGGAGTTATAGCTCTGCAGTGTGATAATGAAATCAGATTTGTTAATCAAGCAGCCTATAATATTTTTAATACAAACAAAAACTTAGAGGGTAAATATCTGTTAGAACAGAATATAAAAGTATTTGATGAAAACAATAATGATATATTTAAAAAGTTGTTAGATAAAATATGTAAAGAATCTGAAACAATAAAAAAAGAAGATGTAAAGTTAATAAGTTTTGGAAAAGAAACTCCTATTGATCTTACTCTTTCACCAATTGAATCAAAGGACAATAATTTGTTGGGTATTGTAATGGTCATTTCTGATATAACTTTAAAGAAAAAACATGAAGAAAAGTTGCAAAAACTTGCCGATACAGACCGACTTACAGATATTATGAATAGGAGAATGGGTTTACAGTATCTAGATAAACAAGTAGCCAGGGTAAAAAGAGAAAATATATCTCTAACAGTTTGTTTTATAGATGTGAACGGCTTAAAAAATGTTAACGATACCTACGGTCATAATGAGGGTGATAAGTTACTGAAAATTGTTGCAAACATCCTTAAAGGAAATATAAGAGAAACAGATGCTATAGCAAGACTGGGTGGGGATGAATTTCTATTAATCCTCAGTGATTTTAATAAAGAAGAGGTTTCTGAAGTTTGGAATAGAATTGAAGAAAAAATAAATATCTGGAATAAAAATTCTGATAAACCATATAATATAAGCTTAAGTCGTGGTTTTGCTCAAAAGGTTAAAGGAGATGGACTATCTAGTGATAAGCTAATAGAAAAAGCAGATAAAAAAATGTATGAGGACAAAGAAAAACACTATAAAAAGAAAAATAAAACCATGAGGTGATCAAGGTGTTAAATAAAAAATATTTAGTTATAATAATAATGACTTTAATAGTATTTACTACAATATTTTCAAGTAATTTAGTATATGCAGATAGTTTAAATGTAGCAGTTACAATTGTACCTCAAAAAGAATTTGTAAAAGCAGTGGCTGGAGAAGATGTTAATGTTACTGTTATGATTCCACCTGGATACAGTCCGGGCAATTATGCCCCCAAACCTCAGGAATTAACCGGTCTTACTGATTCAAGCATATATTTTTCAATGGGAGTACCTGCTGATCTTCAAAATATTTTACCAAAGGTAAAACAGTTTAACCCTGATATTAAGGTGGTTAAACTTTTTGAAAAAGTGAATGATAAGTATCCTGACCGTATGTTCTCAAAAGAAAGCAGAGATCCTCATATCTGGTTATCACTTAAAAGAGTAGAATATATGGTAGAAATAATAAGAGATGAATTAATAGAGTTAAGGCCTGAAAATAAGGAAATATATATTGAAAACACTGAAAATTATATAAAAAAAATAAGAGATACAGAACAAGAAATAAATGATATATTAAAAAATAAAAAAGATAATTATCTTTTAGTATATCATCCTTCTTTCGGCTATCTAGCTGATGAGTTTGCTTTAGAGATGGTCTCAATAGAAAAAGAAGGTAAAGAAGCTACTGCCAAAGATTTAGAAGATATAATTGATTTTGCTAAGGATAATAAAATAACAAGGATATACCATCAGGCAGAAATAGATAGCCGCCAAACTGAATCACTAGCTGAAGAAATTAATGCAAAGTTAATACAGTTAAATCCATTAGCAGAAAACTACCTTGAAAATATGGTAGAGATGGTCAAAAAGATTGCTGGAGATGATTAATTAATGGAAGATACTGCAATTGAAATAAAAAATCTTTACCTATCATTTAATGATATACCTGTATTAGAAAATATTAATATAACTGTATATAGAAAACAATTTTTAGCAATAATCGGTCCAAATGGTGGGGGTAAAACTACTTTGTTAAAAGTAATTTTAGGTATTATTGAGCCCAATGATGGAGAGATAAAAATTAGTGGTCTAAATATTGATCAGGGCAGAAAATTAGTTGGATATGTACCACAGATATCTGATTTTAATAAAAGATTTCCAATTGATGTTAAAGATGTAATTTTAATGGGAAGACTATCAGATCAAAAAGGTTTATTTCATAGTTATAGTGATAAAGATTATAAATTTGCAGAAGATATTATGAAACAATTAGATATATTAGATTTAAAAGATAGACAGATTGGGAAACTATCCGGAGGTCAGCTTCAGAGAGTCTTAATAGGAAGAGCATTAGCCTCTAATCCTGAAATATTACTTTTAGATGAACCAACTGCGAGTTTAGATGCAGAGTCAAGAAACAATATATATAATATTTTAAAAGAACTTAATGATGAAATAACTGTACTAGTTGTCACCCATGACTTAACTGCCGTATCCTCATATTTTGACAGTATTGCCTGTTTAAATAAAAATATGCACTACCATGGTGATAAAAACTTATCTAAAGATGATATTGATAAGGTATATGGTTGTCCTGTAGACCTTATTGCACATGGGATACCACATAGAGTATTGGGTGAACATGAAGGTGGTAGTAAAGATGATTGAAGCCGTACTTAAATATAACTTTTTACAGAATGCTGTATATAGTGCATTAATGGCCAGTGTTGTGTGTGGAATTATAGGTACAATCATAGTAGAGAAGAAGTTAGTTATGATGAGTGGAGGAATTGCTCATACCTCTTTTGGAGGAGTAGGACTAGGTTACTATCTTAATATTGAACCTATCTTTGGAGCTATGTTTTTTGCACTTTTATCTTCAGTTGCAATTGTTACAATCAGAAGAAAAACTGAGGTTGACTCAGATACTTTAATTGGAATCATGTGGGCAATGGGGATGTCTTTAGGAATATTATTTATTTCTTTTATGAAAGGCTATCCACCTGACATGTCTTCATATTTGTTTGGTGATATTTTAACTGTGACAAATCTTGATATAAAGGTAATGTTAGTATTGGTTGTTTTTGTAGTACTGGCAGTTGCGGCCTTGTTTAATCAGTGGAAGGCATATTTATTTGATGAGGAATTTTCTTATGTTAGAGGACTTAATACAAATTTTTATGAGTATTTTCTTTTTATACTAATAGCTCTTACTGTAATTGTATTAATTAGGGTAACCGGTATAGTTTTAATCATTGCACTGCTTACAGCCCCACCGGCAATGGCGAGGTTGTTTACTTATAACTTTAAAAATATAATATTTTTAGCTATAATATTTGGCATAATTTTTTCAATTTCAGGTTTATGGTTATCATATTTATTTAATATACCATCTGGTGCGGCTATCATACTGTTAATAGGTACAGCATATTTTATAATGGCAACTATAACCCAGAAAATTAATGTTTAAACCTGAATTCGGAAAGTAGCAGTAAAAAATAAAATTACACTTCATTTTTGGCTAAAATAACTATTTACTGCTGAGAAGTAAAAACAGGTTTTGTATTAAAGTTTTATGGAATGATTATCTTTACGGGATTTTAGATGTCAGTGGATTTTTATTTCCAGAGTATATTGAAAAATATCTTAATCTGGCACTAAATATCACTAAATTTCTGGGGCTGGTACTTTATAATAATGAGCAGTATGAAAAAATAGTGGAATCAGAGAAGGAATTAAAATACATTAGTTTTCACGACACAATGACAGGATTGTACAATAGAAATTATCTAAATCAATTGTTAACTAATAAATTTGAGAATGAAATAACAATTATTTTTATGTTTGATATTGACAAGCTAAAATATGTAAATGATAATTTTGGACATGTTGAAGGAGATAGACTTATAAAAAGCTTTGCTGATGTTTTGAAACAATGTTTCAGAAAAAAGGATATTGTTGCCAGAATTGGTGGGGATGAATTTACTGCATTCTTATATGATGGAGATGAAAAAACAGCAAAATCAGTACAAAAGAGAATTATTAATTTAATTAATATGTATAATGAAAATTTGAAAGATGAACATTTAAAATTAAGTGTTTCTATGGGCTATGTAATTAACCAGAGCAATAACGATACTATCGAAGATCTTATGAAAAAAGCGGATGCTTTAATGTATAAAGATAAAATGGGGAAAAGTTAGAATTATATTATTTTATCATGACTCGAGTCTCAATCAGGATAACGAAATTCCTAATTTTATTTTTAAAACAGATAAGAAATGATTTATCACGAATAATATATAGAGGCTAAGTAATTTTGGAAAACTGAGATAAGATTGGTGAATTAGAAAACGGTAAATTAATTAGTGATCAATTCAGGCAAAGAATCATGATGGCAGCAGGATAATATAAGAACAAAAGTAGATATTTTTACAAATTTTGATTATGATGCAGTAAATATTTTAAAGAAATTAAACAGAAAAGGGGTAAATATTAATGAATAAAAAACAAATTGATCTAATGAAAAATGGTAAAGGTTTCATTGCAGCAATGGACCAGAGTGGGGGTAGTACTCCAAAAGCTTTAGAAGGTTATGGTATAGAAGAAGATGAATATAACACTGATGAAGAAATGTTTGATCTTGTTCATGCAATGAGAGCAAGAGTTATTACGAGTCATTCCTTTAGTTCTGAACACATTCTGGGTGCAATTTTATTTAAGCACACAATGAACAATAAAATGGAAGGCAAATATACTGCTGATTATCTCTGGGAGGAAAAAGGAATTCTGCCAATACTCAAAGTTGATCAGGGTAAAGAAGAAAAGGAAAATGGAGTTCAGCTGATGAAGCCGATGACCAAACTTGATGATCTGCTTGCAGAAGCTGAAAAGCATAATATTTTTGGAACCAAAATGAGATCTGTTATTCACAGTGCCAATCCAAAAGGTATTAAGGAGATAGTTGCTCAGCAGTTTGAATATGGTAAAAAGATTTATGATGCTGGCTTTATCCCAATTCTAGAACCAGAAGTTAATATCCACAGCGAAGATAAATTAGAATCTGAAAAAATTCTAAAAAAAGAAATTTTAAAGCTGCTTCAGGACTTAGATGATGAGCAGTATATATTTAAACTCTCACTTCCAAGTCAAGCAAACTTCTATCAGGAAATTATTGAACATCCCAATGTAGTCAGGTTGGTTGCCCTATCTGGAGGTTACAGTCAAAAAGATGCTGTAGAAAAACTTTCAGAAAATAATAATATGATTGCAAGTTTTTCTCGGGCACTGCTTCAGGATTTACGAGTTGATCAGTCTGATGAAGAATTTGATAAAGAACTGAAAGATGCTGTAGTTAAAATTTATAAAGCTTCAATAACTTAATTAAAAAAAGAATGTGCGATATCTGGCTGTGATTTATAGCATAAATTAAAATAGAAAAAGATCAAGGCCGGTCATTTCCGGTCTTTTTTTTCAGGTAAAATAAAATTTATCAAAAAAATAACTTTGATTTACGCTCAACACTGGGCTGAAAAGAAGGGAAAACCTGAGCAGGAATGGGAGCAGAAAAAGCAGAAATAATTAATTTAATATTGTATCTATATTTCATAATTTTTAAAAAATTAACTTTCAATCAGAAGTATATAGTTTACAATTTAAGCAAAGGCAAAAACAGTCTGAAATTGAATATGATTTATCAAAGAATTATTTAACCTTAATAGGTGCTTTTTATCTTAAAGATAAGAATAAAAATCAACTTGAAAATATTTTGATAAATATTAATAATAATTATGAAGATTTAATTTGTTCTAAACTAATTTCAACTACATTATCTAATGAGAATAGTGAGTATTTTGAGTTTCAGGCATTATTTAAAAAAGATATTACTGATTATGTAAAATTATTATATTTATTGGTAGAACTATATAATAAGCTGGATAAATTATATATCGGCCTGGGTTCAGGTGATATTTCTACAGAAATTAAAGAAAAAGCTTTAGGAATGGATGGAACTGCTTTTTATAATGCAAGAGAAGCACTTCAGAATTCTTTTGAAAGTGAAATTAAAATTAATTTATTTTCAAATAAGAAAATAGTAGATCAAAATCTTTCTCTTATTTTATCGTTGTTAGTTGAATTTACAAGTAAATGGACGAATCAACAGAAAAAAGCTATAAAATATTAAACAAAGGGTTTAAGTCAAAATAAAATAAGAGAAAAATGGGTTTATCAGCTCGCTCAACACTGGTAGAACATTTAAAAAGAGCAGTCTGGAAGGAATATGACTATCTTATAAAAACTATTTTAAAATTATTAGATAAAAAAACTACTATAATAAAATATTAGATAATAGACCGATATAATAGATTTATTAATACCACTGGGAGTGATTAAAATGAGCAACAAGAAAACTAAAAAAACAGTACCTTCAATTGACAAGTGGCTGCAAGAAGCAAAATCTGATCCGGAAGCTTTAAAGGAGGGAATGTATCTCGTTCATAATGGTACTGTTCGGCAGACATCCAGGGCTAAAGCACGGCAGGGTGTAGAAGATGACGATGTTAAAGGAATGGATTTTGATTATGATGCGGCAAAGGTTGATCAGGCTGTTGCTGAAACAAAAAAGATGGAGGGTATTTTTCACGTTAGAGTCTGGCTTAATCAGGGCCAGCTTGAAGTTGGAGAAGATATCATGTATGTGATGGTCGGTGGAGATATACGTCCACATGTAATCGATGCTCTGCAATTTTTAGTAGCAAAGATCAAAAACAAATGTGTTAAAGAAATTGAGCAGAAATAATTTAAAGTAATTTGATAATATATGATGAAATATATTAACGGATTGTACTTTCATCAGGTGGTGTATTATTATCTTTAATTCTTGCAAATCCAGGATCATTCAATAGGTCATTATAGGGTAGGTAGGAATGCTTACCTACTAAATTATAATCTATCATATGCTCAAATATATCATAATCTTAAATACTGGATGTTGTTACCGCGATTTAAGTTAACAAAGTTTTTAATGTTTTTTTTAATTGGATGTAATTTTTACACTTTTCTAAAATAATCATATTATCAAAAAAAAAATCAGGAAGTTCAGATAAAAAGGATTGATACATTTTATCAGCCTGCTCATTTAATATCTTTTTTTCTTTTAAAGTAAGCGAACTAAACTCTTGACTTTTGGGTAAATTATCAGGTGTCATATTAGTAGAGAGCTCCTTTGCTTTTGTTGTTTTGTTCTACTATTATGGTATCAAAAAAAGCTCTCTTTTCTATATTCAAAAGAAGAAATTCTTCCGAAATTTAAAATCATTTTTGTTGATATAACAGGTGTTAACTTAATTTTATATTTTTACTTTCCGAATTCAGGTTAAAGTTTCTCTATTCTGGTAAGGATTTATTGATTTCATCTGATTTTGTTAAAGCATATTTGGTTGCAAAAGAACCAAATATTTCAGTTAAGGCTGCAGTGAAGAGTAATATATTAAAAACCAATAAACCCAATTGAGGGTCTTGAGTAAATCTTTGTTGAACTGTGTAGGCTAAGGCGATAGCTACTCCACTTTGGGGTAGTAATCCTAAACCTACATATTTTTTTATGTTGTCAGGAGAGTTAGACAAAACGGCTCCTAAAGTTGTTCCCCCGACTTTACCAATAACACGCATTATGGTATATACTCCAGCCAGATAGACAAAGTTAAAGTTAATTGTAGAGAACCTTATTTCAGTACCGGCAAGGATAAAAAACATAGCATATAGGGGTATTGTTAAAGTATCGATATAATCTGCGATATTTAAATTTTTTCTTGAGAAGTTTCTATAAGAAAAACCAACTGTCATATTAGTGATAAGTGGTGATAAACCAAAAAATATCGATACTGATAACCCTAAGATTATGGTAGCTATCAAAGTTAGTACCTTTTTAGTTTTATCTTCTGCTTTTTCGATAATTTTAACAGAGATATAACCAATTAATAGCCCTATTATAATAGAGCCTAAAACTTCTATTATAGGTACAAACACCATATGGTTAATATTAAATCCGCTCTGTCCGCTATATTGATTGTATGCAATAGGACTTATTATACTAAAGAGGATTAATGCTAATGCATCATCTAAACCTACTACAGCCATAATCATTGATGTTACAGGACCTTTTGCATTGTATTCTCTAATTACCATTACCGTTGCAGCAGGAGCTGTAGCAGATGCTATTGCTCCTAAAATAAGTGCTAAATACATTGGATAACCAATTAATAATATTCCAATGAAAACCATAAAAAATGCTCCAAGTCCCTGTATTAATACAATATATGTAATGCTTTTTCCCAATTTTTTAAATAATTTTATAGATAATTCACTACCTATTGTAAAGGCAATAAACCCGAGAGCAATCTGTGTTAGATATTCAAAGCTGTTTATTAAATAGGCATACCAGATCTTATGTTCTAGAGATAAAAAGGGAATTAAATCAATTACTTCTATACTAACCAATATACCTAAAAACACATAACCAACAACAATAGGTATATTATATTTTTTAGCAATTAAAACGATTAAAAGAGCAGCAATGATAAAGAAACTTACTAAAAAGATTTCTTTATTACCAACTTGATGCTCTATAAACCATTCTTCATATTTATAAAGTTCATTTACAATTTCTGTATTCATAATAAAACCTTCTTTTTTTAATTGTTATTATTATCTGTAGCATTCAGTAAATAAAACAATAGATCTCCTCTTGAAATATATCCTCTTAGGTAACCTTCATCATTTGTAACAAAAAGGTAAGATTCATTATTATTCAACATTATTTCTGCAATTTTATCCATATTATCTCTTTCAAAGACAGTTTCACAGTTAGTAATCATATATTCTTCTACTTTTCTGTTTTCAATTTCGGCTAAACCTTCAGCTGCTTGGTTTCTATCATAAAGAATCCTTTGACTGCTCATAAAACCGTACTGTTCAGGAATTATATTTTTCAATATAACTTTACTGTATATAGTTCCTACAAAATGGTTTTCTTCATCAACTACAGGCAAGATCGGCATTTCAGTTTTATGCATATAAATAATGGCATCACTGATTTTGTCATCATAAGAAACTGAGTTTAAAGATCTCATCATATAGTTTTTAACAATAGCCATCTATTTCCCCTCCAGTTCTTCAATTACAATATTGTCAACATTTATTTCAATCTCTTCTCTATTTTTTAAAAACACTAATTTATGTTCTGCAATATCTAAGGCAGCTGCAGCAGCGTATCGATTTGCTTCAATAAAGTCGAATCCATTTTGATAAATATAGTCAAAAAATGCTGCGTTATAGGCATCTCCTGCTCCAAGTAAGTTTTTTATACAATAATCACGAGGTGAAAGTTTATATATTGAACCATCTTTATCAAATAATAATCGGCCTGTATGGAAGGGCATGATAACATATTGAGCACCGTTTTCTTGAAGTTTTTTACCCATTTTAATGTAATCTTCTTTTTTTTCTACCTTGACATCTAATATTTTATGGGTATGTTTAAAATATGGCACAACAAACTTCGGTTTTGCTTCTAAAGAGCGGTTTAAAGCCTCACCACTTGCTTTTAGATAAACATCTTTATCTAGTTCATTGCAGATTTCTATTAACTCTCTATAGATATCAAAGCTTACATTAGCTGGTATTGAACCAGCAATCATAATTAAATCACTTTCTCTAATACTTCTTCTAAATCTTTTTTTAAGCTCCTCAACACTTCTTTCGCTAACTGAGTAAGTATAATCATTATATAAAGTGTTACTGGGAGGATTACCGGCAATTATCTTAATGTTATTTCGCATTTCATTAGAGGTATAAATAAAATTTGTTGTGATATTAAAGTCTTGAACCATTTTTTCAAAAAACAAGCCTTGTTTTCCTCCAACAAAACCAATATTTTGGACATCTGCATAACCTAGGTTTTTTAAGTTAATTGCAGCAATTAATCCCTTACCACCAGGATATACTTTTAAATCATCTTCTTCATAGATATATTGGTCTTTCATTGCTTTGTGCTCATCAATAAAGAACTCTCTATCAATAGAAGGATTTAAGGTTACAGTTGTTATCAATATCATCACCTCAGTATTTTATCGTTATTAATTAAGTTCTATATTTTCATTAAATATCCTTTATTCTATAAATTAAAAGAATTTTATCTAAATAATTGAAAGGATTTAAAGGAATATTCAAGAAGTTATAATTAGATAAGTTAAAAATATTCTAAATTGTATAAAAATTACGAAAAGGTGGTGAATAACTGCATATTTAACTATTTATGGTATAATTATAAAAATTTATGAAAGGAGTAGTGAGTATTGAGAATGAATTATAATCTACCTACAATCACTTGGTTTTGGCTTTTGGTTCCAAACTTATTAATTGTACTGTTGTCACTTTTACGACTAATAAATAGTAAGGGTGGTGACAGTTAATGGATCCTATATTAGTTACCTTTACAATTTATATTGGTGGAATGCTTTTAATCGGATATTATTATTACAGACAAAATGAAAACATTTCAGATTACTTTTTAGGAGGACGGTCATTAAATCCCTATGTTACTGCTTTAAGTGCACAGGCAAGTGATATGAGTGGTTGGCTTCTAATGGGATTTCCCGGAGCTATCTATGCTGGAGGATTTAATGCAATGTGGATTGGGATTGGACTTGCCATTGGTACATATTTAAACTGGCAGTTTACAGCTCAAAGACTAAGAAGATATACAGAGGTTGTTGATTCAATAACCATTGCAGATTTCTTTGAAAACAGATTCAAAGATAAAAGTAGGGCATTAAGAGTAGTAACTGCACTGGCTATTTTAGTATTTTTTACAATTTATGTATCTTCTGGGTTGGTAGCCGGGGGTCTACTTTTTGAAAACATCTTGGGAATTAACTATCAGTTAGCTGTAATTTTAGCTGTTATAGTTATCGGCCTTTATACTTTTTTAGGAGGTTTTTTAGCAGTAAGCTGGACAGATTTTGTTCAGGGAACTTTAATGGTTGTAGCATTAATAATAGTACCAATCACAATAATTTCTATTAGAGGTGGATTTGCTGAAGTCTTCAATCAAATAGCAAGTATAAACCCCGACCTTTTAGATGCTTCTAAAACGGTATCATATAGTTTTGCTGAAGATGTAAAATGGATAACTACTTCCGAAAGTTTAAGTTTCTTATCACTGATATCACTATTAGGATGGGGACTTGGATATTTTGGAATGCCACATATTCTGGTAAGATTTATGGGGATAAAGTCGGCAAAACAAATTCCTAAATCACAGCTTGTTGGTGTTACTTGGGTTGTAGTTAGTTTAATAGGTGCGGTTTTTGTAGGAGCATTAGGTATAATAGCAGCTCCAGAGGCACTGCAAAATACTGAAACAGTATTTTTGGTATTACTGCAGAAACTATTTAACCCCTGGGTTGCAGGTATATTTTTAGCAGCAGTATTAGCTGCGATTATGAGCACAATCGATTCACAGCTTTTAGTTTCATCTAGTGCTTTAGCGGAGGATTTCTATAAATCATTTTTAAGACCTGAAGCCAGTCAAAAAGAACTATTATGGATAAGTAGAATTGCTGTTTTATTAATTACAGTAATCGCTTTATATTTTGCCCTTTCTGGAGGTACAATTCTTGATATTGTATCATATGCCTGGGCAGGATTAGGAGCATCATTTGGTCCAGCAATATTATTTAGCCTATTTTGGAAAAAAGCAACAAGAAATGGTGTTTTAGGTGGTATAATTACAGGTGGTTTAGTAGTAATTATTTGGAAAAACTTCTTTGCATATACTGGTTTGTATGAAATAATACCAGGATTTTTCTTATCTGCCTTAGTTATCTATATCATAAGTTACTTTGGAAAAGATCCGCTTCCAGAGGTTGTCAAAGAGTTTGAAAGAGCAATGAAGCCCTTAGAAAACGAATAATTAGTTGAGGGGGAGATTAATGCGTATCAAAAGACATCCAGTATTAGAATTCAAAAGAGATAAAAAAATAACTTTTACCTATAATGGAAAAGAAATTGAAGCATATCAAGGAGAAACTATTGCAGCAGCACTGTATGCTGCAGGTATAAGAGTATTAAAAGCAAGCAGTAAATATGAAAGGCCGCGCGGACTATTCTGTGCGATTGGCAACTGTTCTTCCTGTCATATGGTTGTTGATGGTATACCAAATGTTAAAACCTGTATAACCAAAGTAAAAGAAGGTATGGTTGTACGAGAAGAAATAGGAAAAGGTGATTTGATTGATTGAAACAGATATTTTAGTTATCGGAGGAGGACCAGCTGGAATGACAGCTGCCTTAAAAGCAGCTGACAATAGTGCTCAAGTAATAATAGTAGAAAAATACCATCAACTAGGTGGACAGTTAATAAAACAGACCCACCGCTTTTTTGGTTCTAAAAAAGAACAGGCTGGAATAAGAGGAATTGAGATTGCAAAAAAATTAACTGATAGAATAAAAGATCATGACAATATAAAAGTCTTAACTGAAGCAACAGCTCAAGGGTACTATGAAGATGGTGTTTTAACAGTATCTCAAAATAATAAATTTATTAAAATAAAATTTAAAAGGCTAATTATAGCCACCGGTGCTTCTGAGAAAATGTTGAGTTTCAAAAACAATGACCTACCAGGAGTTTATGGAGCAGGTGCTGTACAAACCTTAATGAACCTTTATGGAATATTACCGGGTAAAAAAATAATAATGGTTGGGGCAGGTAATATTGGTTTAATTGTTAGTTATCAACTATTACAAGCAGGTGTTAAAGTATCTGCAGTAATCGAAGCAGCAGATAAAATTGGGGGATATCTTGTACACGCTTCTAAAATCAGAAGAGCAGGTGTACCAATCTATACCAATCATTCTATTAAAAGAGCTATTGGAGATAGATCAGTCGAGGCTGCTGAGATAGTTAAGTTAGATAATAATTGGAATGAAATAAAGGGTACTGAAAAAATAATAAAGGCGGATACAATCTGTCTTGCAGTTGGTTTAAGACCATTGACAGATCTTTTAGTCCAGGCTGGCTGTGAAATGGCATATATACCAGAACTTGGTGGAGATGTGCCACTTAGAGATGATAATTTAAAAACAACAAATAATGATATCTTTGTTGCTGGGGATACAGCAGGAATTGAAGAAGCAACTGCTGCTATGTTAGAAGGAGAAATTGCTGGACTTAAAGCAGTATCTGAAGTTGGACATTTAAAGAATAACATTTTTAGTGAATTGAAAAGATTAAAAGATGAGTTAAAGAAACTGCGCAGTGGTCCAGAAGGAAAAGTAATAAGACAAGGAATAAAAAAAGCGAGGGGGGATAGTAATGCTGGAAAAAACAGGTATACCCACCTCAGATGATATTAACACCGTTGTTCCTGACCAAAAAAGATTAGAATCTGGGCCGGTTGCAGTGATTGAATGTTTTAGAGAAATTCCCTGTGATCCCTGCTATTATAGCTGTCCTTTTGAAGCAATAAATGAATTTGATGATATTAATGATAAGCCAGAGCTTGATTTTGTTAAATGTACAGGCTGTAAAAGCTGTATTGCGAAATGTCCTGGATTAGCAATATTTGTTGTTGACTATAATAAAACTACAGTTAGTATTCCATATGAACTTTTACCCCTGCCTAAAAAAGGGGATATAGTAAAGGGACTAAATCGAGAAGGCAAAAAAGTATGTAATGCTGAAGTAGTGAGTATAAAAGATCCTGAAAAAAATGATAAAACAGCTGTAATAACAATAAAAGTACCTCAAGAACTTCTTATGGAAGTAAGGAATATAAAAGTTGGTGATCAGAATGGAAGATAACACCATTATCTGTCGTTGTGAGGATATTACATTAGAAGAACTAAGAGATTTAATTAAAGAAGGTTATACAACGTTAGATGAAATAAAAAGGATGACTAGATTAGGGATGGGTCCTTGTAGGGGAAATATCTGTCTAGAACTTGCAGCTAGAGAGATCTGTAAACTGACTGATAAAAGTATGGAAGATATAAAAATGCCGACCAACCGTCCACCGTTATCAGGGATAAAATTAGGAGAACTAGCAGGTGATAATGATGAAAAATAATGCTGAAATAGTAATCATAGGTGGAGGAGTAATCGGGGCATCTATTGCATATAGTCTTGCTGATAAAGGAATCAAAGATATAGTTGTATTAGAAAAAAACTATATTGCAAGTGGTTCTACGGGAAGTTGTGGAGCAGGAATTAGACAGCAGTGGGGAACTGAGATGAACTGTCTGTTATCTAAAAGAAGTATGGAAATATTTGAAAACATGAATGATATATTAGGTACAAAAAAAGATATAGAACTAAAACAAGGCGGATATCTATTGTTAGCATATTCAAAAGAGGAGTTAGACCAGTTTAAAGAAAATATTAAATTACAGGATAGTTTAGATATTCCTTCTAGACTACTTACTGTAAAAGAAGCAAAAGAGATTGTTCCTCAACTAAACACAGAAGGTATAACAGGGGCAGCCTACTGTCCTACAGATGGACATGCCAATCCATTTAGAGTAACAGATGCCTATGTAGAAGCAGCAAAGAGAAAAGGGGTAAAGTTTTATACATACACTAAAGCAGAAGATATAGTAACAAAAAACGGCCAAGTACAAAAGGTTGTAACTGATAAAGGTGATATAAATACAAATAGGGTAGTAAATGCAGCCGGAGGATTTTCAAAAGAAGTAAGTAAAATGGCAGGTATAGATATCCCGACCAAGTCAGAAAGACATGAGATTTTAGTTACAGAACAAGTAAATCCAATCTTAAAACCGATGGTAATGTCTTTTTCCTATAATATTTACTGTCAACAAACTCCTGATGGCAGCTTTATCATGGGTTATGGTGACCCTGATGAACCCGAAAGCCATAATATTAAATCAAGCTGGCAGTTCTTAGAAGAAATGTCTAAAAAAGCAACTAATCTGCTTCCTTTTTTAAAAAATTTAAGGGTATTAAGGCAGTGGGCAGGATTATATAATGTAACTCCTGATGCCCAACCGATTATAGAAGAATCCAGTAAGATTGATGGGTTTTTTATGGCTGTTGGTTTTAGTGGACATGGGTTTATGATAGCTCCTATGACAGGAATATTAATGGCTGAAATGATTACAGGAGAAGATTTAAGTTTAGATATCAAATTGGATTTAGAAAGATTTGAGAAAGGAAGATTAATATTAGAACCATCAGTAGTTTAAAAAATACTAGGAGGTATTTAGATGAGTGCAAACGACATTTTTAGTTTAAAACGACCTGATAATGAACCAATTTTAAGTTATGAACCAGGATCCAAAGAAAAAAAAGAGTTAAAAGAAGAATTAGAAAGATTAAAAAATAATCCGGTTGAAATACCGTTAATAATTAATGGTAAAGAAGTAAAAACAAAAAAAACAAAAGAAATTAGGGCACCACATGATAAAAGTATTGTTTTAGGTAAATATCACATGGCAGGTAAAAAAGAAGTTAATCAGGCAATTGAAGCTTCTTTAAAAGCAAAAGAAGAATGGGAGAATACTTCCTGGGATAAAAGAGCTTCTATATTTTTAAAAGCAGCTTCTTTACTTGCCGGACCTCAGAGAGCTATACTTAATGCATCTACAATGTTGTGTCAGAGTAAAAATGTATTTCAGGCTGAAATAGATTCGGCCTGTGAATTAATAGATTTTTTACGCTTTAATTCATATTTCATGACCAAGATATATGAAAACCAACCTAGTTCAACAGAAAATATATTAAATAAGATGGAGTATAGACCACTTGAAGGCTTTGTATTTGCAGTACCTCCCTTTAACTTCACATCTATTGGAGGTAACTTACCAACCGCTCCAGCATTAATGGGTAATACAGTACTTTGGAAACCAGCTTCAACAGCAGTTTATTCAAATTACTTTTTTATGAAACTCTTAATGAGAGCAGGGCTGCCTAGTGGAGTAATCAACTTCATCCCTGGTAAAGGATCTGAAGTTGGTCCTTTAGTAATTGATAGAGAAGAACTTGCTGGAATTCATTTTACGGGTTCTGTAGATACTTTAAACCAGATGTATAAAGAAGTAGGAAAAAGAGTTGAAAAGTATAAAACATATCCTAGAATTGTAGGGGAGACCGGTGGTAAAGACTTTATATTTGCACATAAATCAGCTGATAAAGATGAATTAGTAACTGCATTAATTAGAGGTGCATTTGAATATCAAGGGCAGAAATGTTCAGCTGCATCTAGAAGTTATATACCTGATAACTTATGGAATGATATAAAAGATGTTCTTATTGAGAAAACTAATAATCTAAAAATGGGACCAGTAGAAGACTTTACTAACTTTTTAAATGCGGTTATTGATAAATCATCTTTTGATAAAATATCAAACTATATTGACTATGCTAAAAATTCAGAAGATGCTCAAGTTATTGCCGGAGGAGAGTATGATGAATCCAAAGGTTTTTATATTAGACCAACCATTATTTTAACAACTGATCCTAAATTTAAAACAATGGAAGAAGAAATCTTCGGACCGGTTCTTACAGTTTATGTATATAAGGCAGATAACTTTGAAGAAAATCTTAAAGTTTGTGATCAAACTTCTCCATATGGACTAACAGGTAGTATTTTTGCTAAAGACAGAAGTGCAGTTAAAAAAGCGCAAAGAGTATTAAAACAAGCTGCAGGTAACTTCTATATTAATGATAAACCAACTGGTGCTGTTGTTGGACAACAACCTTTTGGTGGAGCAAGAAAATCTGGTACAAATGATAAAGCAGGTAGCCAGTGGAACTTAATGAGATGGGTTTCTCCAAGGTCTATTAAAGAAAACTTGAACCCACCTATAGATTATAAGTATCCATTTATGAAAGAAAAATAAGCTATAAATGTTGAATATTCAGGGGTTATACAATTTATCCCCTGAATATTTTTTTGATTAATTAAAGGTATTTAAAATTTATCATTGAAATAATGATTTGGTTGTTATATTATTCAATTAAATCTTTATACATTTGTTAATATTGATAATTAATTCAATAATTTGAGGAGCTGATTTAATGCCGAATAAAGGTAAGGTTAAAATCACTCATCCTAATCGATGTAAGGGCTGTAATATATGTGTTATGTACTGTCCTACTGATGTTTTGAAGGTTGTTGATGGGCAAATAACTGTTACCGATATTGATGGTTGTGTTGGATGTTTTAACTGTGAATTAAGTTGTCCTGACTTTGTATTAGAGGTGGTGGAAGAAGATGACAAATAAAGCAAAATTATTACAGGGTGATGAAGCAGTTGTTGAAGGAGCTATTGCTGCAGGGGCAAGATTTTTTGCCGGCTACCCAATCACACCTGCCTCTGAAATTGCTGAAGGTTTAGCAGAAAAGCTTCCAGTACATGGTGGAAAGTTTATCCAGATGGAAGATGAATTAGCTAGTATGGCATGTATAATTGGGGCTTCATTAAGTGGACTTAAATCTATAACCGCTACAAGTGGTCCTGGGTTTTCATTAAAACAGGAGAATTTAGGCTTAGGTATGATGATTGAAGCACCCTGTGTTGTTGTAAATGTACAGCGAGTGGGTCCTTCTACTGGTCTGCCGACTTCACCATCTCAAGGTGATGTTATGCAGGCAAAATGGGGTACTCATGGTGATCATCCCGTAATTGCCTTAGCACCTTCTTCAGTGAAAGAGACTTTTGAGTTAACTGTTAAAGCATTTAACTTTGCTGAAAGGTTTAGAATGCCTGTCATTTTACTATTAGATGAAATCGTTGGACATATGAGAGAAAAGGTAGTTTTACCTAAACAAGAAGATATAGAAATTTGGGATCGTAAAAAACCAGAAGTTGGTCCAGAGGACTTTAATCCATATGAAGAAACTGAAGATCATATTCCTCCAATGCCTGCTTATGGAGAAGGTTACCGATATCATACAACAGGTCTTTTCCATGATAAAACCGGTTTTCCAAGAGGAACAACTGAAGATGCTAAAAAGTTAATGGATCGACTGATGGCTAAAATAGAAGATAATATGGATATCATATCACTATATGAAACTGATATTAGAGCTGAAGATGAAGTTGTAGTTTTAGCATATGGTTCAACAATGCGTTCAGTAATCAATGCAGTTAATCGTGCCAGGGATGAAGGTATTAATGTAGGATGGATAAAACTGAAAACAATTTGGCCTTTCCCAGAAGAGATCGTAAAAAAGATAAGCCAAGATGTCAATACAATAATTGTCCCTGAATTAAATAGGGGTCAGTTAATAAAAGAAGTTAAAGAACATGTCTTTGGTAATGCTGAAGTAAGAGGAATTAATAAATATGATGGTACCTTAATCAAACCTGATGAAATCCTCGATTTAATTAGGGAGGTAAAATAGATGAAATATGATATAGATAGGTTTTTCAGACAAGATAAACTTCCCCATATTTGGTGTCCAGGATGTGGACATGGAACAATAATGGCCAACTTAGCAAGAGCTATAGATAAAGCTGATTTAGATCCAGATAAGATTGTAGTTGTTTCTGGAATCGGTTGTTCAGGACGTGCTTCTGGATATATGAATTTTGATACCTTACATGCTACACATGGTAGAGCAATTCCTTTTGCAACCGGAATAAAGTTAGCTAATCCAGAACTAAATGTAATTGTAATTACTGGTGATGGAGATGGTGCAGCTATTGGTGGTAACCACTTAATACATGGGGGAAGAAGAAATATTGATTTAACTGTAATATTGATGAATAATCATATATATGGAATGACTAGTGGTCAGTTTTCACCGATGACTCCAACTGGTGCTAATGCAACTACTGCACCTTATGGTAATATCGATCAAAATTTCAATTTAGCTGACTTAACAAAAGCTTCAGGTGCTTCCTTTATAGCAAGGGGTACAGCTTTTAATACAAGGCAATTAATTGAAATCTTTAATGATGGTCTTTTACACAAAGGCTTTTCTTTTATAGAAGCAATTAGTCAGTGTCCTGTAAACTATGGACGTAGAAATAATATGGATACAGCTGTTGAAATGCTTAAGTGGCAAAAAGAGTCTTCTGTAAATATTAACAAATGGGATAAGTTATCTGATGAAGAAAAGAAGGGTAAATTCCCGACAGGTGTAATATATAAAGAAGATAAAAGAGAATATACAGAGATGTATCAAGAAATAATAGACTCTGTTCAAAAGGAGGCCTAACTATGGATAGATATGAAATTAGACTAAGTGGGGCTGGTGGACAGGGAATGATCCTTGCTGGAATCATAATAGCTGAAGCTGTACTATATGAAGAAGGCTTAAATGTAACCCAAACCCAGTCATATGGTCCTGAATCAAGAGGTGGGGCCAGTCGAGCAGAAGTTGTACTAAGCAATGATGTGATTGATTTTCCAAAAGTAATCAAACCAGATATATTAGTTTCCTTAACACAAAAAGCATATGATAAATACAGCCAGGATGTAAAAGAAGAAGGAATAGTAATTGTAGATGATAGTATTGATACTACAGATAGTCAAAATAAAACATACCAACTACCAATTTTTGAAAAAGCCATCAATGAAGTAGAGATGAAACTAACAGCTAATATTTTAGTTTTAGGTATTATTGATAATTTAATTCCACAAATTAGAACATCTTCTATAAAAAAAGCAATTAAAAACCGTGTTCCAGAAAATACCGTTGCAGTAAACATGAAGGCTTTTTCTGTTGGTAAAAAGATGGCTGAAGGAGGTAATATTGGTGAGTGATGAAAAGTTAAAAGAGACTGAAAAAGAATGGAAAGATAATAAATATGAAAAAACTGTAAATAGATTTGGAGAAAGAAAAGATGAATTTAAATCTGATTCTGGTAGAACCGTTAAACCATTATACACACCATTAGATTTAGAAGATATAGATTATGAAGAAAATATAAACTATCCAGGGAAGTATCCCTTTACCAGGGGAGTATATCCTACTATGTACCGCAGTAAGTTTTGGACAATGCGTCAATATGCTGGATTTGGTAATGCTAAAGAGACTAACCAAAGGTTTAGATACCTATTAGACCAGGGTCAAACCGGTTTAAGTGTAGCATTTGACCTTCCAACTCAGATTGGTTATGATTCAGACCATCCCCTAGCCAGAGGAGAGGTAGGTAAAGTTGGGGTAGCAATTGATACCCTGGCAGATATGGAAGTACTCTTCGATCAAATTCCATTAGATGAAGTTAGTACTTCAATGACGATTAACTCTCCAGCTTCTATACTTTTAGCAATGTATATGGTTGTAGCGGAAAAACAGGGAGTTAGTCCTGATAAATTAGCGGGCACAATTCAAAATGATATTTTAAAAGAGTATATTGCAAGAGGAACTTATATATTTCCACCTGAACCTTCACTTAGAATTATTACTGATATTTTTGAGTACTGTTCAAAAGAAATGCCGCGTTGGAATACAATAAGTATTAGCGGTTATCATATAAGAGAAGCAGGTTCAGATGCTGTCCAGGAACTTGCCTTTACCATTGCAGATGGTATTGAGTATGTTCAGGCTGCAGTAGATATCGGTATGGATGTAGATCAGTTTGCACCTAGACTATCATTTTTCTTTAATGCTCAAATGGATCTTTTTGAAGAAGTAGCTAAGTTTAGAGCTGCAAGAAGATTATGGGCTGAGGTAATGGAAGAAAGATTTGATGCAAAAAAAGACAAGTCCAAGATGTTAAGATTCCATACTCAAACTGCCGGTTCAGCACTAACTGCACAACAGCCGATGAATAATATTATGAGGGTAACATTACAGGCCTTATCTGCTGTCTTAGGTGGAACTCAGTCACTGCATACAAACTCCTATGATGAGGCATTAGGATTACCAACTGAGGATTCTGTAAAAATCGCACTAAGAACTCAACAGATTTTAGCTCATGAAACAGGAGCTGCAGATACAATTGATCCTATGGCAGGTTCATACTATGTAGAAAGCTTAACAGATAAGTTTGTAAAAGAAGCAAAAGAATATATTGCAAAGATAGATGATTTAGGTGGTATGGCTAAAGCAATTGAAAACGGTTATGTACAAAGAGAGATTCAGGAAAGTGCTTATCAAATTCAGAAAAAAGTAGAAAACAAAGAAAAAGTTGTGGTTGGTGTTAATGAATTTACTGAACAAGAATCTAAAAAGGCAGAAAACTTACTTAAAGTTGATCCTGAAGTAGAAAAACATCAGATAGATGGATTGAAAAAGATTAAAGGAAAAAGAGATGATAAAAAAGTTAATCAAGCATTACAGAAAGTTAGAGAAGCTGCTGAAAGTGAAGATAAAAATCTTATGTATCCAATAATTGAAGCTGTGAAAGAATATGCAACAATTGGTGAGATCAGTGATGTATTAAGAGATGAATTTGGCGAATATGAAGCTAAGTATATTTAGGAAAGGAGGCCTGTTAAAATGGAAAAGAAAATAAAAGTACTGATTGCAAAACCGGGTTTAGATGGTCATGACAGGGGAGCAAAAGTAATTGCCCGTGGGTTAAAAGAAGCAGGAATGGAAGTAGTATATACCGGCTTAAGACAGACTCCTGAACAAATTGTAAGAAGTGCAGTACAAGAAGATGTTGATGTGATAGGTCTTAGTATACTTTCAGGAGCCCATACTTATTTGTTTCCTGAAATAATGAAAAGGTTAAAAGATTCCAATAGAGATGATATAGCTGTTATAGCAGGAGGTATTATACCTGAAGATGATCATCAAGAATTAAACGATTTAGGTATTAAAGCAGTATTCCAACCGGGTACTCCTATTTCTGAAATCGTTGATTTTATTGAAAATGAGGTTAACTAAAAATGAGTATTGATATTGAAAAACTATATACAGAAATTAAAAACGGTAATGAAAATAAAATAGCAAAAGCAATCACTATGGTAGAAGATGGCACAAAAAATGCATTAAAATTAATGGAAAAAGTATATAAAAATGTTGACCCATCATATATGGTAGGTATATCTGGTCCCCCGGGTTCAGGAAAAAGTACTTTAACTCAAAGAATTGTCCAACTTTGGCTAAAAAAGGATATCAAAGTTGGAATAATAGCCATTGATCCTACTAGTCATTTTAGTGGTGGAGCACTTTTAGGTGATCGAATTAGAATGAATGAGATAGCAACTGATAGTGGCGTATTTATTAGAAGTATGGCTACTCGAGGTTCGATGGGGGGACTAAATTCTTCAATTTATGATACTGTATTACTTTTTTCTCTAGCAGGTTATGAGTACATAATTATTGAAACTGTTGGGGTTGGACAAAATGAAATTGATATAGTAAAATTAGCTGATACAACCATTTTTGTTACAGTACCGGAAGCCGGTGATGAAATTCAGGCATATAAGGCAGGACTGATGGAGGTAGGCGATATATTTGTAGTCAATAAGTCTGATCGACCTAATTCACAACAGATGGTTTTAACTCTTGAGCAGCTTGTTTCATTTAAAGAAGGAAAAGATATCTGGAAACCTCCAGTTTTATCTACAAACGCATTGAAAAATGAAGGAGTTTCTGATATAAATAAGTGGATTAATAAACATCATACATATCTTAAAGATAATAATTTGTTACAAGAGAGCCGTAAAAATGTAATAAAAGCGCAAATGATTAACCTAATGGAAAAAAGATTACATGAAAAGTATATAAAACCGATTTTAAATGATAAAAAGTTTGAAAAATATATTGATTTAATCTATAAAAAACAAGAAGACCCTTATTCAGTGATAAAAAAACTTCTCTCAGTTGAGTAAAATTAAAGGAGGAAAAATGATGAAAATAGATCATGTTGGTATTGCGGTTAAAAGTGTTGATGAGTCATTAAAATTCTATAAAGATATATTAGGTTTAGAATTGAAAGAAATAGAAGTAATGGAAGACAGGGGACTGAAAATAGCTTTTTTAAAAACAGGAGAAAGCAAAATAGAACTTTTAGAACCAACTTCAGATGATAGTAATATTGCAAAGTTTATTGAAAAAAAAGGAGAAGGCATCCATCATTTAGCTTTAGAAGTTGATGATGTTGATGAGAACATAGAGAGTATGGAAAAGTTGGGAACTGAATTCATAGGAGAAGCAAGTATTGGAGCAGGTGGAAAGAAGATTATATTTATGCACCCTAAATCAACCAATGGAGTATTAATGGAACTTTGCCAGTCTGTAAAAGAAGAATAAGGAGAATATTTAGACTAAAGAAGTAATTACGAGTACTATTGTCATAATTTTTAATCAATTTAAAAAATATTTTAAGGTGTATAAAAGCTAAATAATAATTAGAAAGGAGGTTTTTAGAAAAAATCTCAAATTATATTCTGCTTTCAACAAAAAATGTTAATCTTATGAATTAAGATAAATATTTTATTAATAAATTTTGATTTAAATACTAACTATAAATAGGAGTGAATTTAAATTGCCAAAAAAGAAATATAACCCTTATGAGGAACTAATGATTACAATAGATGAAGCAGGTAAAGCACTTGGTATGGCTAAAGATGATTATAAAATATTAGAAAAACCTGATAGGGAGCTTAAAGTATCGATTCCAATTGAAAGAGATGATGGAAGTGTTGAAGTTTATGATGGATATAGAGTACAGCACAGTAATTCAAGAGGTCCGTACAAAGGTGGAGTTCGCTATCATCCTGATGTAAACATAGATGAAATCAGGGCTTTAGCAGGTTGGATGACATTAAAATGTTCTTTAGTTGATATTCCTTATGGAGGAGCTAAAGGTGGAATTAAATGTGATCCAAGCCAACTATCACAGACTGAACTCAAAAAAATTACAAGAAGATATACAACAATGATTGAACCAATTATAGGTATTGATAAAGATATACCAGCACCTGATGTAAATACTAATGCACAGATAATGAGCTGGATTTATGATACTTACAGTATGATAAAAGGACATAATATCCCGGGAATTGTAACTGGTAAACCTCGTATAATTGAAGGTTGTCTTGCTAGAGAAGGGGCAACTGGACGAGGAGTTATGATTACAATTGAAAATCTATTTAATAAATTAGATAAAGAACTTGAGGGTAGAACAGTAGCAGTACAGGGCTTCGGTAATGTTGGTCAAGTAGCAGCAGATTTGTTAGCTGAAAAAGGTTGTAAAATTGTTGCTGTAAGTGATGTATCTGGTGGACTATATAATAAAAAAGGTCTTGATATTAAAGATTTAAGAAACTATGTTGGTTCAGAAAGAAAACACCTATCTGAATATGATAAGCAAAAAGGCACAAAACAGATTACAAACTCTAAATTGTTAAGATTAGATGTTGATATATTAATACCTGCTGCATTAGAAAATCAAATAACTGCAAAAGTAGCAAAAGAACTAAAAGCAAAATATGTAGTTGAGGCAGCAAATGGACCTACAACTAGAGAAGCTGATGAGATTTTAGATCAAAGAGAAATTGTAGTAACACCTGATATCTTAGCTAATGCTGGTGGAGTAATTGTATCATACTTTGAATGGGTGCAAAATAGGGAAGCATCTAGATGGGAAGACCATAAGATTAATAAAAAGTTAAGAAATCTACTGACAATAGCATTCAATGATGTTTGGGCTACTTATGAGAAAAAAGATGTAACATTTAGAATGGCTGCTTACATGGTAGCATTAAACAGAATTGTTGAAACCAAAAAGATCCGCGGTATTTTCCCATAAACAAAAATTCACATTTATCGGATAATATAATTTATTCGATATGTAATATAAAACTAAATAGTAATATAACTCATTAATTAGGGGGAAATTTAAAAAATGGCCAAATCTACTGTTTATGAAAATGTATTAAAACAGCTTGATAATGCGGCTAAAGTTTTAAACCTTGATGAACAGGTAAAAGAATTACTCCAGGAACCCATGAGGACACTATCAGTATCAATTCCAGTTAAAATGGATAATGACAGCATCCATGTATTCAAGGGATTTAGATGTCAGCACAATGATGTCTTAGGACCTACTAAAGGTGGTATTAGATTTCATCCTCAGGTATCTGAAGATGAAGTAAAAGCTTTAGCTGCCTGGATGACATTTAAATGTTCATTAGTAGGTATACCTTATGGTGGAGCAAAAGGTGGAGTTATAGTTAACCCCAAAGAACTTTCCAAAAATGAACTGGAAAGATTAAGTAGAGGATTTATCCAGGCTATTTCACCAATTATTGGACCTGATAAGGATATACCAGCACCTGATGTTTATACTGATGCTCAGGTTATGAGTTGGTTTATGGATGAATTTTCAAAACTAAAAGGAGTAAACACACCTGGTTTAGTTACAGGGAAACCTGTAGTATTAGGAGGTTCTTTTGGTAGACATTCAGCAACAGCAAGAGGTGTAATGTATGTTGTACGAGAAGCAGCAAAGGCAATTGACCTTGATTTAAATGGAGCAACTGTAGCAGTACAAGGGTATGGTAATGCAGGAAGTTTTTCTGCTAAGTTTTTAAATGAACTAGGATGTAAGATTGTTGCCTGTAATGATTCCAAAGGTGGAATCTACTGTAAGACAGGTTTTGACCCAGTTGAGGTTGCTAAACATAAAGAAGAAACAGGAAGTGTTAAAGGTTTTGAAGGTTGTGAAGAAATTTCTAACGAAGAACTTTTAACTATGGATGTTGATATATTAATACCTGCTGCTTTAGAAAACCAAATAACAAAAGACAATGCTGATAAAATTCAAGCAAGAATGCTTGTAGAAGCCGCTAATGGTCCGACAACCCCTGAAGCAGATGAAATACTATTTAGTAAAAATATGATGGTAGTACCAGATATATTAGCAAATGCAGGTGGAGTAACAGTATCTTACTTTGAATGGGTACAAAATATAGCTAACTATTATTGGTCTAAAGAAGAAGTAGATCGTAAATTAGAGGCAATAATGGTAGAAGCTTTTGAAAAGGTATATAATACTCATGAAGAGTTGAATGTTAACATGAGAGTTTCCGCCTTTATAGTTGCGATTAAAAGAATAACACAAGCAATGGAAGCAAGAGGCTGGGTATATAATGAAAATAAATGTTAACAAACTGTATTAATAGATTATAAGGGGCCTCTAGGCCCCTTTTTAAAATTAATAAATTGAATTATTAATTAGTCAGTATTCTGTTGAAAAAACGTATACTATAATATATATTTAATATCAACAGACAAGGAGGTAAAAATGACACAACTTAAACTTACTGAAACGATTTTAAGAGATGGTCATCAATCACTTTTAGCCACTAGAATGGAAACAAGTGAGATGTTACCTGTTATAGAAGAAATGGATAAATTAGGATACCATTCAATGGAAGTGTGGGGTGGAGCAACCTTTGACAGCTGTATTAGGTTTTTAAATGAAGACCCCTGGCTAAGGCTTAGGAAGTTTAAAGAAAAAGCTAAAAATACTCCTTTACAAATGCTCTTGAGGGGTCAAAATATTTTGGGATATAAGCATTATCCAGATGATGTATTAGAACTGTTTATTGAAAAAGCTATTGAGAATGGGATAGATATCATCAGAATATTTGATGCCTTAAATGATGTAAGAAACCTTAAAAAAGCAATTGAATTTACAAACAAATATGGAGGACATGCTCAGGGAACAATAGTTTATACAACAAGTCCACTACATGATGTAGAACACTATATAAAAACAGCACAAGAAGTTGAAAGAATGGGTGCTGATTCATTATGCCTTAAAGATATGGCCGGACTATTAGCTCCTTTTGAAGCATATAAACTGATCAAAAAGTTAAAAAAGGCAATTGATATACCTATCCAACTTCATGCACACAATACAACAGGATTAGGTTCAATGACCTATCTTAAAGCTGTAGAAGCAGGTGTTGATGTTATAGATACAGCTTTATCTGCACTTGGTTCAGGAAGTTCTCAACCACCAACAGAGCCTTTTGTGTATACATTAAGAAATAGTGAGTATGACACTGGAATAAATTTTGATAAAGTTAATGAAATTAATGAATATTTTAGAGGCATCAGGGATGATAAAAAAGAATTTTTAGGATCATTTGGTGTAGATCCTCGTGTATTAAAAAGTCAAATTCCGGGTGGAATGTTATCAAACTTAAGAAATCAACTTAAAGACCAAAATATGTTTGATAAATATGATCAAGTTTTAGAAGAGGTACCTAAAGTAAGAAAAGAGATGGGTTATCCTCCATTAGTAACACCAACCAGCCAGATTATTGGTATACAGGCTGTCTTTAATGTAGCAACTGGTGAGAGATATAGTGTAGTATCAAAAGAAATAAAAAACTATATGAAAGGTGAATACGGTACTCCTCCGGGACCAATTGATGAAGAATTAAAGAAAAGAATATTAAAAGGTGAAAAAACAATAGAAGGTAGATATGCAGATCAACTCAAACCAGCACTTGATGATTATAGAAAAGAAATTAAAGAATATATTCGTAAAGAAGAGGATGTTTTAACTTATGCACTTTTCCCTTCAGTTGCATTGAAATTTTTTAAAAACAGAGAATGATTAGTTTGAGGAGGTATAGATTTGAACTTAAGTAAAAAGAGTAAAAATAAATTAGAAAAATTGAATAATGATAAGGTAAAAAAATTTTTAGAATTTGCTGTCGATTTATGTAAACCTGAAAAAGTAACATTAATAGATGACAGTAAAGAAGATATAAAATATGTAAGAGAACTTGCATTAGAAAATAAAGAGGAAAAACCACTTGATATGGATGGTCATACTTATCACTTTGACGGCTATAATGACCAGGCACGTGATAAGAAAAACACAAAATATTTAGTTGAAGAGGATTTTGACTTGGGATTAGATATCAATACAGTAGATAGAGAGAAAGGTTTAGATGAGATTTTCAGTTACTTAGATGGTAGTATGGAAGGTAAAGAGATGTTAGTTAGATTTTTCTCTCTAGGACCAAATAATTCTGATTTTAATATACCTGCTATGCAGATTACCGACTCAAGTTATGTTGCACACAGTGAAGATATACTCTATCGACAAGGTTATGAAGATTTTGTTAAGTTAAATGGTTCTGAAGAGTTTTTCTTTTTCTTACACTCTGCAGGTAAATTAGAAGATGGAGTTAGTGCTGAAATAGATAAACGCAGAATCTATATTGACTTAAAGACTGACCGAGTATTTTCTGTAAATAATCAGTATGCTGGAAACAGTTTGGGTTTAAAAAAATTAGCCTTTAGATTAGCTATAAGAAAAGCTGTAAAAGAAGGCTGGATGGCAGAACATATGTTTATATCAGGAGTAAACGGTCCTGGGGATAGAAAAACATACTTTACAGGTGCTTTTCCAAGCGGTTGTGGAAAAACTAGTACAGCAATGATTCAAGGACACACCATTGTGGGTGATGATATAGCCTATTTAAAGATAAAAAATGGTGATGTTAAGGCTGTTAATGTTGAAAATGGTGCCTTCGGTATAATAAGAGATGTAAATCCAGATGATGATCCGGTAATATATAAAACTTTAACTACACCTCGAGAATTAATTTTTTCCAATGTATTAGTTAAAGATGGAAAACCTTATTGGCTTGGTATGGGCAAAGATCTTCCTAAAGAAGGTATTAACTTTTCGGGTAAGTGGCATAAAGGTAAAAAAGATGATAAAGGAAAGGAAATTCCGCCTGCCCATAAAAATGCAAGGTATACAATTAAAATAAGTGACCTTGAAAACTGTGATGAAAATTATGATAAAAAAGAAGGGGTTTCTGTTAAGGGAATGATATTTGGAGGTAGAGATTCAGATACTACAGTACCTGTTGCTGAGACATTAAACTGGCAGCATGGAGTCTTTATGGCATCAGCTTTAGAGTCTGAAACAACATCAGCAACATTGGACAAACAGGGTGAAAGAAAACATAATCCAATGGCAAATCTAGACTTTTTATCAGTACCTATCAGTGAATATATTGATAATTATCTTGAATTTGGTAACAAGGCTGAAAACCAACCCGGTATATTTACAGTCAACTACTTTTTAAAAGATCAAGAATCAAACAAATACTTAAACGGTATGCTTGATAAAAAAATATGGATGCTTTGGATGGAAAAAAGAGTTCACGGTGAAGTTAAAGCAATCAAATCACCAATAGGATATCTGCCATATTATGAAGATTTAAGACAGTTATTTGCTAGATATCTCAGCTTTGATTATACAGAAATAAGTTATGTAGAACAGTTTTCAATTAGAATTGAAAACTATTTGGCTAAATTCAACAGGATAAAAGAAGCTTTTTCAGAGATTCCGAACTTACCTGATGAGTTTGAGACTGAACTAAACAATCAAATAAAAAGATTAAAAGAAGCCCGCAAAAAATATAGTGACAGTGAAATTTCTCCCTTTAAATTAAGGAATTATTAAGGAGGTTATCTAGATTGGAATTATCAAAAAGAGCAAAAAAGATTAGTGCTTCATTAACATTAGCAATTAGTGCCAAGGCTAATAAGTTAAAGGCAGATGGTGAAGATGTAGTAAGTTTTGGAGCAGGAGAACCGGATTTTGATACTCCAGAATTTATTTGTGATGCAGCCAGAGAGGCCTTAGAAATTGGTTTTACCAGATATACAGCAGCTTCTGGTTATGATGACTTAAAAGAAGCTGTTGTAGATAAACTTAAAAGAGATAATAATTTAGACTATAATAAAGATCAAGTAATTGTATCTAATGGTGCTAAACATTCACTTTTTAATACTTTTCAAGCAATTTTAAATCCTGGTGATGAAGTAATTATACCAGTACCTTACTGGCTTACTTATCCCGAAACAGTTAAAATGGGTGGAGGAACCCCCGTATTTTTAGAAACAGAAGAAAAAGAAGATTTTAAAATTAATATTGATAAGTTAAAAGACTTAATAAATGAGAACACAAAGGCTTTAATCTTAAATAGCCCGAGTAATCCAACTGGAAGTATTTATACAAAAGAAGAATTAGAAGAAATAGCAAAGGTAGCTGTAGATAATGAAATAATTGTAGTTTCAGATGAAATTTATGAAAAGATTGTTTATGATGGTAATGAACATATTAGTATTGCTTCATTAAATAAGGATATTAAAAAATTAACTATTGTAATCAATGGTGTATCTAAAGCCTATGCAATGACAGGTTGGAGAATTGGTTATGCAGCCGGTCCAAAAGAGATTATTAAAGTTATGTCTAATATTCAAAGTCATGCCACTTCAAATCCTAACTCAATTGCTCAATATGCAAGTAATCAAGCACTGCGTGGAGACCACAGCTTTATGAAAGTGAGAAAGGATAAGTTTGCTGAGCGCAGAGACTATATGTATGAAAAGATTAATTCTATTGATGGGTTATCCTGTTTAAAACCAGGTGGAGCATTTTATATTATGATGAATATTAGTGAAATACTTAATAAGTCAATAGATGGTAATAATGTAGAAGACTCATTTAGTTTTGCTGATAACTTATTGGAATATAAAAAAGTAGCTGTAATTCCAGGAGTTGCTTTTGGAGCAGATGACTATATTAGATTATCATATGCTAATTCATTAGAGAATATTAAAAAAGGTCTAAAACGTATAGAAGAATTCATAAATGAATTAGAGTAAATTAAAGACTTATGATTATTAAAAAAAGCTGTTGACAAGTGGTATTAATAAGTCTATAATAAGCATCGTTTGAATAGATTTGATAAATTTTGTTTAAACTGGGTAGAAAACTAATGTAAAAAGCAAGATAGTTTTAGAAAATGATAATTAGTAATAACGCATAAAGTATAGATATATATTAAATAGTTATTTTTAGATAAACATATTATTGAAGAATATCCCTTTGGTTTTTATTAAAGGGATATTTTTATTGTATAGAAAAGTGGTAGTATCTTAAGAAGTTGACATTAGAATATAAAAGACTGGTAACAAGATTAATAGGTTATCAATAAATACTTTGATTCTAATTAAATCTCTGTTTTCTACTAATTTATACAGTTCTTTGAACAAAGGCCTTCTAACAGGAACCGTATTCATCCAGAAATAATGATCAATGATCTGATGTTTTAAATAAATCCTAGATACATTGTTGTATTTCACCACTTTTTTTACATAAAATATTTTATAAGGAGAATTAAATTATACCAATACTTATCTTTAAAGTTCTTGGTTTACTTATCCAAACTCGGTGTACAAAACCATGTTAAGAGCCGCGAGTGATAGGTAGGATAATAATGCAGTTAATACAGCCCGAGAAAGGTGAAATTACAAGAAAGGAAATAAATGAAAACTTGGATCATCTCAACCAGTGCTAGTAAATATTATTGTCTTTAACCATAATATTAGATAAAATTAGTGAGAAACACTAAATATAGTCTGCTGATTTGTGCCAATAATGTTATTAATAATTAAAAAGAATGAATGAAAAAGAATAAAAGAAAAATTTTTCAATTAGATCTACCGTTCAGTAGGCTAGGAGTTTGAGTCTTCTCGGACATGCGATTCCAGTTTATTTCAGACTGAAATTTTTTTCTTTATAAAACCAAATATTTTACTAAAAAACATACTTATTATAGTACATTTTTTGTTTTTTAACAGGAAAACCTTCATTTATAGCTAATGTGTAATAGTAAGTTAATGAAATTTTAATATATATGAAGTAGATGGAGATATATTTATAAAAATTATAATTTGGGTTCTTGCGAATATCTCTGCTTTTTAAAACAAAATAACTAATAAAGAAATACGGTAAAGTGTCAAGTTAACTTATGAAAAAATAATAGATAAATTTCTATATTTAAGCTAAATTTGACATAGAAATATCCGCCTAGCCTTTGTGGTAAAATTTACCAACAAAGCCCATGACTAAAAGATGGAACTGATAGTAAAATTATACAAGTCAATAATTTAATAAGTAATTATCTACCTCCTGGGTTGATATATTTCGCCTTTACTCAGTAATGCAAAGACGAGACGAACAAATTTACGTGCTGTGAGCACGAGGGCTCTTTTACGTTTATGCTTTTGAGACTCATGATATTTCTTGTAGTAATATTTTTGGTACTCATCATTGTGTACTCGCAATGAATTGGCCGCTTCTACTAAGTAGTAGCGTAAGTACTTATTACCGGTTTTTGTCATGGAAGTCTCTTCAGCTACAAAAGAGCCAGATTGATGCTTGGTCCAGGTAAGACCAGCATAAGACGCGAGGGCTGCTTGATTATCAAAACGGTCTATATCTCCAATTTCAGCTATTATACCCGATGTTAAGACCACACCTATACCGTCAACAGTATCTAGTGTTTGGGGTATTGCTTTAAGTTCTCTTTTTAAAACCTTTTTAGATCGATTTAATTGTCTTTGCAAAAATCGTATATTATCAAAGGTCATCGAAAGGGTTTGAGTAATAGCCTGATTCATTTTGGGTTTAAGTCGATAAGAATTACGTGCAGCTTTTTTAAGATCAGTGATAATTTCGTCCAGAGAAGTAGAACCACCTAATCTGTTATTACTGTTTTCATAAGAAAAGTTGCTAATTCTTCGAGCTCTTTGTTAGCAATTTCTTCTAAGGTGAATGATTCCAGTATTGTCATTGAGGCTTCAGAGAAGACATTAAATGGGACTTTCTTCAAGATCCGAGAACTTAAGGAAAACTAAGCTTAAAGCTCGGTTTTTCTCACTACGAATATTTTTAATCAACTTATATCTAAAGCGAGTAAGTCTTCTGAAAGGGCGATAGACTTCCTCTGGAATTGCAGGTTTTGGAACTCTATTGAAACGAATTTTGTCAGCAATTACCCAGGCATCAATACTATCGGTTTTCGTAGACTATTGTAAGCATCTTTGAAGTTTGCAACTACTTTTGGATTTAATATATGGGTAGATAGATTGAAATTGGAGTTAATTTTTTCACTGTTATTAATAAGTCGATAACTATGTTCCCAGTAAACATTGGTAGCTTCCATGGCCACTTTTATTGATTCAAAATCAGACTCGATTTGCATGTTTGTAGATAAAGTCAATGAGCTTATTACAGCCAGGTTTATTGTTTTTAACCTTAAAGGAATGGAAGATATCTTTTCCGTCTTGATCCATGGCATGTGCCATTAGTGATCTTTTGGAAACATCAATACCGACACACATTTTTTCAATAATAATCACCTCCTTTGAGTAAGGGATGTAAAAAAGATAAACAGGTTAAGTCCCTGATATTCTGACAGCTCGACAGCCTCGCGATTAGAATTCACCACAGGGTTTTGAAGTACAGCCCTAGCTTTTACTGAAAGCAAGGAAAACAAAGTGGGAAACATAATACGAGTTAGAAGGGACAAGTCAGAATCAGGGAACATTCTTTTCGAGTAGTCATACAAAAAGTATGCTACAAGGGGTCCCAAAAGAAATGGATTACACTCACAGTCTATTAGACATACAAAATTGGATGGTACTACATCATAAAAGTTACAAAGTAATATTTATTATAGGCCTTTTATTACTTTTTATATTTTTAATACATACTTTTACTGAAAAGTATAGAATACCAAGTGTTGCTGGTTATGTAATTATAGGGACTTTATTTAGTGCAAGTTTGGTTGAACAAATTCCTTTTTTTAATTTGGAGTTTATAGAATGGTATACATATTTAATAAATTCTTTTAATTTTGTAACTATTCTTGCGGTATCATTTATTTCTTTTACTATTGGAACATCTCTATCATTTAAAATTCTTAAAAAATTAGAATTAGAATTTACATTGATTATCCTTTTTGAATCAATCGGAGCATTTGTGTTAGTTACCATGAGCATGTTATATGTAGGGAAACCACTATATTTAGCTATATTATTGGGAGCTTTCGCTACAGCAACAGCTCCAGCTGCTACTGTTATGATTTTAAAAGAATATGGTGTTCAGGGAGAATTTTCAGCTACTTTAATGATTGTTTTGGCATTAGATGAAGCTTTAGCTTTAGTTATTTTTAGTTTTATTGAGCCAATATCATTAATTACTGTAGACCCAGCTCAAAGTTTAAACTTAATAAATGGTTTTTTAGTACCGATCATAAAAATTTTTACAGCAGCTGGATTAGGATTAATAATTGGGTATTTTGCGCAGAGATATATTAGTTTTGAACATTCAAAAAAACAAAAACTTTTTTTGATTCTTTTAACAGTTGTTGGTGGTTCAGCTTTGACAATATCATTACATATTTCTCCATTAATTTATAATCTGTTTGTAGGAGTTGCATTTTGTAACTTTGCCAAAAGACATATCGGTGTTGCTGACTTAATTGATACTATTACTATGCCATTATATGCAATTTTCTTTATATTAGCAGGTACAAAGATCCAAATAACAAATATTTTTACCAGTTCATTTATGATAATTGCTATAATCTATACTTTAGCAAGGTTAGCTGGTAAGATTGGAGGATCATCATTAGGTGCTAGATTAGCAAAAGCGCCAAAAAGTGTTCAAAAATATATAGGGTTTGGTTTGATGCCTCAAATTGGAGTAGCATTAGATCTTGCATATGTTGTACAAAGAGATTTTGCCCATATAACAAATACTGAAGTAGATGTTGCAGTAATTATTTTTAACATAATACTATTTACGAGTTTGTTTACTGAGATAACCGGGTCATTTGCTACAGAATATGCATTATATAAATCTGGTGATATAATAAAAGATGAGTATAAAGAATAAATCTCATGCTATCTTGAAATATGTAAAATTTAGTTAAAAGTATCTCCGAGTCTGTAACAAGATAAAAGTAGTGGGTACGGACTACCCGAATAGGTAACTTGATCGATATTGCAGGTGAAATTCATCTTGTGTCCCATAAGATCAAGCGATTATGAAGCTCGGTATTTCAATGCCGAGTAGTTCACAGACCCCCATGTAAATGATTGGGAATAATACAGCAAAATGAGTTTAATAGTCACATCTAAGTTAATTAAATGGCTAGTTTGAAAATATATTTTATCAAAACAATAGAAATTAACTTGGATTATTAAATGATAGATTCTAGCTTTATGGGTTTATTGGTTAAATTTAATAAACTAATAGTTATGGGGTTAAGCATACTTTTTCCATTTTCAAAGAGGTGGACCAGTTTTATAATAATATTTTACTACATAAACAAATATATTCACTTGTTTTTATTTTACATAATGTAATTATGCAAAATTCTAATACTAAAAATCTTATATTTAATACGAAAGAATTAGTTAGTTATTGTTCAAAAAATTTCACTTTATTGCCGGGCACTGTTATCATGACAGGGATATTAGGAGGAGTGGGTTTTGCACGAGATCCTTAATTATTTTTGAAACCTGGTGATGAGTTTGAAATTGAAAAAAATAGGAAAACTTTATAATAGAGTCAGGAATAATTAAAAAATGTATTTTGTTCATGTTGATTGCATAAATCCCTATTTATAATAGTTTCGTAAAATGGGGCTTTTTTGTTGCAAAAATAAAAAATGATTATAAAAAAAGTTAAAAAAATTAATAAAAATATGAATTTTATCAAATAAACAACCTAAAAACACTAATTAAAGAGCAAAAAATTAATAAAATTAATAAAAAAGTTAAAAAAATTAATAAAATAATTAAAAATATTAAAATAAAACTTGACAAATATAAAATAAAGAGTTATACTGATTATAGATTAACAAAGGAGGTGTTAAATATGAGAAAAACAAATCAAGAATTCGAAATGATTGAAAACAAAAGCTATAGAGAAGAAATAAAGCTAAACAAGAAAAATAGAAGAATAACTGATGAGTATATCAATCAGTATTTTTAATTCTAAAAAAATAAAAAAATAATAAGGAGTGATCAAGATGTTTAATAAAAACTTTTTTTCAATAGGTAATCAGAGAGTATAAAGAAGATAGAAAAAATAGATTAAATGAAAATTCTCGAATTGAAAAGTATAAAAGTCAGATACTTTAGTTTAAAAGGAGCAATTTAGATGAGTTCATTAAAAAAGTTTTTCATGTTAGAAAATAGAAGTATAAATAGTATGGTAAAAAAAGATCGTAGAGAAAATGCAAGATTAGAATCATATAAAATAATGGGACTATAAAAAAATCAAAAGGATGTGATAGATTATGCCAGATTTAAGAGATTACTTTAACAAAGAAATAATGGATTATAAAAAAGAAAATAAAGACTCCATAAGGAATAATAATATTAAGATTAATAAAAATTGAGTAAAGAGGAGGGATTAGATTAATGATTAAGTTAATACTTCCTTATGAGAGTTCACAAAAAAATAATAATTTTAATTAAAGTCTTCTTGTTAATAAAAAACAGGAAGGCTTTTTTTAATACTTGTTCTTATTTACTATTTATCTTATAATAAATACAATACAATTAAAATTGAGGTGGAATTTATGAAATCTTTAAGAGAGTATCTTTGGTTTAATACTAATAATAGAGTTGAATTAATAAATATTACTGATGAAGTTAGACAAGTTGTTAAAAAAAGTGGAATAAAAGAAGGGCTTTGTTTGGTTAATGCAATGCATATAACTGCAAGTGTATTTATTAATGATGATGAACCCGGTCTACATAATGATTATAAAAAGTGGTTAGAAGAACTTGCACCTCATGAACCAATTTCTCAATATGAACATAATGGGTTTGAAGAAAATGCTGATGCTCATTTAAAAAGACAAATTATGGGTAGAGAAGTTGTTGTAGCAATTACAGAAGGAAAGTTAGACTTTGGTCCCTGGGAACAAATTTTTTATGGTGAGTTTGACGGTAAAAGAAAAAAACGCGTACTTGTGAAAGTGATTGGTGAATAATGTTATTAGCAGTAGAAAAAATCATTTCATCTTTTGTAACTTTACCCGGCATTTTTTTGTTGCTTAATATAATAATATTCATTTATTTGCTAAAAATCAGTTGGTCTAATATAATAAAAATAATTTCTGGTTTCACAGTTTTGCTTATGATTATAACATTTACCGGTTTAGGAGTTCATATTTTTGTACTGCCACTTGAAAATTATGCAACTAATATTGATGGATTTAATCAAAATCAGATCGAAGAAATACCTGTAGTAGTTTTGGGTGGAGGTATAAACTATAATGTAACAGAAAATACAAGTGAACTTTCATCTATAAGTCGAGATAGATTGATTAAAGGTATTTTAATTTCTAAAGATAATAATATGCCCTTAATATATTCAGGTGGTGTAGGTGTTGGATACCAAAAAACAGGAGAATCAGAAATAGCTTTAAACTTTGTAAGTAATTTTGAGAAAATAGAGTTCATTCAGGAAAATGAAGCTAGAACAACTTATGAAAATGGACTAAAAATAAAAGAGTGGTTAACTGAAAATAACTATGAAAAAATATATCTTGTTACTTCAGCAATCCATATGAGAAGATCAAAAGGGGTTTTTGATAATATAGGAGTTAATTACATACCTGTTGTTTCCAATTATGCTTCCAGCCACAAGTTATCCTGGCTGGACTATCTGCCTAATCGCGGTTCTCTTAGGGCTAATATGCAGGCAGTTCATGAATGGGTTGGATTAATCTGGTATAAGATAAACAATAGAATTTAAAATATATAAGGAGGAGTAAAATTGAGTGCAGATCTTCATATACACACAACATTTTCTGATGGAAGTAATAAACCAGAAGAAATAGTAGATATGGCATACCAAAACAATATTAGTACAATTGCAATATCTGATCATGATACTTTAGATGGAATCAATCCCGCATTAGAACACGCGAGAGATAAAGATATTGAAGTAATTCCTGCTATAGAGTTTTCAACCTTTGAAGGAAAAGCTGAAATTCATATCTTAGGATACTTTATTGATCATGAGAATGAGTTATTAAGAGAAAAAGTTAAAAAGATATTTGATTCTCGTAAAATTAGAGCTCAAAAGATGGTTGAACTGTTAAATAAGCAGAATGTTAATATAACCTATGAGGAAGTTAAAGATTTGGCAAGTGATGATTATATAGGTCGTCCACATATTGCAAAGTTAATGGTAAAAAAAGGATACATTAATGAAATGAAGGATGCTTTTACCGACCAATATATCGGCAATGGTGGTAAAGCCTATGTTGAAAAGTATAAGTTAAGTCCAAAAGAAGCTATTGATTTAATTTTAAAAACAGGTGGTATACCTGTATTAGCTCATCCTGTCTTTATCAATCACGGTGAACCAATGGATAAAGAGGATATCAAAGCATTAAAAGATGATGGTCTATTAGGTATAGAGGTTTATCATTCTAAACACCATGATCAAACTAAAAGAGCATTATAAGAAAATAGCTTTAGAGTTAGACCTATTAATAACCGGTGGATCTGATTTTCATGGTGATAATTCTCCAGGTGTTCATATAGGAGATATTAGGTTGTCTGATAGTTATGTAGAAAAATTAAAAGAAAAAATCTAATTTTTTTTGGAATAAAAGAGGACTATAGGAGTGTTCATTGTATATATTATTAGAGTGTTATTAATTAGGAGGTATTAAAACAAATAATGATAGAAGCACATGGTGGAAAATTAATTAATAAGATAGTTGATGATTCAAAGAAAGATGAACTTTTATCACGATCAGAAAACATGTATCACTTACAGTTAAGTGAAAGGGATTTAACAGAAGCTGAAAATATTGCTACAGGTCTTTATAGTCCAATTGAAGGATTTATGAATGAAGAGGACTATAATAGTGTAGTTGAAAATATGAGATTAGCAGACGGTACTGTCTGGACAATTCCAGTTGTTTTAGGAGTTAATGAAAAAGAAGTAGAAAATATTGATAAGGGAGACGAAATAGCTCTTACAGACCAGTCAGATACTGTATATGCAGTAATGAATGTTGAAGATATCTATAAATATGATCAAAAGAAAGAAGCTAAAGAGGTTTATAAAACTACTTCTGATGAACATCCCGGAGTAAAAAATGTATACAGCAGAGGTGAATATCATCTAGGAGGAGAGATTAAACTCTTAAAAAGAATAAGTCATAAAAGATTTAATGAGTATAGATTAGATCCAAAAGATGTAAGAGAGCATATTAAGCAAAAAGGTTGGGATAGAGTTGTTGGATTTCAAACCAGGAATCCAATTCATAGAGCCCATGAATATTTACAAAAATGTTCTTTAGAAATTGTAGATGGACTACTCTTATCTCCATTAGTTGGAGAAACTAAAAGCAGTGATATTCCTGTTGAATATAGAATTGAAAGTTATGAAGTAGTTATGGATAAAATTTATCCCAAAGGAAGGACCTTTTTATCTGTTTTTCCTGCAGCTATGAGGTATGCAGGTCCGAGAGAAGCCGTATTTCATTCTCTCTGCCGCAAAAACTATGGTTGTACACATTTTATAGTAGGTAGAGATCATGCCGGTGTAGGGGACTATTATGGAACATATGAAGCACAAAAAATGTTTGATAACTTTACAGAAGAAGAGATTGGTATTACACCATTAAGATTTGAATATTCATTTTACTGTAAAAAATGTAAATCAATGGCTACTACAAAAACATGTCCACATGATAGTGAACATCATATAGGATTAAGTGGAACTAAAGTTAGAAGACTTCTCAGAGAAGGAAAAAGACCACCTGAGGAAATGACTCGTCCTGAGGTTGCAGATGTTTTAATTAAAGGAATGGCGGAAAGTAACTAATAAATTATATAATTTGAAGGGAGTAATTATTTATGAAAAAAAGAGCTAAAGGTGTTACAGTATGGTTTACAGGTCTAAGTGGGGCAGGAAAAACAACAGTTGCTCTAGAAGTAGAAAAACAATTAAAAGAAAAAGGTTATTATATACAGAGATTAGATGGAGATATTGTTAGAGAAAAATTGACAAAAGATTTAGGATTTACAAAAGAAGATAGAAATAAAAATATTGAAAGAAATACTTTTGTTGCAAAAATACTTACAGATAATGATATTATTACACTTTGTTCATTTATATCACCTTATAAGTCAGCACGCGACTATGCTCGCAGTGAAATTAGTCAGGTTGGTGAGTTTGTAGAAGTTTTTGTAAACCCACCTCTAGAAGTATGTGAAAAAAGAGATGTTAAGGGACTATATAAGCAAGCAAGAGAAGGTAAAATCGAAAACTTTACTGGTATCTCCGATCCATATGAAGAACCACAAAACCCAGATATTGAGTTAAGAACTGATCAGGAATCAGTACAAGAAAGTGCAGAAAATGTTATTAATTATCTAGAAGAGAACGGTCTTTTATAACAAAAAAATGGAGGTGTTTTAAATGGGTGATAACAAAGCTACCATTAAAATTCCCAGAAATTTATATCAAAATCTAAATAAAATAATTGATAATTCAGGCTTTAACAGTGTTACAGAATTTATAGTATATGTACTTAGGGATTTAGTTTCAAATCATAAAATGAATAATGAAGAAATTAGTAAATCTAGAGAAGAACTATCAAACGAAGAAATTAAGATGATAAAAAAGCGTTTAAAAAGCTTGGGTTACTTAGAATAAAATTTAATATTTAATTCATCTATGATATAATATATAGTAAATAAGATAAAAAAGGTAGGTGAAATATATGAAGTTTTTTATTGACACTGCCAACTTAGAAGAAATAAAAACTGCTGCAAGTTTTGGTGTTATAGATGGAGTAACGACAAATCCTTCATTAGTTTCAAAAGAAGGAGATATCGACTTTCACACCAGAATTAAAGAGATATGTGAAATAGTTGATGGGCCAGTAAGTGCAGAGGTTGTAAGTGTTGATACTGAGGGTATGATCGAAGAAGCTAGAGAGTTAGCTGAACTAGCGTCCAATGTTGTGGTTAAAATACCAATGACAATTGATGGACTTAAAGCTGTAAAAACACTATCAAAAGAGGGTATTAAGACTAATGTAACCTTAGTATTTTCTGCTAACCAGGCCTTATTAGCCGCAAAAGCAGGAGCTACTTATGCAAGTCCTTTTATTGGCCGATTAGATGATAGAGCTCATAATGGGATGGAACTAATAGATGAAATTAGAACCATCTATGATAACTACTGTTTTGATACTGAAATATTGGCAGCAAGTATTAGACATCCGTTACATGTAAAACAGGCAGCATTAGCAGGTGCAGATATCGCAACAATACCTTTTGATGTTATTGAAAAGATGTCCAAACATCCACTAACTGATACCGGTTTAGATAGCTTTTTAAGTGACTGGAAGAAGTTTAAAGATCAAAAATAAATATAAAAAATAAAACCAGTGGTGAAAGCCACTGGTTTTTAATTTATCTTCTTTTCACTAAAATAACTACAAGGAAGGAATATTAATTATGATGAAACTAAATGTGTTAAAGCGTGTATATGATTTTATGAAAGATAAAAATGTAGTTTGGTATAAAAAACTATTTTTATTACTACCAATTATCTATTTAATTCTTCCTTTTGATTTTGTTACTGATTTTATACCTGTAGCCGGTCAACTTGATGATATTGCAGTTTTTGTTGTTTTATGGCCTTTTTTAAAAAGGATGATGGATAAATATCAATCTGAACATAAAAATGAAGAGAATATAGATAACTCTGAATCTATTAATTTAGACAAAGATGACTATGATGTTGAATGAGTTTCATAATATTTTTATAAAATAGTATTTAACTCAAATAATAATATTTTTTAAGATAATTTTTTTGCAAATTCCTTATAATTTTTCTTTCCTTAAACTTTTTATCATAATGAACCATAACAAACAACCCACCGATTTTTTCTTTTAAATATACTGATAAAATTTTTAAAACATACTGTCTTTTATATTTTGTCTGGATCAATTCTTTTAGGTTTGTTTTTTTCATCTCTATTTTTTACTTTATCAATTGGTATGTTTAGTTCGCGAGATATTATTTTTTTAATTCTGCTTTCACAGAAAGCAGCCTGACATTTACCTGTCTTTGCTCTGGTTCTTCTCTTTATAGCATCTGTAGTTTTTATTGGTATTGATCTATGAAGAGCATCAAGGATTTCAGCTTCAGTTACAGTTTGGCATCTGCAGATTATGTTTTTACTAGGATCATCATGGTCTATTTTACCTGCAAACGAATCATCTTTGTGAACTATAATTGCAGGGCGATTTGGATTAAAATTTTTCTTATCTTTAAATTCTAATCCTATATTTTTCAATATTTCAATAACATAATTAGCTATGGCAGGTGCAGAAGTAAGACCAGGAGAGTCAATTCCTGCTACATTAATAAAGTTCTTTACTTTAGATTCTTCAATAATAAAGTCACCTCTATTGCTTTTAGCTCTTAAACCTGCAAATGTTTTTAATATTTGGTCTGTATTAAAATTGGGTATCGACTTTCGAGCTTGTTTTATTATATAATTTACTTCTTTTAATGTTGTATTAACATTTTCTTTTTTATCAACTTCTTCTGCATTAGGGCCAATCATAAAATTACCATAGACAGTAGTTGTTGCAACAATACCTTTTGTATTTTTTTGAGGAGTTTGAAAGAGAACAGTTTTCACTAAATGTCCTTCATCTTTGCTAAATATTATATATTCACCCCGCATAGGAGTAATTGTAAAATTATCTGTATTAACCATAGAAGCTATTTTATCAGAATATATACCGGCAGCGTTAATCACATATTTGCTTTTAATTGTTTTTTTAGAAGTTTTAATTATAAAAGCATTCTTATCCTTTTTAATATCTAAAACTTCAGACTCTAACATTAAGTCAACACCGTTATCAACAGCATTTTCAGCAAGTGCTATAGTTAGTCCAAAAGGAGAGGTAACACCTATACTTTTACAGTAAAACGCAATCGTTACATCTTTATTAACATGTGGTTCTATTTTCAGTATTTTTTCTTTGTTGATAATCTCGATATCTTCTTTTGGGTGTCCTACTTTTAATGCGTTGTCATAAATTTTTTGAAGTTCTTTTTCATCTTCTTTATTAAAACCTAAAACCAAACCCCCTGTTTTTTTATATCCAAAATTTAATTCTTCGTTTAATTTTTTATAAAGTTTGTTCCCCTTTATACATAATTCTCCTTTTAAAGTACCAGCTTTTCCAACATAACCACCGTGGACAATTCCTGTATTTGCTTTTGAAGTTTTAGTAGAAACATCAGATTCTTTTTCAATAAGAGCAATATCTAGTTTGTACTTTGAAAGTTCTCTAGCAATAGCAGAACCTATAACACCTGCTCCTATTATGCTGACATCATACATTAAACCACCACCCTTTTATACATTATATCAAATTTATATATTAAAAGGAATTTTATAGGTTACATTGGATTTTAAAATCAAAAAACAGAACCCCAAAAAGGATTCTGTTGAAGTCGTTACAACTTATTTAGTTTATTATAGCACTAACTAATTTGAAATTAGAGCAGTCATTTTTTTATTAGCTAGTTATTATCTTCACTTGCTCTAAAGGAGGAATTAAATATAAATTGTTTAATATAAATATAAGGATAATAAATATCTATCATGGGAGGATACTAAAATGTTAAAAAATCAATTTAATGTATTAGAAATGTTAGAGATGGCTAAAGAGATAGAAAAAAGAGGTATTGATCTATATTCACAACAAGCAAAAGAGATCGATGATCCTAAATTAAAAAAATTATTTAATAAATTAGCTTCTGATGAAAATGAACACTACAATAAATTTGATAAATTAGAAAAAGAATATCAAGATATGGAAAAAGTAGATTATAGTTATTTAGAAGATAGAGAAGTAAATAGTTATTTGAGAAGTTTAGTAGAGTATGAAATTTTTCCAAAGGGAGAAAAAAAGCAGTTGGAAGGTTTAGATATTGATGAGGTTTTAGAAATAGCGATCAATTCGGAAAAGCATACTATTTTATTATATCAGGAACTTATTCCATATAATGATGAAAAGACAAAAGAGATACTTTATAAGTTAATAGGAGAAGAAAAAGGACATTATGTTGATTTAATTAGCTACAAGAATAAGAGAAGATAATATTTGTGCTAAGATATGGGGTTAAGGAGTGGAGAAATGGAGAAGCTCAAAAGAATATTTAAAAATGATGTAATAAATAATGATATAAGATATAGAACATTTGATTTTTCTTTTTGTTTTAAACTTTTTATACTATTTGTTCTAGCAGGTGTATTTTTTGATAATCCAGCTAATTCAATAAACTTTAGTGTTTTTCCATTAGAGGAAGCAGTAAGGGTAAATCTTAGGCCTCCGATTATTATGCTGGGTGGAATGATTTTAGGTCCGATATGGGGTCTAGTAATTGGTGGAACAGTTGATATAATATCTTTCAGACTATGGCATTTTGATTTGAACTATCTATTTATTTTTACTTTAATTACAATGTTAAGAGGTTTTTTAGCAGGCTATATTTATAATTATCTATTCAAAAAATTTAGTATGGAAGCAATATTAGCTTCAATAGGTGTAACACATGTTTTAGTTTCGTCTTTTTTTATACCGGTTGTACTTTACTATACATACGGTGTTCCCTTGATTAATAATATACAGGTGAGACTGTTTATTCAAATATTAGCGATTCCAGTATATTCACTTGCATTTTTTTATATCCTTAAGGGTATGAATAAATCTAAAGAATTAAAAAAATTACATAAGGAATTACAGGTAATGTTAAAGTTTGATGATTTAACCGGATTAGCCAATCGAAGATCTTTTATGGATTATTTTAAACAGAAGTTATCTCAAGCAAAAGATAACAGTGATAAACTTTCACTTTTAATGCTTGATATTGATAATTTTAAAGATATTAATGATACTTTTGGACATCAAAGAGGAGATCATGTATTAAAAGAGGTAAGTATCATTTTAACAGAAAATGTTAGGAGAAAAGATTTAGCTGCTCGTTTGGGCGGAGATGAATTTTTAGTATTATTGCCAAATACTGATAAGGATAATGCTGAGAAAATAGCTAAGAGGATAAAAGATGATATATCATCTTTAGATATTTTCAATAAAGATTATTATACAACTGTAAGTATAGGAGGAGCAGCACTAAATAGAAACGATGATATAGAAAGTTTATTAAAACGAGCTGACGATGCTCTTTATAAGGCTAAAGACAGGGGTAGAAACAGAGTTGAATGGATGAACAAGGATAATCTATCCCAAACACTAAAATTCTCCTAGAAACTTGGGTTCTGGTTCTAATTCAACACCGGAAATTTTATAGACTTCTTCTTGTATTTTTTTGATTAAATTAACAATATCTTCTGCGGTTGCATTATCTTTATTGATAATAAAACCAGCATGTTTTTTAGAGACTTGTGCTCCACCGATCTGATAACCTTTCATATTTGCTTTTTCAATAAGTGGACCTGTATAATAACCTTCAGGTCTTTTGAATGAACTTCCAGCACTTGGATATTCTAAGGGTTGTTTTTGTTCTCTTTTTTTATTTAGTGTATCTATTTGTTTTTTGATCTCTTGTTGATTACCTTTTTTTAATTGAATTACTGCTTTTAGAATTATATAGTTATTATCTTGAAAAATACTGTTTCTATAGGATAGATTTAGTTCTTCATTTTTAAAAGTAATTTCTTGACCGTTATTATTGACAGCAGTGGCTGTTTTAATTATATTATTCATTTCTCCACCATAAGCTCCGGCATTCATGAATACAGCACCACCTAGAGAACCGGGAATACCGCAAGCAAATTCAATACCGGTGAGTGAATTTTCTAAAGCTGTATCTGAAAGTTTTTTTAAGGTTGCTCCACTTTGAGCAACTATCTTATTATCAAAAACTTCAATGTTGTTTAATTGGCCGGTATAAATTATTATACCTCTGTAACCTTTGTCTCCAACTATGATATTGCTGCCTTTACCTAAAACAAAGTAATTTAAATTATTTGTCTTTATAATTTTAGTTAACTTTTTTAGGGCTTTACTATTCTTTGGAACTAAAAACAGGTCAGCAGGTCCACCAACTTCAAAGGTTGTATATTTTTTTAAGGGCACATTTTCTTTAACTATAAGATCATTTATTTGATTAAATTCATTTATATATTCATTCATTTTATTTACACCTCTTTAAAAAATTTTATCATATTTTTATTTTTTTACCAAATAAAATATCTTTAAAAGTTCATCAATTACTGTTATTTCTACAAACTAAGCCAAATTGTATAAAGGAATTTAGCAGTTTGTAAAGAATAAAATATAAGAAAGCTTTTTTGTTAATATCTGATGGCATATATAAACAAATAAGAGATGAGCCTATTTAAAACGAGCTTAGCCGACCTTCGTTAGACGTTACATAGCTTAGTCATTAAAAAACACAATTTAATGACGAAGGGAGGCTATTACACATGAGAAAGTGGTTAGTAGCTATATTAACAGGTATTATGACTTTTGCTTCTACTATTGCCGCATTAGCAGATACAGCTTTACTGGAGATAAATAAATAAAATATGCCATCAGATATTTTTATATTCAGGAGGATATATTCGCAATGAATATTGAAACAAAAATATATTTAGCTATAGATATTTACTTTATTTATTTTATTTTCAATATATTTTATTTTGATATATCTATTAATAATTTTGATTCTGATATTATTTTTTTTATTATAGCTTTATTAATCTTGATGTAATTTGAGTATGTTTTTAAATTATAAATCTAAAACTTCTAACTGCAATTATTTTTACCTGTTTTAATTCCTGCAATAGTATTATGTTAAATCCTTTTTGGATAGTATTAATAGCTTTTATAGGTTCTAGTGAATTTATGAATATAAGAGAAAAGGCAAATTCATTTGGTATAAATTTTTATTTAATAGAATGTATGTTAGGTATTATCAGCTGGAGTTGCCTCTATGTATTTAATTTATCTTTATGATACTTATATCTGGTAATATAATATATTTCCTATATTATTTGCTTCTATTATTTATTTTGTTATTAATAATAGTATTGTTAGTATATGGTGTCATATATTTATCTGGTGAAAGACAAAAAATATCATATAATGTTTTATCTTACGGAATTAGCAAAAAATGTATTTGTATCATATTTTTTAGGATTAATTCTTTATTTTAGTTATATTGAATTTGGAAAATTATTTTTCATGATGGTGATAATTTTAATATATATTGCAAGAGATTTCTTTTTTTCTCGCCTACAAGTTTTAAATACTTTCACTCAAATAATAGAAAGTTTCTTGAAGGTTATTGATTCAAAAGATCATTATACTGAAGGACATTGTGAACGGGTGGCGAATTATACCAAGAAATTATGTGATACAATAAATGTAAACCAGAGAAAAAGAGAAAAGATTGTTAATATGGCTAAGATACATGATATAGGTAAAATATATGTTGATGATCAAATATTAAAAAGTGATGAAATATTAGATGAAGAAGATTTTAATGAGATGAAAAAACATAGTTATTATGGATATGAGTTATTAAAAGATATTGATATGTTGAATGATGATTTGGAAATAATTCTTCACCACCATGAATTCTATAATGGTAATGGATATCCAGATGGTATTCAGGGAGAAGAAATATCTTTAGGTGCTAGAATTTTAAATATATGTGATTCATTCGATGTTATGACTACAGGTCGAAGTTATAAGAAGCCATTAAATAAAAAAGAAACAATTGAAGAGTTACAAAAATGTTCGAAAAAACAGTTTGATCCTGAACTTGTTGATGTGATGGTTGATCTTATTGGGGAAGGTACATTTGATAGTAGTTTTGAGTAGAATTAGGATGTGTAAATTATAATGCATAATGGGGGTAGAGAGTATGTTTGATGATTTGTCTCAAAAAATTAACAAACTAGACGGTATAATTTCGTGTAAGATAACCGGTGGAGATGAAATTGACGAAGTTCATATTATAGCTGATAAAAAAAGGAATCCTAAAAGAATTGTTAGAGATGTTGAAACCATTATTTTAGTTAATGAAGATAAAGATATAGATCATAAAAAAATAAGTATAGCCCAGTTTGAACATAATACTAGAGAAGATAATATTGAACGTTTAGAAATAATTTCAATATTTAAGGAAAATAACAATCCGGTCTGTCATTATAGGTTAAGAATTAATGATAATATTTTTGAAGGACAAAGTAATGATAATTCAGATGAACCTTTTATTTATAAGGCAGCAAATGGAATGATTGATATGATAGAAAAATATATACAAATTCCAGGTAGGTTAAGAGTAGAAAATATTTTTAAAACAGGAATAAAAGATGAAATTGTAGTTGTTCAGATTTGTTTATTTAATGAACATGGTGGAACAGAAAGATTATTAGGATCTACATATATCGAGCAGGATTTACCGTTAGCAGTTGGCAAAGCTTGTCTAAAGGCATTAAACCGAAAAATAATTGGTAATTATTAAAATTAAGGAGCTATATAGATATGCTAGAATTAATAGATTCTCATGCACACCTAGACTTTGATAAGTTCAATAAGGATAGAGACCAGGTTATAAACAGGGCATATGATAATGGTATAAAAAATATAATTAATGTTGGTTCAAATTTGGCTTCAAGTCATCGTTCATTAAACTTAAGCCAACAGTATGATATGATTTATGCTGTTGTAGGTGTTCATCCCCATGAAGCAAAAGATTTAGATGAAAAAGCTTTAATAGTAATTAGAGATTTAGCAAAAGCAGATAAAGTTATAGCTATTGGTGAAATAGGGCTTGACTTTTATTATGATAATTCACCGAGAGATATACAAAAAGTGGCATTTAGAAAACAACTTAGGTTAGCTAAAGAAATAAATCTACCGATCGTAATTCACAGTAGAGATGCTGATAAAGAGACAATCGCTATATTAAAAGAAGAAAAAATGTCCAATCAAAAGGTTCTTTTACACAGTTTTACAGGTGGTAAAGAAATGGCACAAGAGGCTTTAGAAATGGGTTTTTATTTTGGAGCTGGAGGAATAGTTACCTTCAGCAGTGCTCATGAATTAAAAGATATAATTCAAAAAACACCATTAAGTAATATATTGTTAGAAACTGATTCCCCATATTTAGCACCTTCACCACATAGAGGTAAAAGAAATGAACCACTTTATGTTAGGGAAGTGGCAAAATATATTGCATCATTGAAAAATACTTCCTTAGAGAAAGTTGCTGAAGTGACTACAAATAATACGGAAAGATTTTTTAATTTAAATTGATGTATTCAATTTAACTTTAATTAAAAAAATGATGTGATTTAATTTAAGTAAGAAAACAGGAGGGATTATTGATGAAATATAAAATTATATACGAAAAAAAAGGAATAGAAGAGATTGTAGAAGCACATGCACCAGGACAGGCAACCTTTCATTTTGTTAAAGAGCATAATATCGACCTTGAAAAAATAGATGAAGATGATATCAAAATTATACCATATAATGAAGATGAATAGTATTATTACCCGGGATCCCCGGGTTTTTTATTTTTAAATCTATAAATTAAGAAAGGAAGATAATTTTGTCAGGCAATAATAACTCTTTTATATCTTTATTTTTAAAATCTATACCTTTAGGTTTAGCAAATACACTTCCCGGTGTTAGTGGTGGTACAATAGCTTTAGTATTAAATATATATGAAACATTAATTAATGCAATCAAAAAAATAAACTTAAAGAGATTAATACCTATTGGGTTGGGTGCAGTTTTAGGTGTATATATCGGTTCATCAGTAATTACTGATGTATATGCAAGTAACCCTATATTATTAAATTATTTTTTATTTGGTCTGGTTATAACTTCTGCTCACTCAACTTACAAAAAAATGGGAAATATTAATTTTTTAAAGTTATTATTTTTATTAATAGCTTTTGCAGGCGCATTATTTTTTAGTATGGAATTCCAAGTTAACTTTGGAAGTTTAAACGGCTATTTACTATACTTTATTGCTGGTTTTATTGGAAGTATTGCAATGATATTACCTGGAATTAGTGGTGGTACAATTTTAGTTTTAATGGGTGTTTATCATCCTTTGCTTGCAGCTATTAATAACTTAGATATATTATTTTTGCTTGTTTTTGCAGTAGGAGTTGGTCTGGGACTATTAGTTTTTGCTAATCTGTTTTCTTTATTGTTAAAAAACCACTATAAAAAGTTAATGACTGTATTAACAGGTTTGATCTTAGGTTCAAGTGCTGCAGTATTTCCGTCAGTCATTATAATCAATGGTATATTTGCTTTTATTGTAGGAGCAGTAATAATTATAATTTTAGAGATGATTGGAGAAAATACTTAAAAATAATTTAAAAAATAAATATATTTGTAATCTGAGGCTATATAAAATTTATTATTTTATATAGCCGTTTTTTTATGTATTAATCCTTATAATTTTACAAAAAAGTACTTATATTAACTAGATAATAATTTCTTTTTCATTTTATTTATTAAAAAAGGAAAAATTTGGTACCTTTAGGTAGTGGAAAATATTGTAAATATATGATAATATTGAAAATAGTAAATCCCGGGAAATATTATTTGAGGGGGAATTAAATGGAGCTAGCAGCAAATCAATCTCAAGTCTTAAGTAATAAGGAATTAATGGATATTAATGGTGGTGGACCGATTTCTGGTCCAGCCATAGTATTAGGTGCATTTGGAGTAGCTTCTGCTGGTATAGCAATCGGTTTAGCAGTTGGAGCAGCATATTATTACTCTACTCATTAATTAGAAATGAGGTGAACTTATTAGAGATTTAACCCAACAAGAATTAATGGAAATAGACGGTGGATTTGTAGTTAGTAGTACAACAGCAACTGTAATCTATCTAGCGGCTGGTTTAGGCGGTATTGCCTTAGGAGCTTATGTTGGTTATAATAAGGCGGCTAATCAATAGTTGATAGAGGGAATATCTTAAAAAGGTATTCCCTCTTCAAAAAGGAGGCAAATATTTTTGGAAGATAAGGAGAATGGTATTATGACATTATTATCATTATTAAAAGGGCCTGTAAGTGGGCATAATTTGGTATTGGGTATATTTTTTACAACTGCAGTTGGTGTAATATTGGGTTTTATGATCGGCCAGATTGCATACTATTTATTTCAATAAGTACTGGTTGATATGAAAAACATCATAGATAATCTATACTTAATATTGTTAAAGTTTTTTAAAAAAAGAAAATTTATAAAACAAAAGGATACTAGTGATTGTGGAGCAGCTTGTTTAGCAACAATAGCTAATTTATATGGAATTAACTACCCAATAAGCAGAATAAGAGAGATTGCAGGAACAAACCAAAAAGGGACTTCTGCATTTGGTTTAATAAAAGCAGCGGAAAGTTTGAAGTTGAATGCAAGAGGAGTCAAAGCTGAAACTGATAATTTAGATCAAAATCTTAAAACACCTGTGATAGCCCATATTATAAAAGGTAATATTGCTCACTTTATAGTAATTTATAAAATATATAACAAAAAATTATTAATCTTTGATCCAGAAACTGGACTAAAGTTGATAAGTAAAAAAGAGTTTAGCGAAATATGGTCAAACATTCTATTGATATTTAATCCAAGTGATAATAAGAGTATTAACAATCAAAATTTAAGCAAATACGATTTTATTAAAATGCAACTAAAATCCAATAAGTCAATGATAATACAAATATTTATTGCTTCGTTGATCTATACAACCCTCGGAATTACAGGTTCTTTTTATTTTAAATATCTTATTGATAATATTTTAGTGAATGGACTTTTGAAATCATTACATGTAATTTCTTTAGGAGTTTTAGTTGTTACTTTATTAAAAGTTATGATGGATGCTTTTAGAAACCATTTAACATTATATTTAAGTCAGCAAATTGATATTAATTTAATTACAGATTATATAGACCATATTTTAAAACTTCCCATTTCTTTTTATGATAAAAGAGAAATAGGTGAAATACTTTCGAGAATACAGGATTCCGGTAAAATTAGAGATGCTTTATCAAATGCAGCAATTTCAATCATGATTGATTCACTGCTGATTATCGGTGGGGGTGTAATTTTATACTATCAAAGTAGTTATCTCTTTAAAATAGCAGTGATATTAATTCCAATCTATCTAATCTTGGTATTAATTTTTGCAAATAAATATAGTAAAGTAAGAAAAAGAGAAATGGAAAAAGGAGCAAAACTTCAAAGTAGTTTAGTGGAAACTGTAGATGGTATAAAAACGATAAAGGCATTGAATGAAGAAAGAAACATTTATCTTAATAATGAAAATAGGTTTTTAGACTTTATTGAAGAAGTATTTAGTGCCAATTTTATTAAAAACATACAAAATTCAATAGACAATCTATTAGCAGCTGTTGGAGAAATCATTATTTTGTGGACAGGTGGTTATCAAGTTATTAATGGTAATTTAACTGTTGGACAGCTTATAACATTCAATGCATTGTTAGCCTACTTCTATAATCCGTTACAAAATTTAATAAAACTACAACCCAAAATACAAAAGGCAATGGTGGCTGTTGAAAGATTAAAAGAGATTATGGTATTAAAACCGGTTCAAATTAGTGATAGCCAGATGAATATCACAGGTGTAAAAAGATTAATAGAGTTTAAAGATGTAGAGTTCATATATAATATGCGTAATAAAGTATTAAATAAAATATCATTTCAAATCAAACCTGGACAAAAGGTGGCTTTTGTTGGGAAAAGTGGTTCTGGCAAGAGTACAATAATCAAATTATTAATGAAGTATTATGCTACAAATAGTGGTGAAATACTAATTGATGGAAATAATATTGATGATATTAATTCAACAAACTTAAGAGATGTAATAGGGTATGTACCTCAAGATATATTTTTATTTAATAAAAGTATAAAAGAAAATATAAGTTTAGATGACAAAAAACATTCTATTAAAGATATTATAGAGGTTAGTAAAAAAAGCAAAATACATAAATATATCAACCAACTACCAAATAGATATGATACTGAGATTACAGAACGTGGTCAAAATCTTTCTGGTGGACAAAAGCAAAGGATAGCAATAGCACGTGCTCTATTAAAAAACCCAGATGTATTAATACTAGATGAGGCTACTAATAATTTGGACTATTCATCTGAAAAAAGTATTTATAAGATGTTAGACCATGTATTTAGTGATAAGACAGTTATAATAGTAGCTCATAGATTAAAATCAATTAAAGAATGTGATCAAATATTTTACATAGAAAATGGAATCGTTCTAGAGAAAGGCACCCATCAAGAGTTAATAAATAAAAGAGAAAGATATTTCAATTTATGGAAACAACAAAAATAATTACTATAGGGGAATTTAATTGGATAAAAAGTATCTAAGTATTGAAAAGTTGAGAAAGAAAAAATACCATAAAAATTCAAATAGATATGTGTTTATTAAATTTTTAATATTACTGGTTTTAATTATAATCATTTTAGCATTATTGTGGGTGTTTTATGGCAGATTAGATGTAATAATTAAAACTAATGGAATTATTAAGTATCAAAATAATATCAGTACTGTATACAGTATAAAAGGCGGTATATTAGAAGATAAAGTAGATGATAAAAAAATGAAAGTTAAAGAAGGAGAGCTATTATTTGAAATAAAAAAAGGTAATATTTTAAAAAGAAAAGAGTTTTTAAAAAAGAGAATAAAAACAAATAAGAAGTATGTTGATGAATTAGAAGAAATTAAAGAGTATTTATTATCAGATAGAGCTAACTTTCATGAGGATTTTGAATTATTAAATAATGAAATAAAATTTATAAAAGAAAAAGTGTTTTTTTATACTAAAAAGATTGATAAAAAAGAAAAAGAATTATTAAAGTATAAGGAATTAAAAAATATAAGTATTACTGAGGTAGATTATTTAGCTAAAAAAGATAACTTAAGCCAACTTAAATTTGAATTAAAAAGCATGATTAATGAGAAAATTGTTGAACTTAATAATAGAATTATTGAAAAAAGAAAAATAATTGATAAAGATATATTGGAAATAGAAAGTATAAATAACGACTTTAAGAATTACAGAATAAAAGCTCCGATTGCTGGTCGGATTGAGTTCATAAAAAAGTATAATATTGGTGATTATATACCGGCTGGTAAAGAAGTCTTAAAAATTATACCATCTTCAGAAAGTAAATATGTTGTTGAGTTAATAGTCAAAAACAAAGATATACTAAGAATTAAAAAAGATGATCTTATAAGATATAGAATAAGTTCTTATCCATATAAAGAATATGGTGTAGCTAAAGGAAAGATATTAAAAATAGATCAGGATGCTACTAATGTAGATAATAAAAATTATGTCTATAAGATAAAAGCCAGTATAAATAATTATTTAACTAAAGGTGATAAAAGAAAATATGTTACTTATAGAAATAATATGTTAACACAGGCCTCAATCGTTGTAGATAAAAGAAGAATCATATATTATTTACTGGAAAAGTTAGATTTTCTAAACACAGATAAAATATAATAGTTCATTAAACAAATAAGTTGTAAAACACTCAGGAGTGTATATCTGATGGAAATAGATAATATGTGTTTTGACTATAAATTAATAAAAAAAGAAGTAACTTCATCTTGGTCAAGGTGTTTGAAGGAAAATAAAAAAAGATACGTATTAAAAGATAAACATTTTCATGAGAAAAATAAATCAGATGATTTTTCAGTTGAAATAAAAGAATATTTTACAGAAGTATCTGACAAACTAAAACAATCAATAAAATTAAAGCACTGTTTATTATTGGTTAATGAAGAAAAAAATATAGAAGAGCTGACAGGAGATATACATTTTAAAAATGACTTAAAAACTAAAGGAATAAATATAGGAACTTCATTAAAAGAAAAATATTCAGGTACAAATGCAGTACAACTTGCAGCTAAAATAAATAAGCCAGTCTATATTTTACCAGGGCACCATTACTGCAAACCGTTAAATAGTTGGTATAGTTTGGCATACCCAATAAAAAATAATGAAAAAATCATTGGATTTGTTAACTTGATAAGCAAAGATGCTATTTCAGACCAAATTATTTGTATGATGGATCTGTTCTCAAACAATCTAAGTTTGAAATCAAATAATAGACACAAGTTAAAAAATAATAAAGATAAGATTAATGATCTATCATATAACCAAGAATATATATTAAAAAAATTAGCAAAAGGTTATACAGAAAGATCATTAGCTAAAGATATGCATCTGAGTAAAAACACAGTAAAATACCATAAAAAAATCTTATTTAATAAATTAGATGTGTCTTCCAAAATTGAACTGGTAATGAAAGCAATTAAAATTGGTATATTATCTTTTGAAGAAGTCTAATATTAAAAGGAGGATTAGGGGTAGTGATTGCTGAAATATTTAATATAAAGCAATTAGAAAGGTGAGATAATATGTATAAAGTATTTGTAATTAATCCTGGTTCTACCTCAACTAAAATATCAATTTTTGAAGATGCAAATGAAGTTTGGAAAAAGAATCTTAAACATGATTCTGTGAAATTGAAAAAGTTTGATAAAATAATTGATCAGTTAGATTGGAGATATAGTTTAATAAAAAAAGAGCTAGAAAAGTCTAATTATAGTTTAAGAAACTTTGATGCAGTTGTTGCACGTGGTGGAGTTGGTTTAGATCCCTTATTAGGGGGAACCTATATTATTGAAAAAGATATGGTCCATGATTTAAAGATAGCCAAGAATTCTTCACATGCATCTAATCTTGCAGGGATAATCGCTTACAATATAGCTAAAGAAAATGATATACCAGCTTATACAGTAGACCCAATATCAGTCGATGAATTTGAAGATGTAGCAAGATTATCAGGACTACCGGAGATACCAAGAAAATGCCAATCACATGCCTTGAATTTAAAATCAATAGGAAGAAAAACAGCTAAAGATAAAGGTTTGATATTTAGTGAATGTAATCTTATCGGAGCTCATCTTGGTGGAGGTATTTCAATTGCACCTTTAAAAAAGGGACGGATTATTGATGTTAACAATGCGAATCAAGGAGGACCATATTCACCAGAAAGAGTAGGGACTTTACCTACCTTAGACTTAGCAGAATATATCTTTGAGAATAATCCTAAGCGAGGTCAATTTGTTAAAAAGCTACTGGGTAATGGAGGTCTGACAGCATATTTAGGTACTAATGATGGACAAGAAATAGAAGATAGAATTAATAACGGAGATAAAAAAGCCGAATTAGTTTATGAAGGTATGATTTATCAAATAGTAAAAGAAATTGGAGCAATGGCTGCAGTATTAGAGGGCGATATAGATGCTATTTTTATAACTGGTGGACTTGCTCATTCTGATTTTATTACAACAAGAATTACTAAGAAAGTTAGCTTTATTGCTGATGTTTCAATATATCCTGGAGCTGAGGAAATGATCAGTTTAGCCGAAGGAGCCTTAAGAGTGCTTAAGGGTGAAGAAGACATCATGCAGTACCAAGAAGGTAAAATTTCCACTGATATTTTTAAATAAAGGTTTGATTTTATTGAGAAAAACAAAGTATATAGTATTATTTATAATATTATTTACTGTCTTAAATGCTAACATTACTAAGGCAAGTAAAATCAACTATCCAACTTTAGTTAGGCTATACACAGAAAAAAGTTTAGTATATAAAAAATTATTAAATCAACATGAGTTAAATCAAAATAATATCGAACTAGAAAAGCACAGTAATTTAGACCAACAAAATAAATTGGATATAATAAATTATGAGATTAAAAAAGCGGAAAATGATTATGAACTAAAAGGTCTGATTATTAAAAACTTTAATATAATCTTTAACTTATATAGAGAAGTTATATTAGCAAAATCTAAATTAATATTGTTAGAAAAGCAGTTCGAATATGAGCTTGTAATATTAAATGAGATCAAAAAAAAGTATAAAAAAGGACTAACTACAGAAAAAAAGCTAAAACAACAAAGTAATAATATTAACAAGATAAAATTAAATATTGAAAAAGAAAAAGCAAATCTAAATTATCTTAAAGGCAATTTAAATAGCAAATTAAATATAACAGAAAAGAATAATATATATGAAATTGGACAAAGATTAACGGATATTATTATTGATGATAGAAATCATAAGAACAAGATATATAAAAAACTTTTAAACAAAAGATATGAACTTATAAACTTAAAAATAGAAAAAGGCAGTATTAGTAATTTACCTTTAAAATATATTAATAAACTTAAAAAACAAAAAGTGTTAATTCGAAAAAACAAAAAGATATATGAAGCAAACATAAAAGAAATTAACAGAGGTTTTAAGCTGTTGAATTTAAACTTTAAAAAATCATATCAAGTTATGAAAAAAAGGTTAGATAGTGCTAAAAGTGAAAAAATGATTTCAAAAAAAGAATATAATTTGGGACTAGGTACTAAAATTAATCTTTTAAAACAAGATTTAAAAATATATAGACTTAAAAATGAAAAGATAAAAATAATTCTTAATTATTATAAAAGATATCTAGAATACAAATCAGATTTATATTAATGGAGGAATATTGTTGTTTAAAAAAATCATTATAGGAATTCTAATATTACCATTAATATTTATAGTTAATGTAGAAGGTAAGAAAATTAATCAAAGATATAATAAAATTATAAGTATAATAGAAGATGATATAGAAGTAATTAGTACTAAAAACAAACTGAATGAAATAAACAAAGATATCAACAGTTCTAGTTTTAGAGTAAACAAATTAAATGTTTATATGAAAAGTAATTTGGAATATAAGGTTAATAATACTTCTTTTGAATTATTAACTAGCGGAAAGTATAAAAATGATATTACTTTAAGGTTTGAATTAAATCAAAGTATTGCAAGTAATGATAATAGTTTTAGAATTGAAGGTAACAAAGTTATTTTTCCTAGATTTAAAGATGAAGAGATAAAATATCTACAGTTAAATTTAGACAAACAATTAAAAAAAGAGAAATTAAAAAATTTAAAATATAAAAAATTCATTCAAACCTTAAAAGAATTAGCCAAATATATACAAATAAAGGAAAAATACAACTTATGTTCTAAAAGATATAATATAAATAAACTAGTATCTTCTAGGAAAATGAAATCAAATAAAATAGTAGGTAGTAATAATAAAAGATTAGAACTGAAGTTAGAAAAATCAAAGTTAGAGTTATTAAAAATTGATAAACAGCTTAGTTCGATTTCTGAAAATACCAGAAAATTAATAAAACAAAATAGTTTACAATACTTTAAAGGCAATTTATTTAGTAAAGAAGAATTAAAATATTATGCATTAAAAAATTTGTTTTTTAATAAAGAAAAAATTATTGATTATAAAAAAGAACTTTATAATTTACAAAAAACAAATAACAATAAGAAAAAACTTCCCCGAGTAAAGGTAACTAATTATTATCAAAATCAACCTAAAGATGCCCAATTAAAATTGGAAATTAGTTTAACTAATAGTAATTATAATATCAAATTAGAAAATGATAAGTTAAAAAACAAGTTAAAGCTAATAAGCAAACAAAAGTTTGATTATATAGAGAACTTAAGTGAAGAGATTCTTCTGTTAAAGAAAAAGATAAAAATATACATAGGTGAGTTAAATATTTTATATAAAGAAAAAGGTCTACTAGAAAAAGAATTAATTAAATTAAAACAACATGTACAAAAAGGTTATAATAATGAATACGAAATAAAATTAAAAGAAATAGATATAAGATTAAAGAAAAATGAAATATTATATATTGAAAACTTAATCGATGTTTTAACCGTTGAAAAGAGTGTTCTTTTGACAAAAATAACCGGTATAAAAGAGGATTTTAATAAAACAAATTTAAGTAATTAATAGATGTAGACTAAAAAAAGAGGTGTTAATATGCCCAAAGTATTTGTAACAAGAAAAATTCCGGATACCGGTTTAGAAATCTTAAAGAAGAAATATGAAGTAGAAGTATTTTCTGATTCTACAAATCCGACTAAAGAAGAATTTATTAATGGAGCAAAAGATGCTGATGCAATTGTTTCACTTTTAAGTGATCCTATTGACCGTGAAATTATTGAGAGTTGTAAAAATTTGAAAGTTATAGCCAACTATGCAGTTGGTTATGATAATATTGATTTAGATGCAGCCAAAGAAAACAACATATCTGTGACTAATACACCAGATGTATTAACCCAAGCAACAGCAGATTTAACCTGGACTTTACTTTTATCAGCAGCTAGAAGAATAATTGAGTCAGATAAATTTGTAAGAGATTTAAAATATAAAGGTTGGGGACCAGAGTTGTTATTAGGCCAAAGAACCTATGGAAAAACATTAGGGATTATAGGATTTGGTAGAATTGGAAAGGCTGTAGCACAGCGAGCTAAAGGATTTAATATGAATGTTTTATATAACAAGAGAACTCCTCTTGATAAAGTCGAAGAAAACAAATTAAATGCTACTTATGCTGAACTGGATGAATTAATTAAAAGCTCTGATTTTATTACAATTAATGCATCATTAAATGAATCGACTTATCATCTTATAGACAAACAAGAATTAAAAAATATGAAAGAAACAGCAGTAATAGTTAATACAGGTAGGGGTCCAATTATTAATGAAAAGGAACTTGCTAATGCCTTAAAGAATAAAGAAATCTTTGCAGCCGGATTGGATGTCTATGAAAAAGAACCAGAAATTTATCATAAATTACTTGAATTAGATAATGTTGTATTAACTCCACATACTGGATCAGCAACAACGTATTCCAGATATAAGATGTCTGAAATGGTAGCCGAAGATGTAATTGCAGTTCTTGAAGGACGTAAACCTAATAATAAAGTAATATGAAGGGAGTTAAGATGACTAACAAAAAGGTGTATGATGTATCTATTAATATAAAAAATGATATGGTTTGTTTTCCTGGAGACACACCGACAAGAAAAGAAAAAACAAAAGATATAAATACAGATGGTTATAAACTTAGTAACATAAGTTTCAGTGTTCATGTGGGTACACATGTAGATGCTCCCTCACATTTCATTGAAAACGGGAAAAATATTAATGATATCAAGTTAAATTATTTCATGGGAAAAGCACAGGTAATTGAGATTAAAAACAAGCAAAAAATTACTAAAGAAGAATTAACTAATCATGAAATAAATAGTGAAAAGATTTTGTTTAAAACTAAAAATTCTAGTTATTTAAAAGAAAATGAATTTTATGAAGATTTTATATACTTAACACTTAAAGGAGCCAAGTACTTAGTTGAAAAGGGAGTTCATTTTATAGGTATTGATTATATAACAATTGAAGAATTAGGTACTACTAATTTTGATGTTCATAATTTTTTATTAAAAAATGAAGTAATCATATTAGAAGGGATAGATTTAAGTGAAATCAATCCGGGTATATATAATTTGACTGCTTTACCATTGAAGTTAAATGACTGTGAAGCTTCACCTGTGAGAGCGGTTTTAACTGAACTTGATTAATTAATATAAATATATTTTCAATAAATAATTAAAAATGTCAATCTAAGGTTAATCCTATTTATTTGGGATTAACCTTTTTTTATTTTCTAAAGATGATATAATAAAAAGAAAACTTTAAAGGTGAAAAAAATATGAGAAAAATTAAGATTATAATATTTGATAAAAATAAATTATATAAAGAATTGCTATCTCATTTTCTGAAAGAAAAACCAGAAGTGAAGTCAGTTTTTTCAATTTCACAGTTTGAGCATGTTTCATCTGTCTTAAATAAGTTCTATCCTGATCTTGTATTAATTAATATGCTCAATCTTAATGAACGAGAACTAATAAAGATAATAGCAAAAATTAAAAGAAAAAGAAAAAACATACTAATATTTTTACTAGATAACAATAAGGTTAATTTAGATGTTAGTATAAATAATAACATAGACCAAATTATATCAGTTTCTAAAGATTATAATTATTTCTATAAATCAATAAAAAAATATATTAATAGTGATACTTTGGAGCAAGTACAAGAGGAATCAAAAAATTATAGATTTCATAATCTAACTGAAAGAGAATTAGATGTAATGAAACAAATTTCTAAAGGAAAAAGTAATAGAGAAATTGCAAAAACTTTAATAATTACTGAAAGAACAGTAAAAAATCATGTAAGTAACATCTTAAAAAAATTATCTGCTAATGACCGAACTCAAGCTTTAATTAAATGTATTAAAAAAGGAATAGTTGAAATAGAATAGGTTTTTAAAAAATAAACTTGTTATATTATTTTACATTATAACTTTCAATGTGATAAAATAATTATGATAATACACAAATAAGGAGTACTTTATGGATAAAAAAATAGCAAATTTTCATAATACGAAAAGTATCTTAAATAAATATAATATTAGATTAAAGAAAAAATTAGGCCAACATTTTTTAGTTGATAATGAGATAATGAGAAAAATAATAGCTGTATCTGAATTAAATGGAGAGGAATTTGTTTTAGAAATTGGTTCTGGAATCGGATCATTGACTCAATATTTACTTCAGGCTTTGGATAAGGGCAAATTATTAGCTATCGAAAAAGATTCTAGATTTATTAAAATTTTAAAAGATCAGTTTGAAGATTATGATAATCTAGAAATATTAAACATGGATGTATTACAAGTAAACTGGCAAGAAATTATTGAAAAGTATAATTTGGATGATAAAAATATAAAGATTATTGCTAACTTACCTTATTATATAACAACTCCAATAATAGAAAGTTTACTATTTTCTCCTCTTAAAATAAATGAAATGACATTTATGATGCAGAGAGAAGTAGCGGATAGACTAGCTGCATCACCAGGCACCAAAGCTTTTGGTAGTCTAAGTGTTTTTATTCAATTTCATTACAAAACAGATATTAAATTTGAAGTGCCACCTTCAGCATTTTTACCTAAACCTGAAGTGCATTCTTCAATAATAAAACTTACTCCATATAGTAAATCTCCTTATAATGTAACAAATAAAGACTTTTTCTTCGAGGTTGTAAGAGCAATATTTAATCTGCGAAGAAAAAATATAAAAAATAGTTTAACCTTATCTCCTCTTGTAAGTCTTGATAAAGAAATAATTTTAATGGGGTTAAAGGAATGTGGTATTGATAAAAGAATTAGGGGAGAAAAATTATCAATAGATCAAATGGTTTCACTTAGTAATGTATTCTGGGAATTAAAAAGTGAAAAAGAGTGATAATTATGATGTTTATTAGCCCTACGGAAGGTAAAATGAGTATTAAAAAAACATATGATAGCATTTTATCTTTCATTAATGAAAAACCAAATAATCAATATAAATTAATTATTGGTACAGATTCCCATCCCGGGCTAGCTGAATCAGTATTTGTTACTGCGATTGTGATTTATAGAGTAGGACATGGGGGAAGATATTTTTATCACAAGAAAAAGGTTGAGATGAAAAGTGGATTTAAAAAAAGAATATTTCATGAAGTATCAAGAAGTTTGACTGTCGCAAGTAAGTTAACAGAACTTTTATCGAATGATAATGAAAGTTCACTTCTAGATATTGAAATCCATATAGATGTTGGACAAAATGGTTCTAGCAGTGAGATTATTAAAGAGGTTGTAGGCATGGTTATTGGAAGTGGCTATGATGCATTGATTAAACCAGATTCATACGCAGCATCAAATGTTGCTGATAGATATACTAAGTAGTTATTATAAATTGCTATTTTTATAGTTTTATAATTAAAATTATTTGTCTTTATGATAAGTAATTTTATTAATTCAAGGGAAGCTGGGGGGGTTCTCTTATGACTAAAAATACATTAAGTGAAATCAAAAAAAATATTTCTCAACATATAGGAAAAGAAGTTATAATAAAAGCAGATCGGGGTAGAAGGAGATCTATAAATAAAGAAGGTATTTTAGATAAGACATATGACAATATATTTATAGTAAAAATTGATGATAATGAACAAAAAAGACATTTATCATTTTCTTATGCTGATCTATTAACTGATTCTGTAACATTAAAGCTCAAAGGGGATCACAAAAGAATAGGGGTTATTTAATAATAATCACCAAATGATGAAAAAAATATAACAATAATACACTTTGGAGGTGCGCTGATTTGTCATTTGAGATGGTGGTTGGTCTTACAGGTGGTTTAGGTCTTTTTATCTACGGTATGAAACAGATGAGTGAAGGGTTGCAAAAAACTGCCGGTAAAAAGCTTAGACACTTCTTAGCGTTTTTAACAAAGAACACATTTTCGGGAATATTAGTTGGGACTGGTGTCACTTCAATCGTGCAAAGTAGTAGTGCTACAACTGTTATAGAATTGTAGGCACTAGATAAACCTTATGGGCTTGCTACCTCATGGATGAATAGTGCCTAATTTTGAAGTAATTCGATATTACTTTGAAATTAATTTGTCTTGGTTCTAACTTATGACCATTGTCATACAGCTTCAATTAGGTCAGTGCATACATGTTTTAAAGCTAATATTCGGTATCATACGATTACTGCACAAGTAATATTAACTGCTTTTGATTGCATAGGGATACTTAATTGCAATATCATATAGTGACAATTTATCACATGAGGATTATGCACATTAGCATAATTAGTGTTTAATGACAAAATTTCAGGCAATAAAACTATATTCAGATTTATTAATAGGAACAGCAAGATTTAATTGTTAGAAGTAGTTCTGCTATTTTATTTTAATAGGTCTTAATATCAGCTGAGTGAGTACATATGATATTACCACTCTAGTGAATCACAGTTACATAATAGAATTTAATGGTAAAAAAGTTGATAGTATAGCTTTACAGCAAGTCTTAAAGACTACTAAAGTAAGTAGGGATGACAATAACTGTTGTTGTTCAAAGTAGTTCTGCTACCTTTGGTATCTTAGTGGGGTTGGTTTCAGTTGGAGTAATTGATTTTACCTCAGGAGTCCCAATTTTGTTAGGTAGTAATATTGGTACAACAGTTACTGCTATCTTATCTGCTATTGGAGCAAGCAAGACGGCTAAAAAGTCTGCTGCAGCCCACTTTATATTTAACATATTGGGCTCAAGTATTATGATAATACTTATCTATATAATTCCGACTTTATAGGTTATAAGAGTCTAAAGTAGTTGCTAAGATAATACTTACTTACAGCAGGTCACTAAGAGAATTGTAAGAGTATGATGACTAATAATACAATAAGTGCTGAAAGGCTACTTGCTAATACTCACACCTTATTTAATGTTCTTAATACTATAATCTGGTTTCCTTTTGTAGGTTTTATGGTTAAAGTAGTTAATAAAATAATACCTGGAGAAGAAGTTTCTATTGAAAGAGGTTTAGTACATTTAGATGAAAGGATGTTAAATACTCCGCAAGCAGCTGTGTCACAGGTTAATATGGAAATCACAAGGATGCACGGCATTGTTCAGGAGATGGTTATAGAATCTAGAAGAGCAGTTATTGATAAAGATAAAGAAATAATTAAAAGGATTAAACACAAAGAAGAGATAATAAATGAGATTGAAGAGGAATTATTAATATACCTTACAAACATTCCACATACTTCATTACCTGATGAAGATATAAAAGTACTAGACAGCTATTTTTCAATTGTTGATGATATTGAAAGTATTGCTGATGACGCCAATTCAATCGCTGAATTATCAGAATACATAATTGAAAATGATTTAGAATTTTCTGAGGAAGCAACAAACTCTATAAAGAATGCCTATGATATAGTTATTGACTACCTAGATGATTCTAGAAAAATAATTAAAACTGGTGACAAAGGGATTGCAGACAGGCTTTTTGAAGGTGAAGAAAAAATGGATAAGATATTATTACAATATAGAGATGATCACTTGCAGAGGTTGAATAAAGGAATTTGTATTCCATCAGCAGGTATAGCATATCTTGAAATCTTAGAAGATCTAGAACATATTAGTGATCAGTTTGCTGATATAGCATATAGTGTTATCGAACGTGAAAGGAAAAGCGCATAAATTCTAAATAAAGAGCCTTTTGTCGGGCTCTTTATTTAGTTAGGAGGAAAGCAAGATGAAAAAAAGAATATTAGTTGTTGATGATGAAAAAAACATAAGAGAGTTGTTAAAGTTTAATCTTGAAAATGAAGGTTATGATATAGTTGAGGCAAAAGATGGGAAAGAGGCTTTAGAAAAAGTCAAAGAAAATATTGATTTAGTTGTATTAGATTTGATGCTTCCAGAAATTGATGGACTAAATGTATGTAAAAAAATACGGAATGATGATAAATTAGGAGATCTTCCTATTATAATGTTAACAGCTAAAAGTGAAGATATAGATAGGATTATCGGGCTTGAACTAGGGGCAGACGATTATGTTACAAAACCTTTTAATACCAGAGAACTGATAGCACGTATTAAGGCACTGTTGAGAAGAATATCAATGAGTGCAAATTATGAAAAAGACAAACCTAAAGTTATTAATTTAAATGATATCGTAATAAATATAAAAAACTACACTGTAACAAAAAATGATGAAAAAGTATCTATGACTCCAAAAGAATTTGATCTATTAGTATATTTAATTAGTAATGATGATGAAGTTTTCTCAAGGGATAAATTACTAAAAGAGATTTGGGGATATGAGTTTTCGGGGGATACTAGGACTGTTGATGTTCATGTTAGAAGGCTCAGGAAAAAAATTGGTGAAAACTATATTAAGACTGTGAGGGGAGTGGGATATAAATTTGAAAAAGTGGAGTGATTATAGTTTAAGAACACAGTTAATTTTGGTTTTTGCAATTATACAAATTATATTATTCACTTCTATATTTTATTTTTTAACTTTAAATTATAGAGAATTCTACCTGCAGCAGTTAAAAACAGCCCTTGTTAATGATATTGAGTTAATAAGAAATGATAATAATATTATGGATAATATTAATAATCCCGAGAAATTAGATGCCTATATAAAAGAAGTAGGCAGTAATATTGAGACAAGAATTACATTAGTCAATAAAGAAGGGAAAGTTTTAGCTGATTCAAGCTATAAGCCTGAACTTATGGATAATCATGCTAGTCGGCCTGAAATTAGCACAGTTATGAATAATAGCAGTTTAATTGGTGTATCATCAAGAAAAAGTAGCACACTTGAGCAAGAAATGTTTTATGTGGCAGCTTTTTTTAATACAAATAATCAAAATATAGTTATTAGAATGTCAAAATCTTTAGAAAACATAAATTCAATTATTCGAAATAATATTTATCGTTATTTAGTTTTTTTACTCATTCTTTTATTTTTAAGCAACATGATTGTCTGGTATTTTTCTAAATCAGTTATTAAACCATTAAACAAAATCAAAAAAATGGCACAAGAAATAGTAGAAGGGAAAAGAACTACTATTGAAGATGTTAATTATTCTAATAGTGAACTTGGTAATTTGGTTAATGAATATAACAGGCTTGGTATAGAGTTAGATAAAAAAATCGAGAGAATAACTGAAGAAAAAAATAAATTATCTGCAATTTTAAACAGTATGACTGAAGGAGTTATAGCAACAGACCAAAATAAAAAAATTCTTATGATGAATCCTAAGGCATGCAAACTATTAAATATTAAATGTGAAAATATAGAAGGTAAAAATTTCATTAGTGAAATAAGAGACCATAGATTAAATGATTATCTAGATAAAGTTTTAGAAGAAAACAAACATTTAAACACTGAGTTAACATTTAAAACTCCTGAAAAGACTTATCTTGAATGTAGTTTTCAGACCATAGCGGATAATAATGGTAGCATAGTTGGTGCAGTAATGGTCTTAATAGATGTTACCAGGTTAAAAAAATTAGAAGAGATGAGAAAAGATTTTGTTGCAAATGTGTCTCATGAGTTAAAAACACCTTTAACTTCAATTAAAGGCTATGCTGATACAATTATTGAAAACAAGATAAGTGAGTTTGAAACGATTGAGAAATTTGTGGGAATAATTAGTAAAGAGGCTACCAGATTAAATTTACTTATTAATGATCTTTTAGACTTATCTAAGTTAGAAGCTAATTATTTTGAATTAAAACCAGAAAATATAGATTACATATATGAGAAACCATTAAGAATTTTAAAAAGTAAAGCAGAACAGAAAAATATTGATATAATTAATCATTTTGACGATGATTTGCCTTTAGTTATGATTAACAAACCACAGATTGAGAACCTTTTAATTAATCTAATAGATAATGCTATCAAGTATAACAAAGAAGACGGCAAGATATATCTAAGGGCATATCAAAAAGAAGACAAAGTTTTTATAGAAATAGAGGACACCGGACTGGGCATTCCTGAACAAGACCAGGAACGTATATTTGAAAGATTTTATAGAGTTGATAAAGCCAGATCTAAAGAAATAGGTGGTACCGGAATAGGTCTTTCAATAGTTAAACATATAGTAAAGGGACATAATAGTGAAATAGAAGTTAAAAGTGTTGTTGAACAGGGAACCTGTTTCAGATTCTACTTAACTATAGCTAAATAAATATTATTAACAAAAATGTAACATTAATTTAACATAACTTAGTTTATAACTTCAATTAAATATGTTAAATTAATATTGTGAATAAAGATATTGCAAAAATTGAAAGGAGTTAAATGATTATGTCCTCTAAGATAAAGATAGAAATAAAGGACTTAGATTTCTTTTATGATGATTTTCAGGCTTTAGAGAATATAAATATGAAGGTCAAAGAGAATAAGATAACAGCATTAATTGGACCTTCCGGTTGTGGGAAATCTACTTTTTTAAGGGTAATAAACAGGATGAATGACCTTATTGATGATACTCGTGTTGAAGGAGAGGTCTTGCTTGATGGAGAAAACTTATATGAGAATAATGTTGATGTAGTACAGCTTAGAAAGAAAGTAGGAATGGTATTTCAACAACCTAATCCTTTTCCAAAATCAATATATGATAATGTTGCATATGGCCCAAGAGTTCATGGTTTTAAAAACAAAAATGAACTTGATAATCTAGTTGAAAAGAGTTTAAAGGGAGCGGCTTTATGGGAAGAAGTAAAAGATAGATTAGATAAACCTGCTTTTGATCTTTCAGGTGGTCAACAGCAAAGGTTATGTATTGCAAGAGCTTTAGCAGTAAAACCAGATGTTTTACTAATGGATGAACCTGCTTCTGCATTAGATCCAGTTGCAACAGCAAAGATTGAGGAATTAATGTCTGATTTGGTAAAAGAATATACAATCGTAATAGTAACTCACAGTATGCAGCAGGCTGCAAGAGTATCTGATGAAACCGGATTTTTCTTGATGGGTGAGTTAATAGAATTTGGTGAAACAGGAAAAATATTTGAGAACCCTGATGACCAAAGGACTGAAGACTATATTACAGGACGTTTTGGTTAAAAAGGAAAGGTGATAAAAAATGTTGCGAAAAAGTCTTGATGAAAATATTGAAAAATTAAAAAATGAAATGCTCTTAATGGGCAGCCAGGTTGAGGAAGCTATTGAAAAAAGTATTGAGGCTCTTAAAGAACAGGATGTAGAGTTAGCTAAACAAGTTATGGAAGATGATGATAAAATAGATGATTACGAATTAGAATTAGAAGAACTGTGTACGAGATTGATTGCTACTCAACAGCCTGTAGCAAAAGATTTAAGAACTATAATAGTAATATCCAAATTAGCAACTGATTTAGAAAGAATAGGAGACCATGCTTCTAACATTGCAAGGATGGTTATAAGGATAGGTGATGAACCTTTAATTAAACCCTTAATTGATATACCGAGAATGACAGATATAGTAACTAGAAGATTAAAAGAAAGTTTAAAAGCTTTTGTAAATTTGGATACAGAGTTGGCTCATAAAATAGCTAAAGAAGATGAAGAGGTTGATGTTTTAGATGAACAGATTTTAAGAGAGTTGTTAACCTTTATGATTGAAGATCCAAAAACTATTAGACAAGCGATGTCACTTATTTTTATTAGTAGATTTTTAGAACGAATAGGAGACCATGCTACCAATATTTGTGAAAGAGTAATTTATATGGCTACAGGAGATTGGGATATATCATATTAACATATAATTATTATAATTCATAAGAGGTCAAGACAATTATTGAAATTGTTTTGGTCTCTTATTTTAATGTTAAATTATATTTTTGTAAAATTATTTTCTAATAAGTTATTTTTATAATTTTTAATAGATTTTGGAATATACATAGATAGAAGTTCGATATTCCCTTTTATTTTAACTTCTTTAAGTCCAGCAGGCAGCATCATTGATTCACCTTTTTTTAATGGGATTGATTTATTATTATAAATTATTTCTCCCTTGTTATTAATACAGGTAAGCAAAACAAAGTTTTCTATATCCATATTAAAAGATGTATTTACGTTTATTTTCTCTGTAACAAAGTATTTGGATATATTTAAAATTTCTTGAATATAGTCTTTAGTCTTATTAATGTATTTTACTTTTTGATTTAAATCTTTCCAAGAAAGATTTGTAGCTTTAATACCGTTTTGTAAGTGTAAATCTCTTGGTTTACCATCACTACCCAGTCTATCCCAATCATATAGCCTATATGTAGTATCAGAACTCTGCTGGATTTCAATTAACATTAAACCTTCTCCAATTGCGTGAACTGTCCCACCTGGAATATAAAAGAAGTCACCTTTTTTAACATTTACTGCATTTAAATATGCTTTTAATTTACCTTTGTTAATTACCTCTTCAAGATGGCTTTTATCTTGTATATTTTTTAGACCTAGATAGAGTTTTGCATCTTTTTTTGCATCAAGTATATACCACATTTCATATTTGCTATCACTGTTTTTTATATTTTTTGCTGTTTTTTCATCAGGATGAACCTGGACAGAAAGTTTTTTGTTGGCATCAATTATTTTTAAAAGTAGGGGAAATTTATCATTAGAGTTAAAGTTGCTCCCCATGATTTCTTTAGGATATCTTTTAATTAATGTTGTCAATTTTGTGCTTTTAAATCTACCATTGCTGACAATACTGATACTATCATTATAGCTAGATATTTCCCAACTTTCACCTATGTTTTCTTCATTAATTTTTTTATCTAAACTTGATTTAAGTCGATTTCCTCCCCAAATTTTCTTTTTATAAATAGGAAAAAATTTCAAGGGATAAAGTTCCATAAAAATTAACTCCTTTCTTGAATAATATAATAAAAATAGTTTAAAAGATAAAAATAAATTTAATAAAAATTGAAATAATTCATAATGTAATTAATTATATTTAATAAATGACATTGCAGTTAATTAAAAAGTATGATAAAATATTAAAAGTACTAGGAGGTATAGTGGAAAATGATAAAGAAATTTTCGAAGTATTACATAAACCACTGGAAATTATTTTTATTAGATATAGTAAGTGCATTATTAATGTCAAGCTTGGATTTGATGTTTCCTGTTATAGTTCAACAGCTTTTAGATAAGCATTTTCCAAATAAAAACGCTGCAATGATAATTAGATTATTAGTACTATTATTTATTTTATATGTTTTAAGATTAATTTTCCAGTATATTGTTCATTATTGGGGACATGTTGTAGGAATTAGAATGGAAACTGACATGAGAAAAAAATTATTTAACCATCTTCAAAAATTATCATTTAAATTTTATGATAATACTAAAGTTGGTTATTTAATGTCCAGAATAGTAAATGATCTTAATAATATATCTGAACTAGCTCACCATGGGCCTGAAGATTTATTCATATCTTTAGTTATGTTAGCAGGTTCTTTTGTAATACTATTAGTAATGAAATGGCAGTTAGCTTTATTTACTTTTGCAATATTACCTATTATGTTTTATTTTTCTCTGATATTAGGAAAAAAGATGTATAGTTCGTTTAAGGATATAAGGGAGAAAATAGCTGAGGTAAACTCTATAGTTGAAGACAGTTTAAGTGGAATTAGAGTAGTAAAGTCTTTTACTAATGAAGAGTTAGAAGAAGATAAGTTTGACTATGGAAACCAAAGATTTAGGGAATCCCGAGAATATGCTATGAGAAATATGGCTCAATTTCATTCGGGTATGAACTTTTTTTCCAATTTAATAATATTATCTACTCTGTCAGCTGGTGCGTATTATCTTTTTAATGATAGTTTAACAACTGGAGAATTAGTAGCATTTCTTTTTTATGTGAATATGTTTATGAATCCGATAAGAAGGCTAATTAACTTTAATGAACAGTTTCAAAAAGGGATGGCTGGGTTTAACAGGTTTTTAGAGCTTTTAGATATTGAACCCGAGATAGATGATAAAGCTAATGCATTAGAATTAACAAATGTTAAAGGCCAGATAAGTTATAAAAATGTTTCATTTGGTTATGAAAACCATTCTAAGGTATTAGAAGATATATATTTAGATATTAAACCAGGAGAGACGGTTGCTTTTGTGGGACCATCAGGTGTAGGAAAGACAACCCTTTGTAACTTATTACCCAGATTTTATGAACTTAATGATGGGAAAATATTAATTGATGGAATTAATATACAAGATATAAAGTTGGAATCATTAAGAGAAAATATTGGGATAGTTCAACAAGATGTATTTTTATTTAATGGAAATGTAAAAGATAATATTTCTTATGGTAATTTTAAAGCAAGTAATGAAGAAATAATTAATGCAGCAAAAAAGGCAAATGCACATAAGTTTATTTTAAACTTAAGTAATGGTTATAAAACTAAAATTGGAGAAAGAGGAGTAAAGCTATCGGGAGGACAAAAACAAAGAATTTCAATTGCAAGATCTTTTTTAAAGAATCCACCTATTTTAATTTTAGATGAAGCTACTTCATCTTTGGATAATGAGAGCGAAAAAATAATTCAAGCTTCATTAGATCGCTTGTCTGAAGATAGAACTACTTTAGTAATAGCACATAGGTTATCAACTGTTAAAAATGCAGATAAAATAATTGTTTTGACTGAAGATGGTATTGTAGAAAAAGGAACTCACAAAGATTTGATTAATAAAAAAGGTGGAGTGTATAATAGATTATATAAAACTCAGTTCAGTCAGGCTGAGAAAGATCTCTACTTTGATTAATTAAATAGTATCAATTAATAATTTTACAACTATACCTAAAGACATAACGACAAATATTGGTTTTATTATTTTACCACCGTGTTTAATAGCCATTTTGGTACCTAAAAAAGCACCTAAAATCATAGATATAGCCATTGGTATTCCAACTGCATAGACAATTCTACCATAATAAGCAAAAACTATAAGAGAAGTTATATTACTTGTAAAATTTAGTATACGAGCATTTGCAGTTCCAATAGTAAAATCAAATTTAAAGATTCTGATAAAGGCATAAAGCAGTATAGATCCAGTACCGGGTCCAAAGAATCCATCATAAAAACCGACTGAAAATCCTACTATACAACCTAAAACAATAGTTTTTGTTGTAAGTCCCTGAAAATTATTTTCTGTACCAAGATTTTTATTAAACAGTGTACTTAGTGCAACGAAAACTAATAATACCAGGATAATAATTTGTAGATACTTTTCATTTATTCTTAACACTGTATTTACACCTAAAACTGCACCAAAAAAACTAAAAGGCAGTATATATTTAATTAATGGAAGATGTATTTTTTTAGACTTTAGAAAAGTTAGGGTACTTGTAAAAGAAGCATTTGTTGCAGAGAACTTATTAGTACCTAAAGTTAGATGAGGTGGTAGCCCAGCGGCCAATAAAGCTGGTACAGTTAAAATACCTCCACCACCAGCAATTGAGTCTAAAAATGCTGCTGCAAAACCGACTATACACAAGATTATGATTGTTGTAATTGGCAATTATATCACCTATTTCATATATTTTTTTCATTGATTAAACATATTCAAGATAATTCAAATAAATCCTTTTATTATTTGGAGCTGATTGGATTTGATAGATATAAGGAAGGAAAAAGATTTCATACATTACAGTTGCCGGTAATATTATATTAGCAATTATTAAAGAACTTATGTTTAGATTTACGTATAATATAGGAGAAAAAACCAACAATCAAGCACTTATAGCTGATGCATGGCATCATAGAAGTGACGCAATATCATCAATAGCGGCTGCTGTTGGTATATTAGGGGCAAACTATGGATATCCAATTTTAGACCCAATAGCCGGTCTTATAGTATCCTTATTAGTAATTAGAGTAGGGTGGAGAATAATATTAGATGCAGTTGATACATTAATGATTAATACTTCACCAGAAAGTGATCAAAAAGAGATTAAGGAGATAGTCAATAACATAGATGGAGTAAAAGGGATTCAAAAATTAAGGACGCATTAAAACGGTGTTGACCTATATGTTGACTTAAGAATTATCGTTGGGAGTAAGTTAACAGTAAAACAAGGACATGATATTTCTGTTAAGGTTAGAAATGAACTATTAAAAAAATGTGACCAAATAAAAGAAGTAATAGTTCATATTCACCCTGGTTAGAATTAAAAAAAGATAATTAAAATGGGAGGTTTGTATAATGAATAAAAAATTATATCGTTCAAGACAAGATCAAATTATTGGTGGTGTATGTGGAGGTATAGCTGAATATTTTGGTATTGATGCTACATTAGTAAGACTTGCATTTGTTTTATTTGCATTAATTGAAGGTGCAGGAGTAATTGCCTATATTATTGCCTGGATAATCGTTCCAGAAAGACCTACAGGAAATGATAGAAGAAATGAAGAAGATATCTATGATGTAGATTATAAACAAGATGATGAAGAGGGAGAATATAAACAAGAAGATCAAGAAGGAGAATATAAAGCAGAGCAAAAAACATCCGAAACTGAAAAAAAAAGTAAAGAATATGGAAAAGAACATGGAAAAGAACAAAGAAAAAGAGTCTTAGGCTTAATATTAGTAGCTTTAGGGATTTTCTTTATCCTAGACAACTGGATTCCCGCGTTTTATTGGAGAAGATTTTGGCCAGTTATCTTAATTGTACTAGGTGTTGTTTTAATTTATAGGGAGGTTAAAAAGTAAATGAGCAGTGGAAATAATAATAGGTCTGCTTATATAACGGGATTAATTTTAATTGGTATTGGATTGTTATTTTTATTAAATTCTTTAGGAATAGCAACCTTTAGGCTCTGGTATTTTATAACAAGATTTTGGCCGATTTTATTAATCTTATTCGGCCTAAACTTAATTTTGAAAAAATCTAAATTATGGTGGGTTGTTCCAATATTAATATTTGTTATAGTTATTGGAGCAGTATTTATGCCGGAATCAACTCTTAGAGGTATTAATACTGGATTTTTTGTATTTAACTTTGGAGATGAAGCTGGATCTGGTATTTATCAAGAAAATAGAGAGTATGATCCAAGTATAGATAATTTCAGGGTTAATTTAACTTTTGGTGCAAATAGATTAAATATTAATAGTTTAGACAATAATGATGATTTATTTGACTTAAACCTAGATTACAGAGGTAAAATGCCTGAAGTAATTTATAATAAAGGGGAAAGAAAAGCAGATCTTTTTGTAAGACAAACAAGACAGGTTAATGTGGGAACAGGTTCCGATATTTGGGATATAAATTTAACTAAAAATACCCCTCTAGATATCAATATTAAAGGTGGGGCAGGTGACCTTTTATTAAATCTTGAAAAATTAAAGGTAGATAGCCTTAATATCGATGCAGGCTTGGGACAACTAAATATAAGATATCCAGATTATGATAATGAGACAGAAATATCAGCAGGAGCTGGGAATATAAAATTAATAGTACCATCAACAGCAGCTTTAAGAATTGAAACTAAAACTGTAATTAACAGCAATAATTTTGATGAAGTTGGTTTAATAAAGCTGTATGATGATGTGTATCAATCAAAAAATTACGGAGAAGTTGAAAATAAAATTGATATTAAAATTTCAACCTCTGCCGGTAATATTAAAGTTGAACATAATTAGATAGTTTATTTGAAAGATAGGCGGCCAGAGCTATTTTTATAAGGTCGCCTATTATAAATGGTGTTACTCCCATTGTTATTGCTTGGATAATACCTACCTTTGTTACAAGCATAAGTCCAAATACGCCTAGAATATAAATTGAGAGAACTGCTAAAACCATATATAATAATTTATTCCAAAGACTTTTTTTCCCCATTCCGGAAATATAGCCAGCAGCTATAAAACCGAAGATAAATCCTCCGGTAGGTCCAAATAAAATTCCAATTCCTCCCGCACCTCCTGCAAAGACGGGTAGTCCAATTACACCAAGAAGTACATATATTAGTTGTGAAAAGAAACCATATTTTTTACCTAATATACCCCCAGCAGTTAATGTAAAAAATGTTTGAAGGGTAATAGGTACAGGACTTATTGGAAGTGGAATATAAATATAAGCTCCAATTGCAGTAAGTGCTGCAAATAGTCCGGTTAGAATTAAGTATTTTGTATTAGTACTACTTTGCATTAAAAGTTCACTCCTTTCAAATTTAAAAACCGTTATTATTATACCAACAAAAATATCAGAATGCAATATATTATTAATTGAAGGATATTTCAATTCAATAATGAAATAATATAAATGGGTGTATAAAAAAATTACGGAGGTGAAGTGGGTCTTTTTAATTATATTCAAGGAGGCTAAAAATGAAAGGTAAAATGTATGCTGTAGTAAAAGAAAAACCCGAACATGGAGCTGTCTATAAAGAAGTAGAAGTTCCAGAAATAGGACCCGAGCAGATTTTAATCAAAGTAGAGAGTACCTCAATTTGTGGTACAGACCATCATATATATAAATGGAATAAATGGGCTCAAAATAATATAAAACCTCCTCAAATTATGGGCCATGAAGTAGCCGGAGAAGTAGTTAAAGTAGGATCCAGAGTAGAAAAGGTAAATATAGGGGATTTTGTTTCAAGCGAAACACATATTCCATGTGGACACTGCTATCAATGTCAGACAGGTCAGGAACATATTTGTAGTAACATGAGAATATTAGGTGTACATCAAGATGGTGTTTTTGCCGAATATGCAGTTTTAGAAGAAGTAGATGTATGGAAGAATGATCCTAGTATACCAAAAGATTTTGCTTCAATTCAAGAACCTCTAGGAAATGCAATTGATACTATATTACCTGGTAATGTAGCTGGGAAAGAGATATTAATTACTGGAGCAGGTCCGGTAGGTTTAATAGCTGTGGCAGTAGCTAAAACATTTGGAGCAACAAATATTTTAGTAAGTGAACCTAATAAATATAGAAGAGTGCTTTCAAAAAAAATGGGTGCTGATCATGTAGTTAACCCTATCGAGAATAATTTATTAGATGTTGTTTATGACATATTTGGAAAAAAAGGTGTAGACTTTACGGCTGAAATGTCAGGTAATCCAACAGCTATTAAAAATGGAATTAAAGCTGTTACTGCAGGTGGAATAGTTTCTCTATTAGGTCTTCCTGATAATGAGGTTAGTATGGATTTAACAAATGATATAATTTTTAAAAATATTAAGGTTATAGGTGTAACCGGTAGAAAGATGTTCAGTACTTGGCATATTGCCAGTAACTTACTTAAGGGTAATAGAATCGATCTATCACCTGTTATCACACATAAGTTTGATTTAAAAGACTTTGAAAAAGGCATGAAATTAATGGATGAAGGTAACTGTGGAAAAATAATTTTAAAACCATAGGAGGTTTATACCATGAATAAGGATTTTCAAAAATTTATGGATGATAAGTTACAAGACTTAAAAAAAGAAGGTCTGTATAATACAATAAGGACCTTAGAAGGACCACAGGGATCATGGGTAGAAATTGAAGGAAAAGAAGTTCTAAATTTCAGTTCAAATAATTACTTAGGTTTGGCAAATCATCCTGAAACCGTTAAAGCAGCTAAAAAGGCTTTAATAGACTATGGAATAGGGCCAGGAGCAGTTAGAACAATAGCCGGTACAATGGAGCTACATAATGAGTTAGAAGAAGCTTTAGCTGATTTTAAGAAGGTTGAAGGTGCTATCACTTTTCAATCAGGCTATAATTCAAATATGGCGGTAGTTCCTGCTATCGTAGGTAAAGGTGACACAATTTACAGTGATGAATTAAACCATGCTAGTATTATTGATGCATGTAAACTCTCTGGTGCAGAAATTAAAGTATATAAGCATGCTGATATGAATTCATTAGAAGAGATATTAAAAGAAGAAACAGAAGGAAAAAAATTGATTGTAACAGACGGTGTATTTAGTATGGATGGTGATGTTGCTAAACTACCTGAGATAGTTGAACTTGCAAAAAAATATAATGCAATTACAATGGTTGATGATGCTCATGGTGAAGGAGTATTAGGAAGCCATGGTAGAGGTATCGTAGATCACTTTAATTTACACAATGAAGTTGATATTGAAATAGGTACTTTTTCAAAAGCAATTGGTACAGTTGGAGGTTGTGCAGCCGGTAGCAAAAAGATGGTTGAATACTTAAAACAAAAGGCTCGCCCTTTCTTGTTTAGTTCTGCAGTTACTCCACCTGACGTAGCTGCAACATTGAAATCAATTGAAATCTTAGATAAAGATGATTCTTTAGTGAAAAAACTATGGGATAACGGTGATTATTTCAAGAAAAACATGAAAGAGATTGGTTTTGATGTAGGGAATAGTCAAACACCTATCACACCTGTAATGTTAGGGAAAGCAAAAACTGCTTCGGAGTTTTCCAAAAAACTATTTGAAGAAAACATCTTTGCTCAATCTATCGGATTCCCAACAGTTCCTAAAGGGAAGGCAAGAATTAGAGTTATGATTTCTGCAGTTCATTCTAGAGATGATATAGATTTTGCCTTAGATAAGTTTAAAAAAGTAGGAAAAGAGTTAGATATTATTTAGATTATGATATAAAGTAACTAAACACTGCTATAATCATTAGACAAATATAAATATTGTTTAAATAAAAATTGACACATATCATGCTTCTTTTAATAAATTTATTAATTAAGTGGATGTATTAAAGAGGTTTCAGATATGTGTCTTATTTTTATTATTTTATTACTTTAAGGGTGTGTAAAATGGAAATAAGAAAATTAAAAGATAAAGCCTGTAGTATAGTTGATGAAAACAAAGGCGAAATAATTAAATTAACTAAAGATCTATTTGAACACCCTGAAACTGGATATAAGGAATATAAAACAAGTGAATTAATTAAAGAAAAGTTTAGGAAACTAAATTTTGATATTGAAGAAGAAATTGCAATAACAGGTATTAAAACAAGTTTGGGTAATGTTAAAAAGCCTCATATTGCTGTATTAGGAGAATTAGATGCAATAATTGATAAAGATCATCCTAAAGCCAATGAGTATGGTGTTGTTCATTCCTGTGGACATAATAATCAAATTGGAATAATGTTTGGTGTTGCCCTTGCCTTAAAAAAAACAAGGCTAATGGAAAGCTTAAATGGTACAGTCGATTTTATTGCTACTCCTGCTGAAGAGTATATTGAACTAGAATTTAGAGAAAAATTAAAAAAAGATAAAAAGATAAAATATTTCGGAGGCAAACAAGAATTAATAAGCAGAGGTTATTTTGATGATGTCGATCTTGCTTTAATGGTACATTCTTTTGATACTGGAGAGATGAAAGATGTGATTGTAGGTCCGAGTGGAAATGGTTTTATTGCAAAGAAGGTAAAGTTTTTTGGAAAGAAAGCCCATGCGGGCTCATCTCCTGAAGAAGGTATAAATGCTTTAAATGCTGCTGTTTTAGCAATTAACAACATAAATGCTCAGCGAGATACCTTTTTGGATAGTGATAATGTAAGAGTACATCCAATAATTACAAAAGGTGGCGATGTTGTAAACACTGTTCCAAGTGATGTTAGAATGGAGACTTATGTAAGAGCAAGGACTTTAGATTCTATTATAGATACTAACAAAAAGGTTGACAGAGCTTTAAAAGCTGCAGCGATTGCCATGGGAGCAGAAGTTGAAATTAAGGACTATCCTGGATATTTACCACTATTAAGTTATGACTCATTAGTTGATTTATTTATAAAAAATTCAGATCAGATTATAGATAAAAATAGAATAATTCGTAGCAAGAAATTCAGTGGTTCATTTGATATGGGGGATCTCTCTCATATTATGCCAGTATTACATCCCTTTTTTGGAGGAGTAAAAGGAGGACTTCACACAAGTGAATTTAAAACTGTTGATTATGAATTGGCTGTTATAAAACCAGCTAAGGTCTTAATAAAAACTATCATTGATATATTAACAGATGAGGATATATTAAAGACAACGTCCAATCCTCCATATTCTAGAGATAAATATAAAAAAATACTGAACAAGATTAACTCAGATTAAGTAATTGTAATTAGAACATATAGGTGTTATAATAGGAAAAGTATTATTATTGATCTGGCGGTGTTATAATGAATCAATTAACTGTTAAAGCATATGCTAAAATTAATCTATTTTTAGATATAAAGAATTTAAGAGAAGATGGTTATCATAATTTGGAAATGGTAATGCAGTCAATTTCATTACATGATACAATAACATTATATAAGAAAGATAATGGTATAAAGATTGAAACTAATCATAGTAAGCTAACTAATGGTGAAGAAAATTTAGCCTATAAAGCAGCACAAGCAGTTATAAATAGGACAAAATTAGCTCAAGGTATCAAAATTTTTATTGATAAAAAAATTCCAATTGCTGCTGGTTTAGCAGGAGGAAGTACTGATGCTGCAGCAGTAATAAATGGGATGAATAAATTATATGATCTTAATTTAGGTGAAAAAGAAATACATAATATAGCATTTGAAATTGGAAGCGATGTTCCTTTTTGTTTAAAAGGAGGAACTGCTTTTGCCACAAAAAGAGGAGAGAAATTAAGATATTTAAGACCCTTAAAAAAACATAAGGTGCTTTTAGTAAAACCACCTGAAATGGTTAGTACAAAAAAAGTATATAATCTATATGACGAATACAATATTAGTAAAGACATACCTGTAAAAAAACTTTTGGACATAATTAATAATAATAAGGAATTAAATATAGAGGATGGTTGGGCTAATGTTTTAGAATTAATCACAAAACGTCTTGTACCTGATGTAAAAATAATAAAAGATAAATTATTAGATCAAGGATTTAAATTTACAATGATGACCGGAAGTGGTCCAACTGTTTTTTCCCTACTCGATAAAAAGGACATTGATTTAGCTTATAATGTGATTAATAATTGGCCAAGAACTGATGATTTTATTACATTAACTGAAACAAAAAACTTTAATTAGATAGTTTGATTGGAGGTTTAGACATGAAATTTGATGCTTTAGTTGTGGCAGGAGCAAAAAATAATGGAGCTTTAAAAGATTATTCTAATAAAGAATATGAATCATTGATAGAAATTGCTGGCAAGCCTATGGTACAGCATGTGATAGAAGCAGTTGAAAATGTTGGCGAAATAAGCGATATAGTTATTGTTGGACCGGAAAAAATTAATCAAAAGATTAATTCACACTATAAAATAATTGAACCTGAAAATGTTTTGATTAATAATATTAAAAAGGGTATTGATGCCTTAAACAATGACCATCATATTTTAATAATAACCTCAGATATTCCATTAATTACTACAAAAACTATTGAAGATTTTATTGAAAAATGTAAATTGGAAAAAAAGCATGATCTGTTTTATCCTATTATCTCTAAAGATATAAATCTTGATAGTTATCCAGAAGTTGATAGGACTTATGTACACCTTAAAGAGGGAATATTTACCGGTGGTAACATAATTTTAGTTAGTCCTGATATAATCCAGGGACCATTAGATTGGTATGATAAAATATTAAACTTAAGAAAAAAACCATTTAAGATGAGTCAGATGCTGGGTTTTAAATTTATAATCAAATTTATTTTCAGGCAGTTATCAATAATAGAAGTAGAAAAAAGAATATCAAATATCATTGGACATAAATGTAAGGCATTAATAGTAGAGTCTCCAGAGATGGGTTTTGATGTAGATAAGCCAAGTGATTTAAAAATGATGAAAGAAAAATACTTAAAAGAAGTTGATATTTAATACTATCTTGTTATAATTAAATACATAATTATTTTAAAAATAAATTTAAAGGAGAAGTGAGTAGTAAATATGAGTCCTCTAACAAAGAAAGATATTATGAAAAAAGCTGAAGAATTGAATGTGAAATTTATAAGACTACAGTTTGTTGATATTTTAGGTATTATTAAGAATGTCGCAATTACTTTTGATCAGTTAGAACCAGCTCTGGATGGAAAAATAATGTTTGATGGTTCTTCTATTGAAGGTTTTACTAGAATTCATGAATCAGACATGTACTTAAAACCTGACTATGATACTTTTGCAATTTTCCCCTGGCATAAAGAAGAAGGTTCAATTGCCAGATTGATCTGTGATATTTATACACCAGATGGAGAACCTTTTATTGGTTGTCCTCGCAGTACATTAAAAAAAGTTATTGAGGAAGCAAAAGAAATGGGATTTGAGATGCATGCTGGTCCTGAACCAGAATTTTTCTTGTTTGAGAAAGATAAAAATGGTAATCCTACTACAATAACTAATGATAATGGTGGTTATTTTGATCTTTCTCCGGTTGACTTAGGAGAAAAAGCACGTAGAGATATTGTTCTTGCTTTAGAAGAAATGGATTTTGATGTTGAGGCTTCTCACCATGAAGTTGCTCCTGGCCAACATGAGATAGATTTTAAATATACTCCAGTATTAAGAACAGCTGATAATGTAGCTACTTTTAAGTTTGTAACTAAAAGAATTGCTATGGAACATAATTTACATGCTACCTTTATGCCCAAACCAATTTTTGGAGAGAACGGTTCTGGAATGCATGTTCATCAATCTCTATTCAAAGATGGAGAAAATGTTTTTTATGATCCAGATGATAATTTGCAGTTAAGTGAGATAGCTTATCATTATATAGGTGGGATTTTAAAACATTCTAAAGGATTTACTGCAATTACAAATCCAATTATAAATTCATATAAAAGATTATTACCTGGTTATGAAGCACCTGTTTATATTACCTGGTCTACTCAAAACAGAAGTGCTTTAGTAAGAGTTCCTTCAGCAAGAAAAGAGGCAACCAGAATAGAACTTAGAAGTCCAGACCCAGCAGCTAATCCATACTTAGCAATGGCTGTCACTTTAAAAGCTGGTCTTGACGGGATTAAAAACAAAATAGATCCAGGTGAACAAACAACAGATAATATTTATGATATGAATGCAATCGAGAGAGCAAAAAGAGGTATTGAGAGTCTCCCGGGAGATATCATGAAAGCTGTTGAGTATCTAAATCAAAATAGTATTATAAAAGAGACTTTAGGACAACATATCTATGAGCATTTTGTTGTGGCAAAAGAAGTTGAATGGCATGAATATAGTACCCAAGTTCATGATTGGGAACTTGATCAATACTTAATGAAGTATTAACTTATTGGAGGGTGAACGATGAGAGGTGACATAAAAGAGCAGATACGTAATTTGTCATTAAATAATTTATCAACACGACTAATATCCTTTTTAGCAATGTTTACTGCTTTTGTTGCAGTAGGAACATATTTACATATTCCTGGTCCAAGTTCATCTTATTTTAACTTAGGTGAAGTAGCAATTTATATAATTGCTATAGTATTTGGAAGTAAAGCTGGTGGAGTATCAGGAGCGTTGGGTTCTGCTCTAATGGATATCTTTTTAGGTTATTCTTTATGGGCACCTTTTACTTTTGTAATTAAAGGTTTAGAAGGATATTTTGTTGGTAAGATAGCAAAAGAGGGAGATTTAAAAAGTAATATTTTAGCAATTGTTGTTGGTGGAAATATTATGGTAATTGGTTATGCGATCACTAAAGGATTTTTAATAAGTTGGCCAGCAGTTATTCCAGAAATAGGCATTGATTATGCACAGATGATTATAGGAGGGCTAGTTGCACTTCCATTGTCAAGACAGATTAACAACTTACTATCTTGACAAAATATATTGATTCTGTTATACTTCTAACGGTTAATCACTGTACTTTTATTTAGATTTGAGGTAAATTTATGATTCCTTATGTAAGTGATAAAGATTTGTATAGATTTAAATTAGCATTAATATTAGGAAACGGTAATCGACTTAAAAAGTTATTAAGAAGGTTTCCGACCGAAAAAAGATTCAAAAAAGCAAAGTCACCTGAAATTGCACATACAATTGGAATTTCAGATTATGATTCTGATATTATCAATAAATTAGATAATATTGATGATGTTTTTAACGAAATGGTGACTTTCAAACCTGACAAAAGGTGGAGTAAGAAACCAGATGCTTCTATAATTATGGGTATTGATACTGAATATTTAAAGAGTGAATTAGACTGTATTCAATATACTATTATGGAAGATTTAAAAATAGTTGATTCTGGTTTTATATTTACTAATAATAGGTTAGCTCCATCGATTACAATTAAAAAAGGTATTGATTTTTTAAGAAATGTAATAAATGAATACAATCCCGAATTAATTGTAGGACATAACTTTAATTCTGATATAAGCATACTTGAAAATGCATATATGAGAGATATTCCTGAGTTATATTATTATGATGATACCATGAACTTAATGCAGTGGAGTAATTTATCTAATATCATGGGTAGTGCAGGTTTAAATAAAGTTGTAACTAATTTATTTGATTTAGATGTTGTCGATTTATTTACCGCATATGATAATTTAAGTTTGCTTATTGAATACGGTATGAAAGACACTATCTATCCAATTTTAATTAGGCATTTTGTTTTAAATAGTGAAATGCCAGATTTGGATTATAACTTTAAAATAAATAAAGTTATAAAAGATGAGAACAGAAATTTATTAAAAAGTGATATGATTAGACTTTAAGGAGGATTTTTAAATGTCAGATTTACTGACTATAATATTGGCAGCTGGTAAAGGAACACGCATGAAATCAGATAAAAATAAAGTATTACATAAAGTTGCCGGTAAAGAGATGATAAATCATGTTATTGATTCTGTAAGTGATATTTCTTCAGATATTGTTTGTATAGTTGGTCATCAAGCAGATGAAGTAAAAAAGCAAGTTAAAAACAATGATGTTAGATTTCAACTTCAAAGTAAACAATTAGGTACTGCTCATGCAGTAAAACAAGCTGAAGAAGATATAAAAGACCATGATGGTAATGTATTGATTCTTTATGCTGATATACCCTTAATACAAGAAAACTCCTTAAATTTAATGAATGATTATCACATAGAAAAATCAGCAGACTTAACAATTATGACTGCAGTCTTAAAAAATCCGACTGGATATGGTAGAATAATAAGAGATGAACAAAATGAAATAACTAATATAATAGAAGAAGATGATGCAAATTCTAAACAAAAAAAGATAGATGAAATAAATAGTGGAATTATGTGTGTTAATTCTAGTTTGTTAAATCAAGCCTTGTCTAATATAGATAATAATAATGCTCAAAATGAATATTATCTTACTGATATTGTAAATTATCTAAAAGGTGAAGATAAAAGGATATTACCTTATATAATAAAAGATGAAAAAGAGGTTATTGGTGTAAATGATAGAATTGGACTTTCTGAAGCTGAAAAAGTTTTAAGAGCAAGAATTAATAAAAAGCATATGGGAAATGGAGTTACAATTATAGATCCTGAAACTACATATATAGATGAAGAGGTTGAAATTGGATCAGATACAGTTATATATCCTTTTACTTATATAGAAGGAGATACTAAAATAGGTCGACATAATGTTATTAGACCGAATAATAATATAATTGATTGCACTATAGGAGATAATAATAAGATTAAAAACAATAATGTTATTAAAAATAGTATAATTAAAAACAACTGTAATATAGGACCATTTGCTCATATTAGACCAGGATGTAAAATTGAAGATAATGTAAAAATCGGAGATTATGTAGAGTTAAAGAAAGCAGATGTCGATAAAGGTACCAAAGTTCCTCATTTAGCTTATGTTGGTGATGCTAAGTTAGGTAAAGATACTAATATAGGAGCAGGCACAATATTTGCTAATTATGATGGAATAAATAAAAACAAGACAATAATTGGTGATTCTGTATTTATCGGTAGTAACTCAACTTTAGTAGCACCATTACAAATAAAAGATAGAGGTAAAACAGGTGCTGGTGCTGTAGTTACAAAAGATGTTGAAGAAGATACAACGGTTATAGGAGTTCCTGCCCGTGAATATATGAAGAAAAAATAAAGAAGATGAGTAAAAGGGGGATAATATGTCGACTTATAGTGATAAACTAAAGATATTTGCAGGAAGTTCTCACCCTGGTCTGGCTGAGGATATTTGTGAATATTTAGGAACTGAATTATTAGATGCTCGTGCAAAAAGATTTGCTGATGGAGAGGTTAGTGTAGAAATAAATGAAACCGTTCGTGGTGCAGATGTTTTTATTATTCAACCAACTAGCCCTCCTGTTAATGAGAATATTATGGAACTTCTAGTTATTGTAGATGCCCTAAGAAGGGCTTCAGCTAGAAGAATAACAGCTGTTGTTCCATATTATGGTTATGCTAGACAGGATAGAAAGGCCAAACCACGTGATCCAATTACTGCAAAATTAATTGCTAATATTTTAACTGCTGCTGGAGCAAGAAGACTGCTTTCAATCGACTTACATGCTCCACAAATCCAGGGATTTTTTGATATTCCTGTTGATAATTTATATGCAGCTCCATTAATGATAGATTATTTTAGAAAAAAAGAATTGGACAAATTAACAGCAGTTGCACCAGATGTTGGTTCAGTTAAAAGAGTTAGGTCAATTGCTGAGAGTTTGAATATTCCAATGTCTATAATTGATAAAAGAAGACCTAAACCAAATGTTGCTGAAGTAATGCATGTTATAGGTCGTTCAAATATTAAAGATTCCAATGTTATTTTATTTGATGATATTATTGATACTGGTGGCACCATCACACAGGCCGCTGAAGCTCTAAAGGAAAATGGTGCTAAAAAAGTATTTGCTTGTGCAAGTCATGGCCTGTTTTCTGGACCTGCAATTGATAGGATGAAAAATTCACCTATCGATGAAGTAATAGTTACTGATTCAATCCCCCAAAAACATAGTGAGGAATTGGATAATTTGACTGTACTTTCCCTAGCTCCTCTCGTTGGAGAAGCTATTGATAGAATTTTTAAAGATTTATCTGTAAGCGTATTATTTTAATATTATTTAAGGAGTGAATTATGTTATGAACAGATATAGTATTGAAGTTGAGAAAAGAGATAAAACTGGTAAAGGTGTTGCAAGAAGACTTAGAAGAAATGGATTAATTCCAGGTGTTGTATATGGCAAACACAGAGAAGCTCAAGCATTAACTGTTAATCCTCTAGATTTAAGAGGTAAAGTTCATAGTAATGCGATAATTGATCTAACAATTGATGGTGAAGAAGAAACTGTAATGATTAAAGACTTTCAAAAAGATGTAATCAAAGATAAACTTATTCATGTTGATTTCCAACAAATCTCTATGGATGAAACTATCAGTATTACAGTTCCAATTAAATTAATTGGAGATGCTCCTGGTGTAAGAGAAGGTGGAGTATTACAACAACTTATGAGAGAGGTAGATATTGAAGTACTACCAACTAATATTCCTGATGAGATTGAATTAGATATAAGTGAATTGACATTGAGCGATTCATTAGAAGTTGGAGATTTAGAAGTACCTGAAGAGGTTACATTAATCAATTCTCTTGAAGATGTAATTGTTACTGTTGTTGCTCCTTCCGAAGAAATCGAGGAAGAAGAGGAAGAAGAACTCGAAGAAGAATTCATCGAACCAGAAGTAATTGGAGAAGAAGACGAAGAAGAAGGCGAAGAAGGCGAAGAAGAAAACTTAGAAGATAAAGATTATTACCAGAATTAATATTAAGAAAACTAATTAAATAAATAATATAGACGTAATCCTCTTTGGGTTGCGTCTTATGTTTCTTAATGTGTTAGCTGGAGGTTTTGAATTTGAAGTTAATAGTTGGTTTAGGAAATCCAGGTAAAAAATATGCTAAAACAAGGCACAATGTAGGATTTATGGCTATAAAAGAACTATCTGATAAATTTAAAATTAGAAATATTGATAAAGACTGTGAAGCTCTAATTGCAAAAGGGAATGTTGAAAATAAGAAAGTATTATTAGCTCAACCATTAACTTATATGAATAACAGTGGAAGAGCTGTAAAAAAATTAGCTGATAAATATAATATAGAATTTGATGATATAATAGTTATTTATGATGACCTTGATTTACCTGCTGGAAAGTTAAGGATAAAGGAAAAAGGAAGCAGTGGTGGTCATAAAGGTTTACAGTCAATTATGGATAATTTTAATACAAACCAATTAAAAAGAATTAGAATTGGTATTGGAAGACCGATTGATTTTGAAGTAACAGATTATGTACTGCAAAAGTTTGATAAAGAACAAAAAAAAGAAATTAATAAAATTTTAAGCTCTATAGATAAAGCCATTAAAGAAATATTAAATAATGATGTTTCTAGTGCAATGAATAAGTTTAATTAATAATCAGGCCCGTACCTTTAAGTAGGGGTTATTTTTGTATTTAAAAGGTGAATTTATGTTAAAAACTGAAGTTATTAAAGAACACAAAAAAATAAAAGATCTTAAATATAGTATTGAGCACAATAAAAAGGTTAAAGTAATTGGGCCGGAAGAGGCCTGTTTTTCTTTTGTTGTTTCCAATATTATACAAAATATCAATAAAAAGGTATTAATTATAACACATGATAATAGTAGGATTGATGATATTTATGAAGATCTAATAAGGGTTATCGATAAACAGAAAGTAAGTATTTTCCCTGAAATTGAAACATTACCCCATGAAAAGATTAATCCGGACTATAATATCTTAAAAGAAAGAATAAATGTGTTAAATGAGTTACAGTTTAATAATAATGATAATGTTGTTATTACAAGCGGTATATCTATTTTAAGAAAATTAATGCCGAAAAGTTACTTTTTGAAAAACAGTATTAAATTAGATATAGATAGTAGTATTGATTTAAATAAAATTAGCTCAAAGTTAATCCAACTGGGTTATAGAAGAGAAAAAATGGTAGAAGAGCCTGGGCAATTTAGTATTCGTGGAGGTATATTAGATATATATACCCTCATTTACGACAATCCAATAAGAATAGAACTTTTTGGTGATGAAGTAGATTCAATTAGATATTTTGATGTAGAGTCTCAACGTTCTGTTGAAAACATTGACCAAATATCTATAACACCTGTAAATGAAATTATATTTAATAAAAATGAAATTAATAGCTTTTTACCTAGAATTAAAAAAGATTATAAAAAACAGATTAAACGATTAGAAAATACTAATAATCATAAAGAAGCTAATTATTTAAAAGAATTAAGTCAAGAATATTTAGATAAACTTAGTGAACTTCATTATTTTGAGGGTTATGAACAGTTTTTACCATACTTTTATAAAGAAAAATTAAGTACTATCTTTGATTACATGGGTGAAGATTTTTATGTGATTTATGATAATAGTGAAAGAGTATGGCAGCGTTTAACTTCTTTTCAAAGGGATATTAAGGAAACTACAATTTCTTTATTAGAGCAGGGTAATGTTTTACCTTCTTATTCCAATATCTTTTTAACTGAAGATGATTTTATTGATTATGACCAAAGTTTTAATGGCCTATATTTTACAGATGAGATTAAAGATAGTCCATTAAATCAAATTAAAACTAAAATTGAATTTGAAACTAGTGGAGTTGAATCTTTCAATGGACAGTTTGATTTAATCAAAAAAAGATTAAAAGAATTAAAAAATAATGATTATACTGTATTGCTAACACTAAATACTGAATCAAAGGCAAAAAAACTAGCGAACTTTTTAGAAGAATCTGGGATTGAAAATATTTATACTAAAAATATAAATCTTAATAAAATAAATATATTTGATGAAAGTTTTTCAAAAGGATTTATACTTGATGATCTAAAACTAGCTGTTTATTCTGAAAAAGAAATAATAGGAAAAAAACAGCAGAGAAAAAGAAAGATCTCTGATTTTGAAGAAGGAGTGAGAATTTCTTCAGTCAATGAGCTTTCTAAAGGTGATTATGTCGTACATGAAAACCATGGTATAGGTAAGTATTTAGGGGTTAAAACCCTTAAAGTACAAGATAATCATCAGGATTATTTATTAATAAAATATAAAGATACTGATAAACTCTATGTGCCTACAGAAAAAATTCATTTAGTGCAAAAATATATTGGATCTGATACAAACCCTCCTAAGCTTTATAAATTAGGAGGAAATGAATGGCAGAAAGTTAAAATGAGAGTTCAAAACTCAGTTAAAAAAATGGCTATTGGTCTTCTTGAACTTTACGCAGAAAGAGAAATGACAGAAGGCTATTCTTTTTCTGAAGATACTGAGTGGCAAAAAGAGTTTGAAAAAGATTTTCCACACGAGTTAACACCTGATCAGTTTAAGTCTATTGAGGATATTAAAGATGATATGGAATCAGATACCCCTATGGATAGACTGTTATGTGGTGATGTTGGGTATGGTAAAACAGAAGTAGCGATTCGCGCTGCATTTAAAGCTGCTATGGATGGCAAACAGACTGCTGTTTTGGTACCAACAACTATATTAGCCCAGCAACATTTTAAAACTTTCAAGGACAGAATAGATCAGTATCCTGTTAAAGTTGCGATGCTAAGTAGGTTTAGAACAAAAGCTCAACAGAAAAAAACTATAAAAGATATGGCAAAAGGAAAAGTTGATATTGTAATTGGTACTCACCGATTAGTATCAAAGGATGTAGTCTTTAATGATTTAGGCCTTTTAGTTGTTGATGAAGAACAGCGTTTTGGTGTTGCACATAAAGAAAAACTTAAATCACTCAAATCAAATGTTGATGTTTTAACTTTAACTGCTACACCAATACCAAGAACCCTTCATATGTCATTAATAGGAGTTAGAGATATGAGTGTAATTGAAACTCCTCCCAAAGATAGATATCCAATTAGAACATATATAAGAGAGTTTGACCAATCATTAATACAGGATGCTATCAAAAAAGAGTTATCTAGAAATGGTCAGGTATACTTTGTTCATAATAGGGTACAAGATATAAATAAAAGAGCTGAGTTTATAAATAAATTAGTTCCAGAAGCTAGAATAGCTGTTGCACATGGTCAGATGAGTGAAAGAAAACTAGAAAATATTATGATGGATTTTTATGAAGGTAGATATGATGTGTTAGTCTGTACAACAATTATCGAAAATGGGCTTGATATTTCTGATGTTAATACTATTATTATAAATAGAGCAGAACATATGGGACTGGCTCAACTTTATCAACTTAGGGGAAGAGTCGGTCGTTCTAATAGAATTGCATATGCATATCTTTTATATGAAAAAGATAGAATTTTAAGTGAAATTGCAAATAAAAGATTAAAGGCTATAAAAGAGTTTACAAGTCTTGGATCAGGATTTAAAATAGCAATGAGGGATCTTGAAATTAGAGGTGCTGGGAATTTATTAGGAGCTGAACAAAGTGGACATATTGCATCTGTAGGTTTTTCACTTTATTGTAAACTTCTAGAGAGTGCAATTGAAGATCTAAAAGGTAATGATAAAGATGTTGAAGATGTAGAAATTAATATTAATATCGATGCTTATATACCTGAAAATTATATATCTGACTCCAGACAAAAAATTGAGATGTATAAAAAGCTTAAAAAAACTAATAGTGAAGCTGATATAATTTCACTTATTGATGAATTTGTTGATAGATATGGAGATCCACCACAATCTGTGATGAATCTAATTGAACTTAGTAGAATTAATTTGTTAGCAAAAAAATTAAGAGTAAAAGAAATTTTACAAAAAGATGCAGGCTATCGTATTATATTTAGAGAAGATAATAATATAGACACTGATTTCATAGTAAAATTATTAGAAAGGCATCCTAAAAAGTTAAAAATAAGAAATTCAAAAAATCCAGAAATAATACTTAAAGATAAAGACCTTAGTTTGCTTAAAAAAGTTTTAACATACTTAAATGAACAAATGCAGAGCATTGGGGAGTAGTATATAATGACAGATAAGAGTTCTAATTTTATAAAAGGTGCATTTATACTAAGTATGGCCGGTATACTAGCCAAAATTATGGGATTTGGTTACCGTATAATTTTAAGTAGAATTTTAGGTGATGAAGGAATCGGCCTTTATCAAATGGCTTATCCTATATATACTACATTATTAGTGGTTTCTAGGTCTGGTATTCCAATTGCTCTGGCGAAACTAATTTCTGATAGAGTAGCTCGTGATCAAAAAAAAGCTGCCTTTAAAATATTTATTGTTGGTAGGAAATTAAGTATTGTAGTTGGTTTGTTTTTCTCTATTTTAATGGCTGTAATGGCAAAACCAATTGTCAATGTACTAAATTGGGATCCTAGAGCATATTATGCAGTGTTAGCATTATCCCCTGCAATATTTTTTGTTTCAATAATGGCGACTTATCGTGGATTTTTTCAGGGATTACAGAACATGGTTCCAACTGCTTATTCTCAAGTAATAGAACAGTTAGTAAGAATGATAACAATGATAGGATTAGTCTACTACTTAATACAATTTGGATTAGAGTATGGTGCGGCTGGAGCTACATTCGGTGCTGTAACAGGTTCTATTGCTGGACTTTTAATACTGATGAAAATATATTATAATAAAAAAACAGAGATATTTGAGTTTGTAAAAACAGGTAGTGTAGAAACTATCAAGACTTTTAAAATAGTAAAAGATATTGCATATTTTGGAATACCAATAACACTGGGAGCATTAGTTCAGCCTTTAATGAACTTAGTTGATGCAGCGATTGTCCCTAATCGCTTGCAAATTGCTGGTTTTTCAATTGAAACCGCTTCTCAACTATATGGTAGGTTAGCTGGTATGGCAATGGTTTTAGTGAATTTTCCTACTATTATAAGTGTGGCATTAGCTGCTAGTTTAGTACCTACTATATCTGAAGCATTTGCATTAAATCAGGACAAACTTATAAAAAGAAAAACAGAAACTGCCCTAAGATTAACTGTTTTAATTGGACTGCCTTCTGCTGTTGGTCTTTATGTTTTAGCAGAACCATTAACGACAGTGATTTTTAATAATTCTTTAGCTGCCATTCCTTTAAAAATTGTTTCCTGGGGAGTATTTTTTATTGCAATTCAACAAAGCACTTCAGCGATAATCCAGGGAATTGGCAAAACTAAGATACCAGCAATTAATTTATTTATTGGTGCAGTAGTAAATGGAACAATTAATTATACTTTAACTGCTTTACCTAGGTTTGGTATTAAAGGGGCTGCATTGGGAACTGTTACGGGATTTGCTGTAGCGGCAATATTGAATTTATACTTTTTGAAAAAATATACTAATTTCAGTTTCAAACCAAAACAGTTAATTATTAAACCAATAGTTTCTGTATCAATAATGGGTGGTTTTACTTATTTTGGTTTTAAATTTTTAAATAACTATTTAAATACTATTAATTTTAGTTATGCATATATATTTTCTACTTTATTAATAGTATTTTTATCTATGTTCCTTTATATGATATTATTGATTGGTTTTAAAGAAATAAAATATGCGGATTTAAAAATGATACCATATGTAGGAGAAAAAACGGCTGATTTTTTTAGAAAGTATAATATACTGTAGGTGAAATTATGGAAAACAAAAATTTTGATAGTGAATTTGAAAAGCTACTATATATAATGGAAAAGTTGAGAGGACCTGATGGTTGTCCCTGGGATAAAAAGCAGGATTTTTATTCATTAAAACCTTATATAATTGAAGAAGCGTATGAAGTAGTCGAAGCATTAGAAGAAAAAAACATGGATTCTTTAAAAGAAGAATTAGGTGATCTGCTGTTACAGGTTGTATTCCAGGCTCAAATTGGAAAAGAAAATGATGTTTTTGATATAGATGATATAATTGAAGCAATATCTAATAAGTTAATTAGAAGACACCCCCATGTTTTTGGAGACAAAAAGTTAAATACTCCTAAAGAAGTTAAAAAATCATGGGAGGAAATCAAAAGTCTAGAAAGAAATAATAATAGTAAGGGATCATTATTAGATCATGTATCAAAAGTACAACCTGCTTTAAATCAGGCCTACGAAGTTCAAGAAAAAGCAGCTGAGGTAGGTTTTGATTGGGATGATATCGAAGATGTAGTTAAAAAAATTGATGAAGAAATCTTAGAATTAAAAGAAGAATTATATCATGAAGAAATAGATAAAATAGAAGATGAGTTAGGTGATTTACTGTTTACTGTTGTAAATTTATCACGATTCAAAAAGATTAATCCAGAAATTGCATTATTAAGAACTATAAATAAATTTAAAAAAAGGTTTAAATACATTGAAGAAATGATTGAAAAAGAAGATAAAGACATTAATGAAGTTAGCCTTGAAAAGTTAGATTCCTATTGGGATGAAGCGAAGGAAAAAAATCATAGGAGGAAATAAATTGAAAAGATTAATCATAATATTATCATTATTAGTATTTGTATTTGGTTTTGTAACAGTTACTGGTGCCCAAGATTTCCAAATAGATGCACAGTCTGCAATTTTAATAGATGCTGAAACAGGTCAGGTTTTATATGAACAAAATCCTGATGAAAAATTACCACCAGCAAGTTTAACAAAGATAATGTCTTTGTTAGTTACAATGGAAGCTATAGATAATGGAGAAATATCTCTTGATGATGAAGTTACAATAAGTAGATTAGCAGAATCAATGGGTGGCTCACAGATTTTTTTAGCTGAGGGCAATGTTGTAAAGGTTAGGGATTTATTAAAAGCAGTAACCATTGCTTCTGCAAATGATGCTAGTGTTGCATTAGGAGAGGCTGTTGCTGGTTCATATAATAATTTCATTAATATGATGAATGATAAAGCAGATGAGTTGGAACTGGATAATACCTATTTTTCTAATTCAACTGGTTTACCAACAGAATCAGCTCATTATACAACAGCAAGAGATGTAGCAGTTATGTCAAGAGCGTTAGTTAAGTATCCTATTATATTAGAAGATGCTTCAATATGGTTAGATTATATTGAATTACCAGATAGAGATGCAATGTTGACCAACACAAACCATCTTGTTAATACTTATCCTGGATTAGACGGCATTAAAACTGGACATACATCTGCAGCTGGATTTTCTTTAGCAGCTACAGCTAAACGAGGAGATATGAGATTGATTTCTGTAGTTATGAAATCCAGAAGTGTAAAAGCAAGAGAAGATCTAACTGCTCAATTATTAGATTATGGTTTTAACAGGTTTACTAGAAGAAACTATTTAGAGGCTGGTGAAACAATTCAGAACATAAAGGTTGAACAAGGTTCTAAAGAATTTACAACCGGTGAAATTTCAAAGGATTTAGCTGTTGTAGTAAGAAGAGGTATGGAAAAATCAATTGAAACTGAGATAGATATGAAAGAAAATTTTGAGTTTCCAATCAATGTTGGAGATAGCTTAGGTGAAGCCAGAGCGGTTCGAGATGGTGAAGTTATAACAAAAGTTGATATAGTTGCAACCGAAAAAGTAAATAAAGCAAACTTCATTGCTTTATTTTGGAGAAATCTAGTTAATATGATAAGTGGATCTTCAAATAATTAAAGTCATATAGTGTAAATGCAATAATATATTATAGTATATATACCACATTCTATAGGGGTGTGGTATTCTTTTTCTAAAAAAAGTCCGAAAAAATCAATTTTCCCCTTGACATCTTGGGGGTTAGTTGATAAGATATAAAATGTCGCTGAGGGAAAAAGGCATAAAAAACGAGCCGGAAAAAAGCCCTTGACAGCGCCCGTGAAAAGTGGTAATATAATTTCGCGGTAGAGAAATAGAACCTTGAAAAGTGAACAGCAGACCCTGACAGTTTTTTTGAAGTTTCAAAGATATAAATTTAGTTATAGCTAGCGCAAGCTAGAGGATAACTTTTCATTATTAAATGGAGAGTTTGATCCTGGCTCAGGACGAACGCTGGCGGCGTGCTTAACACATGCAAGTCGAGCGAGAAGCCAACCGTGGATCCTTCGGGAGAAGCAGTTGTGTGGAGAGCGGCGGACGGGTGAGTAACGCGTGAATAATCTGTCCTTAAGTTGAGGATAACCTGATGAAAGTTGGGCTAATCCTGAATGATCTATTTAAGTGGCGACACTATAATAGCAAAGGTGGTTTACCATCGCTTAGGGAGGAGTTCGCGTCGGATTAGCTAGCTGGTGAGGTAACGGCTTACCAGGGCGACGATCCGTAGCTGGTCTGAGAGGACGATCAGCCACACTGGGACTGAGACACGGCCCAGACTCCTACGGGAGGCAGCAGTGGGGAATCTTTCGCAATGGACGCAAGTCTGACGAAGCAACGCCGCGTGAGTGAGGAAGGCCTTTTGGGTTGTAAAGCTCTGTTGCCGGGGAAGAAAGTTAGTGTAAGGAAATGTGCATTAATTGACGGTACCTGGTGAGGAAGCACTGGCTAACTACGTGCCAGCAGCCGCGGTAATACGTAGAGTGCAAGCGTTGTCCGGAATCATTGGGCGTAAAGGGTACGCAGGCGGATATACAAGTCAAATGTGAAAGGTGTAGGCTTAACCTACAGACTGCGTTTGAAACTGTATATCTTGAGAGCAGCAGAGGAAGGCGGAATTCCTGGTGTAGTGGTGAAATACGTAGATATCAGGAAGAACACCAGTGGCGAAGGCGGTCTTCTGGGCTGCATCTGACGCTCATGTACGAAAGCTGGGGTAGCAAACGGGATTAGATACCCCGGTAGTCCCAGCTGTAAACGATGGTCACTAGGTGTTGGAGGTTCGAATCCTTCAGTGCCGGAGTTAACGCATTAAGTGACCCGCCTGGGGAATACGGTCGCAAGACTGAAACTCAAAGGAATTGACGGGGGCCCGCACAAGCGGTGGAGCATGTGGTTTAATTCGATGCAACGCGAAGAACCTTACCGAGAAATGACATCCCGTGACTACTTGTGAAAGCAAGGTTTAGTGTTTACACTACACGGAGACAGGTGGTGCATGGCTGTCGTCAGCTCGTGTCGTGAGATGTTGGGTTAAGTCCCGCAACGAGCGCAACCCTTGTCCTTAGTTGCCAGCAAGTAATGTTGGGGACTCTAAGGAGACTGCCGGTGAAAGTCGGAGGAAGGTGGGGATGACGTCAAGTCCTCATGCCCTTTATATCTCGGGCTACACACGTGCTACAATGGTCGGAGCAGAGGGAAGCGAGGCTGTGAAGCCAAGCCAATCTTAAAATCCGATCTCAGTTCGGATTGCAGGCTGCAACTCGCCTGCATGAAGCTGGAATCGCTAGTAATCGCAGGTCAGCATACTGCGGTGAATACGTTCCCGGGCCTTGTACACACCGCCCGTCACACCACCCGAGTTGGATGCACCAGAAGTCATCTAAGGATGCCGAAGGTGTGTCTGGTAAGGGGGGTGAAGTCGTAACAAGGTAGCCGTACCGGAAGGTGCGGCTGGATCACCTCCTTTCTAAGGAGAGAGACTGTCGTAGGAATCTGCTGTTCACTTTTGAGGGTTTGAAAGCTCTCAAAAGAAATGTTCTTTGAAAACTGTATACAGGAAGGAAAGTCAAGCATATAAGGGCTTACGGTGGATGCCTAGGCACCTGGAGGCGAAGACGGACGTGATAAGCTGCGAAAAGCCACGAGGAGCTGCTAAATAAGCGTAGATACGTGGATATCCTAATGGGAGTACCCACCAGTGTAAAGCACTGGTATATACAGATGAAATGAGTAGTTTGTATAGGCAAACTGAGGGAAGTGAAACATCTAAGTACCTCAAGGAGAAGAAATCAATAAAGAGATTCCCCAAGTAGCGGCGAGCGAACGGGGAGTAGTCCAAACCCTGTTAATGTATAAGTCTACAGACGTTGTTAGTGGGGTGTTTAGGATACACATACTTTAGACTGTAGTTTAGAGCAAAGAGAGCTATATCATAGTCGAGTTGAGTGGAAACTCAAACCAAAGAGGGTAAAAGTCCCGTAGACGAAATGGTGTATACATTTGAGTGTAATCCAGAGTACCACGGGCCACGTGGAACCCCGTGGGAATTAAGGAGGACCATCTTCTAAGACTAAATACTCCCAGGTGACCGATAGTGAACAGTACCGTGAGGGAAAGGTGAAAAGAACCCCGGGAGGGGAGTGAAATAGAACCTGAAACCGTAAGCTTACAATCAGTAGGAGGGCTATTAGAAAGCCTGACTGCGTACTTTTTGTATAACGGACCGGCGAGTTACTTGCAGTGGCGTAAAGGTTAAGCCGAAAGAGGTGAAGCCGTAGCGAAAGCGAGTCCTAATTAGGGCGGCAGTTGCTGCAAGTAGACCCGAAGCCAGGTGATCTAGCCATGTCCAGGGTGAAGTTGGAGTAAGATCCAATGGAGGCCCGAACCCAATAACGTTGAAAAGTTATGGGATGAGATGTGGCTAGGGGTGAAAGGCCAATCGAACCTGGAGATAGCTGGTACTCCTCGAAATAGCTTTAGGGCTAGCCTCAGATTAAAGGTACGGGGCTGTAGAGCACTGATCGGACTAGGGGCCCAACAAGGTTACCAAATCCATTCAAACTCCGAATACACCGTATCGATATCTGGGAGTCAGACTATGTGGGATAAGCTTCATAGTCAAGAGGGAAACAGCCCAGACCACCAGTTAAGGTCCCCAAGTATAGGCTAAGTGGAAAAGGAAGTTAAATCGCACAGACAACCAGGATGTTGGCTTAGAAGCAGCCACTCATTTAAAGAGTGCGTAACAGCTCACTGGTCAAGCGATTTGGCGCCGAAAATGTAACGGGGCTTAAGCCTATCACCGAAGCTGTGGATTTGTGAGTCGTTCATAGAGTCTATTGTCCGTAATAGACTAAAAACCAACCAAAAAGTACTAGAAAGTTTAAAGGAATATTATTTTTCAATCCAAGAGATAATAGACTGTATGAACGGCTTGCAAGTGGTAGAGGAGCATTGTGTGCTGGTTGAAGCTGTACCGTAAGGAGCAGTGGACGGCACAGAAGGGAGAATGCCGGTATGAGTAACGATAAAGGGGGTGAGAATCCCCCTCGCCGAAAGTCTAAGGTTTCCTGAGGAAGGTTCGTCCGCTCAGGGTTAGCCGGGACCTAAGTCGAGGCCGAAAGGCGTAGATGATGGATAATGGGTAGAGATTCCCATGCTAGTTAATATTGTTTGAACGAAGTGGGGACACTGCAAAGAAGGCAAGCGCACGACTGGAGGTGTGCGTACAAGGATAAGAGAGGGACAGTGAGGCAAATCCCGCTGTTTTTAACCTCTTTATTTGATGTGGAGCCAATTGAGGTGAAGTTGTTTAATAAGCAGTCAAGAAAATCCGCTAGTGAGATATTAACTACCCGTACCGCAAACCGACACAGGTAGACGGGGAGAGAATCCCAAGGCGCGCGAGAGAACCCCTGTTAAGGAACTCGGCAAAATGGCCCCGTAACTTAGGGAGAAGGGGTGCTGCATATTGCAGTTACAACAAAGTGGTCCAAGCGACTGTTTATCAAAAACACAGGTCTCTGCTAAGTCGTAAGACGAAGTATAGGGGCTGACGCCTGCCCGGTGCTGGAAGGTCAAGGGGAGAGCTTAGTCATAAGACGAAGGTTTGAACCTAAGCCCCAGTAAACGGCGGCCGTAACTATAACGGTCCTAAGGTAGCGAAATTCCTTGTCGGGTAAGTTCCGACCCGCACGAATGGCGCAACGACTTGGACGCTGTCTCAACAGGGGACTCGGTGAAATTGAAATACCTGTGAAGATGCAGGTTATCTGCGACAGGACGGAAAGACCCCGTGGAGCTTTACTGCAGCCTGATATTGGGTTTTGGTACTAAACGTACAGGATAGGTGGGAGACAATGAAGCTGGCACGCTAGTGTCAGTGGAGTCACCGGTGGGATACCACCCTTTTAGTAGCGGAATTCTAACCAGAGGCCATGAACTGGTCATGGGACATTGTCAGGCGGGCAGTTTGACTGGGGCGGTCGCCTCCTAAAGAGTAACGGAGGCGTCCGAAGGTTCCCTCAGTGCGGATGGAAATCGCACGTAGAGTATAAAGGCATAAGGGAGCTTAACTGCGAGACACACAGGTCGAGCAGGTACGAAAGTAGGGCTTAGTGATCCGATGGTAGAGAATGGAATTGCCATCGCTCAACGGATAAAAGTTACCCCGGGGATAACAGGCTTATCTCCCCCAAGAGTTCACATCGACGGGGAGGTTTGGCACCTCGATGTCGGCTCGTCGCATCCTGGAGCTGAAGCAGGTTCCAAGGGTTGGGCTGTTCGCCCATTAAAGCGGCACGCGAGCTGGGTTCAGAACGTCGTGAGACAGTTCGGTCCCTATCCGTCGCAGGCGCAAGATACTTGAGAGGAACTGTCCTTAGTACGAGAGGACCGGGATGGACACACCGCTGGTGTATCAGTTGTTCCGCCAGGGGCAAAAAGCTGAGTAGCTATGTGTGTAGAGGATAAGCGCTGAAAGCATCTAAGCGTGAAACTTGCCTCAAGATAAGGTATCTCACTTGCAATTAAGCAAGTTAAGACTCCTGAGAGAAGATCAGGTAGATAGGCCGGAGGTGTAAGTGTGGCAACACATTCAGCTGACCGGTACTAATAAGTCGAGGGCTTGACTTTCCATTAATTCCTGTATACATTTTTGAGAGAACATTCTTAAAAATTTAATAAACTTTCCGGTGGTAATTGCGGAGGGGTCACACCTGTTCCCATCTCGAACACAGAAGTTAAGTCCTCCTGCGCCTATGGTACTGCAAGGGTAACCCTGTGGGAGAGTAGGTCACTGCCGGATCCTTTTTTGATAAACTTCGTTGGGGTGTCGCCAAGCGGTAAGGCACTGGGTTTTGGTCTCAGTATGCGCAGGTTCGAATCCTGCCACCCCAGCCAAGCGGGCCATTAGCTCAGTAGGTAGAGCACCTGACTTTTAATCAGGTTGTCGGAGGTTCGATTCCTCCATGGCTCACCATTTTATCGCGGGGTGGAGCAATCTGGTAGCTCGTCAGGCTCATAACCTGAAGGTTGTCGGTTCGAATCCGGCCCCCGCAACCAATTTTTTAATTTTTTTTATTGAGTTTGTGTTTTATTTTTATTATAATAATAAATGTAATGTTACATTTGCGGGAGTAGCTCAGTTGGCTAGAGCATCAGCCTTCCAAGCTGAGGGTCGCGGGTTCGAGCCCCGTTTCCCGCTCCATAAAATCAAATAACATGTGCATCTAATTAATAATTTTTTATAGATTGATGGGTCTATAGCTCAGCTGGCTAGAGCATGTGGTTCATACCCACAGTGTCAGAGGTTCAAATCCTCTTAGACCCACCATTGTTGGAGAGATACCCAAGTGGCTGAAGGGGCGGGTTTGCTAAACCTGTAGTAGGGCTATAATGCTCTAGCGAGGGTTCGAATCCCTCTCTCTCCGCCATCTTTTAAGACAATGCCCTCATCGTCTAGGGGTCTAGGATACCAGGTTTTCATCCTGGCGGCAGGGGTTCGAATCCCCTTGAGGGTGCCATGGGCGAATAGCTCAGCTGGGAGAGCACCTGCCTTACAAGCAGGGGGTCACAGGTTCGAGCCCTGTTTCGCCCACCATTCACGGAGGCGTAGCGAAGTGGTTTAACGCGCCGGCCTGTCACGCCGGAGATCGCGGGTTCAAATCCCGTCGCCTCCGCCATTTTAATTTATGGCGGAAAAAATTTTGTCTTGAGAATTGAAACTTTCATTAAAAAAGTATATGATTATTAATATAAAGCCGATGTAGCTCAGGCGGTAGCAGCGCTTCCATGGTAAGGAAGAGGTCACCGGTTCGATTCCGGTCATCGGCTCCATTTTATATTGGGGGTATAGCTCAGCTGGGAGAGCGCTTGACTGGCAGTCAAGAGGTCAGGGGTTCGAATCCCCTTACCTCCACCATAAATTTTACAATTTAATAGCAATATTAAACTATACTCAGATAATTACTATCTGAGATTTTTTTATTTATATACAGATATATTTCATTATATGAACTTAATAAAACCTACATACAATAATCACTTGATCTCTATTTAATAAATCTATCCAAAGAATATCTAATCAATCTTTCACATATATTTTACTTTTCACTTTTATTTCAAAAATACTTATACACTGATTTTAAAAAGTATTATTAACTAATAGTTAATAAATATGTTATTTTTTTAATTCAAGTTAAATTATTATTTATTATCAATATTTTCCAAAAATATTTAAAAAACAATAAAAAGGAACATTTTTTATTATATTGAATATTATAAATAAGTTAGAAATAATATAAATAGTATTTTTTATTATCAGGGGGAATTATATTGCTAATTTATGAAGGAACTAAAAAAGACTTTATGATTGACCTTGAAAAGGATAAACTAGCAGATAACATAAATAATTTGCTATATAATAAAATGAATGATAGAGCGGGGAAAAGCGAATATAATTCCTGGAGAAATTCTATGCAGTATATGTATAATGTTTTAAATGACAGTGAAATCCCTTCTAATTCAGGTGTTGCAATAGAATATAATATACCTAATTCGGACAGAAGAATAGATTTTATTTTATCTGGATTAAATCAAAATAATCAAGGTAATACTGTTGTAATTGAATTAAAGCAATGGAGTGATATTAATCTTGTAGAAGGTCAAGATGGACTTGTTGAAACATTTACAGGTAATGCTTTAAGAAAGGTTACACATCCATCATATCAAGTTTGGTCTTATTGTACAATGATAGAAGATTACAATACATTTGTACAAAATGAAGATATTAAATTAAATCCCTGTGCTTATTTACATAACTATGATATAAATAAAAACAAAAACATTATTGATCCAATTTATGATGAATATATAAAAAAAGCGCCTGTATTTGCTAAAGGAGATATTCATAAACTGCGTAAATTTATTAAAATGTTTATAAAAAAAGGTGACAATAAAGAAGTTATCTATTCAATTGAAAATGCTGAAATTAAACCTTCTAAAAGCCTTCAAGATTCTTTAACTAGTATGTTAGATGGAAATAAAGAATTTGTAATGATTGATGATCAAAAGGTTGTATTTGAAGAAATTTTAAATTTAGCTCAAAAATCAAAAGATGACGGGAAAAAACGTGTTTATATTGTTAATGGAGGTCCAGGGACTGGTAAATCAGTTGTGGCAGTAAATCTATTAGTAGAATTAACAAAAAACGATCAGTTTTGCCAATATGTATCTAAAAATAGTGCTCCTAGAAATGTATATACTGCTCAACTTACTGGTACTAAGAAAAAGACAAATATTAATAACTTATTTAGAGGATCAGGAAGCTACTATGATGTTTTAAGTAATACAATTGATTCACTTATTGTTGATGAAGCTCATAGATTAAATGAAAAATCTGGCTTTTATTCCAATTTAGGAGAAAACCAAATAAAAGAAATTATTAATGCTTCAAAATTTAGCGTATTTTTTATTGATGAAAGACAAAGAATACATATAAAAGATATTGGAAGTATTGAAAGTATAAAAAAATGGGCTAAGAATTTTGATGCTAAAATTTATGAAAATGAATTATCATCTCAATTTAGGTGTAATGGTTCTGATGGTTATATTGCTTGGGTTGATAATGTTCTTGGAATTAGAGATACTGCTAATTATAGTTTGCAAGATATTAATTATGATTTTCAAATTTTTGATGATCCTATTAAATTAAGAAATACTATATATAAATTAAATAGTCAATCTAGAAGAGCAAGATTATTAGCAGGATACTGTTGGGAATGGCCTAAAGAGGGGAAAAATGATCCAAAATATAAAGATATACAAATAGACGACTTTGAAATGAGTTGGAATTTAAATGGTACTAATACATATGCTATTGATAAAGACTCAGTTCATCAAGTAGGATGTATTCATACAACACAAGGTTTAGAGTTTGATTATGTAGGTGTTATTATAGGTGAAGATATGAGGTATGAGGATGGTCATATTGTTACTGACTTTAATGAAAGAGCTACTTATGATAGAACACTTTGGGGAATTAAAAAAATGGCTAAATCAGATCCAGAGAAAGCAAATAAAATAGCAGATGAGATAATAAAGAATACTTATCGAACATTAATGACTAGAGGTATGAAGGGTTGTTATATATATTGTGTGGATGAAGGATTACAAAAGTATTTTAAACAAATGATGATATAGGGGAGATGAAATATTAGTATGGATAATGAAACTACAATAAATGATTTAAAAAATTTAGTAAAAGAATTCTGTGAGCTTAGAGATTGGAGTCAATATCATAATCCCAAAGATTTATCAATAGGAATATCAACAGAAGCAAATGAGTTACTGGAAATATTTAGATTTAAATCAGATAAAGAATTAAATGTTTTATTAGAAGACCCTAAAAAAAGAAAATTAATAGAAAATGAAATAGCAGATGTGTTTTTCTTTCTTTTAAGGTTTGCTCAAATGAATAATATTGACTTAGAGACATCTTTGAAAAATAAAGTTAAAATAAACAAAGAAAAATACCCCACTGATTTATTTAAGGGTAGTAATAAAAAATATAATGAAATTGAGAAGTGAGTTTTAATATATTATTAATTTTGTTCTTTCTAGGGACAATTTGGTTATAAGCCTAAAACTTAGTGCACATTTAACTTGCAATAAACCATATCATATTATCCATATGCTTTTCGTCTTTTTTCTTTGTTTTTTTGTTTATACTTTCTAAGTTATAAAGTGTATCTCAATTTATGAACTGTATATTTAGATGTAACTAAAATTCTGTCTTTTTTAAATATCTATCTGTATTGTTTTGTATTATCATATTAGGCTTTTAATAGTATTATCAGCTCATTTTAAAAATTTTTCATTCCTTCCTAAGCTAATCCACTAACTTTTTTTATATATGATTTGAAAAGCAGTTTTGTAAACGAATAGTTTATTAATCATTTATCAATTAAATAAAGTGACTTCAAGTATTATTCTTCATTGATATGTTTAAATTTAAGTTATTTATTTGACTTAGTGTACTTAGTGTAAACAAATAACTTGACAATTCTATAAAAGAGTGTTCTAATTAGTAAATAAGCCTGCATTAATGATTATATCTAAGATTAATACGTATTTTTGATTTTATATTTATCTGTCGTGTGATTTTTCCTTATTTCCACAAAAACCTTATAATTATTCTTTCCTACTTATTTATCCTTTCCTATAATAATTTTCATATTACTTTATTTAAAAAGAATCATGTTAAATAAAAGTCAGATTATGAATCTGCCAGTAAAGTATTTAGATTAATATTGTTATGTGTATTTATACTATATTTTTGACAACTGATTTAAAATTATGATTATATTTAATAATAAAATATAATTTTTTAAGGATAAGGATTTAAGAATGATGAAGTTTAAATTGTTTTTCATTATCAATTATTTAGTGTGTGCTATTAAATTTGTTTTAGATATATTTTAGAGATTTTTTAAAACAAGATTCAAATATTTAGTGGTATCATGAATTATAAAGATATGTTTCTATGATAGGGTATTACTAATGAAATACAGAAAGTTTAATTTTGGAAATACTTTTTAATTGATTACAAAGTTAGTAAAGTTGATCTTTGAAATGAAAAATGATCAAAACTTCAATAAAAATTTTTAAACTTGTAAAAATTGATATAATAATTGGTGTTTTATTTGTTTTTTATTTTTAGATGGTTTTTTGTCCTGTTTGTAGATAGTGTGGTGTTGATTGAATTAAAATATTTTAGTTAAGTTATAGATTTTAAGGGAAAGGGTGAATAAATTGAAAAATAAGATTTTGATAATAAGTTTATTAATTTTGACAGTCTTAGTATTTAATATAGCTAATGCTGAAGCTACTAGGACAGCTGTAATTGGATTTGGCTCGGAGGATTCTTCTTGGATTGTTGACAAAGATAAAGAACAAGAAATATTAGAAGAAATAGCATGGCAATTTAATGATAAATTGGTTAATGTTGAGGGGTATTCTGTATTGAGTAGAGATAGAATGCTTGATATTTTAGATGATACAAATTATGTAAGAGGTCAAAGACCTTCGCGATCTGTAATAAACAGATTGAGGGATTATTCTAATGCAGAGGTATTTATATATGGTAGGTTAGAAAATGTCGATGTAGAGAAAAAAGAAGTTTTTAAACTTGGACCAATTGTTCAAAATGAAATAGAAATATCTGTAGAATTAAGTATTGATATGATAAGTGCAAAGACTGGACGTATCACAAAAACATTTAATGGTAGAGGTCGAGAAGTTTTAAACAATTTAAATGTTATTGATTTGGATAATGTAGGGACTGGTTTATACCAAGAAGCTGATAAAGATATTTTATACAAGACTATTAGAAGTGCTGTAAATGATCTCATTAAAAATATAGAAACAGAAGTTGCTGTTGATAATACTCGTGAGGAATCTGCGGAAGCAGAAATATTATCAATTGTACAAAATAAAATAATAATTAATAAAGGAATAAGAGATGGATTAGAAATTGGACAAGTTGGTGATTTAATAAGATATAGATCAACTGATTCAGGAACCGCTCTTGTAATAGTTGGTGAAGCAAAAGTGGTTGATATAGATCAAAATAGTGCATTTTTAGAAAGTGTATACCTTAATCAAAAAGTAACCCTTGATGATAAATTTGCTTATAACATAAAAGTGGATACTTCTGAGGATAAGCAAACTGTTAGTCCTATTAATGAACTTAATACAAGAGATTTTGTAATTACTATCACTAATGTAGTAAAATCTGGTAATCGAGCAACTATTCTTGGTACTGCATATGCTAAAAATCATAATAAAGAATTAGAGTTAATTATGTCTAATAGAGATTTCTATGACCATAATGGAAATCGAAAGGATATGACTGGTAAAAGAGTATCAATTGGAGCTTGGATGAATTCTTCAAGCAATATTGCAACTATAAAAGATAGTTTTAAAAAAGGAGAAACAAAAAATATTTCATGGAGTTTTACTGGTGTTTCTAAAGAGGCAGATGCAATATCAAGAGTTCAATTATGGCTGAAGACACAAAATGAAGGAGAAATTTCAATTAATCTTACAGATATCAATTTTTAAATAATATAATCAACTATAAAATTGATATAAAATATGCTGGGGGGCGATTTATATGAACAACAATTTGAAGTATTTAGGTTTAGGAATATTATTTATAGGTTTAATATTTCTAATAACCGCTTGTGACTCAAATAGTACAAACTTACAAATGTATGATTTAAGACTTGAGGTTGCAGGTGAAGGTGTTATAAAGGATAGTAATGGAACTTTTATTACTGATTCTCAAAAGATAATTAATGTAAGTAGTAATTCTACTGTCGATATATCAGCTGATGCTGATTTAGGTTCAGAGTTTTTGTTTTGGAGTGGAGATGTCCAAACGATTCTTGATATCAATCAGACTATTTATATGGATCGTGAAAAGGAGTTAATATCTGTTTTTGGTGACCCGATAAATATATTCATGGCAGGATATGTGTCTGAATCCTGGCATACCACTAATGTTATTGGATATTGGAAAGCTCTTATGGAATATCCTAACTTAGAAGTATATGTGAGAGAAAAAATCGGGGGTAATAAAGCAGAACGTTATATCTTTGATGCAGGTAATTATGAAAATGACCCTGCTGCAGGTAAAATTATATATTATCAACCTGACTTGGCAAATTCTGAATATATCGCTGCCTTAATGCGTATTGAAGAAAGTGGAGGGATTGAAGCTACCAAATATATATTTGTATATATTGATATAAAAGGGTTTGAAGCTGTAATTCTGAGTGATACCCCCACCAATACAACAAAATATAATGAAATAATTGATGAAACAGACTCTGTTACATTTATTAACAAAATTAAAAATTTAATTATTGAAAATAGAGATAAAGATGTAATTATCGGCAATACAGTTAAAATTTATGATCAAAATATTACTAATTGATAGTAATAAGGTAAAAACAATTTGAACTTAATTCTGTGGAGTTAATAGAAAAAATATAATTAAACAGTTAATTTCTTGAGTATTTTTAAAATGAGATTGCCTAATTAATAAAATAGTTATTTATATATACTGAAAAGCCTCTCTTAACTGAGAGGCTTTAATCTTATTTATTTAGGTGGTGAGGATCAACAATTTGTTTCATAATGTTTTTCTATATTTTTAAAATGAAGAGATGGAATAATATTAAATAATTAATTAGGCAGTTTTATTATTTGATAAATGGAAAAAATAAACTGGATATGAAATTTAGTCTTAAAAATCATATGTGAATTCATAATTGCTTCATGTTCTTATTTTATAATAAAAATAAGATAAATAAGGAGATGATAAAATAATGCAAGAAATATTTGATAGAAAGAAAATATGGTTTTTGATTATAACTATGTTGATAAGTTTGTTAATAGGGTCAATTGTTGTTTTAGCGGAAGATAATTATGGTGCTATGGGAGCAAAACACGCAGAAGATTATACATTAGAAGAGATGTTAATATATGCTATTCAAGATGAATACCTTGCGAGAACAGAATATGATTTAATAATGAATCAATATGGGGTGCAACGTCCTTTTAGTAACATAATTAAAGCAGAAGAACACCACATTGAATTATTGAAACCATTATTTGAAAAATACAATATTTCAATACCGGAAGATAATTCAAGTGAATATGTAGTTTTACCTGAAGATATAAGAGAAGCTTTACAAATAGGTGTAAATGCTGAGATTGATAATATTGAGATGTATGAAAGTTTTTTAACAAAAGATATTCCCGCTGATGTGGCATTTGTATTTGAAGAATTAAAAAGAGGGTCAGAAAACCATTTGAGAGCTTTTAAAAATAGTTTAAATAGAAATGATGGATTTGGACAGGGTTATAAAGGAAAATAAGGTAATTATAAATATTTACTATCAGAGTGATATTTAAATGAACAAATGGGAAAAGACTTATTCAGAATTTAAAATGATTATTCTAAAATAATTTTAATACAATAAAACAAAAATGTGTTATAACTCGAGATTACTATTTAATTGTAGTAATCTCTTTTTTTAATGTTGCATTAAAAAACATTGAAGAAAGCTGAAAGAGTATATATAATAAGTATAGATACGAATATAATCCTGTATTATAAATTATATGACTAATAGTTAAAATTATATAATCGAGGTGATCAAAATAAAGTTTAAAACAATTCTTGTTTGGATTTTTAGATTATTATTGATTGGTGCTATCATAGCAAATATAGTCACATTACATTGGTTAAGTTTATTTATTTCCATTTTAGCCTTTGCAACCACATATATTCCTAATTTTTTATCAAATAAAAAACTACTTTTTATACCGTCTGATATTCAAATATTTATCTTGATTTTTGTGTTTGCCTCTTTATATTTAGGTGAATTAAGGAATTTTTACCATCATTTCTGGTGGTGGGATACATTACTACATACTTTTTCAGGAATTATTATGGGTTTTATAGGTTTTACACTGATATATTTTTTAAACAGAGAGGAAGATATTGATGTAATATTGAGTCCATTGTTTATTGGTATATTTGCCTTTAGTTTTGCAGTTACTTTTGGAGTGTTCTGGGAGATATTTGAGTTTGCAATGGATAATCTATTTGCCCTTAATATGCAAAAAACAGGTCTTATTGATACAATGTGGGATTTAATTGCTGATTGTATTGGAGGAGGAATAGCTGCATATTATGGCTACAATTATTTGAAAAAGGATATGAAATCATATTTTGAAGAAGCATTAAAAAAAGTGTTAAAAGATAATAGTCATTTATTTGATTAAAGCAAGATTAAAACAAGTAAGATTAAGAAGAGCAGCGAGTGAATATAATGGATTTAGTTTGGGAAGATATATTTAAACTTTTATTAACAGCATTTTTAGCAATCTTGATTGGTTATGATCGTGAGAAAAGAAATAAAGCTGCAGGTATGAGAACAAATTTAATTGTTGCAGTAATTTCTTGTCTAATAATGATAATATCAATAAAAATTGCTGGAAGTGATCTTGGATTATCTAATGATGCTGATCCTGCAAGGTTAGCAGCTCAAGTTATAAGTGGTATTGGTTTTCTTGGTGCAGGTACAATTATAAAACAAGAAGACAAAATTGAAGGTTTGACTACTGCAGCTAGTTTGTGGGGAGTTGCAGGAATAGGACTTGCGGTTTAGCAATTGTTGCTGTAGTGATAATTTTTGGTGCATTATTGGTTGGTTAATAATGCTGAATTGTATAATTAAATACACGTGGTATATAAAAATGGACACATACCGGTAACCTCCTTTATAATGTTAAGTAACACACAAAACAAATAGCCATCTCGTAGCCATTTTGTAGTCTAAATTCATAAACATATATAAAAGATATAAACAAATTCAAACAAAAAAGACTATAATCCCTGTCAAATAGGCAAATATATAACTTTACAAATATAAATAATACAGCCCGGAATTGACTACGGATCAGTAGGTTAGGGGTTTAATTCCTCTGGAACACCCCAGTATATTCGTTGATATAACAGGGATGATAGAGATAACCCAGCGATTTAATCGCCGTTTTTTTATACCAATGGTTTACGAGGAGAACCAAAAAAATATATACAATATTTAATTACAATATTAATTTTGTGAACGAGAGACTATAATCATCATAATTGAATATATTTAAATAATAGACATAAGCAAATACTCTTGCTATTATAGATAAATTACGTCCTTTTACTTATTAATACTTCGCTTCTTGTAAATGATGAGATATTAATAAGTAATATTTATAATATTTAAAGTTGTTTTATAGGAATTTTATTACTTTAGGTAGTTTAGACTAAAATTGAATTAGTTATTCATGAAAAATTTTAATTTAGAAGAGATATTTTTTAAGCTACATTCCCCTTCGTTGTTATTATAAAGTTCGCATTTTTTTATACAATTTTCTTTTTTCATTTTTAGAAGATATAAAAGGACATATTGTATCTTTTTTATTCATATTAACCCTCCTTTCAAATTTGGCGTATTATCACAAGTTCCCTAACTAATATAACTTAAAACCTTATCAAAACAATTATTTTGATTTAAAATCCTACTGCTTTTTTATTAAAATACTTATAAAACATAAAAATCAAAAAGGTAGCAAGTATTATATCTCAAATTATTACATAGCTTAACATTAATATCAAATTATAAAGAAAAAATTTTATTTATTTTTTTGCTCTGCTGAATTGTATAATTAAATACACGTAAGGCATATAAAAATGTGATACATACTGGTAAGCTCCTTTATGATTTTAATAACTATCCAAACAAAACAAGGAGATTCTCGATATGTGTCAAATTAATTATAACACAGAAAACAACGATGAGAAACACCTAACTTATGAAGACAGGACAGTAATTGAGCATTTATTTAATGTACAGAAGATGAATTATTTTGAAATAGGCAGTCATCGAACTATTATAAGTCGTGAGATCAAGAAAGCATTATTTGGACTTCTTAATGGTGATGGAACTACAAAAGATTATTATGATCCCCAAGGAGCATAATAAGAATATAATAATAATGTTACTGTAAAGGTCCTAAATTAAAGTTTGATAAAGATCATGAAATAGCACAGTTTATCGATAAGGAAGTTAATGAAAAGTACTCACCAGAAATAATAGCTGAGTTAATTAAAGATGATGATCGGTTTAATATGTGCTTATCCTATAAGGCAATATATAATTATATAGACATAGGAATATTGATGATCTACAGAGAAGATTGAGTATATGATAATTACTGCAATGATAGCAAGAAGAGGAAAGAAGTTGCCCAAACAAAACAACATAAAGAAGGCAGAATTATTAGAGACGATCCGGAAGCTGCAGATAATAGATTTGAGATAGGCCACTTTGAGATGGATCTAGTAGAAGGTAAAAAAGAAGGTGATGAGCCATACTTACTGGTTTTAACTGAAAGAAAGACTAGAAAAGAAATAATAGAAAAAATACCAGATAAGAAGCAAGATTCTCTAATAAGGGAATTAGATAGGATAGAAAGAAGTATAGGGGTTGTGAATTTTATATAGAGATTTAAGAGTATCACCACCTATAATGGTAGGGGGTTTTATGATTATGAAAATATAGAGGAATCATTTACTAAAAGCAGTATAAAAAGAACTAAAGTATATTATTGTGATTCTTACTGTAGTTAACAACGAGGTAGTAATGAGAATAATAATAGATTTATTAGAAGATCTCTTCCCAAAGTAACAAGCTTTAAACGTATAACCAGAGATTTTGTTAAATACATTTAAGAATTTATTAATACTTATCCCAGGAGGATGTTTAATTTAAAGACATCAGAGCAGTTATTTCAACAGGCTAAAGGAGTTACCTGAAAAATTTGAGTGGTATACAAGATCAAAATATAAAAACAATGCATTAAATCTTACAAACTAAAAGATAGAAGAAATAATGATAATATTCTAAAAATTCTTGACAAATGAAGATTAAATAATTATAATTAACTTGTAATAACAACATAATAAGTTATCGAGGTGGTTGGATGGGTACTAAAATTAAACAAGGTAGTCCTCTATCATTATATTATCAATTAAAACAAATAATAAAAAAGGAAATTGAAAATGGCAAATATAAAGAAAATGAAAAGTTACCATCAGAAAGTGAACTTTGTGAAAAGTATGATATCAGCAGAGCTACTGTTAGACAGGCATTAACTGAACTTGAAAATGAGGATTATATATATAAAATTCATGGTAAAGGATCTTATGTTTCTTCGAAAAGATTGGAACAGGATTTATTGAAATTTTACAGTTTTACCAATGAAATGAAGAAGATTGGAAAAGAACCAAGCTCAAGAGTTATTGATTTTGAAATAATTAATTGTGATAAAAAAATTGCTGAACAATTACAATTAGAGATAGATGAAAAGGTGTATAAATTTATCAGATTAAGATTAGCAGATAATGAACCAATGATGTTAGAATATACCTATCTTCCTTATAATGAATTTCCTAAATTTCCAGAGCAAGATTTAGAACATCGGCCCCTATATGATATTTTAACTACCGATTATAATGTTTCTTTTTCAAAAGCAGAAGAAATATTTAGAGCAACTTTACTTAGAAAATATGAAGCAAGCAAACTGAATTGCGTAGATGGGGGACCAGGTATATTACTTGAGAGAATAACTTACAATAGTAATGAAACAATTATTGAATACACCAAAAGCATTTCTAGAGGGGATAAATTCAAATACCATGTAGTACTAGAATAAATTGTGCAGAATTAAAAAGGGTATATTTTTTATTTGACTTATTATAATAAGAGGATAAGAGTATATGATTATCTAAAAGGAGGATGCAAATGAAAGAATTCAAAAAAGATTGTTATCAAGACATATTAAATCAGGATTTAGCTTGGGAAAGTTTATTAGATGGGGAAAAAGAGGCTAAAAAGGTAATTAAAAAAATAAGAAAAGATAACGTAGAAAAAGTTATATTTATTGGATGTGGATCTTCTTATTATATTGCTATGTCTGGTGCTTTTATATTTAAAAAATTTACTGGTATAGAAAGTGTAGCGGTTCCAGGGTCTGAAATGATGTTTAACCCTGAAGTATATTTACCCAGCACAATATCAAGAAATAAGAAAACTTTGTTAGTGCCAATATCTAGATCTGGTCAGAGTATAGAAATCATTGAAGCAATGAAACAGTTTAAAGATGAAGAAAACATAATTAAATTAGCTTTAACCTGTGATAAGAATAGTAAATTAGTAGATATTACTGATCATTACATATATTCAAAAGATGGGCCTAGAAAAAAGTCTTATTATGTCGCGTTCTTTTACAAGCATGTTGGTAGGTGTTTTATTGATGTCAGCTCTCTGGAAAGAAGATAATGAATTAATAGAGGAATTAAAACAACTTCCCCTCTTATTTAAAAAACATATTAATAAATGGGATCAATTAATCAAAGAACATATAGATAACCTTAGTTATAATAAATTTGAGTTTCTAGGCCAGGGAAGTTATTTTGGGATAGCCAATGAAGCAATGCTTAAAATGAAGGAGATGGCCATTACAGTTTCTGAAGACTTCCATACTCTTGAATTTAGACACGGACCTAAATCAATTGTAGACGGTAATACTTTAATAACTATGTTTATAGGTGATAAAAGTTTTCAAAGAGAGAAAAAACTAATAAAAGAATTAAAATCATTATGGCGGAGATCTTTTTATAATTGGTAATTATCTGGATGATGAAATAAAAGATCTTACTCCTCTTTACTTTGAAATCAAATCAGATCTCAAAGAAGAGGTTTTAAGTCCTCTTGTATTGTTACCAGCTCAGCTTTTAGCTTATCATTTAGCATATAAAAAAGGTTTAGATATAGAAAATCCCAAAAATCTTTCGAAAGTAGTTGAAAATATATAGCAAATGAATACTATAGATAAAAACGCGATAATATTATGTGATTTTGATGGGACAATTACAAAAAAAGATGTTAATGATACAGTATTTAATGTATTTGGGAATGATAAAAATAAAAAAATTGAAAAGCAATATATTAATAATCAAATAAGTGGGAAAGAGGCATTAAAGAAACATTATTTGAATCTAGATATAAGTGAAAAAGAATTTTTAGATTATATATTAAATAATATTAAGATAGACAGCTATTTTCCCCGTTTTTTACGACTTATTAAAAATAAAGAATTAAACTTTGTTGTTGTGAGTGGTGGGTTTTTAAATTACATCATACCACTTTTTAATAAATATAATATCAATATTAATTTTGAAATATATGCTAATAAATTGATTTTTAAAGATAATAAAATAAAAGTTGATTTTTTACATGATATTAAAAGCTGTCATCAAGAATTTGGAGTCTGTGGTAATTGTAAATATAAAATTGCAAAAAAATATAAAAGAATGTTTGAACAGATAATATATATTGGAGATGGTATGACTGATAGATGTGTAGTTGAGTTAGCTGATTTTCTTTATGTTAAGAATAACAGCCGTTTAGAAAACTACTGTAATAAAAAAGATATAAAACATATAACTTTCACTTCATTCCTTGATTTATACCACATGTTTGAGGAGGAAAAAAGAGATGCCTTATCTTGGAATTGATGGTGGTGGAACCAAAACCAAATTTATGTTAATTGATAATCAGGGCAGTATCCTATCATATCTAAAAGAAGACACCATTGATTATAAAAGAATAGGAAAAGATAAATTTAAAAATAGAATTAAAAGAAGTATCAACCAAATTATAAAAGATTCAATAATTAATTTAAAAGATATTGAATATTCATTTTGGGGGATACCTTGTTATGGTGATGAATTAACAAAACAAGAAGAAAAACATATTGACCAGATTATTGGAGATATTTTAAAAAATGAAAATTATAAACTAGGTAATGATGTAGAAGCTGGTTGGGCTGGTTCTTTGGTTTGCAAACCAGGTATTAATTTGGTTGCAGGGACAGGTGCAATTGGTTTTGGAAAAGACTCACAAGGAAATAAAGCCCGTGCTAGCGGCTGGGGACATAGAATAGGAGATGAAGGTTCGGCTTTTTGGTTAGGCGAAAAATTACTTAATAATTTTACAAAGCAATCTGATGGCAGACAGGAAAAAACATTACTTTATACACTAGTTCGAGAAAAATTATCTTTAAAAAATGATTTTGAAATTATTAATTTAGTAACTTCTGAAAATAATTTTGGAAGAAAAGAAATAGCTAATTTAGCATTAATATTATATAAAGCAGCTCAAAATGGAGATAAAAAAGCAATTAGAATCTACAAACAGGCTGCTTTTGAATTAAGTCAAGTAGTAAAAACAGTATATAGTAAGTTAGAATTTAATGAAAGTAAAAAGGTTACTGTAACTTATTCTGGGGGGGTATTTAAATCAGGTAATTTAATTTTAAAACCTCTTAGAAATTATTTGGGTGAATTATACTTAGAACTTAAAAGTCCAGAACTAAAACCAGTTACTGGTGCTGCATTATATGCTTTCTTTTTAAATGATGATAAAATATCAAATAATGATAAAATATCATCTGAAAAGTTAGTAAATAAACTAAAAAAGGAAGAAGGAGATGTTCTAATAGATGACTGATAATAGTAGATATGAAATTTTAATTGCATCAACTACATTTGAAGGCATCGATAAAGCTTATAAGGTACTTAATACAGATGATTTCAAACTAACAAAAAAAGATAAAAAGGAAAGAGAAAACTGGTCAAAAGAAAATTTAATCGATGAGGTAAAGGGTAAAGATGGAATTATTGTTGGTGGAGAATATGATATTGATGATAAAATTATTCAGGCTTCCGACAAGCTTAAAGTTATATCATTAAATTGTAACGGGTATAATCATGTAAATGTTAAAGCAGCTAGCCGGAAAAAAATAGCTGTAACCAATACGCCGGGCGTAAATAATAATGAAGTTGCAAATTATATAATGGGCCAAATTTTAGCACTTGTCAGGCATATTGTAAGGGCAAATCAGGTTATCCGAGACGGTAAATGGGTTACTGAAGATATTAACTGCAGCATAGGGCTTAAAGATAGTACTCTTGGTTTGATTGGTATGGGTTCTATTGGTCAACAGGTAGCACAAAGAGCTATGTGTTTTGATATGAGAGTAATAGCTAATGTAAGGCACCCTTCTGCTGAAAGAGCAAAAAAATTTAATGTTGAGTTTGTCTCCAAAGATGAAATATATAAAAATGCTGATATAGTTGCTTTATGTTGTCCCCTTACAGATAGTACCCGAGGATTAATTGGAGAAAAAGAATTAAAAATGATGAAAAATAAATCTTATTTAGTTAATTCGATGCGAGGGCCTATTATTAAAAAGAAAGCTCTTTATAAAGCCTTGAAAAATAATTGGATTGCTGGGGCTGCACTTGATGTTTTTGATGAAGAACCATTACTAGAAAGCAAATTTTTTGAGTTAGATAATGTAATATTAACCCCCCATATCGCAGGACTTGTCGAATCATCTATAGAAGCAGCAGCAGTATTAGCAGCTGAAAATTTAAAAAATGTTCTTTTATATAATGATTGTGAGAATATAGTTAATAAAGGATTTTTTGATTAGACAATCTTTGAATGCTGTCAAATTTTAATGATATCAACCGTAAAGCGAAACAATTATGAAAGGAGTGATGCCCATCAATATATTGTAATTTTAAATCTAATTAAAAGTATTAGTAAAATGAGTAAAGAGTAGATTGGTTTAAAATAATATAGGGAGGTATATAATGAAAAGATTAACTACGTTATTATTAATTTTAGCTTTGACTTTAACTTTAACAAGCACAGTGATGGCTCAGGAGGTTACAATTAGATATTGGACTCAGGATGCAGCTCCTTATGTGAAATCAGCCGAAAGAGTTATAGAGGCATTTGAAGCTGAAAATCCAAATATTAATGTGAAACTTGAAACATTTTCTGAATATAGAACTAAAGTAACCACTGGTTTTGCAAGCTAAAACAGAAGCAGATGTAATTGAAATTTATGGATCAATTGCTGGGTTTGCAAAAGGCAATTCTATTTTACCAGTACCCGCAAATGTTATGACTAAAGAAGAGATTGAAAATACTTATATCCAAGCAGCTCTTAAGAATAAACAATGGGACGGGAAGTATTATGGTTTACCAGAAGAACTTAACATGGAAAGTCCTGGACTATTGGTAAATGTTGATTTGGTTGAAGAAGCTGGAATGGAAATACCAGAATCCTGGGATAAAAATAATGGACCGGCTAGCTGGTCAGAATTAATTAAGTTTGCGAGGAAATTAACCGTAATTGAAAATGATGTTATGAAACAAGCAGGTCTTGGTGTTGTAAACGGTCAGGAATCGTCAATGTTCTTATCATTAATCTGGCAGATGGGTGGAGATTTTAGGGATCCCGAAAATAATGTCGTTCATTTTGATACTGAGGTTGCCCGTGATGCTGTAAAGTTCATGAAAAATTTAATTGAGGGTGAAAAAAGAGTACATTCAACTAATTTCTCAGGTAGAATGGATGCATTTATGGAACGTACAGCTGCTATGACAATTGGAGCACCTTGGTATGCTGCTTCATTTGATGTGCAGGCTCCAGATTTAAATTACAAGTACTATAACTTACCTCCTTTTGTTGAAGGGGCAGATCCTCACTTTGTTGGTGAAGGTGGTTGGGGTTATATTGTAAGTTCACGTACAGAACACCCTGAAGCAGCCTGGAAGTTCATAGAATTCACAATGCAGAAAGATAACCAATTAAAATGGGCTGAAACTGTAGGTGCAATTTCTTCTAGACAAGATGCTAAAGAATACTTTACGGGAGAAGGGGCTATTTCTACTGCTATTGAAATTGCTGAGCATGCCAAAGAACCTGGCGCCTATACTCTAGATACCGGGCGACTCGTATGGTCTATAGTTCGTACTAATTTAAGATCCATGCTTCATAATGAATCAAGTATCGATGAAGGATTAAAAAATATGGAAGAAGAAGCTAATAAAATGATAGAAAGAAATTATTCAAGAGGAGAATAGTAGTAACTTAATTATCACAGGGTGGCCATTCAGGCCATCCTGGGATATATTATAGGAGGCTAGACATGATGATAAAAAAAATATTTGGCAACAACCGTAAAGTGGATAGGGCTTTATTTATATTAATGGGTTTAATTCCAACTTTTATCTTGGTTTTTTTTCATGTTCTTTTATCCAATTTATAGAATTTTTAAAAAGAGTTTTTATGATTGGAATTTAGCCTATCAAATAGATCAGTTTATTGGTTTTGATAATTTCATTAATCTGACTAATGATAGAGTATTTTTAATCAGTCTTGAAAATACTTTTTTTGTTGTAATTTATATAGTACCGGCGACAATTATTTTCTCTTTGTTTGCTGCAATACTGTTAAATAACTTTGGAGATAACGTTAGGGAGTTTTTTACACCTGTCTATTTTTTGCCAGTAATAACCTCAATGGTTGCAGTTGGTCTTGTATGGAAGTGGTTGTACCATCCTTCCTATGGACTATTTAACTATTTATTACAATTGGTAGGTCTACCAACTCAGGCATTTCTAAATAGTCCTGAACAGGCTTTGGAATCTGTTTCTGCTGTCGTTATTTGGAGAAATATAGGATATTTTGCTGTTATTATTTTAGCAGCCCTTACGAGGTATACCAAATTCATATTATGAAGCAGCTAAAATTGATGGGGCTAATAGCTGGCAGGAATTTATACATATCACCCTACCTCTTTTAAAACCCACACTTTTATTTACTAGTATCATGGCAATAATTAGGGCTTTTAAAATATTTATTCCAATTCAGATAATGACAGATGGTGGACCTGGTAATAGTTCAATGGTATTGGTTTTAAACATATATAAAAATGGTTTTGAATTTTTAGAAATGGGATATGCTAGTGCTATGACGGTAGTCTTGTTCTTTTTTATAATGATTATAACAGTTATACAATGGAAATTTGTTAGAAGTGAATAGTAAAGGATGGTGATTAGTGGTGTTACAAAAAGTGAAAAATCTTAATTTTTACAAATATTGGGATTTGTTGTATTAGTACTTGGTGGAATATTCATGTTTTTACCTTTTTTCTGGATGGTCTTATCATCTATAAAACCAGCAAGGGAATTATTGAGAATGCCCCCCACGTGGATACCAAGAGACTTTACTCTACAGAACTTTGTGGGAGTTTTTGAAGCTATGCCCTTTGGTCGATATTTTTTTAATAGTGTTTTTGTTTCAACAATTAATACTATAGTAGGAGTTTTTTCAAGTGCGTTAACCGGATATATTTTTGCTAAGTACAAATTTAAAGGCAGTAATATACTTTTTTACTAATATTAGGAGCTTTAATGATTCCATTTCAGGTTATAATGATCCCTCTTTACAATATATCAGTTAAATTAGGCTGGAATAATTCTTATTTAGTTTTAACAATTCCCTATTTCTTTAACATATTTGGGATATTTTTAATGAGACAGTTTATGTTAACTGTTCCTGATGATTTAATTGATGCAGCTACTATAGATGGTTGTTCTCACTTTGGTATATTCTTTAAAATAGTATTACCGGTGGTTAAGCCAGCTATTGCAGCTTTAACAATCTTTTTATTTATGGCAAGTTGGAATTCTTATCTTTGGCCTTTAATTACAATCGATTCACCTCAGTATACCACCTTACCACTAGGTTTAGGCAAATTTTCTTTCTATAGAGCCACTCAGTATGATTTACTGATTGCAGCTTCATTAATGGTCATAATACCTATTATAATTGTTTTCTTATTTGCGCAAAAACAATTTATTAAAGGAATTGCTTTATCAGGAATGAAAGAGTAGAAAGTGGTGAAATATTGAATACACAAAAAATAATATCAAAGTACAAAAAATAATAAAATGTTTGAGTTGTATATAGAGTCAATATTAAAAGGTAGTTATATTCGAGCTATTAATTATCATGAAACATATCTTAAAGATAAAGAAAAATTTGAAAAACAGCTTTCTTTTTTGAGTCAGTATTATAGCTCAGTTAATATGGAAGATTTAGATAGATTCTATCAAGAAAAGAAATGGCATAAAGAAAAACCGGGTCTAATAATTTCTCTATTTGAAGGATATAAAAACAACTATAAGATTTTTAATCCTTTACTTGAAAAATATGGTTTTGTCGGTTGGTATTTTGTGCCAGTCCAATTTCTTGAAATTGAAATAGAAAAACAACAACATTTTGCAGATAATCATAAGATATATTATAACAAAGAAATATATGATGGACAGCGGATGGCAATGAACTGGGATGAACTAAGAGAAATTGCTCAAAATCATGTTGTCTGTAGTCATACAATGACTCATTTTAAGTTTGATAACAGAACCCCTGATAATATTTTAAAGAGAGAAATAATAGATTCTAAAAACCTTCTCGAAGAAAAACTAAATTCAAAAGTAGATGTTTTTTGCTGGCTGGGAGGGGAAAACTTTAAAGAAGATTCTAGAGTAACAAAATATATCCATGATGCTGGTTATCGGTATCTATATAGTAATAATAAAATAGAAAAGATAGGATAGGTGATTAGGTTATGGAGCAATTTTTAGATATAATATCTAAAAATATGAATTTAGATAAACTAAAAAAAGAAAATGAAGAGATTGCAAAGATAAGAGAAAAACGTAATGTAGGAGAAGCTGGTGTACCTGTCTATTTAATATTAGATGACCTTACCGAAACAAAAAATGATCCAATTGAATCCGGCGACAGTTTGTTTAACTTACTGCTTATGATTTCAGCTGTTTATTATTTAGATCATCTTGGTTGTGAAGAGGATGATATTGATTCTGATAAATTCAGTCTTGTTTTAAGTGCCCTGGCTGAAAAATATTTTTACTTTTTGTCTTATCAATCTTGGAAATAATGGAGGGCAGCAATGGAAAAAAATAAATTCTTAAATAAATTAGAGCATGGTAGTTATATTAGAACGATAAATTATCATAATACTCCTTATTTTAATAGAGATGAATTTGAAAAGCAGCTCAAGTATTTTAATAAATATTTTTCTTCGGTAAATGAAAATGATCTTGCTAAGTTTTTTAGGAAAAAAAAGTGGCATAAAGAAAAACCCGGACTTATTATTGCTATGTATAATGGATATCGGAATAATTATGATATTATGTATCCTTTATTAGAAAAATACGGTTTTACAGGTTGGTTTTTTGTTCCCTCTGCTTTCATTAATAAAACGGTCAACCAACAAAAGCAATTTGCAGATCAACACACCCTTAAATTGATTAAAGATGAGTATCAAGATGGTAGATATGCTATAAATTGGAGAGAATTAAGAGAAATAGCAAATAATCACGTTGTAGGCAGTCACACCAAAACCCATGAGGAAATAATAAAAACTTCTACCAAAGAGGAAATGAAAAGAGAAATTATTATATCCAAAAAAGAGATAGAAAAAGAAATCAAGCAAAAAGTAAATTCTTTTTGTTGGTTGGGAGGGTATAGATTTAATTATAATCCTAAGGCTACCCATTTTATCAAGAAGGCTGGGTACAAATATATGTTTGGCAATGGAATAATAGAAAAAATTAGCTAAAATTTTCAACTAGAGGAGGAGTTTTTGTGGATATCAACTTGCCTTTTGCTTTTAAAGCAGATATTTCTTCATTAAGATCTGTCCATATGTTTAATGATGGATTAAGAAATGTTTTAAATGAAATTAATTCTTTTGAATTTGAGTGTCAAATTCATAATAATTTTTTTGAAAACAATGGTCCTCATTGGAGTGGTTTTCGTTGTTTTTTAATGGATAGGCAGGATAGATCACTATATTATCTACATATAGGATTGATATTTCATCCAGATACAAAAAAAGGTATTATGGTTGAGTTGGATAAAGAAAGCAATTTAAATTCTTATCAGGAAATAAGAGATAATATTAAAAAAGGAGAAAATTTTAAAGTAAATAAAGAGGAAGCAGACTATTTAAAACTATTTTTAAAAGAAAAAAAATTAGAGAATATAGATAATAGTAATAAAATAGATAAACAATTAAGTATTTTACGTGATTTCTTAAAAGAAGCACTTGCCGCAATTATAAAAGGAGGTAGAAAATAATGGCCTCTAAGTATTTAAGCAAACCATTTAATATTGATTTAGAGAAATTAGAAACTGTTCCTTATCTTATAAAAATGATAGAGAAGGCTGTACAAGAAATTAATGGTAGTAAATATTTTTGTGAACTAGATTTTGATTGTGATCATAATTTTGGCAGCTATGCTTATGGTTATCGAGTATTTTTAAAGAATAAACAAAAAGATATTTCTCTTTATGTATATACTGGTCTAATCTTTAGTTATAAAAAAGATCCGGCTGGATTATTTGTCGAAGTTGATAGAAATAATAACGAAAAATATTTCAGTCAAATTGATGATAATATAGAAAAATCCGTTAACTATGATATAAGCCAAAAAGAAGAAGGATTTTTAAAACTATTTTACCCTGAATATGAAAAATATATTAAATTGAAAAACAAAGAACAATATGAAAAATTGAAGGAATTTATCGACCAGTGTTTTAAATCTTTTTTGGAGCCCTTAAATTCTTAACTTAAAACCAAGAGGAGTGAAAATAATGAGTAGAAGTGATGAGATATTAAAACGGCCGGAGAGTTCTTTTAATAGAAGTCTTTATAAAGCAATGGGTTATTCTGATGATGATCTTGCTAAACCGATTATTGGTATTGCAAATTCCTGGAGCACCCTAGTACCCGGTCATTTTAACTTAGATAAAATAAGTGATTATGTTAAAAGAGGAATATATAGAGGTGGTGGAACAGCAGTTGAATTTGGAGTAATAGGTTCCTGTGATGGGCTTTCTCAGGGCAATGTTGGTGGTAACTATATACTTCCCTCTAGAGAAGTCATTGCCAATAGTGTAGAGATTATGGCCCAAGCTAACCAACTTGATGGTCTAGTTTTACTAGGTTCCTGTGATAAGATTGTACCTGGTATGTTAATGGCAGCTGCCCGAATAGATATTCCTGCTCTTTTGATCCCAGCTGGACCAATGCTGGGTGGTATAGAATTTGACGGACGTAAGTCAGATGTTACTTCTATTTCAGAAGCTTTGGGGATGCTTAAGGCAGGTGAAATTTCTGAAGATGGAGTCCTGTGATCTTGAAGAACTTTCCTGTCCTTCCTGTGGTTCATGTTCATTTTTAGGCACAGCTAATACGATGTGTTCAATTTCCGAAGCTCTTGGTATGACATTAACGGGTGGTGCTTTAATACCAGCGGTTCACCCTGATCGTCTTAGGATGGCGGTGAAAACAGGTGAGGCAATTTGTGATTTAATTAAAAATGATATTACAGCTAGAGATATCATAAATAAGCAGTCATTAGAGAATGCTGTAAAGGTTACCTTAGGAATAAGTGGTTCTACAAATACAGTTATCCACCTTACTGCAATTGCACATGAAGCGGAAGCAGATATTGATATTATGAAAGCTTTTGAAAAATATAGTAAAAATACTCCTCAGGTAGCTAAGGTAAATCCAGCTGCCAAATGGGATATGGAAGCTTTCTGGCAGGCTGGTGGTATTCCTAAGGTGATGGAAAGTCTAAAAAATGTACTCAATTTGGATGTAATCACTGGAAACGGTAAAACATTAAAAGAAAATCTTGAAGAATATAAGTATTGCTTTCCAGAAAATAAAGAGATAATAAAGAGTTTTGAAAAACCTTTTGATAAACAAGGAGGACTTGCTGTCCTTAGAGGTAATCTTGCACCTGATACAGCAGTTAGCAAACCGGGCGCGATTGATCCTAGCCAGTGGTATTTTAAAGGCGAAGCTAAAGTTTTTGATTCCGAAGAAGAAGCCGAAAAGGCAATTTTAAATAATAAGATTAAAGCAGGAGATATAGTGGTAATTCGCTATGAAGGTCCTAAAGGTGGCCCGGTATGCGGGAGATGTTTAAAGCAATGAAGTATATTTACGGAATGGGACTGGGTAAAGAAACAGCTTTAATTACTGATGGTCGATTTTCCGGAACCAATAATGGTTGTTTTGTGGGTCATATTTCACCTGAAGCTGCAGAAGGTGGACCTCTGGCGATAGTAAAAGATGGTGATCAAATAACTATAGACGTTAAAAAGGGAATTCTTAAGTTGCATGTTTCAGATCAAGAAATTGCAAAGCGTTTTGAAAAATGGTCATGCCCGGAGCCGAAAGTTAAAAATGGATATTTATCTATTTATTCCAAACTAGCAGGTTCAGCAGCAGATGGAGCTATTTTAAAATAAGGAGGTAATCAAATTGGAAAAAATGCCCTGGAAAACCGACAAATGGTTTACAAGCCCCTGGAATTTTGCGAAAGATGTAAAGCAGAATCTAAACTTTCCAGAAGATATTAAATTACATGATATTACTTTAAGAGATGGAGAACAGCAAGCTGGTATTGTAATGAATAAAGAAGAAAAGATAAAATTAGCAGAAGCATTAGCAGAATCTGGTGTTCAGAGAATAGAGGCGGGCATGCCAGCTGTTTCAAAACAAGATAAAGAAGCAATAGAAGCGATTGTTAAAAAGGATTTTAAAAATACAGAGGTTTTTGCTTTTTCAAGGTGTATGGTGGAGGATGTCAAAAAAGTTGTAGATACGGGTGTCGATGGAATTGTTGTGGAAATTCCTGCTAGTGAGCATATAATTGAACATGCTTATAAATGGCCTTTAGAAAAAGCAATCGAACTGGCCATTAAGGCAACCAAATTTGCTCATAAAAACGGTCTTTATACGGTCTTTTTTCCTATAGATGGAACACGGGCTGAAATGGATTGGTTTTTAGATTTAATAGAACAAGTAGCAACCGAAGGTCATATGGATGCTCTCGCTTTGGTTGACACCTTTGGGGGTTTATCTCCAAGTGCTATCCCATACTTTGTAAAAAAGGTAAGGGAAAGAATTGATCAACCACTGGAAGCCCATTTTCATGATGACTTTGGTATTGGAGTGGCCAATACTATATTAGCCTTAGCCTCAGGTGTGGAAGTTGCTCATACAACTATAACTGGGATTGGTGAAAGAGCCGGTAATGTAGCTTATGAAGATTTAGTATTATCCCTATTAACCATGTATAACCAGGATTTAGGTATAAAAACTGAAAAAATGTATCAAACTTCAAAATTACTAAGAGAGATTACAGGAGCCAAGATAAGAGATAATAGGCCGATAGTCGGAGAAAAATTATTTAATATTGAATCTGGTATAATTGCTAGTTGGTCAAAAAACTGCGGTCAAGAGCATTTATTAGAATTAGCCCCTTTTACTCCTGATTTGGTTGGACAAAATCCCAGGAAATAGTCTTAGGTAAAAATAGTGGATTAGACTCAGTAAAGATAAAAGCAGAAGAACTAGGCTATGATATTGATGACCAAAAAGCTGAGCATATTTTAAAAAAGATTAAAGAAGAATCATTTAAAGAAAAAAATCTTATAAGTAATGAAAAGTTTCTTAATATATTACAAACTCATTTAGGAGGCAGGTAAAATGAGCAATAGAAAGAGACTAGTTTTAATTGGGGCAGGTAGTGCTGTTTTTACTCAGGGTTTAATTGCAGATTTTATGAAAGCGGAAGATAGACTTGGTTCTTGGGAAATTGCATTAGTTGATATTAATAAAGAAACACTTGGATATATTGATAAATTAGCTAAAAAAATGGTTGAAGAAAAAGATAGTGACCTTAAAATAATATCGACTACTGATCGGAGAGAAGTGTTGCCAGAAGCTGATGTTATTACGACTACAATTGCAGTTGGCGGCAGAAGAGCTTGGGAGAATGATGTCTTTATCCCTAGAAAATATGATATATATCAACCGGTTGGAGATACTACAATGCCAGGAGGAATTTCACGTGCTCTTAGGATGATTCCAGTAATGCTTGATATTACAAAAGATATTATAGAATTATGCCCTGAGGCTCATTTCTTTAATTACTCAAATCCAATGAGTGCGATTGTTAAAGCTATCAGACGAGAATTAGATTATCCTGTTACAGGACTTTGTCATGGGCTTATCCATGTTGAAAAATACTTGGCAGATTTTTTAGGTGATTATGATGTAAAAGATATTAAAACAATTGGAACTGGTATAAACCACCTCACATTTATATATGATCTTAGTATTAATGGCAAAGATGGATTTAAAGTTGTAGATGAAGTGTTAAAAGAACAAAAAAAGCGACTGAGAAGTTCAGACTTTGAAGGAGATTATTTCAATCCCACAATGGTAGAATCGGAAGAAAGACGGGGAAAGGAAAAATTATATATAGATAATCCCTTTCACCTGGGAAATGTTCGAAAAATATAGAGCTATTCCAGCTGTACTGGATAGGCATATAACTGAATTTTTTCCTGAGAGATTTCCGGAAGGAAAGTATTATGGAAGAAAATTAGGAATCGATGCTTTTAGATTTGAAGATGTTATAAAACGTGGCGACAATACCTTCAATAAGATGAAAAAAAGAGCTTTAGGTGAAGAAGAATTAGATGAGTCACTTTTTGCTCGTTCTACTGGAGAACATGAACAATTAATTGAAATGATTTCATCATTATATTTTGATGAACGCAAGTCATTTTATATCAATACCATAAATGATGGGGCAGTTAGTAATTTACCAAATGATGCTGTAATTGAACTACCTGCAGTGGCAACCAGTCGCGGTTTTTATCCTTATTCAATGAATGATTTTCCAAATGTTCTAGCTGGAATAATTAATAAAAGATTAGCTGTAATTGATTTAACTGTGGAAGCAGCTCTTGAAGGCGATAAAGAACTTGTTAAAGAAGCTATGTTACTTGATGGTTCAGTTTCCAGTGATCAAGTAGCAGAAGATTTAACTAATGATTTACTAGAAGCCCATAAAGAAAATCTCCCACAGTTTAAATAGTCAAAAAATAATTGCACTGAATAATTTAAAATGGGGGTATAAAAAATGTCATTGGTAAACCCAAAAACAATAATTGAAAAAGCTGAAGAAAAAGAATGTGCTGTAGCAGCATTTAATGTATACAATATGGAAACAATTCAAGCTGTGGTGGAAGGTGCAGTATTGGAAGAGGCGCCGGTAATTATACAGACTTCACCTAGTACTATTAAATATGCAGGACTTAACTTTATATCTGCTAATGTTAAAGCTGCTGCTAAAAATGCTGATATACCGGTAGCTTTACATCTTGACCACTGTAAGTCTTATGAACTTGTGATTAAATGTCTTAGAAACGGTTATACTTCTATAATGGTTGATGGGGCTGATCTGGAATATAATAAGAATATTAACTTAGTTAAAAAATCAGTGGAAGCAGCCCATGCAGTTGATGTTATAGTAGAAGGGGAGATTGGTAGAATAGGTTTAAACAGAAAAAAGAAAGTTCAAAAAGCTGTATTGACTATTCCCGAAGAAGCTCAACAATTTGTGAAAGATACCGGTATTGATATTTTAGCTATTGCAATTGGTACAGTACACGGTCAATATGCGGGAGAACCAAATTTAGATTTTGACAGATTAGAAGAAATTAATAATTTAATTGATATTCCTCTTGTACTGCACGGTGCTTCTGGTGTTGATGATACTAGTTTAAAAAAAGCAATTAAATTAGGTATTAGGAAAATAAACTTTGCAACTGATTTAAAAGTACCCATGGCTCAAACAATTGAGAACTATTTTAAAGAAAATTCTGATAGCAATGATCCCAGAGATTATCTAGGTGCTGGGAAAAAAGCTGTAATTGAAAATGTAAGAAAAAAATTAGATTGTGTGAAACCAGTAAAATACTTAAAAGAAGTGAAATTAAATAATGATCCTTACAATTACATTAAATCCAGCTCTTGATAAAGTATACTTCATAGACGATTTTAAAAATAATAATGTGTTTAGAACTAAAGAAATAACAAAAACAGCTGGTGGGAAAGGATTAAATGTTGCAAGAGTAGTTAAAGCATTAGGTGAAGATATTGTTGCAACTGGACTATTAGGAGGTCTTTCAGGCACTTTTATTGATAACAAGTTAAAAAAACATAAAATAAAAAATGAATTTGTTAAAATTTCCAGGAGAGACAAGAACCTGTATTAATATAACTGATCAAAAAAATAATACAACAACAGAAATCTTAGAAGCTGGTCCAGAAATTAAAAAATCTGAAATTAGAAGATTTGTTAATAAATATAAAAAGCTATTAGAAAAGGCTGACATAATAACATTATCAGGCAGTCTTCCTAGAGGATTAAATAATAACTTTTATTTTGAACTAATAGAACATGCAAAAAAATTAGATAAAAAAGTCATTTTAGATACAAGTGGTCAGTATTTAAAAGAAGGTATTAAAGGTAAACCCTTTATGGTAAAACCAAATGAAGATGAAATAAAAGAATTGTTTGGTCAAAAATATAAGAAACCTTCTGATTATATTAATGCATTAGATAAGTTAAAAGAGCTGGGAATAAAATTACCGGTAATTACTTTAGGTAAAAATGGAGCAGTAGGAATGATTGAAGATAAATATTATCATTTCAAATTACCTGAAGTTGAGGTTGTTAATACTGTTGGTTCAGGTGATGCCTTTGTAGCCGGATGTGCAGTTGGACTACAAAAACATGATATTTTTGATTCAATTAAATTAGGTATGGCTTGTGGTACAGCAAATACCTTGTTTATAAAAACAGGAAAAGTGACAAAACAAAAAGTAAACCAGTTTAGAGATAAAATTGAAGTTGTTCAGATTTAAAAAGAACTATGAATGGAGTGGAAAAATGAAATTAATAAAAAATGTTAATATAATAACTCCTACTAAAATTATAAAAAATGCTTCAGTTCTTTTTGATAAAAAAATTAAAAAGATATTTAAAACTAATGATTTTAATGAAAATGATTATGAAGTAATAGATGGAAACGGTGGTTATTTATCTCCGGGTTTTATTGATATCCATGTGCATGGAGCGATGGGCAAAGATACAATGGATGCTTCTTATGAAGCTTTAGATACGATTAGTGATACTATAATTAAAAGTGGTGTAACTTCATTTTTACCGACAACAATGACAATGGAAAGAAAAAAAGTTAGAAATGCGCTAAAAAATATAAAAGAAACCATTGATAGAGGTTTAAAAGGAGCACAAATTATAGGAACAAATGTTGAAGGACCGTTCTTAAATACAGAAAAAAAGGGTGCTCAGGACCCAAAAAATATTATTGAACCCGATTTAAAACTACTTGATGGATATGAGTCTATCATAAAATTGATTACTATTGCACCGGAAAAAAAGGGTGCAAAAGAGTTTATCAAAGAAATGCGAAAACACGGGATAAAAGTATCAGTTGGTCATTCAACTGCTAGTTATGAAGAAACTATAGATGCATATAACTGTGGGCTTTCTCATGTAACCCACTTATTTAATGGTATGATAGAATTACATCATAGAAGACCCGGTATTATAGGTGCTGCTTTAACGAACGATATGACTGTTGAATTAATAGCTGATTTAATACATCTAAATCCTGTGATTTTAGATATGGTATCAAAAATAAAGGATTCAGATAAAATTATATTAGTTACTGATTCTATGAGAGCAAATGGTCTAGAAGATGGAACCTACAGCTTAGGAGGACAAAAAGTTATTTTAAAAGATGGAGAAGCCAGGATAGAGACAGGTTCTCTAGCCGGTAGCACACTTACCTTAGATAAAGCAGTAAAAAATATGTATAATAGTACTGATTTAGACCTTCATACTGTTTTTAAAATGGTAACTATTAATCCTGCACGATTATTAGGTGTTGATCATTATAAAGGTTTAATTAAAGAAAATTATGATGCTGATCTAACTTTATTAAATAAAAATTTAGAAGTCAAACAGGTATATATAAAAGGTGAACAAAAGTTTTAGCTATAAAATATTAGGAAAGTTGATAAAGCATTATTCCCACAATCATCAGAGAAAGTCCTAATATTTTTGGCCATGAAAACACAATGATATGTTCACCAAAAATACCAAAATAGTTGATAAGAGCGTTAGCAATTATTTGAGTTACAATTAATATTGTGATCGAATAGCTTGCTCCTAATGATGAGATTCCAATCATTACAGAAAAAACAATAATAACTCCAAAGACCCCACCTAATAAGTAGTGGGGTTCTACATTTTTTATGGTAGATAAATTAACCTGGTTTAAACTAATTAGTATAATAAAGGCTAATATAAATCCCGTTCCATGAACTAAAGTATTAGCCTGCCATAAACCAATATGTTCACTTGCTCTAGTATTAAAAATCCCCTGTAAAGAAACCATTATTCCTGCTAAAATCGAAAGAAAAACACCATAAATCATTTTAAAGACAACTCCTTTAATAAATTAATAGACTGCTATATGTCCATCAGCTCTTTTTTCCGTTCCACCATAATAAGTATTGTTTTTTGAGTTTTTAATAATAATTTGTCCTCTTCCAAAACTACTAGAATCAAGTGCTACCTCTATATCATGTCCTTTTTGGACTAGCTTTTTAGCAATAGTATAATCAAAATCAGATTCAACTAATACTTTTTTGTCTTCGATCCACTGCCAGCGAGGTGCATCTAAAGCTGATTGAGGATTTAGATTAAAGTCAATCAAGTTCATCAGTACCTGTAGATGTCCTTGAGGCTGCATAAATCCTCCCATAACTCCAAATGGCCCTACAGCTTTATTATCCTTAGTTAAAAATCCAGGAATAATAGTATGATAAGTTCTTTTATTAGGTTCTAGACAGTTATGATCTTTTTTATTCAATGAAAAACTGTGTCCTCGATTTTGAAGTGCAATACCTGTGTCAGGAACGACGAGTCCTGAACCAAAGCCCATATAGTTACTTTGAATATATGAAACCATGTTTCCATCTTTATCTGCAGTAGATAAATAAACGGTACCACTGCTTTTTAACTTTCCGGGAGCTGGTTTTAGAGCAGTTTCTTTTATCATATTTCTTCTCTTATCAGTATAACTGTCAGCTAAGATTTCGTCAATTTCTACTTTCATTTTATCTTGGTCTGTTATATATTTTTTACCATCAGCAAAAGCTAATTTTAATGCTTCGATTTGTTTATGATAGGTTTCAACTGTATCTTTATGGGAAAAATCAAAACCATTCAATATTTTTAAAGCTAATAGAGCAACTAAGCCCTGTCCATTCGGGGGAAGTTCCCAAACATCATATCCTCTGTAGTTAACAGAAATTGGATCAACCCATTTAACCGAATGAGAGTTTAAATCATCTTTGCTTAAAAAACCATCATATTCTTTAAAAAATGCATCTATTTTATCTGCTAATTTCCCTTTATAAAAAGAATCTGCATTAGTTTCAGCGATTGATTTAAGTGTCTCTGCATGGTCTTTGGATTTCCATATTTGACCGCTTTCAGGAGGTTTTCCTTCAATAGTAAAGGTATCAAACCAGGATTGAAATTCTTTTCCATCTAATTTGTCTTTATAGATATCAAAGGCATTTTTCCAGTTTTTACTGACTGTTGGTGAAACCGGATATCCTTCAGCTGCATACTCTATAGCTGGCTTAAGTACTTCTGTAAGTTTTAAATTCCCAAATCTTTTAATTAATGAACTCCATGCTGAAGGAGCTCCTGGAACAGTTACAGGTATAAAGCCCGTTTTAGGCATCTTTTTGCAACCTCTTTTTTTAACTTCTTTAATTGAGATAGATTTAGGAGAATGACCGCTTGCATTTAGTCCATACATCTTTTCATTAATATAGACAATTGCAAATGCATCACCACCAATACCATTTGAGGTTGGTTCTACTACTGTTAAACAGGCTGCTGTTGCTACAGCTGCGTCAACTGCATTACCACCCTTTTTTAAAATATCTAAGCCTGCTTGTGCTGCTAAAGGTTGAGTGGTTGCTACCATACCATTTTTTGCAAACTTAGTGTTTTGATTTGATAAGTAAGGTGAGTTTAAGTAATCAAAGTTCATATTTACAACTCCAATCAAAATTATTTTTTAAAAAAACTAAATGAAAAAGTGAATAATATATGAAACAAGGCCAACTATTAATCCTATAGTGAGAGTGTAGTTAATACATTTTTTTATGATTTCTCCCTCATTGTTTACAATTCCCACAACTGATGTTCCCAATAATATCTTAGCGGGAGCAATAGCAGAACCTAGTGAACCACCAACAGATTGGGTAGAAGATATCATTACAGGTGAAAGCCCTAAAAGTTCAGCAGTATTTAATTGAAATGATCCAAATAATACATTTGAACTTGTATTACTTCCTGTAAGAAATGCGCCTAGTATACCTATAAAAGGAGAAATAATTGGGAAAAAGCTTCCACTAATATTTGCCATACCTTTGGCAAACACAAAAATCATACCAGAATTATTCATAATTAAGGCCATAATCATTAACAACAATACAGTTAAAACAGAGGACTTAGATTTTTTTATTGTCTTACTAAATATCTCTATTAACATATCTTTTTTTATATTATTATTTTTATAATAAATAACAGTTCCCACTAATGAAGATAAAACTAAAAAGAATATGGGATGTGAAAACAGCTTAATTGGAGAAAAAGATTCTTCAGCTAAAACTTGATAACCCAAACCTGTTGTAAAGCCAGGAGAAACTAAAATCTAGTTGTATATTAGGTAAATTGTTAGTTATAAAGGGAAACTGAAATAAAATTACAGTTCCTATTAAAATTACATAAGGTAAAAATGCATGAAAAATATGCATTTTTGAAGTTTTAATTTTATTAAGTTCTTTTAATGAGATAGATGATTTTTTAAATAATATAATCAGTAATGATATGGAACCAACTAAACCTCCCATCAATGATCCAATATGTGCAAAGTTACCTGCAGCAGCAATTAACTGTGTAGTACCGATTAGTAAACTTACAGGTAATATGTATAAAAAGTATTTTTTTACTGTATTTATTCCACCATAGATATGAGCTACAGCTAAACCTGTTGTAAAAACCGGGATAAAGAAAAACAAAGCAAGTGTGATTCCTAGTTTTACAGGTTCAAGGCCAGTTACAAGTTGTAAAGCAAAAAATGAAGACCCCATTGACCCAAAACTAATTGCCCAAGAATGTCCGACTAAAACTGCTGTAATAGATTTTAGCGGTTTATATCCAGTACCGATCAGTAGTGCACCAACAATAGCAATTGGAACTCCAAAGCCTGTTACACCCTGAATAAAACCAGAAAAAGCCCAGCTGAGCAATATAAACTGTATCGTTTTATTGCCATTGATTTTTTTCATAAATTCTTTTATTGTTTCAAAACCACCCGCTAAATCGACTACATTAAACAAAAATACTGCTCCAACTATTATTAATATTACATATAAACTTAAAGCCGCTCCTTTTTGAACAGCTATAGAAAGTTGTAAAAAATTCATCTTGTAAAAATAGACAGCTATTAAGACTGTTAAAATTAAGCTTAAAACTGCTGCATTTTTTGAACTCATTTTTACTTTAGCCATTAAAAATAATAATAATACAATAGGTAGAATAGATAAAACCCAAATAAATAAATTGAATTCCATAAATAGACCTCCGCTAAAGAATATATTTGTAATATTGGTGTTATTATGGTTTTAAACCTTAAAATAATAATAACAAAAATTTCCCTTTTTATCTATATATTTAATGAAAAAGTATAGAAAAATATTTCTATATGTAATATTTAAAAAAGGAATTTTTGTGCCCGGTATATAAAATAAAAGGTAAGGGGTGATTTTATTTGGATAAAAACATATTAGGATCTACATATGGACTATTATCTGCAATAGGTTTTGGAACAGTACCTATTTTAGCACTTTTTGCTTATCAGGGAGGTATTAATGTTTTTACATTATTATTTTTAAGATTTAGTCTGGCAGCATTACTTTTATTTGTTTATATATATTTTTCGAAAACAAAAATACAAGTTAGCAAAAAACAGTTATTGAAAATATTTGTTATGGGAGGAGTATTTTACTCCCTATTTAGTTTTTGCTATTTTTCTGCTATTCAGTACATACCAGCTTCATTAGCAGTATTAATTTTTTATACCTTTCCATTTATTATAGCTGGTTTGTCATATTTTTTAGGTATAAGATTAACTTTTAAAATAGTAATAGCTATTGTAATTTCATTTATCGGACTATTATTTGTATTGGGAAAGACAAGTGGAGAAATATCTGGGATAGGTATACTTTTAGCTTCAGGGGCGGCAGTTTTCTATGCAGTCTATACTCTTTATGGTGATTATATATTAAAGGATATTCCACTCCTAACAACTATAGCTATTGTTTGTCTGTTTGCCGCAGTATCATTTCTAACAGTTGGTCTTGTAACCAACAATATAGATTTTAACTTTACTAGTTTTACATGGATTCCTACCATAGGAATTTCAGTTGTTTCAATGTTAGGTTTTTTAGCATTTTTTCAGGGTATAAAACTAACTTCACCTACCTCAATATCTGCATTGAGTATGATAGAACCAATAGTTACAATTCTATTATCTATTATCTTTTTTGGAGATTCATTTAACTACTTTCAAATTTTTGGAGCAATTTTAGTCCTTTCAGGATCATTTCTAGTAGTTTTAAGTGTAAAGAAAAAAGAAATTGAAGACAATAAAGTTTTGAGAAAAATTTCTCATAAATGAATTGACAACTTTCAGAGCTACTAAATATATTTCCTTTCTTTTTTAACTTTCTGAAAATTATAATTATTTTAATAAATAAAAAAGGAATTGTTTATTTTGTATTGAATAATTCATATAGAATACATTGTCGACAATCGACAAATTGATAAAATTGTTACATATTTTTATAGGTGGTGATAAATTAGTTAAAATATATTTTTGTTATTTTTTAATTATCATCTGATCAATATTATTACAAGGGGGAATATTTAGTGGCTAAAAAGAAATCAATTTTAGACTTTATGGAAATGAAGAAAAAGGGTGAAAAGGTTGCCTGGGTAACTGCTTATGATTTTCCAACTGCTCAGTTTGCAGAAAAAGCAGGTATGGATATGATCTTAGTAGGAGACTCACTTGGAATGGTAGTTAAAGGTTATAAAGGAACTGTTCCGGTAACAATGGCAGACTGTATTGCTCACAGTCAAGATGTTAGAAGAGGTGCACCTAATACATACTGTATAGGTGATATGCCTTTTGGTTCTTATCAAGTATCTGATGAGAAAGCTGTAGAAAACGCAGCTAGATTTTTAAAAGAAGCAGATATGGATGCTATAAAACTTGAAGGAGGAAGAAGGATAGCAAGTAGAATTGAAGCTATCAGTGATGCTGGTATAGTTGTATTTGGACACATTGGACTAACTCCACAAAGTTCAGGTCAACTTGGCGGATTTAAAGCACAGGGACTAACAGTTGATAGTGCTAGAGATTTAATTAAAGATGCTGTAGCTGTTCAAGAAGCTGGAGCACAGGCAATATTACTTGAAGCTGTTCCACCAGAAGTTACAGAATTTATTACAGAAAAACTTGATATACCTGTTTATTCAATAGGTGCAGGTTTACCTTGTGATGGACAGTTATTAATTTGTGGAGATATGTTAGGAATGTTCCAGGCATTTACTCCTAAGTTTGTTAAAAAGTATGCTAATGTTGCAGAAATAGAAATTGAAGCATTTAAAGAATATATCAAAGATGTAAAAGAAGAGAAGTTTCCAACTGATGACCATGTTTATCATGCTAAAGACAGTGAAGAAGAATTTGATAAACTATTTGCTGAATTTGAATAAAATTAAGGAGGAATTAATAAATGTCATATAAAGATATACAAAATTACTTAGAAAACAAAACTCCTTTCTCAGTAAGAGAAAGATTTGATATGCCTGATTCAGATTTAAGATTTGACGGTGGTGCACACTGCCGTATAGAGATCTCTGGTATTGAAAATGTATCTAACTTAGAAGCAATGGTTAGAGAAGCTGAAAAAAGAAATGTAACAATTCATCGTGTAATTTCATTAGTTAAAGGTGCTACACTTTTAGATGATGCTGAACTTAAAGAATTTGCAGCCATTGGTGCTGATTATGATTTAGAATTACTGGTAAATCCTTCAGCTAATAGAGGTTGGGATAATGGTAGACAGTATGTTACAGAAGAAGGTTATGTATCAGGTATGAGATTAAGAGGACATGATATGGCATATAATTACCTTCAAGAAATTCAGCGTTGTATTGATGCTGGTATTCGCGGCTTTTTAGTTACAGATGAAGGTATGTTAAATTTATTAAATAAACTAAGAGAAGATGGAGTAATTCCTAAAGATATTAAATTTAAAGTTTCTGTTTTTGCTGGTCACGGAACTGCTTTTGGTGGAAAGTTACTTCAAGACTTAGGTGCAGATAGTTTTAATCCACTTGCAGACATGACTTTACCTATGTTGTCATCAATTAGACAAGGTGGAGTAGATATTCCACTTGATGTATATATGAGTTTAGTTGAGTCAATGGGTGGATTCCAACGTTATCATGAATCTGCTGAAATCGCTAGAATTGCTGCTCCTGTATACTTCAAAATTGAACCAGGCCCATCTGAAGCAGAACTATATAATACTTGGGCAGATGCACGTAATCCTGGTTTTGGTGACAATCTTGCAAGACAAAGAGTTAAATTAGCTCAGATTATTTTAGAATGGTTAGATAGAAGTGACCATAAAATAGTAACTAATGACTATAAGGATGATTTATCAATTCCTAAACCATAAAACTAAATGTTAATATAACCAGCTGCTTTACTAAAAGCAGCTGGCTACATTTCAAGGTTGAAACTAAATATTAATTTAAAATATTACTATATATAAGGTAAATTTACTTATAATTAGCTAAATATAAACATATAAAAATGGAGGTTGAAATAAATGGATAATGTTTTTAATTCTGCTTTAGATGCTTTAAACAAAGCTGGTGAAATAGCAGGTATAGATCCAAAAGTAATGAAATTAATGTCTCGTCCTAAAAGGATAATTGATTTTTCAATACCTTTAAAGATGGATGATGGAAGTTTTAGATTATTTGAAGCTTATAGGGTACATTATAACGATGCCTTAGGCCCAACTCGTGATGGTACAAGATTTGTTCCAAACTTACACATTGATGAAGTAAAAGCTTTAGCTTTATTTATGACTATAAAACATGCTGTATCCGGTGTACCAGCTGGTGGTGGAAAAGGAGGAATTAAGGTAGATCCTTCTAAGTTAAGTGACTGGGAACTTGAAAGATTAACAAGAGGTTTTATTAGAAATCTTAAACCTAAAGGTCCTAAAATTGATATTCCTGGTGCGGATATTGGTACTGATTACAGAACACAATCCTGGATGTTAGATGAGTATGAACAGATTACTGGTGAACATAATCCACCTGCAATAAATGATAAACCTAATATAATGGGAGGTACTGTTGGAAGTGCAGAAGCAACTGGATTAGGTATCTTTTATGTAACAAAACAAGCCTGTGAAGATAATAATATTAATCTTAAAGATGAAGAAATTGTTGTTCAAGGTTTCGGCCAAGTTGGAGCAACAATAGCGGGTTATTTATATGACTTAGGTGCTACAATCACTGCTGTAAGTGATATTAGTGGTGGATATTATGATAAAGATGGTCTAAATATTCCTGAAATGATGGAATATGCTGAGAAAAACAAAGGATTAAAAGGTTATCAAAATGCTGAAAAAATTAGTAATGATGAACTATTAACACAAGAATGTGGACTCTTAATTCCAGCAGCTGTTCAAAATGTAATTAATGAAGATAATGCAGATGATATTAATGCTAAAATGATAATTGAGGCTGCAAATGGTCCAATTACTCCAGATGCTGAAAATATCTTAAAAGAAAACGGTATAAAAGTAATTCCTGATGTAGTTGCAAATGCTGGTGGAGCAATTGTGTGTCACTATGAAAGAATTCAAGGAATCACCGATGATTTTTGGGAATTAGACAAAGTAAATAATAGATTAAACAAACAGATCCTCAATGCTTATGTTAATGCAAGAGATACTGCAAATGAATTTGATACAACTACAAGACTTGGTGCATGGATTGTTGCATTAAGAAAAGTAGCTCAAGCCGTTAAAATGCGCGGTTGGGTCTAAACAAATTTAGGGGAGGGGTTAAATTGTTATTTAGTGAGTCTGAATATAAAAGAAGAGTTGAAAAAACTAAAAAAAGAATGCAGGATAGAGGTATTGATGTCATGATGGCAACCCATCCGGCAAACATGAATTACCTAACAGGATATGATGGTTGGTCATTTTATGTTCATCAATGTGTTTTAGTCTCCTTAGATCAAGAAGAACCGGTTTGGATAGGTAGAAATATGGATGCAAATGCTGCAAAAGTTACTACTCATTTAAGTCCAAAAAACATAAGAAATTATGCTGATGATTATGTACATTCTCCAGTAGGTAAACATCCTATTGATTTTGTAGCAGATGTAATTGAAGAAAAGGGTTGGGGAGATAAAAACATAGGTTTAGAAATGGACCAATTCTATTTCACACATAAAACATATCAAATATTAAATAAGCGTTTTCCAAATGCAAACTTTGTAGATGCAAATCTCTTAGTTGCAATGGTTAGACAGATTAAATCAGATCCTGAAATAGAGATGATGAAAAAAGCTGGTAAAATTGCTGAGAAAGTAATGCAGACCGGTATTGATCAATTAGAAGTTGGTAAAAGAGAATGTGATGTAGCTGCTGAAATTTCCAAAGCACAGATTAGTGGTACTGATGATATTGGTGGAGACTATCCAGCAATTGTTCCATTAATGCCTGCTGGTGATGGAATTGATGCACCACATCTTACCTGGTCAGAGAGAAGATATCAAAAAAATGAACCTGTTATCTTAGAACTATCAGGTTGTTACAATAGATATCATGCACCAATAGCTAGAACAGTATACTTAGGAGAACCACCTAAGAGAATGCAGGAAATTACTGATATAGTTGTAGAAGGTTTAGAAGAAACTCTTGACTATATAAAACCTGGAGTAACATGTGAAGCCGTAGAAGAAAAATGGAGAAAGTCAATTGCAAAAGGTAATCTTGTAGATGCTTCAAGATTAGGTTATTCATTTGGATTAAACTATCCACCAGATTGGGGAGAACAAACCGCAAGTATGAGACCTCATGATAAAACAGTATTGAAACCAAATATGACTTTCCATCTGATTCCAATCATTTGGCAAGATGATATAGGTTTTGAAATGAGTTCTGCTATCAGAATTACAGAAGATGGCTGTGAAGAATTTTATGACTTCCCTCACAAACTGTTTACTAAGTAATAATCTGTAAAACTGATATTATTAGAGCAGGACAATAGATTAAGCTCTAGAATGTTAAAATATATGAGATAGATATATTTATGCTTAATAATATCAGTTAGGTGGAGGGTATAAAATGAAGTTAAAAGATAGGTTTTCTCATAAAAGCCTTAAAAATGAAGTAGCTGACTATCTAAAAGAACAGATCTTTTTAGAAAATTATGTAGGTGGAGACCGCATTGTTGAGACTAATGTTGCTGATCAACTTGATGTAAGTAGAGCTCCAGTTCGAGAAGCGATTAAGGAGCTTGAAAGTCAGGGTTTAGTTGAAACAGTACCTAGAAAAGGAACATTTGTAGTTGAATTTAATCAAGATGAAATTCAGGAGCTATTTGATATCAGGGTAATGCTTGAAGAAAGAGTTTTCAAAATATTAATAAAAGAACGTCTATTAACTGAAGATGACTTTGATTACCTTGAAGAACTTGTTAATGAAATGGTTCAAATATCTCAGAGTAATAAAGACAAGAATGAAAAGATTGTGCTTGTAAACAAAAGAGATATGAAATTTCACAGCTATTTATGGAAAAAATCAAATAGCAAATGGACAAACAAAATATTAACCACTTTATATTACCAACTACAGTTAGCTATGATAATTGATGCAAAAAAAGAAGATAATTTAAAAGAAGCAAGCTTAAAACATAAAGATATAATAAGATGCTTAAAAGAGCATAGTGTAAAGAAAACAAAACAGGCAGTTATAGACCATATTAGAACATTATCTGAAATGGTCTAGAATTTTTCAAAAAGCTTGTCGACAATTGACAAAATACAAAAAATATTCTAAAAATTGCCATATATCAAAAAATATATAATTGGGGGTAATAGAATTGAAAAAAGAAGCAGTTTATACAAAAAAAGCTCCTGAACCAGGAAATTATTCACAGGCTGTAAAATATAATGGCTTAGTATTTGTATCTGGACAAACTGCTGACGATGTAAAAACAGGTGAACCTGTACATGGCTCAGTAGAAGAACAGACAAGATTGATACTAACCAATATAAAAAACATATTAGAAGAAGCTGGATCTAGTTTAGAAAAAGTACTTAAAGTAAATGTATATATATCTAATATAGATGACAAAAAAGAAATGGATAAAGTATATAAGGAATTTTTCTCACAGGAAATTCCACCAGCGAGAATAGCTATGGCAGTTAAAGGTTTAGATGCTGGTTTAGATGTGGAAATTGATGTAATAGCTTACGAATAAGTTTTAACTCAAGGGGAGGTTAAAGACCATTGAAAGATAAGATTACAATGGCCGATATCTACGAAGCTAAAAACTTGATATATTCTATAGTTAGAAAGACACCTTTATATAAAGCACAAAGTCTTTCTGAAAAATATAATTCAGATCTATATTACAAATTAGAATTTTTACAAGATACGAGAAGTTTTAAAGTTAGAGGAGCTACAAACTATGCTTTACACCTTAGTGATGAGAAGTTAGAAAGTGGTTTAACTACTTATTCAACTGGAAATCATGGAAGGGCAACAGCACATGTAGCGAAAAAATTAAATACCGATGCTAAAATATGTATATCTGAAAATGTTCCTCAAAATAAAGTAGATGGCATAAAAAGTTCTGGAGGTAAACCGGTAATCTACGGGAAAAGCCAGGATGAAGCCCAAGAAAAAGCTTTAGAGCTAAATAGAAACGAAAATAGATCTGTAGTTCCTCCCTTTGATCATAAACATATTATATGTGGACAGGGAACAATTGGATTAGAAATATTAGAAAAGCTACCTAAATTAGATAGTGTATTAGTACCATTAAGTGGTGGTGGATTGATAAGCGGTATTGCTTATGTGGTTAAATCAATAAATCCAGACTGTAAAGTATATGGTATTAGTATGGAAAATGGTGCAGCAATGTATGAAAGCTTAAAAGCTGATAAACCAGTAAAGGTTAAGGAAGCTGATAGTTTGGCAGATAGTTTACAAGGGGGTATATTACTAGATAATAAATACACATTTGAAATGGTTAAAAAATACGTTGATGAAGTTGTATTAGTATCAGAAGAAGAAATCAAAAAAGCTATGGTACATGCTTTTTATGAAGAACATTTTATATTAGAAGGGGCAGCAGCTGTCGGTATTGCTGCAATACTTACTGATAAGGTAAATGTTTCAAATCAAAAATCTGCTGTTATATTGACGGGAACAAATATTTCAAATGAAGAATTTATCTCAATTATTAAAAATAATTAGGGGGATTTAATAAATTTATGTCAGTAATTATGGATCCATTATTAGCATTCGCTGGTTGGATGTGGGGTTGGCCATTAGTAGGAATATTAACCATTGTTTCTGTAATATATTCAATTGGACTAAAGTTTGTTCAGTTTAGAAGATTTGGCTTTATAATGAAAAATACTTTTGGCAAGATATTTTCAAAGGAGGTTACAGGAGAAGGGACATTAACTCCTGTCCAGGCTGTTTCTTCAGCATTAGCAGGTACTTTAGGAACAGGTAATATTGCTGGTGTTGGTGTAGCAGTAGGATTAGGCGGTCCTGGAGCAGTTTTTTGGATGTGGATAGTTGCTTTACTAGCAGCGATAGTAAAATATGCTGAGATTGTACTAGGTATTTTTTATAGAGAAGAAGACTCAGAAGGGGTTTTCCGTGGAGGTTTCATGTATGTGGTAACTAATGGATTAGGAAACAACTGGAAATGGTTGGCAACAATCTGGAGTTTCCTCTTCTTCATTCAATTTTTAATTGGTGGAGCTGTTCAGTCAAATGCTCTAGCAGATGTTTTAAACCTATCTTTTGGATGGAATAATTTAATTGTAGGAATTGTTACAGCAATCCTTGCTGGTGTAGTAATCATCGGAGGAATTAAAAGAATTGGTAAAGTTGCTGAAAGAATTGTTCCATTAATGGCTGTTATCTATTTTCTTGGTTCATTAGTAATTCTTATTACTCACTTTAATGTTATTCCTCAAGCACTTAGTTCAATTGTTTCCTCTGCTTTCAATGGTATGGCAGCAACAGGAGGATTTGCTGGTGCTACAATAATGTTGGGAATCCGCCATGGATTTTCACGAGGTGTATTTTCAAATGAGGCTGGTATGGGTACATCTCCAATGGCTCATGCAACAGCACAAACTGATCATCCTGTAAGACAGGGAATGTGGGGAATATTTGAGGTATTTATAGATACAATAGTAATGTGTACAATGACTGCTTTAGTTATAATGGTAACTGGTACATTAGCTAGTGGAGAAGTTGGAGCATCTCTTACAGCTTTATCCTTTGGACAAGGTCTTCCAGGTCCAGGAGATTTAATTGTAACATTATCAACAGCATTCTTTGCTTATACTACAATTTTAGTTGCAGAGTACTATGCTGAAACAGGTGCTCAATATGTATTTGGAGATAAGATAGTTAAACCATTTAGATATGTATTTATAATTGGAATTGTTGTAGGTGCTATAGGTGGACTAAAACAGGTATGGGGACTATTTGATCTATTTATGGCCTTGACAGTTGCAATAAATGCTATTGTAATAACCTACTTTATTGGAGATGTAAAGAAATTGACAAAAGAATTTTTCGGAAGTAATGGTAACTTAAAAGAAAATAGTTTTATAAATAATTAAACATATTAAGAGTGACAATATTTTAAAAATTAGATATGGGGCTTCTTAATAATATAGTAATTATCCAAGAAGCTCCATATTAAAAACCAGTTAGGAGGTGGCTTTTAAATGGATTTAGATGAAAAAGTGATAAATAAGATAAAACAGAAAGCTAAAAGATATGAAGAAAAGATTATAGAATACAGACGGATCCTTCATCAAAATCCAGAATTAGGATTAGAAGAACATAAAACAAGTGAGTTTATAAAAAATGAGTTAAAAAAATTAGATATTACTGTTAAAGATGATTTATATAATAGAGAAGACATAAAACAAGAATTAGATAAATTAGGTGAAGATATAAAAGACAGTCATGGGTCAACAGGTTTAGTAGGAATTCTTGAAGGATCTAAACAGGGAAAAACTGTATTACTGCGTTCAGATATGGATGCCCTAAAAGTAAATGAAAGTGAAGATGAAAGTCATCTACCATCTCAAAAAGGGTTTAGGTCATCAAATGAAGGTATTATGCATGCATGTGGACACGACTCACATATTGCAATGTTATTGGGCTCAGCTCATATATTATCTGAATACAAAAATGAAGTTAATGGTAAAATAAAGTTTTTGTTTCAACCGGATGAAGAAAGAGGCTGTGGAGCCAAACTAATGAAAAAAGGTGGAGTCCTTGAAGATGTTGATGCAGTTTTTGGAATCCATGTTTGGTCTCCAATAGAGTCTGGTAAAGTAATGATAAACAAAGGTCCAATGATGGCTTCAGTTGATAATATCTGGTTAAATTTTAAAGGTGGTGGAGGACACAGCTCTGCTCCAAATGAAACAGAGGAACCTTTATTAGCGGGTAGTGAATTAGTAAATCAGCTTTATAAAATGAATTCAAGAAAGGTAGACACACGTGATCCATCATTAATTAGTGTAGAATCTTTTAATTCCGAAGCCGATTGGGGCGTAATACCTGATCAAGCTAAGTTAAAGGGAACCATTAGAACTTTTGATGAAAAGGTTAGAGAAGATATTATAAGTGAAATAAAAAATATTGGTGAAAGTTTAGCAAAAATGCATAACTTAAAATTTGAGTTTAATAATCTTTATGCCTTTCCACCTACTATAAATACTGAAGATGAAGCAGAAATTGCTATTGATTCAGCGCAAAAAATATTTGGAGATAATGTTTTTACTGATAAACCCGTAATGTCCGGAGAAGATTTCTCTTATTATTTACAAGATTGTCCTGGTGCATTTATATTTTTAGGTATTAGTAATAAAGAAGTAAATACAGATCATCCACATCATAACCCTAACTTTGATGTTGATGAATCTCTATTAAATAAAGGTGCAGCATTACATTCACTTATAGCACTAAATTACTTGAATTCTTAAAAGAATGATTTAGAAAGGAGTCATTATGCCGGTATTTGAAAAAAGTGAGTTCCAAAACAGATTAAAAAGAATTAAAGAAAGAATGGATAAAGAGGGGTTAGAAGTTTTATTAGCAACACATCCTGCCAATTTGAACTATGTATCTGGTTATGATGGTTGGTCCTTTTATGTTCATCAGGGTGTATTGGTTTTTATTGATCGTGATCAACCGATTTGGTTTGGTAGAGAACAGGATAGTAATGGAGCAAAAATCACTACTTGGTTAGATGATGAAAATATTATAGGATATCAAGATGATTATGTACAGTCATTAATCAAACATCCAATGGACTTTATGTCAGATATTTTAAAAGATTTAGGTTATGAAAGTTCAAATATAGGGGTTGAAATGGATAATTATTACTTTACTCCTAGAGCATTGAATTCAATAAAAGAAAATTTGCCAAAGGCTAATTTAAAAGATGCTAATCGTTTAATACCTTTAGTTAGACAGATTAAAAGCAAACAGGAACTTAAGTATATGAAAATGGCTTCAAGGATTGTAGAAAAAACGATGCAGACCGCAATTGATGTCATTGATGAGGGAGTTCGCGAAGGAGATGCAGCCGGCAAGGTATATCAAGCCCAAATTAGTGGCACTAAAGATTTTACGGGTGACTATACTGCAATTGCTCCTATTATGCCTTCAGCAGAAAGGACTTCAACTGCTCATTTAACATGGACTGATCGTAAGTATCAAAAAGGGGATGTAGTTTTATTAGAATTAGCTGGTAGTAAGTATAAATACCATGCTCCTTTATCTAGAACACTATATATTGGAGATCCTCCTGAGGATCTATCAGATATAGCTAAGGTTGTAGTAGATGGATTGAATAAAACACTTGATTTTATTAAACCTGGTATAACTTGTGAGGAAGTTGAAGAAAAATGGAGAGATTCAATAGCAGGTAGTAAAGTTGTAAAAGAATCAAGGGTTGGTTATTCATATGGATTAAACTATCCACCAGATTGGGGAGAACATACAGCTAGTTTAAGACCAGGTGACAAGACGATTTTAAAACCCGGAATGACATTTCATTTTATGCCGGGAATCTGGTTAGATGAATTTGGATTTGAAAACAGTGAACCATTTTATGTAACTGAAGATGGTTGTGAAACATTTGTAGATTTCCCAAGAAAACTGTTTACAAAATAGGATATGATATTATTAGGTGGTTAACTAAACACCTTTAAAAGGGGTGATTTTAAGCATGAAATTTTTAGATAAAATAAATGGAATGATTAAAATATTTGAAGAATATATTTTAGCATATGGTGTTATGGCTATGGCATCATTAACAATAGTTAATGTAATTTCTAGAAACTTCTTTGGACAGGGTTTATCTTTTGCTACAGAGATTAATGAATTTCTAATTGTAATAATTACATTTCTTAGGTACCAGTTATGCAGCAAGAAATGGTAGGCATATCAGAATGTCAGCATTTTTTGATATTGCAAATAAGAAGATAAAAAAGATATTAGTATATATTATGACTGGTGGTACCGCAATAATAATGTACTATGTTACTTATTTATCTGTCATCTATGTATTTGATGTATTTACTAGTGGAAGAATGAGTCCGGTTATGAGAGTACCGCTTTTTTATATCTGGATATGGGTACCAATTGGACTGCTAATGACAGATATACATTACACTCTTGCTTTTATTAAGAACTTAATGGAAGATGAGGTATGGATTTCATTTGAAGAACAATCAGAATATGAAGATTTAGAAACAGCAATGAGTGAAGATAAATCTTTAATAGACTAAAAAATAATGAAAGAGTTTTATAAATCTTAGAATTGAGGAGATGAGACGGATGTTGGCATTAATGGTTACAGTTATGGTAGTTTTACTGTTTTTAGGTTTTCCAATGATGATACCACTACTCAGTGCACCATTAGTTATAATGCATTTTTATTTCCCTGCATTTAGCCCAACTGTTTTAGTCCAGCAAATGATAGCTGGAATCTTACCTGCTTCCCTAATAGCAGTTCCGATGTTCATATTAGCAGCTGATATTATGTCAGCAGGTGAAATGTCAAACAGATTGGTTGATTTTGTAAAAGTATTTGTAGGGCATGTAAAAGGTGGTATGGCAATAACTACTGCGGCAGCCTGTACTTTTTTTGGAGCTATTTCAGGTTCTACTCAGGCGACAGTGGTAGCTATTGGAGGAACCATGAGACCTTATCTTTTAAGAGATGGTTATGATGATTCCTTTACCACAGCATTAATTATAAATTCAAGTGATATTGCATTACTTATTCCACCAAGTATTGGTATGATTGTTTATGGTGTTGTAAGTGGTACATCAATAGGAGAATTATTTATAGCAGGTATTGGACCAGGATTACTAATACTATTTATGTTTTCTGTATATAGTTACTTCTATGCAAGGATGAAAGGTATTCCTACACATGAGAAAGCTAGTTGGTCAAAAAGATGGAATGTTACTAAAAAAGCCTTAGTTGCTTTTGGTTTTCCAGCAATAATTATTGGTGGTATTTATTCTGGTTTCTTTAGTCCAACAGAAGCTGCGGCTGCATCAGTATTTTATGCAGGGCTTGTAGAAATACTTGTATATAGAAACTTAAAAATTACAGATTTAAAAGAAATAGCATTATCGACTGGTTTAGTTACAGGGGTAGTTTTTATTTTAGTAGGATCAGGGGTAGCATTTTCATGGTTGATTTCATTAGCAAGAATTCCCCAACAGATTCTACCTGGAATAATAGGTGCTAATCCAACTCAAACTTGGGTATTATTTGTAATAGCAGTTGCGTTCTTTATTGGTTGTATGTTTGTTGACCCTATCGTTGTTATTATGATACTTACACCAATTTTCAAACCGGTAGTAACAACTTTAGGAATCGACCCAGTATTAGTTGGTACAATGGTTACTTTACAGGCAGCAATTGGTTCAGCTACACCGCCCTTCGGGTGTGATATATTCACGGCTATTGCGGTCTTTAAAAGACCATATTTCCAAGTTATCAAAAAGACACCTGTATTTATCGCCATGTTATTAGTGGTTTCAGCACTATTGATATTCTTCCCAGATGTGGCATTGTTCTTAAGAGATCTAGCATACGGTTATTAATAGGAGGATTACAATATGGATATAAAAGAATTGGTTAAAGAACATAATGATGAGCTAATCGAGTTAAGAAGAGACTTTCATAAACATCCTGAACTTGGTTTTAAAGAGTTTAGAACCTCTAAAGAAAGTTGCCAGTTATTTAAAAGGTTTAGGTCTTAGAAGTAACTGAAAATGTAGCAGAAACCGGTGTTATTGGCCTTCTTGAAGGAGATAATCCTGGAAAAACATTGATGCTTAGAGCAGATATGGATGCTTTACCAATTACAGAACAAAATGATGTTGAATATAAATCACAAAATGAAGGTGTAATGCATGCCTGTGCTCACGATGGACATACTTCAATGCTGATGATAGCAGCTAAGATACTTTCAAAACATAAAGATAAAATAAATGGTAATATTAAATTTGTATTTCAACCCAATGAAGAAGGTGAAGCAGCCCGCAGAATGATTGAAGAGGGAGTATTAGAAAATCCCAAGGTAGATGGGGCTTTTGGAATACACTTATGGTCACCAATTGAAAGTGGTAAAATTGCTATTTCACATGGAGCCGTAATGGGCGGCTTATATGAATTTGAACTAAAAATCAAAGGCCAGGGTGGTCATACTTCTGCACCACATGATGCAATTGATCCTATCATTGTTGCTAGTAATGTAATTCAAAGTGTACAATCAATACAGACCAGAGAGATTGACCCACTTAAACCTACATTAATTATGTTTGGTCAGATTAATGGCGGAACAGCAACAAATATAATACCTGAAGAAGTAATGTTAAGAGGTACAATTAGATACCTATACAGAGATAATCCTGGAGGTAATGAAAGACCTAAGGAAAGATTTGAACGTATTATTAAAAATGTATGTGATTCACATAGAGCTGATTATGAGATAGAATATATTGTAGAAAGTCCTCCAGTATATAATAATGAAGAGATGGTAGAACTAGCCTATGAAAGTGCTCAAGAGGTAATGGAAAACAAAAGTGATATTGTAGATTATACAAATCTAGCTGGTGAAGATTTTGGAGAGTTTTCTGATGAAGTTCCTTCTACATTTTATTTCATAGGAATTGGAAACAAGGAAAAAGGTACTCATTTTGCTCATCACCATCCTAAGTTCAATATAGATGAAGATTCATTGTCATTAGGTGTTGAGATGCATGTAAGAAGCGCTTTAAATTACTTATCAAAGTAGAAGCGAGTATAATTATTAAAGAGGGGGGTTGATAAGTAGATTGAAATTAGCAGTTAAAGTAGTACCTACATTTAATTTCACATACTAAAAAGGGGGAAATAAATTAAAATGAGAAAAATTTATAAAATAGTAGTGTTTACTCTTGTTGCTTTAATGGTATTTGGTGTTGTTAACTTAGAAAGTGTTGCAGCTCAAGATTATAACTGGAAGTTTGCTTTAGAGGAAATAGAAGGTAGTGTTCAACACGAGTGGGCTAAAGAATTTAAAAGAAGAATTGAAGAAAAATCTGATGGAGAAGTAAGTATTGATATCTATCCTTATGGTACATTAGGTACAAGTGGAGATATCTCAGAACAAACCATTAATGGTGTATTAGAATTTTCATTTTCAACTCCAAGTTGGTTTGCAACAACTATTCCACAAGCAGGAATGTTCTCACTACACTATTTATGGTCAGATAACCTACAGGTTAACAAACACGTAATGGAAAATAGTGAAGCAATTTATCAAGATCTATCTGGAATATATAATGACAAAGGATTAAAGTTATTACAAGTATTCCATGAAGGTTGGCAGGTATGGACAGCCAACAAGCCTATAAGAAAGCCCAAAGATTTTGAAGGCGTAAAAATTAGGGTTATGGGAGATCCAATCTTAATTGATAACTATAAAGCTTATGGTGCTAACGCTGTTCGTTTAGCTTATTCTGAAATTTACAGTTCATTACAGTTAAACATGATTGATGCTCAGGTTCAGCCATACTTTGCAACACAAGAAATGAAGTTCTATGAACAACAAGATTATTTAATTGAAGCTAAACAGGTTCCATTTATTACAGGAGTTATTATAAACCAAAACTTCTTTAATAACTTACCTGAAGAGTATCAAGAAATGATAGTTGAAACTTCTAGAGGTATGACTGACTATATCTTTGATGTTCAACAAGAATTAAACGCATCAAGACTTGAACTTATGTTAGAAGATAAGCCTTCACTTGAAGTAATTAGATTAACTGAAGAAGAAAGAGCAGCTTTTGCTGAAATAGCAAGAACTGTTTGGGAATCATATAAAGAAGATGTAGGAGAAGAAGGAGCAGCTATATTAGAAAAACTTCAAGCTGAGATTAAAGCAGCAGAAGAAATGTATGCTGAGTAATTAGAATCACAAATAAATACAAAGACGGGGGCTATTTTATAGCCCCTGTTATTTTTAATGTTGAGGAGGGGTAAGATGCTTTATAAAGCAAATAAAGGGCAGGTAAGTTATGGAGAAGCAATTGGAATTTTAATGCTCGATACCTATACCCCTTTTATACCTGGTGATGTAGGGAATGCTTCTACATATGATTTTCCAGTTCGTTTTGAAACTGTTGAAGACCTTACTGTAAAAAGAATTTTTAGTAAAGATAAATCTGCTTATAATAAGTTGAAAGAAGCAGCTGAAAATCTTGCAAGCCAAGGTGTCAAAGCAATTACTGGTGATTGTGGTTTTATGGCAATTTATCAGCAGCAGTTAGTAAAAGATTTAAATATTCCGGTATTTTTATCTAGTATGTTACAAGTTCCATTTATTTCTAATATTATTGGTAAAGATAAAAAAGTTGGTATTATATCTGCTAATTCTAAATCATTAGATGATAAAAAATTATTAAAAGAAGTAGGAATAAATAATAAAATCCCTATAACTATAAAGGGATTAGAAGATAAAAAAGATTTCAATAAATCAATTATCGAAGAAGTTGGTGTATTAGATCCTGAAAAGATAGAAAAAGAAGTTGTAATGACAGCTAATGATATGGTAGATCAGGAGAATGATATTGGTGCAATATTACTTGAATGTAGTGTATTACCTCCATACTCAAAAGCTGTACAACAAGCCACCAATCTTCCGGTATTTGATTATATTACAATGATAAACTATGTATATTCATCTGTTGTGCAAAAAAAATATTCAGGTATTTATTAATTAACTATAACAAAACATCTAAAAGGAGATGATTTAAGTTGAAAAGTGATATTCAGATAGCTCAAGAAGCTACAATGGAACCAATCGTTGATGTAGCTAAAAGAATTGGCTTAAGTGAAGACGACTTAGAAATGTATGGTAAGTATAAGGCAAAGATTAAGTTTGATACCTATCAAAGACTGCAGTCCAATAAAGACAGTAAGTTAGTCTTAGTAACTGCCATTACACCTACTCCAGCAGGAGAAGGTAAAACAACCACTACAGTAGGTTTAGGACAGGCCTTAAACCAGAGGGGTAAAAACGCAATGATAGCGATCAGAGAACCATCCCTAGGACCTACAATGGGTATTAAAGGTGGTGCAGCTGGTGGTGGTTACTCTCAGGTAATCCCAATGGAAGATATAAACCTACACTTTACAGGTGATATCCATGCCATAGGTATAGCACATAACCTACTCTCAGCAGCAATCGATAACCATATCAAACAGGGTAATGAATTAAATATCGATCCAACTCAAATTAACTGGCCTAGAGTAGTCGATATGAACGATAGAGCCCTAAGAGATATTGTAATAGGTCTAGGAGGTAGTGGAAATGGAGAACCTAGAGAAGACGGTTTTATCATTACTGTAGCCTCTGAGATTATGGCTATTTTATGTCTAGCCAATAATCTTATGGAACTAAAGAAAAAGATTGCAGATATAGTAATTGGATATACAAGAGATGATGAACCGGTAACCTGTGCAGACTTAAATGTACAGGGTGCAATGACAGCTCTACTTAAAGATGCCTTAAAACCTAACTTAGTTCAGACTCTAGAGAACACACCTGCCTTTATCCATGGTGGACCTTTTGCAAACATAGCTCATGGATGTAACAGTGTAATGGCAACCAAGATGGCTATGAAGTTATCAGATATAACCATCACAGAGGCTGGATTTGGTGCAGACTTAGGTGCAGAGAAGTTCTTTAACATTAAGTCCCGTTATGCTAACTTAAACCCAGATGCTACCGTATTAGTAGCTACAATCAGGGCCCTTAAGATGCATGGTGGAGTAGCAAAAGATAACTTAGAAGAAGAGAACTTAGAGGCCTTAGAAAAAGGTATGGAAAACTTAGAAAAACATGTAGAGAATATAAGGAAGTTTAAAGTACCTCTAGTAGTAGGAATCAATAGATTCCCAACCGATACCGAGGCAGAATTAGAGCTAGTAAGAAAAAAATGTGAAGAGTTAAAAATTAGAGTTGCCCTATCAGAAGTATGGGCTGATGGTGGAGAAGGTGGCCTTGAACTAGCAGATCAGATTATAGATATGCTAGAGAATGAAGAAAGCAACTTTGAATTCCTTTATGATAAAGATTTATCAATCAAAGAGAAGATAGAAAAGATAGCAGTAGAGATCTATGGAGCAGATGGAGTAGATTACAGCAATACAGCAGAGAAACAGATTGAGACCTTTTCTAAACAGGGTTATGATAAGTTACCAATCTGTATGGCCAAGACCCAAAACTCTATTTCAGATAAACCGGAGTTAAAGGGTAGACCAAAAGACTTTACAGTATCAGTATCAAAGGTAACCTTATCAGCAGGAGCAGGCTTTTTAGTACCATCAACAGGACCGGTACTTAAGATGCCTGGACTACCGAAAAGACCTTCAGCTGAAGATATAGATATCGATGAAAATGGAAAGATTTCAGGTTTGTTTTAAGTATAAAATAATGATAAATAAAGAGATGGGAATCGATTTTGGTTTCCATCTCTTCAATAATAATATATAAAAAATCACCTATAACAAGTCTTTTTTTCTTGACAAATGGCCTAAAATATAATACTATAATTAAGGATTGAATCGTTGATATACTAATATTGACGGTTAAAAAAATAAATATGGAGGGGTGCCCGAGTGGCTAAAGGGAGCAGACTGTAAATCTGCCGGCGATGCCTACAGAGGTTCAAATCCTCTCCCCTCCACCATTATTCCAAGCGGAAATAGCTCAGCTGGTAGAGCATCTCGTTGCCAACGAGAAGGTCGCGGGTTCGAATCCCGTTTTCCGCTCCATTTTTATGTCTAAAATTGTTAGAAAATTAAAAAAATAATAAGGAATAAAAATAAACTTCTTAAATTATTTTAATTGCTATGTTAAAATCAAACTATAAATATAATGAAAGTTTGACAACTGTTAAGGAGGAGTTGTGATGACTATTAATTATAATAGCGGTAATGGAGAGTATAAAAACTGGATAGTTGAAGAAGAAAATTTTAATATAGACAACCAGTCAAAGTTTGAATCTCTATTTAGTCTAGGTAATGGTTATATGGGTCTTAGAGCTTCCTTTGAAGAAAGTTATATCGGAGAAAAACGAGGTTTTTTTATTTCAGGTATTTTTGATAAATTTACTGATGAGGTAACCGAACTGCCAAATTTACCAGACTGGATTAATACTGATATATATATTGATAATGAAAAACTCAACTTAAAAGATGGCAAACTATATGATTATAGTAGAAAACTAAATTTAAAAGATGGAATATTAAGCAGAGAATTCATCTGGGAAGGTAGTCATAAAAAAATATTAAAATTTCATTTTGAAAGATTTTTATCACTAGCAGATCATCATCTCGGTTTATTAAAAATCAATATAGAGTCTGTAAATTTTTCTGGTAACATTGAAATTAAAAGTGGTTTTGATGGCAGAATTACTAATACAGGCACCCAACATCTTACTGAAGGGGTAAAAAGAGTAATAGATAATAACTTGATTTATGAACCCAAAACACAGCAGTCAAATATAAATTTAGGATTTGGATTAAAACAAAGAGTATATAAAAACAATAAAAAACTTAAAAGTATCAAACTTAAAATTACAGAGAAAAGACTTTTAAAAGAGAGATATAAATTTAATATTGGCAATAATGATGAAATTGAAATGTATAAAATACTAGCTGCTTACTCAAGTAGAGATAAAGATATGAAAAATAATGAAGAAATTGAAAAAAAAGTTCTAGATACATTAAATAATATAGATAAGGATGATTATAAAACAATCAAACAAAAACATATAGATAAGTGGCATGATCTTTGGAATGATATGGATATAAAAATATCAGGTAGTAATTTTGATCAGTTAGCTATCAGATTTGCACAGTATCATCTAATTCAGATGACTCCAGATCATGATGCAAGGATTAGTATTCCTGCTAAAGGTTTAACTGGTGAGGGTTATAAAGGACATGTTTTTTGGGATACAGATTCATTTATCACACCTTTTTATATTTACACATTTCCAGAAGTTGCAAAAAAATTATTAAAATATAGATATCTTACATTAGATGGAGCAAAAAAGAAAGCTAAAGAAAATGGTTATAAAGGTGCTATGTTTGCCTGGGAAAGTGCTGATACAGGAGAAGAAACCACACCAAAGTATGGGGCTGTTGATTTGTTAACAGGTGAAGAAATTAGAATATTAAGTGGAGATATACAACACCATATTACTGCTGATATTCAATATGCAATAAATCAGTATTATGAAGCTACTGATGATCTTAACTTTATGAAAGCTTACGGTTTTGAAACATTTATTGAAGCCACAAGATTTTGGGCTTCTCGGGTAGAATATAATACCGATGAAGATAGATATGAGATTAGCAATATTATGGGACCTGATGAATATAAAGAACATGTTGATAACAATTCATATACTAATTATCTAGTTTACTGGCAGTTTGATAAAGCATTGGAATATCTAGATTTCTTAAAGAACAGTTCTGAAAAGTATTTTAAAGAATTTAAAAAAAGAGTTAATCTAAAGGAAAAAGAAATTGAAGATTGGCAAAAGAAAAAAGAAAAAATATATTTATTAAAACCAGATAAGAATTTAGTTATAGAACAGTTTGAAGGTTATAAAAATCTTAAAGAAATTAACCTTGATAAGTATAAAAAATCAGAAACAAAAGAAGTCTTTAATGATATGGGTTGGGAAGAAATAAAAAATACAAAAGTAATCAAACAAGCTGATTTAGTTATGTTATTATATCTATTAGAAGACATGTTTGATAAAGAAGTAATTAAGAAAAATTACAACTATTATGAAGCACTGACCACCCATGATTCTTCATTAAGTCAATCAATACATGCTGCAGTAGCAAGTAGAGTAGATGAATCACAAAAAGCATATGAACATTTTAAAAAAGCAGCAAGAGTTGATTTGGGCAAAGATATGCAAAGCAGTAATAAAGGTTTACATGCAGCTTCTCTTGGTGGTCTCTGGCAGTCCGTTGTATTTGGTTTTGGTGGGGTTAAAATTAAAGGTGAAAAATTATATATTAAACCTAAACTACCTGAAAAATGGAATCTAATATCATTTAATATAATTATTAGAAAAAATAAATTAAATATAAATATTACAAAAGAAAAGATTATTATAAAGGTATTAGAATTCAAAAATGATTTAGTAATTAATATAGACAATAAAAAAATTAATATTAACGAAAAATGTGAAATCATTCGAAAATATTAAATATTCAAAATACAAATAGATAACCTTCATACTGCTGTTTAAAGTCTAGATAATATACTTGATTTATGTTATTATATGATTTAAGGATATCCTGGAGGCAATAATATGTTTAATAAGTTAAGCTATTTACATAAAATATTATTTATAATTGTTATCCTATTATTGGTAGCAGTAATTTCTTTAAGTTTTGGTTCAATAAATTTATCTCCTTTACGGGTAATGAAAGTGCTTTTTTCCCAGGAGGATACAAGCCAATCCTTAAATGTAATTGTAAAACAGATAAGATTACCAAGGATAATTTTAAGTTTTCTAGTTGGTGCTGGACTCTCTATTGCCGGAGTTGTATTTCAAGGAGTAATTAGAAATCCAATGGTAGATCCATATATAGTAGGTATATCTGCTGGTGCTGGTACAGGAGTAACATTGGCAATAGTCTTAAACTTACAGTTTAGTTTTTTATTTTTTAATACACTACCTTTGATGGCATTTTTTGGTTCGTTAATTACTGTATATATTGTCTATAATTTAGCAAAAACAAAGGATAAGGTTCCAGTAGTCACATTTTTACTTGCAGGTGTCGCAGTTGGTTTTGTCTTAAATGCACTAATGTCCTTTTTAATGGTTATTGGTACAAGAGATCTACAGAAAATAATTTACTGGTTATTGGGTAGCCTATCAACGGCTAGTTGGACAGATATTAAATTAATGTTACCATATTTTTTATTAGGAAATATTATTATAGTGTTTTTCTTAAAAGACTTAAACTTAATATTATTAGGAGAAACATCTGCTCAACACTTAGGTGTAGATGTAGAAAAAAGCAAAAAATACCTTATAGTTGGTGCATCATTAGTAACTGCATCAGTTGTTTCAGTAAGTGGGAGTATTGGATTTATTGGTTTAATTGTACCACATATTGCGAGAATGTTAGTAGGGCCTGACCATAAGAGATTATATCCTACAGCAGCTGTATTGGGTGGTATATTTTTAATTATAAGTGATGATTTAGCTAGAATTATACTTTCACCGATGGAAATTCCAGTAGGGATTATAACAGCTTTAACAGGTGGACCATACTTTATCTATTTACTCAGAAAAACGAAAAAAGAGATTTGGTGATAAAATGCTTAAATTAGAAAAAATAGACTTTTCTTATGGTGATATAAAGATATTAAAAGAAATTGATTTTCATCTTGAAGAAAATGAATTTATTGGAATAATCGGTCCTAATGGGTCTGGAAAATCAACATTATTAAAAAATGTTAGTAAATTACTAAATCCAGATAGCGGCTATATTTATCTAGATAAAAATTTACTTAATGACTATTCATATAAGGAACTTGCTAAAAAAATGGCTGTAGTACCTCAGGATACAAAAGTTAATTTTAATTTTTCTGTTTATGACCTTGTTATGATGGGTAGAAACCCTTATCAGGACAGATGGGGGAGAATAAAAAAGGAAGATAAAAGAAAAGTAAAAGAAGCTATGGAATTAACTGATATAGTTAAATTTAAAGATAAATCAATACAAAACTTAAGTGGTGGTGAAAGACAAAGAGTAATCATTGCTAGAGCAATTGTACAGGAACCTGAGTTATTACTTTTAGATGAGCCAACAGCTAGTTTAGATATAAATTACCAAAGAAATATTTTTGATTTGATATCAGATTTAAATGAGAAGCTTGATATGTCAGTTTTAGCAGTTTCTCATGACTTAAATTTAATCAGTCAGTACTGTGATCGCTTGATTTTATTAAAAGATGGGAAAATTCACAGCATGGGAAAAGTTGATGATGTTATTACTAAAAAAAACATAAGTCAAGTTTATAATACAGAAGTAGATATAAAGTATAATCCCTTTACTGAAAGACCTTATGTAATAATTGTTCCACGTAGGAAAAGTAATTCAAAAATGATTAACAGTAACTTTAATGTGCATTTAATTTGTGGTGGAGGAACAGGAAAAAATATAATGAATATATTAAATGATCTTAAAGTTAATGTTACATGTGGTGTATTAAACAGAGGTGATTCAGATTGGGAAGAAGCAAAAAGATTAAACTTTGATATTGTTGAAATCCCACCTTTTGCACCTATTGATAAAAAGTCTGTAGCTAAAAATGAGAAAAAGATAAAAAAAGCAGATTTGGTCATTGTATCAGGGACTCCATTCGGTTGGGGAAATCTAGATAATATTAAAGTACTAAATAATTTTAAAGAAAAAGATATCATATTTTTCGATGATAATTTAGATAAAAGAGATTTTACTGATGGAGAGTTTACAAAGATCTTGGCTGAAATAGAAGAAAAAAATAAAGTACATGAAGTTAATACTGACAAAGAACTTTGTAACTTCTTAAATACAAAATATGAGGAGACCATATATGATTAAACAATCATCTTTTGAAAACGAATATTTCATTGTCCTAAAATTACAAGGTGATGTTTTGAAATTGGCCCAAAGCTTACAGGAGCATTTGTCTTCTAAATATGACTTATATCCTGATGATGTATATCCAGAAGTTCATATAACATTAGATCGAATTGATAAAAATAAATTAGATAGAGCAGTTGAAATTATAGAATCTGTAATAATAAAGTATACAGAAATAGATATATTAGTTAAAGATTTTGATTGTTTGTCTTCTGAAGAAAACAACTTTTTAGTTTTAAATGTAGAAGAAAATAAAAAGTTAATCCAATTTAGTAATGAATTACACAATAAGTTTGCCAAAGAAGATATAACAACGATTGATAATTATTCCGAATGGAAATTCCACATATCTTTAGCAAGTACTGTTTTTACTGAAGAAAAAAAAGATTTTGATAAGGAATTTAAAGAGTTATGTTTTAGATATGAAGGAATAAATACACCTCGTAGTTGTAAAGCTGATCTTTTAGAAATCTGGAGGCCAACTTTAGATGAAAACACGAAGTGTATAAAAAGATTTCAATTATAGAGGAGGAAATCTTATGACTAAGATAAAGGGTATTATTTTTGATCTAGATGGTGTAATAACCGATACAGCTGAATACCATTATTTGGGTTGGCAGCAGTTAGCAGATGAAGAAGGCCTTGAATTTGATAGAAAGTTTAATGAAAAATTTAGGGGAGTATCCAGAATGAAGTGTCTTGATATGTTATTAGGAAAAAATAATAAAACAGTAACAAGTAAACAAAGGAAAGAATTAGCAGATAGAAAAAATAAGTACTATCAAAAATATTTAGAAAATATCACAAAAGATAATTTACTTGAAGGTATTGAAGATATATTAAATACCGTAAAAAAAGAAGGCTATAAAATGGCAATTGCTTCTGCAAGTAAAAACACTAAAACAGTAGTAAAGAAGTTAAATATTAGAGATATGTTTGATACAATATCAGATGGTTATAGTGTAAAAAACACAAAACCAGCTCCTGATTTGTTTTTGCACACAGCTGATAAACTTGGATTAAAACCAGAAGAATGTGTTGTATTTGAAGACGCAAAAGCTGGAATAGATGCAGCGCTAGCAGCAGATATGATTGCTGTAGGTATAGGACCCAAAAATAGAGTAGGTCATGCTCATTATAGATTTGATACTGTTAAAGACATAGACTTAAAAAAAATATTAAGTGAGTAATTTTTATGGACAAACATGGAAAACTTTTTAATAAAATAGCCCCATACTATCAACTGTTTTTTAAATACCAGGTATGGTATTATGGAAAGATCTTAAAAAAGAATAATAGTTATTTTAAAGATAAAGATATTAAAACTGTATTAGATATTGGATGTGGAACTGGGGCTTTTGGTTATGTATTTAAAGAACAAGGCTATGATGTAAAAGGAATTGATGTAGCTGAAGAGATGGTTAAAAGAGGTCTTAATAATAATCTTGAATGTGAAAAAGGGGATATTGCAAAAGGGTTATCGTTTAAAGATAATTCATTTGATATGGTTGTCACAGCAATGGTTGCTCATGGATTAGATGAAAAAAATCGAGAGAAATTATATAAAGAAGCTAAACGAATATCTAACAAAGTTGTTCTTATCCAGGACTATAAGTTTAAAAGAAAATTCTTCGTTGACATAATTGAAAGATTAGAAGGTGGGGGATACTTTAACTATATAGATAATGGTCAAGAACAACTTTTTAATATTTTTGATAATATTATTGTAAAAGAAGTATCTAGAAATTTAAACTGGTATATTTCAGAAAATTTCAAAAATAAAGAAGGAATTTAATTAAATATGTTGAATATATTATATAGAGTTACGCAAGGGCTTGCGCAAACTAAAGGAGGTTTTATATTTGCCGTTGACATTAAAAGATATTGCAGAGATGATAGGTGTTGCTGAGTCAACGGTTTCAAGAGCAATTAACGGAAAACCAGGTGTTGGGGAAAAGACAAGAAATGAAATATTGAAAATTGCAAAAAAATATAATTTCAAACCGAACAAGTTGGCTCAAGGTTTAGCAAAACAAGAAACACATATCTTAGCATTACTGTTACCAAAGGTATCCAAAGGAAACTATTCGACAATTATAGAGAATATAGAAAGAATAACAGAAAAACATGGGTATCAAATTATTCTTTGTAATACTAATAATGATTTAGAAAAAGAAAAATCTTATCTTGATTTATTAGAGGAAAAAAGAGTTGATGGAGCAATAATTTTAGGTGGTGAACTTGCTGATCAACATATCGTTAATACTAAGTTGAGGGGTAATGATAATATAGTTTTAGTTAATAGGTTATGTGAAGAAGTATTAATTCCTACAATTTTAATAGATTCAAGTTATGGATCTTACCTGGCAACTAAACACTTAATAGATAAAGGATATAAAAATATTGCTTTGGTTACCGGTAATGAAGATGATTACATAGAAAGTGAGAAAATTAAAGGTTATAAAAATGCATTAAAAGAAAACAAAATAGAGTTAGACAAAAGGTTAATTTTAAAAACGGATGGTTCACGCCAGGGTGGATATGATGCTTTTTTTGAACTAGTTGGATTAGATAACCCACCTGATAGTTTTTTTGTAACTGAAGATCTATTAGCGGTTGGACTTGTTGAATCTATAAAAATGGGAGGATATTTTATTCCACAGGATTATGCTGTTATATCTTACGGTGACACAATTATTAATTCAATTGTTGACCCAGAGTTAACAAGGGTTGTTGAACCTCTTGGAAAAGCTGGAGAATTAGCTGCTGAGGTTTTAATAAATTTAATAAATGATTCAGATACTAAAGAAGAGATTGAAGTATTACAACCGACATTAAAAAAATGTGAATCCACAAGGATTAACAAAGGGAGGAATTAAGTTATGGCTAGTGTTACTTTTGAAAATGTTACTAAAAGATTTGGAGATGTAGTGGCTGCTAAAGATCAGAATTTAGAAATTAAAGATAAAGAGTTTCTTGTGTTGGTAGGACCATCTGGTTGTGGTAAATCTACTGATTTAAGAATGATTGCTGGTTTAGAAGAAATTTCTGAAGGTCAAATAAAAATTGGAGATACTGTTGTAAATGATATTCCACCAAAAGATAGAGATATTGCTATGGTTTTTCAAAATTATGCTCTTTATCCACATATGAATGTTTATGATAATATGGCTTTTGGGTTAAAATTAAGAAAATTTCCTAAAGAAGAAATTGAAAGAAGAGTACAAGATGCTGCTGAAATATTAAGTATTGAACCTCTCTTGGAACGTAAACCAAAACAGTTATCCGGTGGACAAAGGCAGCGTGTTGCATTGGGTAGAGCGATTGTAAGAGAACCTAAAGTCTTTTTAATGGATGAGCCCCTTTCTAATCTTGATGCAAAATTAAGGGTACAAATGAGAACAGAGTTAAGTAAGTTACATGATAGATTACAAACAACAATTGTATATGTAACACATGATCAAACTGAAGCGATGACAATGGGTGATAGAATTGTTGTTTTAAAAGATGGATATGTTCAACAGGTTGATGAACCTTTATCATTATATAATCATCCCGTTAATATGTTTGTTGCTGGTTTTATTGGTAGTCCGGCGATGAATTTCTTAGATGCAAAGATAGAAAAAGATGGAGAAGATTATTATACAGATGGATTTGGAGCATTTAGAATTAAAGTACCTGAACAATTTAATGATAAGATAAAAGATTATGTTAATAAGAGAGTAGTTTTTGGTATTAGACCAGAAGATCTAACAGATGCTAGAATTACACATGATTTAGATATAACTGCAGATAACTCCTTTGAAGCTGAAGTTGAAGTAGTTGAACCAATGGGTTCAGAAATCTACTTATATTTAGCAATTGATGAACATTCTATGATAGCAAGAGTAGCTGCAGAAAGTGATGCAAAGGTTGGAGATACAATCAAGTTAGGTGTTTATACACAGAAAATGCATATCTTTGATAATGAAACTGAAGAAGCACTGTTTTAATTTAAAGATAAATTAGATATAATATTAAGCAGCCGGGTAAAACTGGCTGCTTAAATAATTTAAAGGAGGTAATATTAATGGATGTATTAAAAACTGCAGCTGAATTAATGGCTGTTTCTGCAAGAACTGCTCCAAAAGCAGGTGGTCAAGATTATGTTGAAATTAAGGTGATAGGAGAAGATAAGATTGAAAAGTTAGCACAAGAGATGATAGACTATGGTAAAGAGAGTAATAAAGGGAATTTTGATCGTGATGGAGAAAATGTAAGAAAAAGCAATCAAGTAATTTTATTATCACTTAGTGAAGCAGATGTTTTAGGACTAAACTGTGGAGCATGTGGATATGATAACTGTAATGAACTCGAATTAAAAACAGGTCCAGAATTTGACGGTCCTGTCTGTGCCTGGAGATTAATGGATTTAGGTATTGCTATGGGGTCAGCGGTAAAAACAGCAAGCATTTTAAATGTTGATAATAGAATTATGTATAGAATAGGTGTGGCTGCAAAACGTTTAAATCTAATTGATGGAGAAATAGTAGTAGGTATACCTATATCAGCCTCAGGTAAAAGTATATACTTTGATAGATAAATTTTAAGGAGCTAAAATTATGAACTTTGAGACTTTTTTTAAAAAAGCTATGATACTTCTTTTAATAATAGTAATTATAATATTCTCATTTAGATTATTTATGAATATGAGAAAAGTTAATGAAATGGAACAAAGATTAGATAGGTTAAGCCAGGAGTATGAAGAAAAAATAGAGCAAAATCAACAATTAAAAGAAGAGATTGAGCGGGTAAAAAGCCCTGCATATATAGAAAAAGTCGCAAGAGAAGAACTTGGTCTGGTTAAACCAGGAGAGATATTACTTATTCCAGTAGAAGAAGATGAACAACAAAATGAAGATGATGAATAAGAATAGGATGGTATAAAAATGGAAAAAATTCTTAACAAAATATCAAAAAAATTAAATTTAAAAACCAAAGGTGTAAAGGCTGTTATAGATTTACTTGAAGATGGTAATACAATACCATTTATTGCACGTTATAGAAAAGAACAAACCGGAGGTTTGGATGAGACCGAGATTAGAAATATTGATAAAGAAAATACTTATCTAAACAATTTATATGATCGAAAAGATGAAATTAAAAATACTTTAGAAAATAAAGATAAACTTACAGATGAGATTGTTGAAAAACTTCAAAAGGCTGATACTTTACAAGAAGTAGAAGACATTTACAGACCTTTTAAAGAGAAACGAGAAACTAGAGCGACTAAAGCAGTTGACAAAGGTCTTAAACCCCTAGCTGAATATATATTAGAGGGCTACGAGGAAAGTGAACTTACATTAAAAGCTGAAGAATTTATTGATGAAGAAAAAGAAGTTAACAGTACGGAAGAAGCTATAAATGGAGCTTCAGATATTATAGCTGATATAATTTCTAACAATAATGTGGTTCGTAAAAATTTAAGACAGGAAATGAAAGAATACAGTTTAATTGCTACTGAAAAAAATGATGATGTTGAGGATGAAAATGGTAAGTTTAAACTTTATTATGATTATAAAGAAAACATAAGTGAAATACCTGATCACAGAGTTTTAGCAATTGATAGAGGTGAGAATGAAGAGATTCTTAAGACAAAAATTGAACATGATGAAAAAAAGATGTATCAAATTATCGAAAAGACTATTTTATCAGAAGAAAAGTTTAAAAAAACACCTCTATTAGATGAAGTAATACAGGATTCATATAAAAGATTAATTGAACCTTCTTTAGATCGGGAACTTAGAAATTTATTAACAGAGAGAGCACAAAAAGGTGCAATAGAGATTTTTAAAGATAATTTAAGATCTTTACTTTTAACTCCACCATATAAAGGACATAAGATATTAGGAATAGATCCAGCTTTTAGAACAGGTTGTAAAGTAGTAGTAATTGATGAAATGGGTGACTATATTACATATACAGCAATATTTCCACACCAACCCCAAAATGAAAAAGAAAAAGCAGCTGAAACAATTAAAAACTTATTAAAAGAGCATGACATAGATACAATTGCAATAGGAAATGGAACAGCTTCAAGAGAAACAGAACAGTTTATCTCAACTTTAGATATAAAAAAAGAATATAAATATATAATTATAAATGAGGCTGGGGCATCTGTTTACTCTGCTTCTGAAGAAGCAATCAGAGAGTTTCCTGATTTAGATGTAAGTGTTAGAGGTGCAATCTCCATTGCACGTAGACTTCAGGACCCTTTATCAGAGTTAGTCAAGATTGATGCAAGGTCTATTGGAGTTGGTCAGTATCAACATGATGTTAATCAAACCGAACTAAAAGATTCATTAGATGAAACTGTTGAATCAGTAGTTAATCAAGTAGGGGTGAACTTAAATACTGCTTCTAGATCATTACTTCAGTATGTATCAGGTATAAATAGTTCAGTAGCCCAAAAAATTGTTGAACATCGAAAAGAAAACGGCAAGTATAAAACAAGAAAAGCAATTAAAGATGTTTATGGTGTTGGAGCTAAGACCTATGAACAGGCTTCAGGTTTTCTAAAGTTTAAAAGCAAGGAAGATCCTTTTGCATATACCTTTATACATCCTGAAAGTTATAAAGAAGCAAAAGTAATTTTAGCAGAGTTAGGATATAAACCACAAGATATATTAGATGATGATAAACTCCTTAGTATCCGAAAAAAAATTGATGGAATAAATAAAAAAGAATTATTAGATAAACTGGATATAGGAGAGTATACATTAGAAGATATAATTAAAAACTTAAAGAAACCAGGTCTTGATCCGCGTGATAAACTACCTGAGCCAATATTTAAAAGTGAGGTAGTTAAATTTGAAGATCTTAAAGAAGGAATGACTTTAAAAGGTACTGTAAGAAATGTTGTAGATTTTGGAGCTTTTGTTGATATAGGTATAAAACAGGATGCTTTGATTCATATTTCAGAATTAAGTTATAAATATGTGAACCACCCACTTGATGTAATTTCAATTGGAGATACAGTATTAGTCAAGATTATTGAGATAGATGAGAAGAGAAAGCGTGTTTCTTTGTCAAGAAAGCTCTGATTTTGTCTTAATATTATTTGACACGGCAAATTATCTATAATATAATTAGTATACATTAAATATCAAGGAGGAATTTTTTTTAATATGTCCGTTGAAGTTGGAAGTACAGTAAAAGGTAAAGTAACAGGTATTACAAATTTTGGAGCATTTATTGAATTACCAGACGGAGAAACAGGTTTGGTTCATATCTCTGAGATCGCAAATACCTATGTGAAGGATATTGGGAACTTTCTAGAACAAGACGAAGAGGTCAAAGTTAAGGTTATTAATATAGACGATGAAGGTAAGATTGGTCTATCAATTAAACAATTACAAGATCCTTCTGACAGAATTGATCATGCTCCCAATAAATCTTTTGAGGAAAAGATGGATGAGTTCTTAAAACAAAGTAGTGAAAGACAAAGTGACTTGAAAAAACGTGTTGAAAAGCGCGGTGATAGCAGCAGTAATTAAATTAATTTTAAAATAAATAATTTGTAATTAAACATCCCCATTTGGGGATGTTTTTATTTAGGTGTGCTTCGTAAATTCAAAAGATAGTAGGTGGAATTAGAATCCTACCCATACTGTCTTGGTCGTATCGGTATATATATAGGCCCGACAATGATCAGGCGTCTGTTGTGAGACAGAATCTGAATAGTCTAAGGGGAGTACTAGTCCAAAACAGTGGCATTTGTAGTCAATGATTTACCATATAAACGAAGAAATCCAATGCTAGGGTATCCTTCATAAAGGATTGCTAGTTTTACAGGTGTGATTAGGGCCGGAATTACAGCTAACCAATGTAGTTGACCGGTGGAGTTTCTGTTTGGATCTATTGCCGACCGGCAAGTTAGTAAACCAAAGTATAATCTGAGTTTGTGTCAAGAAAACTTAAGAAATATATAAACTCCATATTCTTATAATATTAAACTACAACTATTGATTCCAATCCTTTTATGCAATTTTATCCACTTGATGAATCAATTATTTTAATCTGATAGTAATCATCTTTCAATCTTTCTTTTAAAACATCATTATAAACAAGCATTAATATTCTTATCATCGCTTCTGCTCAATGTCTAACCTAACTCATTCCTTTGCTTTTCATTCTTCTAGCTGCATTCTTATCAACATAACTTACACTCTTATGCTATATCAGAACTAAAATATGTTCTGATATCTTTTTTTGTATAAAAACTATCAAGTTGGATTATTAAATTATCAAAATAATCATAGGATCGTTGTTCAATCACTATTTAATATTACTTTTGTGTTATTTTTCATGATTATTGAGATATGTATTGTTAGTTACTGTTTTTTTTTGATTCTTTTAAAAAATTTAGTAAAAAAGTCAGTATTAGCTAGCATTAAATTGCTTTAAATATATTATCGGTATTATTTTTTTATTTTATATTAGTGGGATTAATGTAGATATTTATTTCTCAAGAACCTATTACCGGTTGGTTTGGCTCTGAAAGCAGTTTTTTATCAATAATAATTGGAGAATTAGTTAGAAGCTTTGTTTTATTAAAACCAGTAGTGGTATTAGCATTGGCTGGTTTTTTGCTTGTAATTGGAGCTAATTATGGTGCTATTTTAAAAGGAGTAGTAACAATTGCTTTAAAAGTTAAATTGTTTGGCAAAAAAATTACTATAAACAGGAATTTATTAACATTTAGTTTCATCTTTATTTTGAGTTTTTTTAGAGTAGATAGTAAAGAATAATAAAACAAATAATTAATCCGATTCTTTATTTATTAAATTAACTTATAATAATATATTAAAAGATATTTTAAAAACTGTTTACAATAAAATATGATATAAAGCCTAACAAATAGGAGTTTATATGAAAATATTTGACATGAGAATTTTATTACTATATAATCAAATTAGTCTAAATTAATATGAATGAGGAGAATTCTTATGGAAAAATTACTTGATTTTTTAAAATGCATATCTGATGAAAATCGTCTTAAAATATTAAAACTGCTGCTGGATACAGAGTATTGTGTCTGTCAACTACAGCAGCTGCTTGATAAATCTCAATCAAGTGTTTCTCAACATCTAAGTTATTTTAAAAAACTAGATCTTCTAAATGAAGAAAAAAATAGAAAATGGAGTTATTATTGCATAAATAGAAGTGTTTATGATAAATATTTGGCAAAATTAGTATCTTTAAAGGCTCTATCATTAGATGAACTAAGTATGTTAGAACTAAAAAATAATATTGAACATTTAGATACAACAGCTGAAATTAGAACAGATAATCAAACAAAGGGATGTTGTTAGTGTTTGAAATATTTGTTAAATTCGTGGATTTAATGACTTATAGTTTATTTGGTATTGAAGCAAGAACCAGACTTGGAGATTCAGTTCATTTTTTCTTCTATGATACGACAAAGATCATCTTCTTACTTTCTATAATGAGCTTTTTTATATCAATAATTAGGAGCTATTTCCAGCCAGAATATACAAAAAAATTATTAAGTAACTACAAAAAATTGACGAGCCATATTATAGCTTAACTATTAGGAGTTGTTACACCATTTTACTCCTGTTCTTCAGTACCAATTTTTATTGGGTTTGTAGAATCAGGAATACCTCTTGGGATTACTTTTTCTTTTTTAATTACTTCTCCAATTGTAAATGAGGTTGCTTTGGTTATTTTATATACTATTTTTGGTTGGAAAATAGGAACTCTTTATTTGATAAGTGGTATATTAGTTGAAATAGTTGGAGGAATAGTAATCGAAACCCTAGATATGGAAAAACAGGTTGAAGAATATGTTTATAATATAGATGTTGGAGAAACTGATATAGAAGAACTTAACTGGGATGATAGAATAAACTATGCAAAAGAAGAAGTTAAGGAAATTGTTGGAAGATTCTGGAAATATGTTATAATTGGTATTGGACTTGAAGCTGTAATTAATGGCTATGCACCAGCAGAATTACTGGCAGAATATGCTGGGCCAAACAATCCTTTATCTGTAATAGCTGCAGTTATTGTAGGTATTCCACTTTATGCTAATGCTGTTGGAACAATTCCGATTGTGGAAGCATTAATGGGTAAGGGAGTTGTATTAGGAACTGCTTTAAGTTATATGATGGCAACTACAGCTTTATCTTTACCCGCATTGATAATACTTCGTAAGGTAATAAAGCCTAAGTTAATCACAGTATTTGTTATGGTTGTTGGATTCTCAATAATTGGTGTTGGTTATATGTTTAATTTTGTTATAAATTTTGTATAATAAATTATCAGTAAGTTATTTTTATTACTAATTTTTTTTATAAATAATACAAAATAATAAATTAGTTTTAAAACCTAAAAACAAGGAGTGTTAAATATGGAAATTACTATCTATGGACCAGGATGTAAAAACTGTGTTAGTCTAGCAGATAATGCTAAAAAAGCTATGGAAGAAACAATATTGATGCTGAAATTATTAAGGTTGAAGATATGGCTGAGATTGCAAAAGCAGGGATTATGAGCACACCCGCACTTGATATTAATGGTGAAGTTAAAATCAAAAGTCGAGTCGTAACAGTAGAAGAAATTAAGGAATTTATTTCTTGATTAAATTTATTTATCAGGAAAAAGTTATTGTAATTGACTATTTAGCTTACTCGAAATAGCAATCCATATTTAAGTATCAGCAGATATTTTAACAAAAAGATAAAGTACTATCAGTCTATCTTAAATGCAGAGGGTAAAAAGTCCTGAAAACGATTAAAACAACTATATAAAAAAGGAAAAATGGATTAATTATTTACTCCATGTTGTTAGTAAAAAAGTTAGTCAATTATTTTATTAATTACAATGTTAATACAGTTATAGTTGTTGATATTAAGAGCATAAGAGACGATAATAATATTACCAAAATAAACAACTGGAAATTTTATCTATTATATTATTATAAGATATTTCATCAGTTGAAATACAAATTAAAATTATAAGGTATTGCAGTATAGCTTGAATTAAGAGGTAAAGAAATTTTTTTAGCTTCTCTGGTTATGTTTATTGGTGGAGGAGTAGAAACTTTTATGAATGTTTTCATCATTGATAACGGGACTATGACTACATTATTTATTATAGCAGCAGTTTTAAAATTTCAATTGGGATTATTGCTCATCATAAAATTGGAATCTCTAAATTAAAAATTTAATTAAAATAAGATAAATATATTTGAATCTCCATTTAAAGATTTTGAATTGATATCTAATAAAAAAACTGATATTATTGACATATGTTCATAACGTTGATAATATATAAATAAAACTAAATTATAAAGGAGATATGTTTTTAAATGGAGAATGTTTTTGTTTTAGGAATTGTGATGTTTATTATTGCTACCTTTATGGCAATGGTTGGTAAAGGAGGAGGAAATTTTTATCTGCTGGCAATGATTTCAGCAGGAGTTTCAATGACACATGCAGCGACAACTTCTCAATTAATTATGATGACAACAGCAGGAGTGTCAATGCTGGTTTTTAATAAAAGCAAAAGAATTGACTGGAAACTAGCTTTAATAATTGATCCAGCTACAGATATTATGGCCTTTGTAGGTGGTTACCTGGCGGGCGGTTTTGATGATCATATTCTTAAATTGATTTTTGCTGGGGTATTAATAGTTGTTTCTTTCTTTATGTTTTTGCCAGTTAAAGAGAGAAAAATCAGCTTAGAAAATAAATTTGGCTATTGGAAAAGAGAATTTAATGGCTATCAGTATGTAGTCAATTTATGGTTTGCAATTCCAATAGCAGCTATAACTGGTTTCTTCGCTGGGGCGATTGGAATTTCTGGGGGATCATTTAAAGTACCTTTAATGGTTTTAGCATGTGGAGTGCCAATTACAGTTGCAGTGGGGACCTCTTCTGCTATGGTTGCTGTAACAGCTTTGATGGGGTTTATTGGTCATAGTTTTCATGGAAATATTAATTTGGTATTATCTATACCTTTGGCTTTGATTGCAGTAGTTGGAGGGATAGTTGGAAGTAGAACAGCAATCAATATTAATAGTAAAAATTTAAAATTAGTATTTGCTTTAATAAATACTGCTGCAGCAATATTTATGATTTTTAATATTATAAGATGATTGGAGATGTCAGGTCATGAAAAAAATAAAAATAGGAATACCCAGAGCCCTGCTCTATTATTACTACTTTCCGTTCTGGCTCAAATTATTTTCAGAACTTGATATAGAGCCTGTTATTTCTGATAATACTTCCCGTAATCTGCTTGATCAGGGAGTTAAAAAATCACTTTCAGAAATCTGTGTACCGATTAAAGTAATGGTCGGTCATATTTTAAACCTGGATCAAAAAGAGGTTGACTATATACTTTTACCGAGATTTCGTTCGCTCAGAAAAGATTTAGTTTTATGTCCTAAATTTTTAGGACTGCCGGATCTCGTTAGACATTCTCTGCCAGGTCTTGAAACTCAGGTGATTGCAGATCATATTGAATCTAAAAGTGATGATATATCGCAGTATTCCAATCATAAAAAGCTGGCTGAAGCACTGGCTATTCCTAAAAGAGAAATGAAAAAGGCTTTACAAAAAGCATCTCATTTCTGGCAGAGATACAGAGAGCTGCTTTTAGATGGCTATTTAATAAATGATTTCGCTGAAATTGAAGATCTGGATCTTTTAGAAAAAAGAATTAATAAATTTGAAAAATCTGCAGCTCTTCCTCAGAGCCGGAAGCCGGTTAGTAAGATAGAGGCTCCCGGCAGGGAAGAAGTTATTGATATTGCTGTAATTGGTTATGTCTACAATATTTATGATCAGTATATCAATATGGATATCATTAATAAACTGCAGGAAATGGGCGTTAGAGTCCATACTTTTTCGATGGTAGAGAAAGAAATTATAGATCAGGAGCTGTCCAGCTTAAGAAAACCGATGTTCTGGGAATTTACCAATAAACTTTACGGTGCAGCCGAACACTATTTTAAAAATGACAAAATAGATGGAGTAATTCATCTGACTGCCTTTGGCTGTGGACCTGATTCAATGCTGGGACAGATCTTAGAAGTTGATGCTAAAGAATATGATAATGCTTTTATGACCTTAAGAATTGATGAGCAAACAGGTGAAAGTCATATTTTAACCAGAATCGAAGCCTTTATAGATTTACTCAGATTAAAAAAGGAGAGTAATTAAGATGAGATTATCTTTTCCCTATATGGGACCGACAATAGTATATAAAAAGCTTTTTGAACTTCTGGGTCACGATGTTGTTATGCCGCCTAAGCCTAATAAAGAGATTATTGATTTAGGTGTTAAACACAGCCCGGAATTTGCCTGTTTTCCCTTTAAAGTGATCACAGGTATTTATTTAAAATTAATGGAAGCAGATGTTGAGACCTTGGTCACCAGCGGCGGCCACGGCCCCTGTCGAGCTGGCTACTACGGAGAAGTACACAAGAAAATACTTGAAGATTTAGGTTATGATGAGGTGGAGTTTATTGTTATAGACTCTCCTCATGATGATTATAAATATTTTTATGATATTGTAAAAAGATTAAAAGGAGACAGCTCCTGGTTTCAGGTGGCTCAGGCAATCAAAACTGTTTATCAGCTGACTAAAGCTCTGGATGAGATTGAAAAAAAGGTAGAAGTTATAAGAGCCTATAATGATCAGGGAACAATCAATCAGATTTGGATGGAGGCTCAGTCAGAATTTTATCAAATTAAAAATACAAAAGAAGTTAATAAAATCAAAAGCAAATACTTAAAGCAGTTGGCCAAATTTGAAGACTCAATTCCAGCTGAAAAAGATCGCTATAAAATTGGTGTTATTGGAGAAATATATGTTGTTTTAGAACAGTCAATTAATAATCAAATTGAAGAAAAAGTAAACCGCTTTGGTTTTGAAGTTGAGCGCTCCCAGTATCTGACGGATTGGATTAGGGAAAATTCTTTCCCCTTTACCGGTCAGGATTTAGAAGAAATAGAAAAAAAGGGAGAAGAATTTATAGAAATTGAAATCGGCGGTCATGCTCAGGCAAATCTTGGTCATGCCGTTGATTTTAAAGAAAAAGGTTTTGATGGAATAATTCATCTTAAACCTTTTGGCTGTCTGCCGGAACTTGTATCTCAGAGTGTAATCGATGATTTTTCTGAAAAATATGAGATACCGGTTTTAACTATTTCAATAGATGAGCAGACTGCTGATGCCAATGTCTTAACCAGAGTCGAAGCATTTTTAGATATGATTAGAGAAAAAGATATGAGGGAGGTTATGTAGATGAAGAATCTTTATCTGGGTGTAGATATAGGATCAGTCAGCATTAACATTGTAGCAGTAGATGAAGAAAATGAATTAGCTTTTAAACTCTATACCCGCAACTCAGGTAATCCGATCGAGCTTGTCAAAAAGGGTTTAACTAAATTTCAAAAAGAAATAGAGCTTGATGACTATATAATTAGTGGAGTTGGAGTAACCGGCAGTGGTAGAGAGCTGATTGGTTATGTTTTAGGTGCAGATACAGTTAAAAATGAAATTACAGCTCATGCTCGAGCTTCAACCTATTATCATCCTGATGCCGGTACCATCTTTGAAATTGGAGGTCAGGATTCTAAACTAATCATTGTTGAGGATGGAATTGCAGTCGATTTTGCGATGAATACTGTCTGTGCAGCCGGTACAGGCTCTTTTTTAGACCATCAGGCAGAAAGGCTCGGAATTCCCATTGAGGAATTTGGGAGTCTGGCCTTAGAGGCTGAGCGTGATGTCCGCATAGCCGGACGCTGTACAGTTTTTGCAGAGTCAGATATGATTTCAAAACAACAGTATGGATTTACCAAGCCCGAAATTATCAATGGTCTCTCAGAAGCTTTAGTTAGAAATTATATGAACAACTTGGTGCGTAATCGAGTTTTAGAAGGTGAATTTATTTTTCAGGGTGGTGTAGCCGCCAATATTGGTATTAAAAAAGCCTTTGAAGAAGAAATAGATTCTGAGGTGGTTGTACCCAAACATCACGATGTGATGGGAGCAATTGGAATAGCCATGCTGGCTAAAAGGGATATTAAAAGAAGTGGCAGGGAGAGCAGTTTTAGAGGTTTTGATTTAACAGAGCAGGAGTTTGAAACTACAAGTTTTGAATGTGGAGACTGTGCCAATAACTGTGAGGTTATTAAGGTTATTGCTGATCAGAAAGTAATTGCTGTAACTGGTGACCGCTGTGGTAAGTGGACAGCTTCTCTAATTGGAGATAAAGCTCCTGGAGCTGAGAGCAGAGCCAAAAAAGATAAAAATATAGCTGACTCAGTTTCAAAGAAGCAAAAGGAAGACTCCGTTCAGGATTCTGAGGAGCTGGAACTTGATCTCTACAAAGTAGATCCGGAAAAGGAAAAACAGGTGATGCAAGAATTAGAAGAACTGGAAAAACAGGAAAAGAGTGAGAAAGAGCCAAAAGTGGAAAAATCAGATAAAGAAAATATTATTGCGTAAAATATAAATTCAAGCCGCCTTTCGGGCGGTTTTTGTGTTGTTTGATAGGTATGAATTATGAAATCGAATTCCGAACACGAGTTAGGAATGAGCTGATGAGAAAAGTGTTGTGGACTACTGCTAGTCTGAAGCAAGTTTAAAGCAAAATTTTGGTCCGAGGTACACGAATTACATCTGAGGTTGGCTATAACTGGATGAATTTGCAACAAAAAACAAAGTCCTTAATGTGCAAAAGTTATCACAAAAAATGTGGTGGATATATGAAATGGAAGATTTAGTACTTAACCTGTCAGGTCTTACGGACACATTATATATTTGGTTGAAATGAGTTTATCAAGTTTTTTTAGTAGCATTAAGACAATTTTGGCGGTATTGGCGATCATCTTTTCTTTCTCTTTGTGGTGATATTTTTGAGTTGATTACATTAAGTCTTTAATAAAAATCTTTTCTGATCTTGTTATCTATTAATTTAGAAGTTTCTTGATTGGTCGAAACTATTACTCTTACATTTACTTCTTTAGGTTTGGAACCATCTAATGGCATTATTTTTTTCTTGTAAAAATCTAAATAGTTAGGTCTGCAAATTAATTGGTATTGAATTTACTTTATCAAGATATATTGTATTTTTATTAGCTTCTTCAAAGAGTTCTTTTTTATTTTAGGAGTTTTATATATTTTGGCATTATTATAAATTTGCGTAATATCTTTAGATAATTAAAAAGCTCCAATAATGTTGTTTCTGTCTAACTTTTGTGAAAGCTATTTCCTTACAAAAAGAATTATTTAGTTACTTTTTAGTATAAACAGGTATATAGTAACTTTTTTTCACTTGAAATTATAATGACAGAATAAAAGGAAAATTTTTATTTAAAAAAAGCCTAATTAAAACATATTACTCCTCAGGTAATAAATTTATATTACAGCAGGATTATTAGTTTTCCAATTACTTTTATTTATCAAAGACAACCAAGAAAACTCCATCTAAATCTATGATTTAGGTGGTGAGGTTCACTTCTTTGTTCCATCAATTCATGCTCTATTAATATCAATACTTCTTTAAAGGATTCTTGTGCTTTTTGGCAGATATTTTTAAAAATATTTTGTTCTAAATCCTTGAAATCATCTACATCTTGTATTATTCTTAAAATGTAATTTTATATATGAGTTTTAACTATTTTTTGTTATTCATTTTCTTCTTGTGAGGTTTTTTTCTATTTTTATACTAATCTTCTACCTAAATTTCCATATTTATTGTATACTAAGGAAAAGGCTTCTTTAAAGATAGCAAGATTAAATATGGAATTAAGTATATTAGTACTTAAAAAATTATTATTAAAAAATAAAGCAAGTTATAGAATTTATCGGCAGAAAACCAGATGGGCTTGCCCTCTGAATGAATGACGATATTTTTTAAACAATTAAATATTGTTTTAAAAAAATAATATCAGCCCAACCTTTTATAAAATCTCTTTTTTATATTTGAATATATAATATACTATGACATAATATATATGTAAAAAGAGATAACTGAATGAAAAATGTTCAAATTAATATTTCTATCCCTGAAAATTGGAAAGATGAACTTGAAAATTTAGCAAGAATATATTCTGTTGAAGAAGAATCTACATTGACTTATTTAGACCTAATGCGTAGGGCTATACAAGAAAAATATGAGTTAGATAGAGAGGAGTAATGATTACAAAAGTTTAAGTCATTGTAGATATTTGGTGCAATATCATTTTGTATGGTGTCCTAAATTTAGATTTGAAGTCATACAGGAAGATATAGAACAATCATTAAAAAATATTTTTGTTAATATATCTAATGAATATAAATATGAAATTTTAGAATTAGAAGTAATGTCAGACCATATACACATTTTTCTATCAGCCAAACTAACAGTAGCACCCACTGATATAGTTAGGACTTTAAAAAGTATATCAACAATCGAGCTATTTAAAGAATATCCTAAATTAAAGAAATTTTATGCTCGCTGTGGTTCGCTTTGGAGTAAGGGATATTTTGTTAGTACAATTGGTAATGTAAGCTCTCGAACTATTAAGAGATATATTCAAAACCAAAAATCTAACTAAGAGGTAGGATTATAATGATTAAAATTTTCAAACCAATTAAAAAAGCATATAAATTCAGAATTTATCCTAATCAAGAACAAAAAGATTTAATTGATAAAACTATAGGTTCTTCGAGGTTTATCTATAATGAATTTTTAGCTAAAGCTAAAGAAAGTAAATATAAATCATATACTAAATACTCTAGTGAATTACCTCAATTAAAGAAAGAATTTAAATGGTTAAAAGAAGTTGATAGTATAGCTTTACAGCAAAGTCTTAAAGACCTAGATAAAGCTTTTAAGAATTTCTTTAGTGGTAAATATAATTATCCAAAATTTAAAGCTAAAAAGAAATCTAGATTATCATATAGAACTCAAAAATTCATTAGATCTAATGGTAGCACAAATATTGAGATTAAAGATAATTATATAAAATTACCTAAACTATCTTGGGTTAAGTTTGCTAAATCTAAAGAAGTTAAGGGTAAAATCAATAATGTTACAGTTTCTAAATCTAGAACAGGCAAATACTATATTTCAATTAATGTTAGAGAAATTTTAACAACAATTGTTAAGAATAATCAAGGTGAACTAGGTTTGGATTTAGGAATTAAATATTTTTTAACTACTTCTGATGGAAAACATATAGAAAATCCTAAACATCTTTCTAAATACGAAGATAAATTAGCTAAACTTCAAAAAAGATTAGCTCGTAAAGAAGAAGGTAGTAATAACTGGAAAAAACTCAAAAAGAAAATTGCTAAGGTTCATGCTAAAATCAAAAATATTCGTAAAGATTTTTTACATAAGTTGTCCACTATACTAACAAAGGAGAATCAACTTTTAGTCATAGAGGACTTAAATGTAAAAGGCATGCTTAAAAATTCTAAACTAGCTAAACATATTTCTGATTGTGCTTGGAATATTTTTACTACTATGTTGGAATACAAAAGTAAGTGGTATGATTGTACATTACATAAAGTAGATAGATTTTTTGCTAGTAGCCAAACCTGTTTAGAATGTGGTGTTAAAAATCCTAAAGTAAAAGAGCTATCAGTTCGTTCTTGGACTTGTGAGTGTGGAGCAACTCATAATAGAGATATAAATGCTAGTAAAAACCTTTTAAAACAAGGTAAATTAGAATTAGAAATAAATTAGTTTCATTAGGGTAGGGCTTACCCGAATTTACGCTTTTGGAGAGAGCATAAGACCTAACTTAATCTACCATTCGGTATGCTTTAAGTAGGCAATTCTCTATGAATAAAGAATCCTCGTGGGCTTGCCCCGAGGAGGGTCAATTAGAATGAATAAGCTTTAAATAAAGAACAGTATCAACAAAAGTAGGCGGTATTAGGTTTAAAACAAGATTATATTATAATCATAAAAGTAAAAAATATGTTTTTTTATTAGATAAAAAGTTGGGATTATAAAAAATAAAATTTATTTGAAACCGGTAAAATTTTACTGATAAGCAAAGGGAAATACAAATATTATTTTGTGAAGTAGATAGGATATTGTTAAGTAGGCAAGAAAAGGACAGTAAGAGGTTTAAAGCCAAGATAGGATTGTTTCATGAAGGTTGGGAATATACAAGTACATCTAAGAAAAGAAAAAGGTTAAAAGAATCACAGATAGTATCAGGTATATATTATAGTGCAGAAGATTTTTATGAAGAATTAACCCTACAGATTATCAAAAAGTATAATTTAAATAACACAAAAGTAATATTAAATAGCGATTGAACAACGACCCTATGATTATTTTGATAATTTAATAATCCAACTTGAAGTTTTTATACAAAAAAAGATATCAGAGCATTTTTTAGTTCTGATATAGCATAAGATTTGTGTAAGTTATGTTGATAAGAATGCAGCTAGAAGGATTAAAAGCAAAGGAATGAGTTGGGTTAGACAGGGAGCAGAAGCGATGATAAGAATATTAATGTTTGTTTATAATAATGTTTTAAGAAAAAGATTAAAAGATGATTACTATCAGATTAAAATAATTGATTCATCAAGTGGATAAAATTGCATAAAAGGATTGAAATCAATAGTTGTAGTTTAATATTAGAAGAATATGGGGTTTCTATATTTCTTAAGTTTTCTTGACACAAACTTTTCATCGAATAAAAAAACTGGTTTAAAATAGAAAAACTCTTTATAATTGAGTTTTGGACATTGACCTTCCTCGGTGCAAGCACACGAGGATTCCTTATTCCTAGAAACGAGCCTATTTTTGCTTAATATCAAGTATTAAGTAAGAAATTAGGTCTTACAGTTTCTCCAAAGGTTTAAAATCTCGTCAGTCCGATGGTACTGAATGATTAAGGATTTTTTAGATATCTTGAATATTTTAAGCAACAAAGGAGCTTGTTTTTCACTTCAATTCTTGCTGCCACTCCATTTATTCAGTTGTTAGATTACCTTAACTTTTTCTTGCCATATCGGCATTCATTCAGAGGGAAAGCCCATCTGATTTTCTGCCGATAAAATCTATTACTTAAATTTGATAGTACTTAAATATTTTTATATAATAGTGTGATAAATAATAAGAAAAATAGGTTGATATTAATGAATAAAAGAATTAATAAATTAATAGAAAAACAAATAAATAGAAGACCAGAAGGTATAAAAGAGATTTCTAAGTGTTGTCCTTTTGGTTATCCGGCTGTAATAAAAGTATATCCTTTTTTTTATAAAAGGGTATTTCCTACTACATATTGGTTAACATGTCCATATTTAAATAAAAACATATCTAGATTAGAGGATTCAAATTGGATAGATAAATTACAAAATAAAGTAGATAGTAACTATGAATTAAAATCCAAACTAGAAGCTGCTCATATAAATTATGCTAAACAAAGAATGAATATGCTAGATAAAAAAGAAATAGAAAAAATTAAAAAGATTTCTGAAGATATTTTGTACACATTAAAAAATTCTGGAGTTGGTGGAATTAAAGATAAAAAAGGAATAAAATGCCTTCATACTCATGTAGCAGATTTTCTAGTAAACAATTTAAATCCAGTTGGAAAAATTGTTTTTAATAAAGTAATGTGGCCTGATGAATGTGATATTTGTAAGGAGTTGGAGATCAATGAAAAAAGCAGTAATTGAGATGGGAACTAATTCAACTAGGCTTTTAATAGCAAATTTAGATGGAGATAATGTTGAAGAAGTAGAAAAAAAATTAATAACAACTAGGTTAGGTGAAGGTGTTGATACTAATAAACTGTTAAGTGAAAAAGCAATAAAAAGAGGATTAGATGGTCTAAAAAAACTAAAAGACACAATACAAAAACAGGATGTTAAAAGAAGTAAAATTGATTGGTACTAGTGCCTTAAGAGATGTCGAAAACAGTGATACTTTTAAAAAAATGATTAAAGATCAAATAGGTTATAATCTAGAAGTAATATCAGGTGAAAAAGAAGCTGAATTGATATTTAAAGGGGTTACTTTAGACTTTAATTTTAATAACTATGTAATAATTGATATTGGTGGGGGTAGTACTGAATTTATCTGGCAAAATTTTAAAGATGATGAAATAAATATGAAAAGTATAGATATAGGAGCTGTAAGGATAACTGATAGATTTATCAATGATGTAAATATACCCTTATCAAGAAGTAAGGTTGAAAAGATTTCAACTCATATAAGAAAAACCTTAAAAGAAAATATTGAAATATCTCCAGATATAAACAATCTGATTGGTGTTGGTGGAACGATTACTACACTTAGCTTCTATTATGTTAAAATTGGAAAGTTATGATTCACAAGCTATACATAATTATATATTAAAGTACTCTGATATAAATAAAATCATGAATATATTAAGAAAATTAGACTTAAAGATGAAAAAAAAGATTAAAGGCTTAGATCCCAATCGAGCTGATATAATAGTCCCTGGGACTATTATATTAATTGAAACAATGAAATATTTGAGGAAATTAAAGTTAAGAGTAAGTGACTATGATATTTTACACGGTATGTTGATAGATTAAAAGGAGGTTTTCATGAAGGATAAAATCAAAGAACTTTGGGAAAAAATTTATGGTAATGAAGATAAATATTTAAATAAAGTATATGATTTAATTGAACAAAGAAAACAAGAATCAGAATATAAAGTTGAAACAAGGGATTGGTTTAAAGAAGGAGTAGTATACTCTCTTTATGTTGATTTATTTGCAGATGACTTTAACGGTTTATCAAAAAGATTAGATTATTTATCAAATTTAGGAGTAAATACAATTTGGCTTTTACCTATTTTAAAATCTCCTATGGTTGACCAAGGTTTTGATATTTCTGATTACTATAAAATAAGAGAAGAACTGGGTACTAATCAGGAATTTATTGATTTTTTGGAAAATGCACATCAAAAAGATATTAAGATCGTATTTGATATTGCTGTAAACCATACCTCAGATCAACATGAATGGTTTGAAAACGCTAAAAAATCAAAATCATCCAGATACAGAGATTTTTATATATGGAATGATAATAAGAAAAAATATAATAATACTCGACTCTTATTAGAAGGAGTATCAAACAGTAATTGGTCATATAATGAAAATACAGATGACTATTATTTTCATAGATTTTATGATATACAACCTGATTTAAACTATAAGAATCCCGAAGTTTTATTTGAAATGTTAAAAGCCTTTACATTCTGGAAAATAAAAGGTGTTGACGGTTTTAGAATGGATGCAGCACCATTTTTATGGAAAAAAGAGGGTACTAATTGTGAAAACCTAAAAGAAACCCACCTTATATTAAAAATATTTAGAGCAGTATTTGACAGTATATCTAAAGGAACAGTAATGATAGCAGAAGCAAATCAAATGCCAGAAGATGTAATAGAATATTTAGGGAATGGTGATGAGTGTCATGTTGTATATAACTTTCCTATCATGCCTAGGATATTTTTATCTTTAGCAGAAAATGATGTGGCTCATATCAAAAAACAATTGGACAATATTGATAAATTGAAACAACCTAAAAATACTGCCTGGTTTACATTTTTAAGAGGTCATGATGAATTGACCCTGGAATTTGTTAGTGAAAAAGAAAGAAAGTTAATGAATCAGTACTATTTAAAAGAACAAAGTTGGACCTTTAGAGAAGGCAAAGGAATTTCAGGTAGATTATTTGATTTAATGGAAGGTAATGTACAGAAAATTTTACTTGCATATTCTATACTGTTTTCTATACAAGGAACTCCAATTATTTACTTTGGAGATGAAGTAGGTATGGAAAATGATATTGAATTTTATGAAAAGATGAACCAAAAGTTTGGCTATAAAGACAGTAGGTACTTAAATAGAGGGCCTTTTGATGATAGTAAGTATAATGAGGCTAAAAATAACCCTGATTCAAAGCCTGCAGTTATTTTTAAAGGTCTAAAAGATATGGTCGAATTTAAAAACCAACATAAAAAGATATTTAAAAGAAAACCTGAATATAAAACAGATAATAATTTACTTATATCAAAGAGGTCAATAGATGGTAATGTTTTAACTGTTGTAAATAACCTATCAGATCAGAAAAAGACTTATAATAATCATAGTTTAGACCCATATGATTATATTTGGATACTACAAGAAAGATCAAAAAAATAAAAAAGTTTGATAGATTTATCTAACACCCTTGACATAATATGTTATTTATAATATAATCTAAAATGTTGCAACAATTGTTGTAGCAAGCCGGGGTGGCGGAATTGGCAGACGCATCGGACTTAAAATCCGGTGGGAATTTTTTCCCGTATCGGTTCGAGCCCGATCCCCGGCACCACTATTAAAAATTATTACAGGAGGAATTTTTACATGATTTACACAGGAGAAGTAAAATGGTTTGATTCTAAAAAAGGTTTTGGATTTATTGAAAGAGAAGACTCTGAAGAAGACGTTTTTGTTCATTTTTCTGCAATTCAAGAAGATGGTTACAAAAGTTTAGAAGAAGGCGAAGAAGTTGAATTTGAAATTGTTGAAGCCGACCGTGGCCCTCAAGCAGAAAATGTTGTAAAACTTTAAATAAACTAAAGTTTTTAAAAAAGAGCACCTCGACTATTTATTGTAAATAGTCGGGGTTTTTTGTATATATACAGCTTTTTAAAAGGATTTTAACCTTTAATGATTAATTATATAACAAAGATATCTTTAAAAAGGTAAAGGTGTTGCAGATATGAAATATCAACCAAAATTACAGTTTGAAGACAAGTATAATATAAAAGATAAGACTATTGAAAAACTACGTGAATTGATTAAGAATGTAGAAATTGATAGAGACTTAATAGATTCTTTGTATGCAGACAGTAGAAAAACAACTTCTAAACTGGCTTTTGAATGTGAGAAAAAATATAATGAAGAAGTTATAAAAAAAGAAAAAGTACAAGACTATAAAAATATAGAAAATCAGATCTATAATAAAGGGTTTGATTATATTTATGGATTTTTTGTAACTGGACTTTATGCAGCAGCAGGTCCCTTAACTTTTTGTTTAGTAAGATTAAATAGGTTTTCTGAAATAAAAGATATCAGGTATTCAAATAAACATACTGAAAATAATAGGAAAAAGTTATATAATGAAATTAGTAAAGATATAGAATATATAGACACTTTAGATTTAAGTTCTTCTATAGTTGATAAAAAAGGGTTAAAGTCATGTATAATAGAAGGCTATAATAAATTAAAAGAAAATCTTGATCAATATTTAGATGATGATAATGAGAATAATTACTTCATATATTATAAGTATGGTTTAGAGCATAAAAACAAAAAGATAATAAAAAATACTAATAAGAAAGTTTATCTTCTTGCTGCAGCTTCTATAATTACAAAGGTTGATCGAGAAGAAAAAATGAAAAAATTACATGAAAAATATCCAGAATATTATTTTAATCAAAATTTCGGTTATATTACAGATAAACACAAAAAGTCGGTTCGAGAACATGGATTTAGTAAAGTCCACAGAAAATCATTTAATTTTGAAAAAAAGTTAGAGTTAAATTTCTAAATATGGGGGTTTTTGAAATGTTTAAGAGTTCTATTCAAATAGGTAAAATTTCAGATATTCCTATCAAACTCCATATAAGTTTTATTATAGCCCTTCCATTTATAGCCTGGGCTGTATCAACTAATATTGAAATGTTGACAGGTATAATGAATATTCCTTATCAAAATATGTTCTTACCGGATTATCTTTTGGGATTATTAATAACTATATTTCTATTTGCAAGTGTTGCTTTACACGAACTAGGACACTCCTTTGTTGCCAGATCTAAGGGTCATCAGATCAATAGTATCACATTGATGCTTTTAGGTGGAATTGCTGAAATTAAAGAAATGACAGAAAACCCTGATGATGAGTTAAAGATATCTATAATTGGACCAATGGTTAGTTTGGCAATTGGATTAACTTTTATTTTAATTGCCCAACTTATATCAAGTATACTTATTGCTGATCTAAGATTTTTAATACTATATCTAGGTCAGCTTAATGTCTTTTTAGCAATCTTTAATATGTTACCAGCATTTCCTAATGATGGGGGTAGAGTACTTAGAGCATTAATTGCAAGGAAAAAAGATTTTCTACAGGCTACTAAAATAGCTGTAACTGTAAGTAAAGTGATTGTATTTTTATTTGGTGTAATAGGTTTTATTTATGGTAACTTCATTTTGATTTTAATTGCATTTTTTATATATATGCGAGCAAACCAGGAATTTCAATATAGTATGTTAAAAGATACCTTATCTGATTTAAGAGTAAGAGACTTAATGAGTACTGATGTTTCATATATTTCCAGTGATTTAACTGTTAAAGAACTACTTGAGATGATGCTTCACAAAAGCCATAGTGGTTATCCGGTAATTGATGATGACAAGTTAATTGGCTGTGTTACTATGGAAGATATTAGAAATATAAAATCAGATAAGCACCATGAAAGATATGTTAAGGATATAATGTCAACAGATATTAAAAAGATATCACCTAATCAAGATGTGAATAAAGCCTTACAAATTTTATTGGAAGAAGATATTGGAAGATTAATGGTAATGGAAGATGATAAATTAGTTGGAATAATAACTAGAACAGATATATTTAATGCATTTAAAATAAAACAAGTAGAAAAAAATCTATAGGAGAATTAATATGGAAAGCAAAATGGATTATTACTATAAATTAAGAGAAAAAATTAACGATAATGTGAGTAAAATTTCTAAAAATGAAAATTTATCAGATGTGTTGCTTTTTGCTCCAGATATCTTTTATTTGCTGATTAACTTAATGAAAGACCCTGAGGTTCCAAAATCGAAGAAAGTGAAGTTAGGAATTGTTGTCGCTTATTTTATAACACCTTTTGACATGTTACCAGAAGCATTATTAGGTCTTTTTGGTTACATTGATGATATAGCCTTATCTGCTTTTGTTTTAAATGATTTAGTTAATGGTATTAATCCAGAATTAATAAAAAAACATTGGCCCGGAGAAGAAAATATCTTAGATGTCATTCAAAAAATATTAAGTGATTCTGATAAATTTATCAATAAGAATATAGTGAACAGACTTAAAAAATTAATTGATAAGTAAAATACAAAAACTTATAGGAGCCTATAAATTATGGATGAAGACAAATTGGATATTAAAAGATTATTTAATCAGAAACGAAGAAAAAAAGCAGCTGAATATAATAACAAAAAAACAAAGATAACTATAATAAATAATTTAATAAAAATTTCATTAGTGTTTTTGTTTTTTTATAATAGATATGAAGTTAAATTATTTAATCTAATACCAGAAAACTATTTAACTTTTATTAAACTCTTTATCTATTTGATCATTATCTTTTTATCATATTTCATTATTAATACCTTAATAAAGTACTTTACAACGTATAAATTAAATTTACGTTTTAATCTAAGCAAACAAAATGTTAAAGAATGGATTTTAGATAAAATTAAAGCATTTTTGTTGTCCTTTGTATTTGTATATTTGTTATCCTATTTATTTTTATACTTATATAATCAATTTGTCAATTATTGGTGGCTGATATTTACAGTAATTCTTTCCCTATTTATTATACTATTAAACTATTTACTTCCTATCGTAATTTTACCACTTTTTTACACCTTAAAATCTTATCCTGAAAGCGAATTAAAAGATAAACTTATGAGTAAGTTTAAAAAATTAGATATTGTAATTGAAGATATCTATGAAATAAACTTAAGTTCGAAAATATCGTCAGCCAATGCAGCTGTTATGGGTATGGGCAAGACGCGCAAGATAGTATTAAGTGACAATCTAGTTGGTAGGTTTAGTGATCAAGAAATTGAGGCTATTTTGTGCCATGAAATAGGTCATCACGTTAATAATGATATCTATAAAAATTTGATACTTTCTCCCTTACTTATTGCATTAACTACTTATATAGCATATATTTCTTTACCCAATATTGTTTCTATACTTGAATACCAAAGTTTCAATATAATAACAGTTATCCCAATCTTATTAATCTTATGGAGTTTAATATATGGAATATTCACTCCATTACAGTTGTATTTGAGTAGAAAATATGAGAAAAATGCTGATATTTATGCTTTTGAAGTTATTGATGATCCATCAGCCTTAGCAAAAGCATTTGCTAAGTTAGCGGATGGCAGTTTATCAAGATTAGAGTATAAATGGTGGGAAAAATTGTTTAAAGCTTCACATCCATCTATAAAATCAAGAATTATTAATGCAAAAAAATATAATAAACAAAACAAGGCTTAGGAGGGTGAGATTTATGGAACATAAGACATTATTTTTCGAAGATGAAAAATTAAATTTAATTGACCAAAGGATCTTACCATTGGAAATTCAATACTATACTGCAGAAACTTATGAGGAAGTTTGTGAGGCGATTAAAAAGATGGTTGTGCGCGGAGCCCCTGCGATTGGAGCTTGTGGAGCTTACGGCTATTATTTGGCTGTTAAACAGTATATTGATGAGGATGAAGAGTCTTTTTTAGAATATATTTCTAAAGCTAAAGAAGATCTCTTAGCTACAAGGCCTACAGCTGTGAATTTGAGTTGGTCTATAAACAAAATGGAAAAACAGTTAAAAAAAGATTTAAAAGATAAATATGATAAAGAAAGAACTTTAAATGATTTATTAAAAATGGCAGATAATATTGCAAAAGAAGATATAAAAACCAATAAAAAAATTGGACAATTTGGAAATGAATTAATAGATGAGGACGATAATATTTTAACCCACTGTAATGCAGGTGCCTTAGCCACAGTAGGTTATGGTACAGCATTAGGAGTAATAAGGGCTGCCTATAATTCGGGCAAAAAGATAAAAGTTTATATGGATGAAACCCGACCCAGATTACAGGGGGCAAGTCTTACAGCTTTTGAGATGAAAGAAGAAAATATACCTGCTACTTTAATAGTAGATAGCGCTGCTGCAACTCTTATTAGAGATAAAGTTATTGATAAAATAGTAGTTGGAGCTGACCGTATCGCCAAAAATGGTGATACAGCTAATAAAATAGGTACATTTATGCTTTCAGTTCTTGCTAAAAGATATAATGTTCCTTTTTATATAGCTGCTCCGGTTTCAACTATTGATTTTAGTATTGATAGTGGTGATCAGATTGAAATAGAAATTAGAGAAGACAAAGAAGTAACCGAAGTAAGGAGTGTTAGAGTTGCTCCTGAGGGTATTGATGTATATAATCCTGCTTTTGATATAACTCCTGCAGAAAACATTTCTGCTATAGTAACTGAAAAAGGTATTATTAAACCACCTTTTATAGATAATATAAAAGAACTAAAATCCAATTAATAGTGAGGGGTATGTTTATGACTGATAATACTATTGCTATTATTTCTGATATTCACGGAAATTTAACTGCTCTAAAAACAGTTTTAGAGGATATAGAAAAAAATGAGGATAAAGTCAATAAAATATTTTGTCTGGGAGATCTTGTAGGATATAATCCAGAACCTGAAAAGACAGTAAATTTAGTAAAAAAGAGCTGTGAAAAAGTGATTGGTGGAAACCATGATAAAACTATGGTTGATGATTTAGACACAAGATGGTTTAAATATTCGATAAGAAAATCAATTCAATGGACAAAAGATAATTTAAGCAAAGAAAGTTTTGCATTTTTAGATTCTCTTAAATTAAGAGAAGATATCACTATTGGGGATTATAAAATAATTTTAGCTCATGGTAGTCCAAACCGAAGGTCGCCTTTTCAATATATCTTTAATGAATATGATATAAAAAGTATTGAACCTATGATTTTTAATGCTAATATTCTTTTTATTGGACATACCCATTTTCCTTCATGTTATTATAATCAAGGTGAAGGATGGGAAAAAAGTGAAGAAAAGCTTATAAAGGTTAATCCAAATTATAATTATGTAATTAATGTTGGTAGTGTCGGCCAACCGAGGGATGGAAATCCTAAATCAAGTTATGTTATTTTTAATCCAGATAAAAATTATGTCAAGTTCAAAAGGGTTAAATATGATATAAAAGAAGTTCAAAAGAAGTTTGAAAAAACAGATCTTCCTCAGAAATTTGCAACAAGATTAGAACAAGGTGTTTAAATATTATAATTATTTTACTTGCCCTTGCTATAAATGATAACTATTTAACTGTAAATACCAGGAATTTTTTGTAAACTATTAATAGTAATGGTTATTATTAAAAAATAAGGAGTGAGTAAAATGAATTTTGTTTATATATTAGTTGTTTTATTGTTATCAATGTTAGTTATAAATACTTCTGTCCAGGCAAATACAGTTAATAAACCACCAATTGATAATATAGATTCTAAAAAATTAAAAACTGCCACATTTGCTATGGGATGTTTTTGGGGACCTGATGTTTTATTTGGTGGAGTTCAAGGAGTGTTAAGAACGAGAGTTGGATATGCTGGGGGTAAAATGGATAACCCTACTTACCATAATTTAGGTAGCCATACTGAAACTATACAGATTGAATATGATCCTAATATAACTTCATATCAAGAACTTTTAGAATTATTTTTTGAAAATCATAATCCATATGTAAAGCCTTATGGTAGTCAATATAAATCTATAGTGTTTTATCACAATCAAGAACAAAAAAATATTTATGAAAATTATGTTAAAAATCTTGATAAAGAAAAAACACTTTATACTGAATTAAAAGAATATAGTAATTTCTATTTAGCTGAATTTTACCATCAAAAATATCGTTTACAAAGTTATTCTAGATTAATGTCTGAATTAAGAGAGATTTATCCTAATGATAATGATTTTATAAATTCCACTTTAGTAGCTAGAATGAATTATTATGTTGGGACCCAACAGGGTAGAGAATTATTTGAAAAAGAAAAAAATGATTATGGTTTAAGTGAAGAGTTACTTCAATGGTTAGAAAGTTATATTAAATAATATAGGGTGATAAAGATGAAAATAAAGTATTTAAATGGAGAAAGATTATATTATGCTTTCATTTCGGGAGCAAAAGAGGTTATCGAAAACAGAAAAGAACTAAATGAAATAAATGTATTTCCTGTTCCTGATGGAGATACAGGTACTAATTTGTCCCGAACATTAAATATGGTTATAAAAAATGTTGTTGCAGATAAATCTGTAAAGGTAACTCTTGATTCAATGGGTGATGCTGCATTAAAAGGAGCTATTGGTAATTCTGGAATTATCTTTGCTCAATTTATAAACGGCTTAAAAGAAAATATTGATATCGAGAATAGATTAAGTGTAAATAATTTTGTAAAAATGATAGAAAATGCTGTTGAATTTACTTATCAAGCAATTAGTGAACCTGTTGAAGGAACAATGTTAACCGTTATGAGAGAATGGTCAGAAGCTTTAAAAGAACTAAAATCAAAAACTGATGATTTTGAAGTAATTATGCAGGAATCTTTAGAAACTGCTAATAAATCACTCGAAAAAACAAAAGATCAGTTGGAAGTATTGAAAAAAGCTCAGGTTGTAGATTCAGGAGCTTTAGGTTTTATATATTTTCTTAAAGGAATATTGGAATTTATAGAAACAGGTAAAATAGAAGATATTAACAATATTAATATAAGTTTAGAAGTTGAAGAAAATGTTTTGGATGAAAAAAATGAAATTAAGTTTAGATACTGTACAGAAGCTTATCTTGAGGATGTAAAAATTAATTTAAAATCATTAAATGAAGAATTATCAAGATATGGAGACTCATTAATTATTGCAGGTAGTACTGAAAAAATGAGAGTTCATATTCATACAAATGAACCGGCAGAATTTTTCTCTAAATTAAATCAACACAGTACAATAATTGATCAAAAAGTTGATGATATGTTAATTCAATACAATATTAAATATAATAGAATCTCTGAGATTGCTTTGGTAACGGATTCAATAGCTGATTTACCACAAAAATATATAGATGATAATCAAATACATGTAATTCCAATTAACTTAATCATAGATAATACTAACTATTTAGATAAAGTTACTATTACCCATGATGAATTCTATGATTTAGTTGATCAGTCAAAAGAGTATCCTACATCATCACAACCTACAGTTAAATCGGTAGAAGATAAACTTTCATTTATTGCAGACCATTATAAAAAGGTAATAATTATTACTGTATCAAGTAAATTAAGTGGTACTTATCAAACTGTTAAATCAGCAATCGAAAAAATTGATGATAATGTTGAGGTAGCAATAATAGATTCAAAATTAGATTCTGGTGCACAGGGGTTATTAGTTATGGAAGCGGTAGAAGAAATAAAAGTAGGGAAAGATTTTGAAGATATAGTTTCTTATTTAGAAGAGATTAAGGATAATATATATATTTATGTGAGTGTTGATAACTTTGAATATATGGTAAGGGGAGGTCGAGTTAGCCCTTTAAAAGGTAAACTTGCCAAACTATTGAATCTAAAGCCGATAGTGTCATTAGATAAAGAAGGTAATGGAGTCGCTTTTGCAAAATCTTTTAGTAAAAGAGGAAATAACAAAAAAATTAAAGAAATAGTAAAAGATCATCTTAATGATGAAGGTATAAAAAGATACTCTATAGTACATGGAGATGGTCTTGAAAGAGCAAAAGATTATGAAGAAATCTTTACTGATATAATTGGAGATAAGCCAGAATTCATAGAACCAATATCACCAGTGATTGCATTAAGTGCTGGGAGAAACAGTGTAGCAATATCAGTTATGACTAAAAAAGGAGAGGTTTAATTATGGAATCAATTTTTATTCAAACTATATTATTTATACTAGCATACTTTATTATCTTTTTTATAATTGCTATAGTAAAGAAAAATAATTCTGTTGTCGATATTGGTTGGGGTTTAGGTTTTGTTCTAACTTCATATTTTGTATTGTTTAGTACAGGGAACTTTCATTTTAGGTCAGTTATAGTAACATTATTGGTGACTATTTGGGGACTTAGATTGTCATACCATATTTTTAAAAGAAATAAGGGAAAACCAGAAGATTTTCGATACGCAAAGTGGCGAGAAGAATGGAATAATTTTTATCTGAGGTCCTTTTTTCAAATATTTGTTTTACAGGGAATATTGTTATTTTTAATAGTTTCCTCTGTAATCAATATTAATTCATCACAAGCCTTATCTTTAACATTTTTTGATGCATTAGGTATTATTATTTGGATTATAGGATTTACATTTGAGGCTCTTGGTGATAAACAACTCAAAGATTATATAAGTAGACCTGATTCTCAAAAAGATGGTCATATTATGAAGGAAGGCCTCTGGAAATATACCAGACACCCAAATTATTTTGGTGAAGCAACAATGTGGTGGGGAATATTTATAATAAGTCTTTCGATTCCGGGTAGTTGGATCTTTATTATCAGCCCAATAACAATAACTTATTTATTATTATTTGTTTCAGGAGTACCACTTTTAGAAAAAAGATATGCCGATGATTCCTGAGTTTCAAGAGTATGCTAAAAAGACAAGTAAGTTTTTTCCTTGGTTTCCTAAAAAATAAATATCTTATGAAAGGTGGAATATAATTATTCTAAATAAGAATAGTTAAAAACTTATGAAAACAGCTAAGATACTTGCTTTATTAGGGTTTGTAGTGATGTCTACTTCAATAATAACGGGTTTTATTAGTGGTGATTTTGCTGGAGAAGGATCAATCATATTATCATTAATATGGGGTAAAATTACATTAATAGACATCTATATAATGTTTTTAATATTTGCTAGTTGGATTTATTATCGCGAGAATAAATTAGGGAATTTTTTGATCTGGTTTATACTTTTATTAATATTTGGTGCTGCGACAGCTTCCCTATATATTTATCTAGCTTTGAAAAAAAGTGATGGGGATTGGAATCAATTTTGGTTAAATAATCAATAAAAAAGCACGATATCCTTGTAAATTCAGGAATAAAGTTAATAAAAAAGAAGGAAATTTATAACTTTTGTATAACTTAAATACAATAAGAATAAAACTTTAATTAAGGGGTTGAGTATTGATGACAAAAACAGATTTAATTGACAAGGTTGCTGAGGAAACTGGTTTAACTAAAAAGGATTCTGGCGAAGCTATTAACGCCACAATTGACACAATCATGAACTATCTCAAAAAAGAAGCTAAAAAGAAAGAAGACAAAAGAGACAAAGTTCAACTTATTGGTTTCGGATCTTTTGAAGTAAGAGACAGAAGTTCCCGTAAGGGCAGAAATCCTCAAACTGGTGAAGAAATCACTATCCCAGCTAGAAAAGTGCCTGTATTTAGAGTAGGAAAAACATTTAAAGAAGTTGTAGAAGGTAAGTAAAACATTTAGAATTTGAATTATGGAGATATTATTCTTGTAAGTATTTTAAGGAGGATATATCTCCTCTACTTATAATTTTATTTATTAAGATATAATTATAATAGCAAAACGTTTTATAATATCAAGAAATTATTATCTTATATTCTAGTAAAACATAAATGTAATGTTTATAAATTCACTGAAATATAATGACTTTGTTATTATAAAATTTATCAAAAAATATGTTATTATTTTGAATGATATCTTAAGGTAATAATTATAAGTTGGAGAAGAAAACAGTATATTTGATTTTAAGGGAGGAGGCTATTTAGTCTCCTTCTTTTATCATTGGAGGTGTCTTTTTGGATAATTTAGATAAAGTAGTTAATATATTAAAACAAAGTAAACATACTACTGTATTTACTGGTGCTGGTATTTCTGTAGAAAGTGGTATTCCTCCATTTCGTGGTGAAGATGGTTTATGGGAAAAGTATGATCCATATTTTTTACACATTAATTATTTTTTAAATAATCCCAAAAAATCATGGGAGTTAAATAAAAAACTATTCTATAGTATGTTTAGTGAATGCAAACCGAACAGAGCACATAGAGTAGTAGCTGATTTAGAAAAAAAGGGTTATATAGACGCTGTAATAACTCAAAATATAGATAACTTACATCAAGAGGCAGGTAGTAAAAATGTTTATGAATTTCATGGCACATATAAAAAATTGGTTTGTATGGAATGTGAAGAAAAAGTTGATTTTAAAAAGAAATATCTTAAAGATTTACCACCAAGATGTGATAAATGTAATGGTGTTTTAAAACCAGATTATATCTTTTTTGGGGAAGGTATACCTCAAAAGGCTTATCAAGCATCACTTAGAGAAGCAGAAATAGCAGATGTGTTTTTAGTTATCGGAACTACAGGTGAAGTAAGACCTGCTTCAATTATACCAAATATTGCATCAGAAAATGGAGCAACGATTATTGAAGTTAATATTGAAAAATCAAACTTTACTGATAAGATTACTGATTATTTTTTAAAAGGCAAAGCAACTGTTGTTATGGATGAACTTTATGAAAAATTAATAAAATAAATTAGTTATTAATTTTATGGTTAATATTATTTAAATTTGCACTACATTTTTCACAGTATAACGTTCCTGTCCAGTTTGAATTTCCACAATAAGGACAGATAATTTTTTTACTCATAGTTTTGTTTCCTCCTAAATGTTTTTTGTACACTCTTATGTTTTTACCATATTTTTAGCAACTTGTAAAGGGGGTGGATCAATTTGTTTAGTAATAAAAATAAAGAAAAGAAGATATATTATTCTGGTATAGGTAGCAGAAATACTCCTAAAGATATATTAGATATCATGGAAAAGATGGGGTTTCAATTAGGTAAAAGAAACTATGTATTGCGATCTGGTGCTTCTCCAGGTGCTGATTCTGCTTTTGAAAGAGGAGCTTTAAAGTCAAATGCAGACTGTGAAATATATTTACCTTGGAAAAATTTTCAGAACAAAGAAGGGAAAAATTATATAAATGCAGAAATGATGAACAATTATAATAAAGCCAAAGAGATTGCAAGAAATCATCATTATAATTTCGAAGAGTTATCCGATAATTCTCAAAAACTAATTATTAGAGACACTTATCAGGTTTTAGGTAAAAATTTAGATAGACCATCGGAATTTGTAATTTGTTGGACACCAGATGGATGTATAACTGATCGAGATAGAAGTATTAAAACAGGTGGTACAGGGCAAGCAATTTCTATTGCAAGCAAATTAAAAATACCAATTTTCAATCTTAAATTAAAAGAACATAAAAAAAGAATTGAGGAATGGCTAGCTAAATTATAAAAAGCCATTTTCAAAAAGTGAAAATGGCTAATTATTTATCATATATTTTGTTATACTATATATCTAAAAAATCTCCAGATAAAGTTGCAAAAGCATAAACAGATGGGCCGACATGGCAACCCAAGGTTGGACTAATTCTTTCTGTGAGAATATATTTATCTATATTTTCAGGCATTTTATTATTTATTTGATCTATTAATGCTTTAGCTTTGTTTTCTCTGTCTCCATGCATAATACCTATCCAAGCTTTTTTGCTATCTTTAATATTATTAATAAGAATTTCACCCATTTCCTTAAGTGTTCTGTCATTTCCTCTTACTTTATCTATTGGATTTACTTTTCCAGTTTGTGTACTTATTTCTATAATTGGGTTAATATTAAAGATTGTACCAAGAAAAGCTCGTGCTTTACCAATTCTTCCTCCCTCTTTCATGTAGGTTAAATCTTCTACTGTAAAAATACATTTTATCTCTTTCTTTGCTTTATCTATTCTATCTATAATTTTTTCTAATGAGAAGTTATTTTCGATAAGTTTAGCAGCTAATAATACTAAAAACCCTAAACCTAAAGAAATTGATGATGAGTCAATTACAGTAACCTTATCATTATCTATATCGTTAGATGCTAATGCAGCAGAATCATAAGTACCACTCAAACCTTTGGAAACATGGATTGATAGTATGTGATCATAGTCCTTCAAAAGATTTTTATAGATAGTTTCAAAGTCATATTTAGATGGTTTAGATGTTTTAGGCATATTTTTATCACTTTCGATTAGTTTGAAAAATTTATCAGGATTAATATCAACACCATCAACATATTCTTTAGTACCAAAATGCACTGTTAATGGAACAATATTAATATTATAGCTATCTATTAATTCTTTATTTAGATCACAAGTACTATCAGTTACTAGACCTATTTTCATTATAAACACCACCTGGATATTTTTAATTAAATTATATCTTTATTTTTAAAATATATCAAGCCAAATTAAAAGAGGTAAATAATTGTTCTTCAAGAATATATAATTTAAAAGGTGGTGAATTTAAAATTGGAAAAATCAAATAAAAAAGTGATATATTCCTGGGTATTATATGATTGGGCAAATTCTGCCTTTGCAACAACAATTTTAGCTGCTGTATTACCTATATATTATAATGATGTGGCTGCTGTAAACCTACCTGATAATTTAGCAACATCTTATTGGGGTTATACCCAGACAATAGCAATGTTAATTATTGCATTAATAACACCAATATTGGGTGCTGTTGCTGATTATTCAAAATCTAAAAAAATATTTCTTAAATTTTTTGTATTTATTGGTGTAACAGGTACTGCTTTGCTCTTTTTTATAGTTGAAGGTAGATATTTATTGGCTTCAGTATTTTTTATTTTAGCGAATATAGGTTTTTCGGGTGGAAATATTTTTTATGACTCGTTTTTACCCATAATTACAAAAAAAAGTAAGATTGATTACATATCTTCACTTGGATATGCAGCTGGATATCTTGGTGGAGGCCTATTGTTGTTAGTTAATCTAATAATGATTATGAAGCCTGAACTGTTCAATATATCAACTGTTACTATGGCAACCAGAATAGCATTTTTGACAGTTGCTGTTTGGTGGATGGTATTTTCAATTCCGGCTTTTATAAATCTTCCTGAATCAAGAATTGGTTTAGGTAAATTTACATTGGGACCTTATGTTAAACAGGGTTTTAAACGTGTTTTAAGTACTTTTAAAAATATTAGAAAGTATAAAGAACTCTGGAAATTTTTAATTGCATTTTGGATCTATAATGATGGCATAGGAACTATTATTCGAATGGCTACAATTTATGGCCGTGAAGTAGGGATTGGTCAAAATGACTTGATTGGTGCCTTGCTTTTAACTCAAGTAGTGGGAATACCTTTTACATTAATATTTGGTAAAGTTGCTGAAAAGATTGGAGCAAAAAAAGGTATATATTTTGCATTATCAATTTATTTAATTATAACTATTTTAGGATATAATCTTGATTCAGCCTTAGATTTCTGGATATTAGCTGGATTAGTCGGTACAGTTCAAGGAGGAGCACAAGCTTTAAGTAGATCATTATATGGTACCTTAATACCTAATGAAAAAAGTGCTGAGTTTTATGGATTTTACGGGATTTCGAGTAAGTTTGCCGCAATAACTGGTCCTTTTGTTTTTGCTTTAGTAGGTCAGCTAACAGGTTCATCTAGGTATGGTATTTTAGCTGTAGCAGCATTTTTTATTTTCGGTATGATAATGCTTTATACTGTAGATGTTAATAAAGGTGTTGAAGAATCTATTCAATAGATTTCAAGCACTTATCATTAAAATCAAAATTTATATTATATTAAAAAAGTAAAATAAAGAAAAGGGGTATGAAATATGGCTAAATTATTTGAATGTATTCCAAATTTTAGTGAGGGTAGAGACCGAGAAAAAATCGAGCAGATAGTAAAACCTTTTAAGGAAAATAAAAAAGTGAAATTGCTAGATTATTCTGCTGACAAAGATCATAATAGATTGGTGGTTACACTACTTGGAGGTGCAAAAGAACTTAAAAGTACTGTTTTAAAAGCAATGGAAACAGCTATCGAAGTAATTGATATGAATGAACATAAGGGTGAGCATCCCAGAATGGGAGCAGTTGATGTAGTACCATTTACTCCTGTAAAAAATGTAGAAATGGAAGATGCAGTCAAATTAGCTAATGATGTAGCAAAACAAGCTTCAGAAATGTTTGATTTACCTATTTACTTATATGAAGAAGCTGCTAGAGAAGATAAAAGAAAAAATCTGGCTGAAATTAGAAAAGGTGAATATGAAGGGTTTAAAGAAAAAATAAAACAAAAAGAATGGAAACCTGATTATGGTCCTCAAAAGTTACACCCCACAGCAGGAGCGACTGTAATTGGAGCAAGAATGCCGCTAGTGGCTTTCAATATAAATTTAGATACTGACAGTATAGAAATTGCAAATAAAATTGCTCGTAAAGTGAGGCATTCAGGAGGAGGGTTAAGGTTTGTAAAAGCTATTGGCATTGACTTAACTCAAAGGGGTATTACTCAGGTATCTATGAATATGACAGATTATACCAAAACTTCCTTATACCAATCCTTTGAAATGGTGAAATTTGAGGCTAAAAGATATGGAGTAAAAGTAATCGGTAGTGAATTGATTGGCTTACTTCCTGCTAAAGCATTATTTGATGTAGCAGAATACTATTTAGGGTTAGAGGACTTTAAAGATGACCAAGTTATGGAAAACAGGTTACTGGAGGACTTTTAAATGCTATTAATTAATAACATTGGGCAATTAGTTACTGTAGGTGGCAATACACCAAAAAAAGGTAAAGAAATGAATGATCTAAATATCATCAAAGATGCCTATCTAGTTATAGATAATGAGAAAATAATAGATTTTGGTAAAAAAAACAAAATAGATGACCTATCAAAGTACAATAAGGTAATTGATGCTGAAGGTAAAGTGGTTTTACCAGGATTTATTGACCCACATACACATTTTGTTTTTGCAGGAGACAGATCACAAGAATTTAAAATGCGTCTAAAAGGTATACCTTATATAGAAATATTAAAAAAAGGTGGTGGAATATTAAGTACGGTTAAAGCCACCAGAAGAGCAAGTTATGATAATCTGTTGAAACAGTCTAATAAAAGACTTGATAAATTTCTTAGCTATGGTGTTACAACAGTTGAAGGCAAAAGTGGTTATGGACTTGATAAAAAAACTGAAATAAAACAGTTAAAAGTAATGCAAGAATTAAATAGTCGTGATGATATTGATGTGGTTTCTACTTTTTTAGGAGCTCATGCGGTACCTAAAAAATACAAGGGTAAATCTGAAGAATATATTGACTTTGTAATAAAAAAAGTTTTGCCAGAAGTTGCAGAAAAGAATCTGGCAGAATTTTGTGATGTGTTTTGTGATGATGGAGCATTTTCATATCAGGAATCTGAAAAGTTATTACGGTCTGCAAAAGAGTATGGCTTTAAACTAAAGATCCATGCTGATGAGATAAAAAATACAAAAGCTTCAAAATTGGCAGGAAAGTTAAATGCAGTTTCAGCTGAACACCTTCTTAAAGCTTCAACCAGTGGTTTAAAAAGCATTAAGGAAAATGATGTTATAGCTGTATTATTACCACTTACTGCATTCTCATTACAGGAAAAATATGCAGATGCCAAAAAAATGATAGAGATGGGAATTCCAGTTGCTTTAGCTTCTGATTTAAACCCTGGTAGCAGCTATTCTCAGTCCATACCTTTACTTTTATCCTTAGCTGTTATGTATATGGAAATGACACCAGAAGAAGCAATAACTGCTTTAACTATTAATGCAGCTAGTGCTTTAAATAGAGAAGAAGCTATAGGTAGTATTCAAAAAGGTAAAAAAGCTGACTTAGTTTTATTTGATACTACTGATTATAATCACTTGTTTTATAACTTTGGTGTCAATTTGGTGGAAAAAGTTTATAAAAACGGTAAGCTTGTTTTTGATAATGACTTAGAAAAAAGAAAAAGCCAAAAGGAGGATTTTTAAATGATAAGTGATCTTAATCCGGTTAAAAAGATTAAATTGCCAGATAGTCTGCCTGATAAAGAAGAGTTCCGTGATGATATAAGGAGGGCTCCTAAAAGGGAATTAACTTTAAATGAAAATCAAATGAGACTGGCTTTGAAAAATGCTTTAAGATATGTTCCAAAACACTTGCATGAAGAAGTAGCCCCTGAATTTCTTGAAGAACTAAAAACCAAAGGTAGAATTTATGGTTATCGTTATCGTCCAAAGGGTGAAATAAAGGCTAAACCGATTGATGAATATGAGGGCAATACTCTTGAAGGTAAAGCAATTCAATTAATGATTGATAATAATTTAGACTTTGATGTAGCATTATATCCTTACGAATTAGTTACTTACGGTGAATCAGGACAGGTTTGTCAAAACTGGATGCAGTATAGATTAATAAAGAAATATTTACAAATTATGACTGATGAACAAACCCTAGTTGTTCAGTCTGGACATCCTTTAGGATTGTTTCCTTCAAGGCCAGAAGCACCACGTGTTATTGCAACAAATGGTCTTATGGTAGGTATGTTTGATAATGAAGAGTGGTTTAATAAAGCAGCAGCTTTAGGTGTTGCAAATTACGGACAAATGACTGCTGGTGGATGGATGTATATTGGTCCTCAAGGAATAGTTCATGGAACATATATCACTTTACTTAATGCAGGCAGATTATTTTTAGATGTGCCTGAAGATAAAGACTTAAGTGGTTATCTATATATCAGTTCAGGTTTGGGTGGAATGAGTGGTGCACAAGCAAAAGCTGTTGAAATTGCAGGTGGTGTAGGTGTAATTGCTGAAGTTGATAAGTCAAGAATTGAAACTAGACATAAACAAGGTTGGGTATCAGAGGTTTCATCTGATCTTGATGAAATTTTCAAGTGGGTTGAAGAGTATAAACAAAAAGAGAAAGCAGTTTCAGTTGCTTATCATGGAAATATAGTTGACCTATTAGAGTATGTAGATAATAATAATATTGAAGTTGAACTAATTTCAGATCAAACTTCCTGTCATGCAGCTTATTCTGGAGGATATACACCTGTAGGTTATAGCTTTAAAGAAGGCCGAGAGTTGTTAAATAAGAATCCTCAAGAGTTTAAAGAGGAAGTTGATAAGACACTCCGTAAACATTTTGATGTATTAAAGAGTTTGGTTCAAAAGGGCTCTCAATTTTGGGACTATGGAAACAGTTTCATGAAAGCAGTATTTGATGCCGGTGTAAAAGAAATAGCTAAAAATAAGATAGATACTTCTGAAGGTTTTATCTTTCCTTCTTATGTAGAAAATATTATGGGACCAATTTGTTTTGACTATGGATATGGACCATTTAGATGGGTTTGTTTAAGTGGTAAAAAAGAAGATTTAAGAAAAACAGACCAGGCTGCTATGAAAATGATTGATCCAAACCGCAGGGCTCAAGATAGAGATAACTACCACTGGATTAAAGATGCTGAAGAAAATGATTTAGTAGTAGGTTCAAAAGCAAGAATCCTTTATGCAGATGCTGAGGGAAGGGTAGATATAGCATTAAAGTTTAATGAATTAGTTCGCAAAGGAGAAATTGGACCGGTGATGTTAGGTAGAGATCATCATGATGTAGCTGGTACTGACTCTCCTTATAGAGAAACTTCAAATATTAAAGATGGTAGTAATATAATGGCTGAGATGTCAATCCATTGTTTTGCAGGTAATGTTGCAAGAGGAATGAGCATGGTTGTAGAAAGCAATGGTGGTGGTGTTGGTATTGGCAAAGCTTTTAATGGTGGATTTGGCTTAGTTTTAGATGGCAGCAAACGAGTTGATAATATAATCAAAAGTGCTCTAGATTGGGATGTTAATGGTGGAATTGCTAGAAGAGCATGGGCAAGAAATGAAAATGCTTTAAAAACAGCAAATGAATGGAATGAAAAAAATAAAGGTAAAGGACAGATGACTATACCAAATGTAGCAGATGAAAAATTAATAAATAATTTATTGGATAAATAGGGGGAGAAAGATGACTTTTGCTAATATGACGTTAAAAGAATTTACTTCTAAACTTGCAAGTGATTCACCTACACCAGGTGGTGGCAGTGTAGCCGGACTAAGCATTTCTTTAGGAGCTTCTTTAGCATCAATGGTTGTTAATCTAACAAAAGATGGGTCTTTAGATAAATATAGTGATGATCTAAATGATCATATTGATTTTGCTTTAGAGTTAATTGATAAAGATGCTAATAGCTTTAATAAAGTTATGGATGCATTTAAGATGAAAAAAGATACTGAACAAGAAATTAAAAAAAGAAAAAAGGCTATTCAATCTGCTTTATACAATGCTTCTTTAACACCGCTTGAAACAATTAAATTGGGTGTTGAAGTTCTAGAAATTTCTAAAGAAGTAGCAAAAAATGGTAATAAAAATGCGGTTTCAGATGCAGGTGTGGCAGCATTAATGGCCCTAGCAGGTGTTAAAGGTGCAGCTTACAATGTATTTATCAATTCTTCATCATTAAGTGATGATAAAAAGGCAAAAGAACTTGAAGATAAAACAAATAAGTTAGTTCAAAAAAGTGAAAAATTAGCTGATCAGGTTGAAGAAATATGTCTTAGTAAATTATAAATTATATATTAATTTTAAAAAGAGGGTCTTATATCAAAATAAGTCCTTCTTTTTTTAAGTAAAATATTTAGAAAGAGGAGATATATTTTGTATTATATTAATGGAGAAAACTTAAGTATAAAAAATATTGATGAAATAATATTTTCTGATCAAAAAATCGCTTTAACTGAAAAAGCCAAAGAAAAAATTTTGAAGTCAAGAAAAACAGTTGAAAAACTGATTGAAAAAGGAGAAGTCATATATGGACTAAATACTGGATTTGGCAAGTTCAGTACCAAAAAAATATCTGCAGATAAAATCATTAAACTGCAAGAAAATCTAATTATCAGCCATGCTGCTGGAACTGGAGATCCACTGGATAAAAAAATAGTAAAGACTATGATTTTATTAAGAGTAAATGCTTTAGCAAAAGGATATTCAGGAATTAAATTAAGTACCTTAAATACATTAATTAAAATATTTAATAAAAACATTATACCTTTAATTTTTGAACAGGGTTCAGTAGGAGCAAGTGGAGATCTAATACCTCTAGCTCATATGGTTTTACCTATATTAGGGAAGGGTAAGGTTAGATATAAGGGAAAAATAGTTGATAGTATAGAGGCTTTACAAAATGAAGGAATAAAACCAATTAAATTAAATAGTAAGGAAGGTCTTGCTTTAATTAATGGTACTCAGATGATGTCAGCTATTGAGTCCTTAAGCATTATAAAGGCTAATAGATTAGCAGACACTGCAGATATGGCTTTAGCATTATCATTAGAAGGTTTAAAAGGAATCAGGGAACCCTTTGATGAAAGGATTCATAAACTACGACCTCATCCTGGGCAGGTTAAATCTGCCTACAATATAAGAAAATTAATAAAAAATAGTAATTTAATGGAAGATCGTGATGATAATAGGGTACAGGATTCATATACTTTAAGATGTGGACCACAAATTCATGGGGCGACTAGAGATAGTATTTCTCACTCAATTGAAATAGTTGAAAGAGAAATTAACTCTGTAACTGATAACCCTTTAATTTTTCCTGAAGATGAAAGTGTACTTTCTGGAGGTAATTTTCATGGTCAGCCACTTGCATTAAGTAGTGATTATTTAGGCATGGCAGTTAGTGAGCTTGGTAATGTTTCTGAACGTAGAACAGCTAAATTAGTTGATGGAAGTTTAAATAACGGATTAGAAACGTTTTTAACAGAACATGGAGGTCTAAATTCAGGATATATGATAGCACAATATACATCTGCTTCAATAGTATCAGAAAATAAGATTTTAGCTAATCCTTCAAGTACTGATTCAATACCTACATCTGCAAACCAAGAAGACCATGTTAGTATGGGTTCAATAAGTGCTAGGAACTTATATAAAATCTGTGATAATGTAGCACAGATATTAGCAATTGAACTATTAACAGCAGCTCAAGCTGTTGATTTAAGAACTGACAATCCAAAACAAGATTTAGGAGTTGGAACATATAAGATTTATAAGTTGATTAGAGAAAAAGTAGACTATTTAGACGATGATAGAATATTATATCCTGAACTAAAAAGGGTTAAAGAATTGATTGAGTCTGATTTACTGATAAATGAAATACCTGAAATGATTGATATGTCTTAATTTTCTGATTTATTTTATTTATTTGAAACCACAGCCTTTTCTCTTATATAATAAACATAATAATAAACATAATTTAAAGGAGGAGAGTAATGAGTAGAAAAAACAGTAGTATTTTGATTTTATTTTTAGTGATTAGTCTTATGTTAGTAGGTAGTATTGGGGTATATGCACAGAATAGCAAAGTAACAGTGGCTGTGGATGCACCTCCCAGAACTATGAATCCTCATGGATCAGATGCTGATTCCAACTTATCTGTAATGAGTAACTTTTTTGAAGGATTAGTTCAAAGAGATAGTAGTGGTAAATTAAAACCTGCTCTTGCAACTAGTTGGGAAAGAATTGACCGTCTGACCTGGAGATTTGAATTAAGAAAAGGTGTTAAGTTTCATAATGGTAATGACTTTACATGGGAAGATGTTCAGTATACTTTTGCTGAAAGAATGGAAAATCCTGAAGTTTCAGAATTTATTTCATTTGGATCAGCAATTGAATCGGTAAGTAGAGTTGATGGAAATGATTGGGTTATTGATATAGTTACTAAAGACCCTATTCCATACTTTATTCAAAATTTACATCAAATATTTATTGTAGATAAAGAATCTACTTTAGAAAGATCACAGGGTGAAATGGGAACTAAACCAATTGGTACCGGACCATATGTTTTAGACCAGTGGACTAAAGGTTCTTATATTAGAATGACTGCCAATGAAGATTATTGGGAAGGAGCTCCTGAAGTAAAAACAGCAGAAATTAGACCAATTACTGAAGCTTCTACCCGCTTAGCAACAATTAGTAGTGGTGAAGTTGATGTATTACAGGGTGTTCCAGTAACTATGTATGAAGCTGTTGAAGGCAATCCTAACTTAGAAGTTATTACAAGACCGTCAAGAAGAGCAATATATTTAGGATTAGCTAATAAGGAAGGTACTCCAACAGCTGATATTAGAGTTAGACAGGCAATGTATATGGCAATTAATATTGATGAATTAATAGATAAGGTAATGTTTGGACATGCAACTCCAGCTGCCCAAATACCTGACCCACCAACAACTGGATATAGTGAAAAAATTGAAAGACTTCCATATGATCCTGAAAGAGCTAGAGAGCTTTTAAAAGAAGCAGGTTATGAAGATGGTTTTGAAATCAAACTTTCTGCTCCAAATGATAGATATGTTCAAGATGAACAAATTGCATCTACAATTGCAAGTTATTTATCTAAAGTGGGAATAAAAGTTGAAGTTGATGCAAAACCTAAATCTGTATACTTTGAAGAAGTAATGAACAATGAATTGGATTTCCATCTCATTGGATGGTTTGATGGTTCTTATGATTTCGGTCGTTCTTATTCTAGATTATTACATGAAGTAGAACCTAAGTCAGGTTATGGAAGCACAAATGGTTCTGCTTATGCAGATCCTGTTGCTGACCAGTTATATGAACTAACTAAAAAAGTAGTTGATCCTGATATCAGAGGAAGTTTACTTGAAGATCTAAATAGACTGGCAATGAGTAAAGAAAATTTAGCAGTAATTCCATTACATTATCAGGAAGATACTTATGCAGTATATAGTGACAGTCCTGTAGAGTTCAATCCAAGATCAGATACCTGGATTGTATTTAAGGAAATGTCATTTAAATAGATATATATTTAAATATTATAATAAGAAACATGCATGGGGCTATAACTTAATAGCTCCATGTTTTATTATATTGAATGTGTGTAAGTTATATAGAAGGGAGTATCAATAATGAGTGCTTACATTGGAAGAAGAATTATTCAAGGAATAGTAGTATTATTATTAGTGTCCTTTATTGCGTTTATAATATTTCAATATTTAGGTGATCCGGTAATGTCATTAGCCGGAAGATATGCATCACAAGCTCAACGAGAAGAAGTAAGACAATCTTTAGGTTTAGATAAACCTTTTTACATACAGTATTTTAATTTTTTAACTAATGCTTTGAAGGGAAACTTTGGGATGTCATATGTTTCAAGGGTTCCAGTAATTGATTTAATTTTAGAAAGATTACCTGCAAGTATAGAGCTTGCTTTAGTAGCGGAGTTATTTGCAATTATATTTGGTATTTCTTTTGGTGTTTATGTATCTGCTAATCCCAAAAATATTTTGAGCAAAATATTAATGACCGGTTCTTTATTTGGAGTTTCTTTGCCAACATTTTTAGTTGGAATTTTATTAATATATTTATTTACAATAAAATTAGGTGTTTTGCCGTCTTCAGGTAGAGGAACTACAGTTAAATTATTAGGTTTTTGGAATAGTGGTTTACTAACCTTTGATGGTATAAGACATGTTATTATGCCTGCTTTTACTTTAGGGATGTTTCAAATGGCATTATTATTTAGAATAACTAGAGGTTCTATGATGGAAGTGCTGGGAGCTGAATATATAAGAACAGCATGGGCAAAGGGCTTGAAAGGGAAAAAAGTTTTATTCAAACATGCCCTGCGTAATGCTTTGATACCAGTAGTAACAATGATTGGTCTTCAGGTTGGACAATTAATAGGATTTTCAATTGTTACTGAGAGTATATTTCAGTGGCCAGGAGCAGGAAATCTTTTATTAAATTCACTTTATGAAAGTGATTTTCCTGTTGTTGCAACATATGTAATAATTGTTGCATTAATTGTAGTTATTTTAAATGTAATTGTTGACATTTCATATGCATTTCTAAATCCCAAAATAAGGTATAATTAAGGTGATGATAATATGTTTAATAAAATAAATCAATTTAGGAAATCTAAATTTTTCAGACATTTTTTAAAAAAACCACTTGCAATTGGAGCTTTATTAGTAATTACATTGTTATTTTTAGGTGCTGTATTTGCTCCATTAATTGCACCACAAAATCCTTATGAAATGGAAAAATTAAGTTTATCAGATTCGTTATTACCTCCCATTTGGATGGAAGGTGGACGAGCTCCGTTTTTATTAGGAACTGATGTACAGGGTAGAGATATATTTAGCACTATTTTATATGGAAGTCGTACTTCCTTTATAGTTGGTTTTAGTGTGGTTGCTATATCAAGTATTCTGGGTGGAGGTATCGGTCTTTTTGCAGGATATTTTGGTGGAATATTTGACTCCATGGTAATGAGGGTTGCTGATACTGTCTTATCTTTTTCTAAAACTTTAATCGCAATGTTACTGTTAGGAATTTTTCAACATAGTAGTATGCTTTTAGTAATTTTAGCAATTGTTATATCAGACTGGGTGCAGTATGCCAGAACAATCAGAGGAGAAGTTCTTTCTGTAAAAGAAGAAGAATATGTATTAGCCAGTCAGGCAATTGGTGGTAGTAACCTTAGGACTATATTTAAACATGTATTACCAAATTCTATTTCTCCTTTACTTGTAGTTGGGGCTGTAGACTTTGGAATAGCGATTATGTTAGAAGCTACTTTGAGCTTTTTAGGGGTAGGTGTTCCAGTAACTCAACCATCATTGGGAATGATGATTTCTCAAGGCCGAAACTTCTTATATGCAGGTAAATGGTGGTTAATTGTATTTCCAGGGTTGACTCTTATGGCAATTGTATTTAGTTTAAATTTAATTTCTGATTGGTTGAGGGATGAAATTGATCCCAAGGTTAAAAACATATAAAACCTCTTTGCTTGAGAAGGATATATCAATTTAATATTGAATATTTTAATATAACCAGAAAAAGGAAGGAAATATCTTCTAATGTTTAATTTTAAAAAGAGGTTTGAAAAAAATTTCAATAAAAAAAATTTGATAGGACATAATGATAGATTATTATTAGGGATATCTGGGGGACCAGATTCCCTTACTATGTTAGATTTGTTTTATAAAATTAAAGATAAATATAATCTTAAGTTAACAGTTTTTCATTTAAACCATTCTTTTAGAAAAGAAGCAGATAATGAAGCAGAATTTGTGAAAAAATTTTGTAACCAACGAAATATTGAACATATAATTAAAAAGTTTGATGTGCCTGATTATGTTAAAACAAATAATCTATCTCCTGAAGAAGGAGCAAGGGAAGTTCGATTTAAATTTCTTAAAGATATTTATGATAAAAGAAATATTGACAAGATATGTTTAGCTCATAATAAAGATGATAATGTTGAAACAGTCTTGTTTAATATATTTCGAGGTAGTGGAACAAGAGGATTGTTAGGTATAAAGGACAGTATCTCTTTATATGGAATGAAGATAATTCATCCCCTATTATTATTTTATAGATCTGAAATTTTGGATTACTGTGAAATTAATGATTTAACTCCAGTTTTTGACCCTAGTAATGACAGTAATTTATACAGTAGAAACAGGATAAGAAATAATATTTTGCCAATGATAGAAAAACAAATTAATCCTAATGTAAAAAAATCTGTAATCAGACTATCAGATATAATTATGGAAGATTATGATTTTATTGATAAACATGCTAAAAACTCTTTGAAAAAAGTATTAATAGAAAAAAACAGTAAAAGATATGTTTTTAATTTAGATAAAACAAAAGATTTACATCCTGCAATAATAAAAAGAATAATTAATACAGTCCTAGTGGATATTAAGGGTAATATTGATAATTTTTACTATAAACATTATAATTATATAATAGAATTCATCAAAAATAATAAAACAGGTGATTTATTAGAACTGCCAGATGATATCAAATTAAAAATATCTTATAATAAGCTGCTTGTCTTTAAAGGAACTCTTGATATTGATAAATCATTTGAGAAATCAATTGATTCAGAAGGAAGCTTTAATCTGCCGTTTGAGCAGAGTGTAAATTTTGAAATAATTAACAAAAAAATTGACTGGAGAAATTATAATGAGAATAATATTTGTTTAGTTGATTTTAATAAGGTGGTATTTCCTTTAAAAGTTCGTAATAGAAGAGATGGAGATAAATTTATACCACTTGGAATGAACGGCCATAAAAAGGTGAAGGATTTTTTTATTGATCAAAAAGTCCCAGATTATCTCAGAGATAAAATACCGATTTTGTTTAATGGTGATGGTAAATTGATCTGGATTTGTGGATATAGAATGGATGATAGGTTCAAATTAAAAAAATCGAGCAAAAAAATATTATTAATTAAATACCATAAGGAGGACTAAGAATGGAAGGAAAACATTTTTTCGATGATAATATTTCTGAGATTATTTTAACTGAAGAACAGATTCAAAAAAGAATTAAAGAATTGGGGGCAGAGATAACCAAAGCTTATGATGAAGATGACGATATTATTATGATTTGTGTGTTAAGAGGTGCGATATTATTTATGTCTGATCTGGCTAGGCAAATCAATTTACCTGTAGTATTTGATTTTATGGATGTTTCCAGTTATGAGGGTACTACTTCATCTGGTATGGTTCGTATTATAAAGGACCTAGAAGAAAACATTGAAGGTAGACATGTATTAATAGTTGAAGATATTATGGATACAGGTTTAACATTAAAACATGTTATTGATTTATTAAAAACAAGAGATCCTGCTGATATAAAAGTAGTTACATTACTAGACAAACCAGATAGACGTACAGAAAAAGAAATAAAGGCAGACTTCAATGGATTTGAAGTACCTGATAAATTTGTTGTTGGATATGGACTGGACTATTTAGAAGAATACAGAAATTTACCTTATATTGGTGTGTTAAAGAAAGAGATGTATACTTAAGTGTATTATTTACAAAATATTATACTTGTGTTATAATAATTTACTGTATGGTTATGTATGTTAAGAAGGGAGGAACTGTAATTTGAAAAAGTTTGTAAAAAATATAGGATTTTATCTACTACTAATAGCAATTTCAATACTTGTTGCTCAATTTTTTATGCAGCAGTCTCCTCAAACTCTAGAAAATTTTAGTTATTCTGACATGTTACAGGAAATAGAAAATGGTAACGTAAGTCAAGTAACTATAATAGGAAATGAAAAAGTAACTGGCACATTAAGTGGACAAGAATTTTCAGTGCCAATTCCACCTGAATCAATACCGGTTATAATGCAGGAATTACGAGCAGCCAATGTGAATATAAAAACCGAACCACAACCTAGTGCTCCTTGGTGGGTAAGTATTTTAGGTTATGTACTTCCGATTATTATTTTAATTGTTGCTTGGTTTTTTATCATGCAGAGAATGCAAGGCGGCGGAAGTAAGATGATGTCGTTTGGTAAAAGCAAAGCAAAATTAAATGAAAATAAAAAGAAAGTTACATTCGATGATGTAGCGGGTTATGAGGAAGTAAAAGAAGAACTACAAGAAGTTGTTGAATTTTTAAAGAACCCCAAGAAATTTGCTAAACTTGGAGCAGAAGTTCCAAAGGGTGTACTTCTTGTTGGTCCTCCAGGAACAGGTAAAACACTGATGGCTAAAGCCATTGCAGGAGAAGCTGGAGTTCCATTTTATTTTATAAGTGGTTCTGATTTTGTTGAAATGTTTGTTGGTGTTGGTGCTTCTAGAGTTAGAGATTTATTCGAAAAAGGTAAAGATAATGCACCTTGTATTATCTTTGTTGATGAATTAGATGCTGTAGGTAGACAGCGTGGTGCTGGATTAGGTGGCGGCCATGATGAAAGAGAACAAACACTTAATCAATTATTGGTTGAGATGGATGGTTTTGAGCCTAATGAAGGTATAATATTAATGGCAGCAACAAATAGACCAGATATTTTAGACCCTGCTTTATTAAGACCTGGTAGATTTGATAGACAAGTGATTGTTGATCGTCCAGATCGCATGGCTAGAGAAGCAATACTTAGGATTCATGTTAAAAATAAGCCTATCGATGATAGTGTAGATATGGAAGTATTAGCAAGAAGAACTCCTGGTTTTACAGGTGCTGATATGGAAAACTTAGCTAATGAAGCAGCTATTTTAGCAGCTCGTCATGGTAAAGAAATAATTAGTATGGTTGAATTTGATGACGCTATTGACCGTGTTATTGCCGGTCCTCAGAAGAAAAGCAGAGTAATTAACGAAAAAGAAAAAAATCTTGTTGCTTACCATGAAACTGGACATGCTCTTTTAGGTGAACTATTAGAATTTGCCGATAAAACTCATAAGGTTTCTATTATTCCAAGAGGTAGAGCAGGAGGATTTACTATTCCACTACCTGAAGATGACAAAAACTTTATGACAAAACGAGAGTTATTTGATAAGATAACATCATTATTAGGTGGTAGAGCAGCAGAAGATATTTTCTTAGAGGATATAAGTACAGGAGCTCAAAATGATCTTGAACGTTCAACAAAGATTGCTAGAGCTATGGTAACCGAATATGGTATGAGTGATAAAGTCGGTCACTTAACATTAGGACAAAAACACGATGAACAGGTATTTTTAGGTAGAGATATTTCTAGAAGTAGGAATTATAGTGAAAATGTAGCCGCTGAAATTGATAGAGAAGTTAGATCTATTATTGAATATTGTTATGAAAAGGCACAAAACTTACTTAAAGAAAACAGAGATGCAGTTGAACGTATTGTTATTGCCTTAAAAGAGAAAGAAACTCTTAATTCTAAACAGATTAATAAGTTAATAGAGAATAAAGAACTTACTCCTGAAGATGACTATGGAAATAATAATAACAATAAAAAAGATAGTAAAAATGATAGTTTAGAAGAAACAAATGATAACAATGATAATTCAACTGAAGATAATAAAACAGAAAATGAACTAGAGAAGGAAAAAGAAAAAGTTGACGAAGATAATAATAAAGATGATACAAGCGATAAAAGTAATAAAGAAGAAGAAAATAATAAAAATGAAAATTAATTAAAATTATATATAAAGGAAATAATCATGCCAGCCTAAAAAGCTGGCATTTTTATTTTAATTTAATAAAATTAACTTATATTAAAGGATTTTGTTGTTTAATCAAGAAATAATATAATTGTAATTTTTTATGAAAAAGGGGGAATAAATTTTGAAAAGTGATATTCAGATAGCTCAAGAAGCTACAATGGAACCAATCGTTGATGTAGCTAAAAGAATTGGCTTAAGTGAAGATGATTTAGAAATGTATGGTAAGTATAAGGCAAAGATTAAGTTTGATACCTATCAAAGACTGCAGTCAAATGAAGACAGTAAGTTAGTCTTAGTAACTGCCATTACACCTACTCCAGCAGGAGAAGGTAAAACAACCACTACAGTAGGTTTAGGACAGGCCTTAAACCAGAGGGGTAAAAACGCAATGATAGCGATCAGAGAACCATCCCTAGGACCTACAATGGGTATTAAAGGTGGTGCAGCTGGTGGTGGTTACTCTCAGGTAATCCCAATGGAAGATATAAACCTACACTTTACAGGTGATATCCATGCCATAGGTATAGCACATAACCTACTCTCAGCAGCAATCGATAACCATATCAAACAGGGTAATGAATTAAATATCGATCCAACTCAAATTAACTGGCCTAGAGTAGTCGATATGAACGATAGAGCCCTAAGAGATATTGTAGTAGGGCTAGGTGGTAGTGGAAATGGAGAACCTAGAGAAGACGGTTTTATCATTACTGTAGCCTCTGAGATTATGGCTATTTTATGTCTAGCCAATAATCTTATGGAACTAAAGAAAAAGATTGCAGATATAGTAATTGGATATACAAGAGATGATGAACCGGTAACCTGTGCAGACTTAAATGTACAGGGTGCAATGACAGCTCTACTTAAAGATGCCTTAAAACCTAACTTAGTTCAGACTCTAGAGAACACACCTGCCTTTATCCATGGTGGACCGTTTGCAAACATAGCTCATGGATGTAACAGTGTAATGGCAACCAAGATGGCTATGAAGTTATCAGATATAACCATCACAGAGGCTGGATTTGGTGCAGACTTAGGTGCAGAGAAGTTCTTTAACATTAAGTCCCGTTATGCAGATTTACACCCAGATGCTACCGTATTAGTAGCTACAATCAGGGCCCTTAAGATGCATGGTGGAGTAGCAAAAGATAACTTAGAAGAAGAGAACTTAGAGGCCTTAGAAAAAGGTATGGAAAACTTAGAAAAACATGTAGAGAATATAAGGAAGTTTAAAGTACCTCTAGTAGTAGGAATCAATAGATTCCCAACCGATACCGAGGCAGAATTAGAGCTAGTAAGAAAAAAATGTGAAGAGTTAGGAATTAGAGTTGCCCTATCAGAAGTATGGGCTGATGGTGGAGAAGGTGGCCTTGAACTAGCAGATGAGATTATAGATATGCTAGAGAATGAAGAAAGTAACTTTGAATTCCTTTATGATAAAGACCTATCAATCAAAGAGAAGATAGAAAAGATAGCAGTAGAGATCTATGGAGCAGATGGAGTAGATTACAGCAATACAGCAGAGAAACAGATCGAGACCTTTTCTAAACAGGGTTATGATAAGTTACCAATCTGTATGGCCAAGACCCAAAACTCTATTTCAGACAAACCGGAGTTAAAGGGTAGACCAAAAGACTTTACAGTATCAGTATCAAAGGTAACCTTATCAGCAGGAGCAGGCTTTTTAGTACCATCAACAGGACCGGTACTTAAGATGCCTGGACTACCAAAAAGACCTTCAGCTGAAGATATAGATATCGATGAAAATGGAAAGATATCAGGTCTGTTTTAAGTATTGTATTTTGATTACTATTTCAGAAATATTATGTTTAATAAAATAAAAACAAAATAAGGTGATAGAGTAGGTTTCACGCGTTGAAGTGTCTAAAGATGGGACGTTGCTTTAGAACGAATGTTTTCATATAAACTGCGGTGTGAAACACGCGTCCGCTGTCAGCAAAGGGTTTTCTCTTTGGTGCAGATATCTGTCATCGCCAAAAGAGAGGTTATATAAATGAAAATAAACACTAGAAAATTAGTTTTTTTATCATTGTTAACTGCTTTAGGAATTGTTTTAACAAGATTTTTAAGTTTAAGACTTCCTTTATTTGGTGTTGAAGGGATAAGAATAGGAATTGGATCATTACCAATGATATTTGCTGGTATGGTCTTTGGACCTGTTGCTGGGGGACTAGTAGGTGCAGTAACTGATGTTGTGGGTTTTTGGATTAGTCCAATGGGCGCTTATATGCCTCATTTTACATTTACAGCTTTTTTGACAGGTTTTATACCCGGTTTTTTAATGATTTATGTTTTTAAAAGTAAAAGAAATTTTAAAACATTATTGATGTCAATTGCTGTCGGACAGATTATAACATCTATTATTTTAGTTCCATATTTTATCCATATATTATTTGGAGTTCCTTTTAAACCTCTTTTGATACCAAGAATAATCGCACAACCAATTAGTATAGTTGTATATAGTTATTTAATTAAAATATTATTTAAAAACGAAATTTTAAACATATTAGATAATGGTTAAATAGCAAAGAGGCTACCTAATTGGGTAGCCTCAATTAATTTCTTATTTATAATTTATTTGGTTTTCTTCCGATTCTTGCAAATAGTAGTTCTGTTTCTCCGTCTCTAAGAACCCTAATCAAGATTCTTTCATCAATACCTTTTTCATTTATTTTATTTACTACATCATTGGGATTTTCTATTTCAGCTTGATCAATTTCTTTAATAATATCATAAGTCTTTAGACCGGCTTTGTCTGCAGGACTATCTGGGTAAACGTCTAAAATAATTGCACCTTTATTACTATCCAAGTTAAAGTATTCTTGAATTTCCGGACTAATTTTACCTACAGATACTCCTAACCATGGTCGGATAATTTCACCTTTAGTTTTTAAATCATCGACTACATTTTTTACTTCATTAATTGGAATGGCAAAACCAATACCCTGTCCTTGAGAACTTACGGCAGTATTAATTCCGATTACTTCACCGTTTAAGTTTAATAATGGACCTCCACTATTTCCAGGATTTATTGCTGCATCTGTTTGAATGAGATTTTTATAAGTTCTCAGCTGTCCTCCAGAAGTAGGGATTTGAATTGGTCGCCCTAATGCACTTATAACACCAGTAGTCACAGTGTGTTCAAAGCCAAAAGGATTTCCAATAGCTATTGCCCAATCTCCAGGTCTTATAATATCTGAATTTCCCAAAGGTATTGCTTCTAAGTTTTGATCAACATCTATTTTAATTACTGCCAAGTCTAGGTTGTAATCAGACCAAATAATTTCAGCTGGTACTGATTTTTCTAATCCATTGAGATTTACTTTTATTTCATCTGCTCCTTGAATTACATGTTGATTTGTTACTATAAATCCTTCTTCTGTTACAATAAAGCCACTACCATAACCTTCAATATTTTCAGGTAGGTCAGGCAATTGGTCACCGAAAAAATATCTAAAGAATGGATCTTCCAAGAGCGGGTTTTGCATTTGGTCAGAAGTTCTTTTAGTTGTTGTTGTTATTTTTACAACTCCAGAATCAACTTTAGCTGCAATGTCTGCAAAGAAGTTATTTTCAGTTATAAAAATTTTTTCTTTTTCTTCTTGAGCGACTTCGTTTTGAGCATATATTGTAGGTGATAATAATGTTGTTACAATAAAAAGCACTAAAAAGTAATTGAATATATTTTCTTTAAAGTTTATTCTTTGTAACAATTTCAACACTCCTTTCAAAATGATTTATTGCTTTACAGTTAAAATTATATTATAATTGTAATAAGAAGTCAAAGGGTGTGTATAGTTTATGAAGCTTGATATTGAAGTGGTGAGGGATAATTTAGATAATTCCTTAATTACTGAACTAAAGTATTTTGATTCCGTTACTTCAACAAATGAATTAGCCTTAGATATAGAGGATAATTTAGTTAAAGAAGGTATGGTCATAATTGCTGGAGAACAAACTAAAGGTAGGGGTAGATTAAAAAGAAACTGGTCTTCACCTCAGTATCAAGGACTCTGGATGAGTATAATTTTATTGCCTAGCCAGGAATATAAAAACAAATTATCACTATTAACATTAATAGGTGCTTTATCTGTAAATGAAGCAATAAAAAAATTAGGTATAAATTCTACCCTAAAATGGCCCAATGATATACTTTATGAAAACAAAAAAGTATGTGGAGTACTTTCACAATTTAAGAGTATTGGTGATAAAATAAATAGAGTTGTTGTTGGAATTGGAGTTAATGTTAATCAAAAAGAGTTTGATGATGAATTAAAGGAAAGTTCGGTTTCTTTAAGGATGATTAAAGACAAAAAGATTAATAAAGAGAAGCTTTTGATTGAAATTTTAAACAATTTTTCTATATATTATGGTTTATTTAAAAATCAAAAGTTTAATAAGATAATAGAGAAATGGAAAAATGAAATGGATATGCTTAATAAAAATATTACTATTAATTCTTTGGATGGTAAAAAGCACAGAGGAAAAGTAATTGATATAACACAAAGTGGAGAAATAAAATTAAAATTAGACTCCGGTAAAAACAAAACGTTTATTGCAGGAGATGTCAGTATTGATAAGAAGTCTTTAAAATATTAATTCAATATAGGCAGGAATAATATGCTTAATCTTGAATTATATATTTGATGCTGCAATTGTTGGAAATAATATTTCTTTTACCAACAAATAATAACAAAACTCTAAAAGGGGGAAGTTGAATTGAAAAAATTAAGTTTATTTGTAATTCTTGCATTAACATTAACATTAGTTATGGGCTTTACAACAACAGGTATGGCTCAAGAATTTAAGGTAGGTATGGTCACTGACGTTGGTGGCTTGGGTGATGAATCTTTTAATGATTCAGCATGGAGAGGTTTACAAAGAGCTGCTGAAGACTTTGATGTAGAAATCAATGTTATTGAATCTAACACTATGACTGACTATACACCTAACCTTTCAAGTTTAGCTGAACAAGGTTATGACTTGGTATGGGGTGTTGGTTTCTTATTTACAGATGCAATGGGTGAAGTAGCTGCAATGTATCCAAATGTTAATTTTGGTATTATTGATGCTGTAGTCGAAGGTGACAATGTTGTTTCAGTTACTTTTGATGAACACACCGGATCATTTTTAGCTGGTGTTGTTGCAGGTATGAGAACAGAAACTGATAAGGTTGGTTTTATCGGTGGTATGGAAATGACTTTAATTAAGAAGTTTGAAGCTGGTTTTCGTGCTGGTGTAAAAGCAGTTAATCCTAACGCAGAAGTATCTATAGCTTATACTGGTGCTTTTGATGATCCACAAGCTGGTAAAGAATTAGCATTTACCCAGTATGATCAAGGTGTAGATGTAATTTATCATGCTTCTGGTGCATGTGGTATTGGTGTAATCAAAGCTGCAAATGAAAGAGGATTATATGCTATAGGTGTTGACTCACCTCAAAACCATTTAGCTCCTGCTAATGTATTAACAAGTATGATCAAAAGAGTAGACAACGCTGTATATAACGAAATCAAAAAACTTGTAGAAGGTAACTTTGAATCTGGTCTACAAGCATATGGTTTAGATGATGATGGTGTAGGAATCTACCGTCCACAAGCTGAGAATATGCTTTCACAAGATATCCTTAACAAAGTTGATGAGTATAAGCAAAAAATTATTGATGGTGAAATAGAAGTACCAACTCATCCAGATCAACTATAAAAGTAGCAAAATAATATAGAATCTACAATACCCGGGTAAAACCGGGTATTTTTTTATTGTAATATTATCTTAAATTATATATAATACTATTAAAATTGGTTAAGGTAAGAGGTGTCTAAAATGATTTTAACCATCGATATAGGTAATTCAGATACAGTTTTAGGAATTTATAAAAATGATAAAATGTTAGATCATTGGCGTGTCTCAACAGATTATAAAAAAACTGTTGATGAATACGGCATTTTATTTAATAATCTTTTCTCTTTTGATGATGTTAAAATAGATCAGATTAAAGGTATAATTATTTCGAGTGTTGTACCTCAGGTTGTTAGAATATTAGAGAAGACCACTATTAGATATTTTGATTTAGAACCAATAGTTGTAGGACCGGGAATAAAGACTGGGATGAATATTAGAATGGAAGATCCAAGAGAAGTAGGAGCTGATCGAATTGTTAATGCAGTTGCTGGCTATCAAAAATTTGGTGGTCCATTAATTATTGTTGATTTTGGTACTGCAACAACTTTTTGTTATATATCCAAAACCGGTGATTATGAAGGTGGTGCAATTGCACCAGGTATTGGTGTTTCTACTGATTCTTTATTTAAACATGCTTCAAAATTACCAAGGGTTGAGTTAAAAAGACCAAACTTAGCAATAGGTAAAAACACAGTAAGTGGAACACAATCAGGTATTTTTTATGGTTTTATAGGTCAAGTTGAAAAATTGATAAATAAGTTTAAAGATGAAATTGAGGGAAGTCCTACTGTAATTGCAACAGGAGGGTATTCTGAACTATTGGGTAGTGAAATTGATCTAATTGACCATATTCAACCATTTTTAACTCTTGATGGGCTATATTATTTGGCAAAATTAAATGACATAAAACAGGATGATAATTATGAAAATTAATAATAAAGAAATTGAACCACCTATTTTTGTAGCTCCAATGGCTGGAGTTACAGATTACCCATATAGACAGGTTTTAAGAGAAATGGGTGCTAAGTTAATATATAGTGAAATGGTTTCTAGTAAAGGTCTGGTGTATGGGAATAGTAAAACTAAAGAACTTTTAGACTATAAAATTAAAGATGATGGATATATAAATATACAACTATTTGGAGAAGAAACTGAGTTTATTGTTAAAGCTTTGAAAATAGTTGAAAAAGAATATAATCCTGATTTTATAGATTTAAATATGGGATGCCCTGCTCCAAAAGTTGTAAAAACAGGTGCGGGTTCAGCACTTATGAAAAAACCAGAAAAAGTAAAAGAAATTTTAACTGAAATGGTTGAAATAGCAGATATTCCAATAACATTAAAAATTAGATCTGGTTGGGATAAAAATAGCATTAACGCAGTTGAAATAGCAAAAATTGCAGAAAAAGCAGGAGTATCTCTAATCGCAGTTCACGGTAGAACTAGAGAACAGTATTATTCTGGTAATGTAGATTATGAAATTATTAAAAAAGTAAAAGATGCTGTAAATATACCAGTTATTGGTAATGGGGATATATATGATATTAGTAGTGCTGAAAAGATGTTTAATAAGACTAACTGTGATGGAATTATGGTTGCAAGAGGAATTCAAGGAAACCCATGGCTTATTAAAAGATTAAAAAAATATTTTCAAGAATCAATAATTTTAGATAAACCAAATGTTGAGCAAAAAATTGATATGGCTATAAAACATCTAAAAACAGCAGTAGGTTATTATGGAGAAAAGGTTGCAATACCTAAGATGAGAAAACATATCAGTTGGTATCTAAAAGGAATGAAAAATTCTAGTTATGTAAAAGACAAGATAAATAAACTAACTAATAAAAAAGAGATTATTGATACTTTAAATGAATATAAAAATATGTTGAATTAAAAACAAAAATGTATTTATTATTCATTATTCAGTATTTAAGGATCATCAAATTATTTTGATGGTCCTTTTTGCATTTATAATAGTAAAATGATAGAATATGTATGTGCACAGAATTGTGCATAGAAAGAGGGGAGCATATGCAATTTTATAGAATAGGAAACAAAGTAATCAATAGTAAGTATTTGGATAAAACAATATCTAAAATATTGAAATTAAGACAGTCTGGTTATTCTCAATCTAAAGTAGCTGAAGAATTAAATTTGGAAAGATCATTTATTTCAAGGTTGGAGAGCATTGGAGAAATAAGGCGAGGTAATAAGATTGCTTTGGTGGGATTCCCGGTTAAAAACAAAGAAGAAATAATAGAAATTGCAAAAAAACATGGTTTAGAATATATATTAGTTATGACGGAAAAAGAAAGATGGGATTTTATAAAAAAGAAAACAGGTCTTAAAATATTTAACGATGTTATAGAAATACTAGTAGAGTTAAAAGAGTTTGATTTAACTATTTTTATAGGATCTGACATGAGATTAGATCTTGTTGATAAATTACTTGATGGTAAAGTTATTGGACTTAATATAGGTGAATCTCCAATTAATGAAAATAAATATGTAGATCCAGAAGAAATTGAAGGAATATTAGATTCTTTTTAAAAATGGAGGGATTAGATGAAAAAGGTAATAAGTATAAGTCTTGGATCTGATAAGAGAGATCATAAAGTTGAAACTGAATTTTTAGGTGAAAAAATTTCTATTGAAAGAAGAGGAACTAATGGTGATAAAAAATTAGCAAAAGAACTTTTTACTAAATTAGATGGTAAATACGATGCATTTGGTATGGGAGGTATAGATTTATCAATAAAAGTAGCTGATAAGGTATATGAATTTAAAGATGCAAAAAAGCTAATAGAAAATGTTAAAAAAACCCCTGTTGTAGATGGATCCGGATTAAAAAATACTCTTGAGAGAATAGCTGTAAAATACATAGATGAGCAATTGAGTTTTGATTTGAGCACAAAAAAAGTTTTAATTACTTCTGCTATGGATAGATTTGGTATGGCAGAAGCTTTTTATGAAAGAGGAGCAGAAGTTGTTTGTGGTGATTTAATGTTTGGACTGGGGTTACCGCTTAGGATTAAATCCTTGAAAATTTTAAAGGTGGTAGCCAGTGTAGTAGCTCCAATAGTTACTAAGCTTCCTTTTGAATTAGTATATCCAACTGGTGAGAAACAAGATATTGAAAAAGATAGTAATGATAAATTTAAAAAATATTATGATGAAGCTGACATTATAGCAGGAGATTATCACTATATAAAAGCACATCTTCCTAAAAGAATAGATAACAAAATTATACTGACTAATACTACAACAGAAAGTGATATATCAATGTTAAAGGATAGAAAAGCAAAATCAATAGTTACTACAACACCAAATTTGAATGGGAGAACATTTGGAACTAATGTTATGGAAGCTGTTTTAATTACAATGATTGATAAAAAATTAGCTGATATTACTAAACAAGATTATATTGAATTATTAAAAAAGTTAGATTTTAAACCTAACTACATTAATTTTGAGAATTGAAAGGGTGATTAATTTTGGATAAATTTGCATTTATAATACATCCGTTAAGTTTTGATGATTTTTATAGAAAATTCAGTTGGATGAAGAAACTACCACAGGATTTACTGAAAAAAGCAACAAAACATGTTCCACCTTTTAAAGTCTCAGAAATCACGGGAATTAAATCAAAAACAGGAAAAGAAATCAAAGGATACTTCTATGCTTGTCCTTTAACATCAAATCAAATTATTAACTCAAAAGAAGAATTTGTTGTAAATAAAATTATTGAGACTGTTAAAAAAGCAGAAAAAAAAGGAGTAAATATTGTTGGGCTAGGTTCTTTTACTTCTGTTGTTGGTAAAAAAGGAATAACTGTAGAAAAAAATTCAAATATACCGGTAACAACAGGTAATAGTTATACAGTTGCTACTGCTATAGAAGGCACAAAATTAGCAGCAAAAAAAATGGATTTAAAATTAACCGATGAAACAGTAACAGTTTTAGGTGCGAATGGATCAATTGGTAAAACAGTAAGCAGGCTAGTTGCCAAGGATGTTAATAGATTACAATTAATTAGCCGTAATATGGATAATTTAGAAAAACTAAAAAAGACAATTGAAACTGAAAATAAGGATATTGAAATTATTTATACTGATAATATTAAAGAGGGTTTAAAGAAATCTAAAATTATTATAACTGTTACAGGTGCTGTAGAATCATTAATTAAAGCAGAAGATTTATTAAGTGGTTCTGTAGTTTGTGATGTAGCAAGACCTAGGGATGTTGCTAAAGAGGTCGGAAAAAAAAGAAATGATATATTAGTGATTGAGGGTGGTATTGTCAATATACCAGGTGACGTAAATTTCAACTTTAACTTTGGAGTTCCCGGACAAAATGCTTATGCATGTATGGCTGAGACGATGTTATTAACATTGGAATCAAAGTTTGAAAGTTTTAGTTTGGGTCCTGATATATATATATCAAAAGTTAAAGAAATTAAGCGTCTAGCAAAAAAACATGGTTTTGAACTTGCAGGCTTAAGAAGTTTTGGGACATTATTAGATGAAGAAAAGATAAAACAGATAAAAAATAATGTGAAGTAAGTGAAATATATAGCAATATAAGCATTAATTCTTATTTTTTAGAGGGATTTAACCTTTTAATGTTTAATAATATAAACAAGTCTAGTATATTTATTAATAAACAAAGGGAGGTATGTTATGCGAAGAAAAATTTTCACATTTTTTATTGTTTTGGTAATATGGATAATTTTTGCAGGAAGAGTAACTTCAGATGTACTAATTGTTGGTTCAATTGCTTCCCTTGTGACAACTTGGTTATATAGTGATTTGTTATTTAGAAATACAAATCGTAAAACAAAATGGACATTTTATATTAAAAAGATTATATATATTATATTATTTGTTCCATTATTTTTTTATGAAGCTTTTATATCAGCCTTGAAGGTATCAAAACATGTTTTTGAACGAGAACCTTCTTTTTCTCCCGGGATAGTAAAGGTTAAAACTACTTTAACTAATATTACTGCTTTGACTATATTAGCAAACTTAATTACCCTTACACCAGGTACTTTAACATTAGATTTTGATATGAGAGAAAAGGCATTTTTTATACATTGGATCGATGTGACAACTCTTGAAGAAGCTGAAACAAGAAAAGAAGTTATTGAAAGATTTGAAAAATGGTTAGAGGTGATATTTAAATGATTATTGCAATGGCAATAGTACTTATTTTATTAGCAATGGTAGCTTCATATAGATTAATTGTAGGTCCTACAATTACTGACCGATTAATTGCAGCAGATGCAATTATTATTTTTATATCTTTAGTAATTTTATTACTTGCATTATATATTAATATAGAGTTATTAATTGATATAGTTTTAGCATATGCAATACTATTATTTGTTGATGTATTGATTTTCGCAAAATACTTTGAATTTAAGGAGTTGTATAAATAATGGAAATCAGGATAATAATTTCATATGTTTTTATGTGGGCTGCTGTGATTTTTGCTTTAATTACTACCATCGGATTAATTAGATTTCCAGATGTTTATACAAGAATACATGCTGGAGCTGTTGTGTTGACTATAAGTGCTGTACTGTTATCAGTAGGAGTTGCAATTTATGTTTGGGAATTTTATTTAAGTATTAAAATATTGTTAGTAGGTTTAATCTTTTTAATTACTAACCCGCTAGCCACCCATGCAATAGCAAGAGCGTCTTATAGAAAAGAGATTGCTTGTCCTGAAGTAAGAAGTGTTGATGAGTATTCAGAATACTTAGGTAGGGATTAGATATGGTTATATTAAAATACTTATTATTAATTTTTTTAATAATGACAGCATTTTTGGCTATAAATTTTAAGGAAGTTTTAGTATCAATTATTTTCTTGTCAATATTTTCTATCATCCTTACTACTCTTTATCTAATTCACAATGCACCAGATGTAGCATTAGCTGAAGCTGTAATAGGGGCTGGATTAAATACTGCCATTTTCATGTCAGTAATTAGCCAGGTGAGAGAAGGTAAAAATAGCATATTTAGAGAGGATGATTAGATGTCAAGAACAAAACATGTTATTACAGTTATTGTACTTTCCCTTTTGGGAGTTACAATGTTAATTGCTTTAAATAAGATACCTAATCAGTTTGAATATGCTAACAGTATTTCTCAGCATATAGTTAATAATGCCGTTAAGGAAACTGGTTCTTTAAACTTTGTAACTGCAATTCTTTATGATTATAGGGCTTATGATTCATTAGGTGAAAGTACTATAATATTTGGAGCAGTGAGTGGAATAGTTTTATTACTATCTAGAAAAACCTTACCTGTTTCATCTCATGGCCTTTCTTTTATAGTAAAGAGAACTTTTGGAATGTTAACTCCTTTTATATTTTTATTTAGTATATATATAATCACACATGGACATCTATCACCTGGTGGAGGTTTTCAAGGTGGTGTAATTTTAGGGGCAATCTCAATTATATTTAGTATAGTTTATGGTAGTGAGTTTGACTATAAAAGGTACACCCCTACGACTAAAACTTTATTAGAAACAGGAGGTGCCCTGCTTTTTATTGGATTAGGTTTTTTAGGAATTTTATTTGGTGGAAACTTTTTAATGAATATGAGATTCCTTAATATGGGAGAAGGTTCTTTAATTAGTGCAGGTAGTATTCCTTTTATTAATACTGTAATAGGATTTAAAATAGGTGCTGGACTAGCTATAATATTCTATAGTATGATTCAGAAAACTTTTAAAGAGGGGGTTGACCTGTGATAAATAATTTTGTTTTTGTAGCATTATTTTTATTAGGGTTTTATGCTATTTTGGTAAAGAAAAATTTAATTAAAATGGTTATTGGTTTAAATATCATGGAAGGTGCTATATTTTATTGGTTTATAACATTAACTGATCGGGGAGGTACTATTCCTATAGTTAATAGTTCACAGGTTGTTAATAATTTAAATGATCCCATTCCTCAAGCATTGATTTTAACTGGAATAGTTATTGGTGCAAGTACTTCTGCATTTTTATTAACTTTAATTATTGAGTTAAATAAGTTTACAAGCAGTACTAATCCAGATCAGTTAGGGGGTATGATAGAAGATTGAATACTTCCTTGATTGTACTTGTTATAATTCCATTAGCCACTGCATTTGCAATACCCTTTATAGATGTATTTAGTAATAAAGCAAGAAAATATTTGGTAGTACTTTCAACATTTATTGAATTATTTGTACTTATTACTATTATTCTTAATAATTATAGATACATATTAAATGGAACGTTATTTTTAAAGTATTATATGGGAAATTGGATACCTCCAATTGGAATAACATTAGGCATGGATATGCTTTCTTTGTTTTTTTCTACAATGATTACCTTTGCAATGGCCTTTATTGTAATTTATTCAATAGGATTTATCGGCCATCATGAGGGGAAATACTATGTTTTATTATTTTTAATTTGGTCTGCGATGCAGGGGATTATTTTAACCGGAGATATATTCAATATGGATGTATTTTTAGAATTACTATTAATTACATCTGCTCCTTTAGTCGCTTTTAAAAGGAACAAAGAAGGTACTGAGGCTGCTATTAAATATATGTTTTATGGAACTATAGGGGGTTTATTTGTTTTTATTGGTGTAGTTTTAGTGTATTATAATTTGGGCACTTTAAACTTTGCTGACATTTCTAGAAATTTTAATTCGTTATCATTTTTTATAAAAAAGATGATTTCAATATTTTTTTTATTGGGTATTTTTATCAAATTGGGTATTTTCCCTTTTCATTTTTGGTTGTCAAAAGCACATAGTGCATGTCCTAGTTCGGTAAGTGCTCTATTATCTGGTGTTATAGTTAAGGTCTATGTGTATGTCTTTATCAGATTATTTTGGAATGTAATTGGTTTTGAAGTTCTGATTGAAAATGGACTTGATAAAGTCATTTTAGTTGTTGCTTTAATTTCATGTATTATAGGCCATATTATGGCTTTAAATGAAGATGATATTAAAAAGATGTTAGCCTATTCAACTGTAGCAAACCTTGGAATGATAATTGCTGTATTAACTTTAAATACTAAGTTAGCGATTATAGCTGCACTATTACATGTTTTTGGACATTTATTAATGAAAGTATCATTATTTACTACCACCGGTTATTTACTACAGTTTACTCCCGGACATAAACTTGAAGACTTTAAGGGGGTAGCATATAAGAATAAATTGTTATTTGTTGGCTTTGTTGTAGCTGCTGGTGGAATGATTGGCTTACCTCCCATGATTGGTTTTAGTAGTAAATGGTTTATTTTGAAGGCTTTTATAAATCAGGACATTCATTGGGGATCAATTATAATAATAGTTGGTAGTATTATTGCTTTTGTTTATTATATTCGTTTTATAATATATGGTTTTAAGAAAACAAGTATCGGTACCCCTGACAAATTCCGTCTAATACTTTCTGTATTTTATAGAGAACGGGTGGTAACTGATATTGCAATATTTTTTGCTGTTGCTGTTATTATAGCTGGTATATTTTATAAGTTTGCTCTTATACCGATTAATGGAGCGGCAGAAATGCTACAGAATCCATATATTTATGTTGAAACAATATTGGGTGGTTAACAAAATATAGAGGGGGTTAATTAATTGGAGATAGTTCTAATTTTGCTAATTACAGTACCATTAGTTACAGCATTTTTAATCCCTTTAATGGATATATTATATAAAAGAGCAAGAAAGTATTTGGTCGTATTTTCTGCTTTTATAGAATTTTCTTTAAGTATTTATTTGTTTATTGCTAATTATAATAAGATTATTAATGGAACTTTGTTTTTAGGATATAACCTCGGTGGTTGGATTCCTCCAATCGGAATAAATTTAGCAATGGATATGCTTTCTTTTTATTTTTCTAGTTTAGTCACATTTGCGGTTATGTTTTTAGTTATCTATTCAATAGGTTTTATTGGACATCATGAAGGGAAATACTATGTTTTATTATTTATCTTGTGGGCTGCAATGCAGGGGATTGTTCTAACCGGTGATGTGTTTAACTTTTATGTGTTTTTAGAACTTATATTAATTACTTCTGCTCCTTTGATTGCTTTTAAAAGAAATACTGAGGGTACAAAGGCTGCTATTAAGTATATGTTTTATGGAATAATTGGTGGATTATTTATCTTTTTAGGATTAATATTTATATATAGTAATTTAGGAACTTTAAACTTTGCGGAAATTGCAGTAAATTTTAATAGCTTATCTTTTGAAACTCAAAAGATTATTGCCTTGTTTTTTTTACTGGGTTTATTTATAAAGCTGGGAATTTTTCCTTTTCACTTCTGGGTCGCAAGGGCTCAAAGTGCTGCTCCTAGTCCAGTAAGTGCGCTTTTATCAGGGATAGTTGAAAAAATATATATCTATTCTTTTTTAAGAATATTTTGGTTTGTATTTGGGCATAATGTTTTACAAGAACTTAAAATTATTGGACCAATAATTTTTATAGCACTTTTATCAAGCATAGTTGGACATATATTGGCATTATATGAAGATGATATTAAAAGAATGTTAGCATACTCTACTATAGGTCATTTAGGAATAATTATTGCTGTATTAGTTGTGAATTCTAAATTGGCTATAATAGCAGGTTTGTTACATGTATTTGCACATATGTTGATGAAAATATCACTGTTTACAACCACTGGTTATATTTTGCAGTTTACCCCTTCTCACAAACTTATTGATAGCAGAGGAGTAGCTTATAACAATTTAATGATTTTTATTGGATTTATAGTAGCTGCAGGTGGTATGATGGGTTTACCACCTATGATTGGATTTTTCAGCAAAGTATTTATTATACAGTCTTTTATAGAAAGCGGAATGTTAATAAGTGGTTCAATGGTTGTACTAGGTAGTATTATAGCTTTAATATATTATTTTAGATATATTCATTTATGGCTTTAAAAAGATTACTTTAGGTTCTACAGAAGAATTTAGACTAATTTTATCTGTTCTTTATAGAGAAAGAGTGGTAACTGATATAGCGTTGTTTTTTGTAGCTGCTGTAGTGATATCAGGTTTATTTTATAAATTAATATATTCTCCAATAAGTGGGGTTGCAGATTTAGTATTAAACCCAAATTTATATATAGAATTTATATTGGGAGGTTAGTATATTGCTTTCAACCTTTTTAAATCAATTTGTATTTAATAACTTTAATATATTATTTACAGTAACCGGTATTTTTATTACCTTTGTTGCTTTAATGTCTTCTAGAGATTATTCCTATGCTCGCAAAGAACTGTTTTATTTATGTAATATCATATATATAATAAGCTTTGTTATGATAATTATGACTAATAACTGGATCATTTTTATAATAGGATGGGAATTAGTTACTGTTACCACATTTTTAATGTTACTTTGGGGAAGCAATAAAATAGCAAGGGTCTATTTTATAATACAGTTTATTGGAAGTAATTTCTTGCTTTATGTTGTACTGATGATTATAAATGCAGGATACACTACAATTGGACCGATTAATGAACTTAATCTTCAAATATTGTTAATATTAGGAGTAGGAGTCAAAAGTGCTATAATCGGGCTGCATTTTTGGTTACCGATAGTACACTCCAGAGCGCCATCTCCTGTAAGTGCAATACTTTCTGGTTGGGTTGTTAAGCTAGGCTTTATAGTGATGTTAAAGACAATAACATCAGGAAATGAGTTTTTATTCTATGCAGGAATTGTGATGGTCATTTATGGTGGATTACAAGCAGTTTTATCTACAGATTATAAAGTTATGCTTGCATTTAGTACAATTAGCCAATTGGGTTTTATTGCAATTGGTATCGGTAGTGGCAATAGTTATGCCTATTGGGGAAGTGTTCTTCATATAATAGTTCATGGACTTGCAAAAACAAGTCTCTTTTTAAGTAGTGGTTACTGGATTAAAATCACCAAAAGTAGAACTATATATAATTTCAAAAATGCCTGGTTTAAAGATAGGAAAAACTCGATTTTAACTATAATTGGACTTTCTGTTTTAGCTGGGATGCCATTTTTAGCTGGATACAACAGTAAATATTTAATAAAATATGCAGCAGGGGATGAGATATTTTTAAAGTATGTCTTTCATATTTTAAGCATTATAACATATCTTTATGTATTTAGGTTTTTTAGATGGGCATTTTTTAATAATGATAAAGGCTTTAAAAAGACACATGATGAAATAAATAGATCTAACTTTATTTTTTCTACTTTAACTCCAATCTTAATAATCTTTGGTATAACATTTTTTAGTAATAGCTTAATAGGATTAGATAATGTTAACTTTCATATTGTAGATGGTTTATTAAAAAACAGTATATACATTGTTGTGTCTCTATTAATTCTTGCAACTTTTAACTGGGTCCATGTTAAAGTAAAGCCTGTTCCTTCTTTAAACCTATTGTTAATTAATATTAAAAATTTCATGAATATTTCAAAAGGAGACTCTAAAGTAAATACCATTGAAGTAGATATGGAAAATCAGATATATAATTTATTAATAAATACTTCTAAGGCAATAAACAAGTGTACTTCCAAAGAAATTACAAAGCCAACTTTTATTAATTCCAATTGCAATATTATTATTACTATTATTTATATAGAAAAAGTCTAAATGCAACTAATCTTGACATTAAATAATAATTAACTTATAATAATTAATAATTGAAAATATTTGAATTGATAATAAAAAATGATTATTAATAAAAGAAAAATATATTAAAAGGGGTATTAAATTATGTCTGAACAAGTTTTGTTAACAGAAAAAGGTTATGAAAAATTAGAAGATGAATTAGAAAAATTAACGACAGAAAAAAGAAGGGAAATTGCTAAAAGAATAAAAGTAGCTCGTGAATTTGGTGATATTAGTGAAAATTCCGAGTATGATGATGCCAAAAATGAACAAGCTTTTGTTGAAGGTAGAATCAAAGAAATTAAACATATAATCGATAATGCAAAGATAGTTAAAGATGATGAAATAAGCAATGATAAAGTAAATTTAGGTACTACTGTAAGGCTTCATAATTTAGATGAGGATGAGTTTGTAACCTATGAACTAGTAGGTACTGCAGAAGCTGATCCTTTAGAGCACAAGATATCTAATAAGTCACCGATTGGAAAAGCTATTTTTGATAAAACTGTTGGAGAAAAAATAAAGGTTGAAGTACCTAAAGGTAAAATACATTATGAAATTATATCAATAAAAAAATCTACTGAATAAATAAGGAAGAGGGATAAAATGTCAGAAGAACAAGAAAAAGATTTAAATAAACTAATGGAACAAAAAATAGAAAAATATAAAGACTTTAGAGAACGTGGAATAAAAAATTATGATGAAAAATTTGAAATTGATACTCTTGCAGAAGATATTATAAACAGTTTTGAAGACTATGAAGGTAAAACAGTAAGACTTTCAGGACGCATTATGGCTTTAAGAACACATGGTAAAGCTAGTTTTTCCGATATACAAGATATGTCAGGTAAAATGCAGTTATATGTAAAAGTTGATCTAATTGGTGAAGAAAGATATGAATTATTTACAGAATTAGATATGGGAGATATTATTGGTATTGAAGGAGAAGTATTTAAAACAAATAGAGGTCAGATCTCTGTAAAGGTTAAAGAATATAAACTACTCACTAAATCTTTAAGACCTTTACCTGAAAAGTTCCATGGGTTAAAGGATAAAGAAATGAGATATCGTCAAAGATATTTAGACTTAATTATGAATCCAGAAGTTAAAGATACTTTTGTTGTTAGAAGTAAGATAATAAGATCTTTTAGAGATATATTAGATGAAAAAGACTTTTTAGAAGTTGAAACTCCAATGATGCATCCTATCCCTGGGGGAGCAAATGCTAAACCATTTGTTACACACCATAATGCACTGGATATGGAACTTTACTTAAGAATAGCACCAGAACTTTATCTTAAAAGATTAATTGTGGGTGGGTTTGATAGAGTATATGAAATTAATAGAAACTTCAGAAATGAAGGTATGTCATATAAACATAATCCGGAATTTACTACTTTAGAACTGTATCAAGCACAAGCTGATTATCATGATATGATGGATATTACTGAAGAATTAGTGGTAAAATCAGCTGAAAAAATTCTTGGAACTTCTAAAATTAGCTACCAAGAAGAAGATATTGATTTAAGTATTCCTTGGGAAAGAATTACAATGAAGGAATTAGTAAAAAATAAAACAGGATTTGACTATGATAGTTTAGAAACTAGTGAAGATGCTTATAAAAAAGCAAAGGAACTTAGAGTAAATATCGAAGATAAGAGTTTAAGTAAAGGTGAACTACTTTATGAAGTGTTTGAAGCTTTAGTAGAAGAAACTCTTACACAACCAACCTTTGTTATGGATTATCCAATTGAAGTTTCTCCATTAGCAAAAAATAAAGAAGATGAACCTGAATTTACTTATAGATTTGAAGCATTTATTAACGGTTGGGAAATAGCAAATGCGTTTAGTGAGTTAAATGATCCCTTTGAACAAGAAAGTAGATTTGAACATCAAGCACAGCAAAGAGAAGCCGGTGATGAAGAAGCTCAAATGATGGATAAAGATTTTGTTAGAGCTTTAGAATACGGTATGCCTCCTACTGGTGGATTAGGAATTGGTATTGACAGATTAATAATGCTTTTAACTGATTCAAAATCTATTAGAGATGTTATTCTCTTTCCAACAATGAGAGCTGAACAAGGACTATAAAAATAGTAAAGCCAAGGCTTAAAAGCCTTGGCTTTTTTTAAAATAATTAATACTCTTTAGGTAGAAAAAGAATTTTCTTTTTAAATATTGCAATAATTATATAACAAACAATGAGTGATGGAATAATAAAACTAGAATTATATATTATTGAGTACATCCAAACATTAGCTCCTTCAGGTGCATATTGGGAAAAGAAAATTACACCTGAGAAAACATGAGTTACCAATCTTAAAACTCCCCCTAGTAATAAGGAAATAATTATATAGATATTAATTTTTTTATCCATATATTTATCAACTTGTTTTTTAAACACTCCAGAAAATCCTAATAACATGTAGGGTAAAGGATAGTCTAAAATTAATTGCATTGGATGAATGATAAAAGGATTAAAAGCAAGTTGTAGCATTCCATAGACTATTCCAGCCAACAAGCCTTCTTTTACACCCCATCTTAAAGCAATTACCAAAATAGGTAACATTTCTAGACTAATTGAACCACCCTGTGGCATTTTCCATAATGGAATAAAGTTAAAAATTACTGCTAATGCAACAGCGACCGAAATTTCTGTGATCGCCTTTAAACTAATTTTCATAAAAAAACCCTCCTAATAATAATTTATTGGAGGAACAATACTGAGTATATATTCCCTTCGCCTGCATTACCAGGATCAGGTTATTTGGGTCGATGTAATGATATAACATCCTCTCAGCTGTTTGCTCCCCAGTTTATAATATTACTTATTCAATCTAAAAACATAAAATCCTTTTTTTAAATTAAAATAATAGAATTTTTTTGTAAAAAGTATTAAAATATAAATGAGGTGGGAAAAATAATGAATATATTAATAGCTCCTGATTCATTTAAAGGTTCCTTATCATCAGTTGAGGTTTGTAAATATATAAAAAAAGGTATAAATAATTTTGAAGATATACATAACATAAAGACTTTACCTTTAGCTGATGGTGGGGAAGGAACGGTAGAAGCACTTATTAATGCAACTGGTGGTCAGATAATAAATAAAAAAGTAACTGGACCTCTGGGTAATAAGGTCAATGCACAGTTTGGAATTATTGATAATAAAAAAACAGCAGTTATTGAGATGGCATCTGCATCTGGACTACCTTTAGTTCCATTACATAAAAGAGATCCCTCTATAACTACAACATATGGGACAGGACAGTTAATAAAAAAAGCTTTAGATTATGAAATAGAAGAAATAATTATCGGAATAGGTGGTAGTGCTACAAATGATGCGGGGGTTGGAATGGCACAAGCTCTAGGTATCAAATTTTTAGATAAGAACAATGAAGAGATAGGATTTGGCGGTAAAAATCTAAAAAAGATCCAAAAAATTGATAAAAAAAGTATAGACCAAAGAATTAAAAAGGTAGATATAAAAGTTGCCTGTGATGTAAATAACCCTCTATATGGGCTTAATGGTGCAGCCTATGTTTATGCACCTCAAAAGGGTGCTGACCAAAATATGGTTAAAATGCTGGATAAAAATTTAAGATATTTTAATAAAGTAGTAAAAAAAGAACTTAATAAGGATTTGAATAAAATAAAAGGTGCTGGAGCTGCTGGTGGCTTAGGAGCAGGATTGGTTTCTTTTTTGGATGCTGAATTACATGATGGGATAGAGCTGATTTTAGATTTAGTTAATTTTGATTATCATGTAAAAGATGTTGATTTGGTAATAACTGGTGAAGGTATGCTTGATGGTCAATCAATTAATGGGAAAACACCAGTAGGTGTAGCAAGAAGAGCTAAAAAATATGAAAAACCTGTAATTGCTATCACGGGTTCCTTAGGCAAAGATGTGCAAAAAGTCATTGATGAAGGAATTGATAGTTACTTTAGTATTATTGATAAACCGGATTCCTTAAATTCAATAATGGAGAGGTCTAAAGATTTATTGATTAATACTAGTGAACAGATTATTAGAAGCCTAACCTTAATTAAAGAAATGATTTAAATAAATAAAAATACCTTGATATTAATTAACAAAATTAATTATAATTAAAACAGGAATACTTAGAGGAGGGATTTAATTGGATAAAAAGCTGGAAGTAAAAAGTTCAAGAGAATATGATATGGTTGATATTACTAATCAGGTTATTGACTTTATAAAAGATTCTGAAGTTACTGATGGTATATTAGTTATTAATGTGCTTCACACAACTGCTGCAGTTACAATTAATGAAAATGCAGATCCGGATGTAAAAAGAGATATTATTAAAGAATTAAACAAGTTGATACCAAAACACGATAATTACTTACATTTAGAAGGAAATGCTGATGCACATATAAAAACTACCCTTGTAGGTTCAAACGAAACAGTGATCATTAAAAATAACAGATTAAAGCTGGGAAGTTGGCAGGGGATTTTTCTATGTGAATTCGATGGACCTAGAACAAGAACAGTTATTTTAAAAATAATTGCAGATAATTAAAATTAGTCCTTGACATCTTAGGGGTTAGTTGATAAGATATAAAATGTCGCTGAGGGAAAAAGGCATAAAAAACGAGCCGAAAAAAAGCCCTTGACAGCGCCCGTGAAAAGTGGTAATATAATTTCGCGGTAGAGAAATAGAACCTTGAAAAGTGAACAGCAGACCCTGACAGTTTTTTTGAAGTTTCAAGAAACAAATTTTAGTTATAGCTAGCGCAAGCTAGAGGATAACTTTTCATTATTAAATGGAGAGTTTGATCCTGGCTCAGGACGAACGCTGGCGGCGTGCTTAACACATGCAAGTCGAGCGAGAAGCCAACCGTGGATCCTTCGGGAGAAGCAGTTGTGTGGAGAGCGGCGGACGGGTGAGTAACGCGTGAATAATCTGTCCTTAAGTTGAGGATAACCTGATGAAAGTTGGGCTAATCCTGAATGATCTATTTAAGTGGCGACACTAAAATAGCAAAGGTGGTTTACCATCGCTTAGGGAGGAGTTCGCGTCGGATTAGCTAGCTGGTGAGGTAACGGCTTACCAGGGCGACGATCCGTAGCTGGTCTGAGAGGACGATCAGCCACACTGGGACTGAGACACGGCCCAGACTCCTACGGGAGGCAGCAGTGGGGAATCTTTCGCAATGGACGCAAGTCTGACGAAGCAACGCCGCGTGAGTGAGGAAGGCCCTTTGGGTTGTAAAGCTCTGTTGCCGGGGAAGAAAGTTAGTGTAAGGAAATGTGCATTAATTGACGGTACCTGGTGAGGAAGCACTGGCTAACTACGTGCCAGCAGCCGCGGTAATACGTAGAGTGCAAGCGTTGTCCGGAATCATTGGGCGTAAAGGGTACGCAGGCGGATATACAAGTCAAATGTGAAAGGTGTAGGCTTAACCTACAGACTGCGTTTGAAACTGTATATCTTGAGAGCAGCAGAGGAAGGCGGAATTCCTGGTGTAGTGGTGAAATACGTAGATATCAGGAAGAACACCAGTGGCGAAGGCGGTCTTCTGGGCTGCATCTGACGCTCATGTACGAAAGCTGGGGTAGCAAACGGGATTAGATACCCCGGTAGTCCCAGCTGTAAACGATGGTCACTAGGTGTTGGAGGTTCGAATCCTTCAGTGCCGGAGTTAACGCATTAAGTGACCCGCCTGGGGAATACGGTCGCAAGACTGAAACTCAAAGGAATTGACGGGGGCCCGCACAAGCGGTGGAGCATGTGGTTTAATTCGATGCAACGCGAAGAACCTTACCGAGAAATGACATCCCGTGACTACTTGTGAAAGCAAGGTTTAGTGTTTACACTACACGGAGACAGGTGGTGCATGGCTGTCGTCAGCTCGTGTCGTGAGATGTTGGGTTAAGTCCCGCAACGAGCGCAACCCTTGTCCTTAGTTGCCAGCAAGTAATGTTGGGGACTCTAAGGAGACTGCCGGTGAAAGTCGGAGGAAGGTGGGGATGACGTCAAGTCCTCATGCCCTTTATATCTCGGGCTACACACGTGCTACAATGGTCGGAGCAGAGGGAAGCGAGGCTGTGAAGCCAAGCCAATCTTAAAATCCGATCTCAGTTCGGATTGCAGGCTGCAACTCGCCTGCATGAAGCTGGAATCGCTAGTAATCGCAGGTCAGCATACTGCGGTGAATACGTTCCCGGGCCTTGTACACACCGCCCGTCACACCACCCGAGTTGGATGCACCAGAAGTCATCTAAGGATGCCGAAGGTGTGTCTGGTAAGGGGGGTGAAGTCGTAACAAGGTAGCCGTACCGGAAGGTGCGGCTGGATCACCTCCTTTCTAAGGAGAGAGACTGTCGTAGGAATCTGCTGTTCACTTTTGAGGGTTTGAAAGCTCTCAAAAGAAATGTTCTTTGAAAACTGTATACAGGAAGGAAAGTCAAGCATATAAGGGCTTACGGTGGATGCCTAGGCACCTGGAGGCGAAGACGGACGTGATAAGCTGCGAAAAGCCACGAGGAGCTGCTAAATAAGCGTAGATACGTGGATATCCTAATGGGAGTACCCACCAGTGTAAAGCACTGGTATATACAGATGAAATGAGTAGTTTGTATAGGCAAACTGAGGGAAGTGAAACATCTAAGTACCTCAAGGAGAAGAAATCAATAAAGAGATTCCCCAAGTAGCGGCGAGCGAACGGGGAGTAGTCCAAACCCTGTTAATGTATAAGTCTACAGACGTTGTTAGTGGGGTGTTTAGGATACACATACTTTAGACTGTAGTTTAGAGCAAAGAGAGCTATATCATAGTCGAGTTGAGTGGAAACTCAAACCAAAGAGGGTAAAAGTCCCGTAGACGAAATGGTGTATACATTTGAGTGTAATCCAGAGTACCACGGGCCACGTGGAACCCCGTGGGAATTAAGGAGGACCATCTTCTAAGACTAAATACTCCCAGGTGACCGATAGTGAACAGTACCGTGAGGGAAAGGTGAAAAGAACCCCGGGAGGGGAGTGAAATAGAACCTGAAACCGTAAGCTTACAATCAGTAGGAGGGCTATTAGAAAGCCTGACTGCGTACTTTTTGTATAACGGACCGGCGAGTTACTTGCAGTGGCGTAAAGGTTAAGCCGAAAGAGGTGAAGCCGTAGCGAAAGCGAGTCCTAATTAGGGCGGCAGTTGCTGCAAGTAGACCCGAAGCCAGGTGATCTAGCCATGTCCAGGGTGAAGTTGGAGTAAGATCCAATGGAGGCCCGAACCCAATAACGTTGAAAAGTTATGGGATGAGATGTGGCTAGGGGTGAAAGGCCAATCGAACCTGGAGATAGCTGGTACTCCTCGAAATAGCTTTAGGGCTAGCCTCAGATTAAAGGTACGGGGCTGTAGAGCACTGATCGGACTAGGGGCCCAACAAGGTTACCAAATCCATTCAAACTCCGAATACACCGTATCGATATCTGGGAGTCAGACTATGTGGGATAAGCTTCATAGTCAAGAGGGAAACAGCCCAGACCACCAGTTAAGGTCCCCAAGTATAGGCTAAGTGGAAAAGGAAGTTAAATCGCACAGACAACCAGGATGTTGGCTTAGAAGCAGCCACTCATTTAAAGAGTGCGTAACAGCTCACTGGTCAAGCGATTTGGCGCCGAAAATGTAACGGGGCTTAAGCCTATCACCGAAGCTGTGGATTTGTGAGTCGTTCATAGAGTCTATTGTCCGTAATAGACTAAAAACCAACCAAAAGGTACTAGAAAGTTTAAAGGAATATTATTTTTCAATCCAAGAGATAATAGACTGTATGAACGGCTTGCAAGTGGTAGAGGAGCATTGTGTGCTGGTTGAAGCTGTACCGTAAGGAGCAGTGGACGGCACAGAAGGGAGAATGCCGGTATGAGTAACGATAAAGGGGGTGAGAATCCCCCTCGCCGAAAGTCTAAGGTTTCCTGAGGAAGGTTCGTCCGCTCAGGGTTAGCCGGGACCTAAGTCGAGGCCGAAAGGCGTAGATGATGGATAATGGGTAGAGATTCCCATGCTAGTTAATATCATTTGAACGAAGTGGGGACACTGCAAAGAAGGCAAGCGCACGACTGGAGGTGTGCGTACAAGGATAAGAGAGGGACAGTGAGGCAAATCCCGCTGTTAATAACCTCTTTATTTGATGTGGAGCCAATTGAGGTGAAGTTGTTTAATGAGCAGTCAAGAAAATCCGCTAGTGAGATATTAACTACCCGTACCGCAAACCGACACAGGTAGACGGGGAGAGAATCCCAAGGCGCGCGAGAGAACCCCTGTTAAGGAACTCGGCAAAATGGCCCCGTAACTTAGGGAGAAGGGGTGCTGCATATTGCAGTTACAACAAAGTGGTCCAAGCGACTGTTTATCAAAAACACAGGTCTCTGCTAAGTCGTAAGACGAAGTATAGGGGCTGACGCCTGCCCGGTGCTGGAAGGTCAAGGGGAGAGCTTAGTCATAAGACGAAGGTTTGAACCTAAGCCCCAGTAAACGGCGGCCGTAACTATAACGGTCCTAAGGTAGCGAAATTCCTTGTCGGGTAAGTTCCGACCCGCACGAATGGCGCAACGACTTGGACGCTGTCTCAACAGGGGACTCGGTGAAATTGAAATACCTGTGAAGATGCAGGTTATCTGCGACAGGACGGAAAGACCCCGTGGAGCTTTACTGCAGCCTGATATTGGGTTTTGGTACTAAACGTACAGGATAGGTGGGAGACTATGAAGCTGGCACGCTAGTGTCAGTGGAGTCACCGGTGGGATACCACCCTTTTAGTAGCGGAATTCTAACCAGAGGCCATGAACTGGTCATGGGACATTGTCAGGCGGGCAGTTTGACTGGGGCGGTCGCCTCCTAAAGAGTAACGGAGGCGTCCGAAGGTTCCCTCAGTGCGGATGGAAATCGCACGTAGAGTATAAAGGCATAAGGGAGCTTAACTGCGAGACACACAGGTCGAGCAGGTACGAAAGTAGGGCTTAGTGATCCGATGGTAGAGAATGGAATTGCCATCGCTCAACGGATAAAAGTTACCCCGGGGATAACAGGCTTATCTCCCCCAAGAGTTCACATCGACGGGGAGGTTTGGCACCTCGATGTCGGCTCGTCGCATCCTGGAGCTGAAGCAGGTTCCAAGGGTTGGGCTGTTCGCCCATTAAAGCGGCACGCGAGCTGGGTTCAGAACGTCGTGAGACAGTTCGGTCCCTATCCGTCGCAGGCGCAAGATACTTGAGAGGAACTGTCCTTAGTACGAGAGGACCGGGATGGACACACCGCTGGTGTATCAGTTGTTCCGCCAGGGGCAAAAAGCTGAGTAGCTATGTGTGTAGAGGATAAGCGCTGAAAGCATCTAAGCGTGAAACTTGCCTCAAGATAAGGTATCTCACTTGCAATTAAGCAAGTTAAGACTCCTGAGAGAAGATCAGGTAGATAGGCCGGAGGTGTAAGTGTGGCAACACATTCAGCTGACCGGTACTAATAAGTCGAGGGCTTGACTTTCCATTAATTCCTGTATACATTTTTGAGAGAACATTCTTAAAAATTTAATAAACTTTCCGGTGGTAATTGCGGAGGGGTCACACCTGTTCCCATCTCGAACACAGAAGTTAAGTCCTCCTGCGCCTATGGTACTGCAAGGGTAACCCTGTGGGAGAGTAGGTCACTGCCGGTTCCTTTTTTTTAACTAATTATGTTCCCCGATAGCTCAGTTGGTAGAGCAGGTGACTGTTAATCATCTTGTCGTAGGTTCAAGTCCTACTCGGGGAGCCATTTTTATGTCTACTTATTTTTAAATGATAAAAGTGATAATTTTTGTAATTATTATTATATTTTTATCTTTATTATTATCAAATGGTATAATTACTTTAGAAATTATTAATGATCAAAATAACAATTATAAACCGACATCTAAAAATAAAATTTTTTTTAGGTATTTTGTTTTTTATAGGGATAGTATTTAAGAATAAGAATAAAATTATCTTTTAAACCCTACGATAACAACTGTTATAGTTTTTTTTACATTAAAGACATTATATTTATATTATAAATAATTATTAGCTGTCATTTATTATGACGGCTTTTTTATTTATCTAAACCCTTGAATTATTTTGTATATATAGTATTATATAAGTAGAAGGTCAAAAAAAGTCAAAGTAAAGAGGGGATTCATATGTCTAGTCTATCTGATAAAATAGAGAATTATTTACGAGAATTAATTAAAAGATATGAAGGTGAAGTAGAAATCAAGAGAAATAGACTGGCTGATGATTTTAACTGTGCTCCTTCACAAATCAACTATGTATTAGATACTAGATTTACTGTAGAACGAGGTTATATTATCGAAAGTAGAAGGGGTGGCGGTGGATTTGTAAGAATTATTAAAGTAAAACTTAATTCTAAAAATGAAGCTATAAAAAATATAATCAAACAACTAGAATCTCCACTACAACCAAAAGAAGCAAAAGGTATTGTCAAAAGATTATTTGATAATAACTTAATTAGTCAAAGAGATAGAATCATATTAGAAGCAGCAATCAGTAAAAAATCAATTGGATTTAACGATGATGAAAAAAATAATATAAGAACTCAAGTATTAAAGAATACCCTAAAAGCTATATTTAAAATTTAGGTTTGTAAAGAAGGAGGATTTTTATGCTCTGTAGTAACTGTAATAAAAGAGAAGCCTCAATTCATATAACAAAATTTGTTGATGGTAAAAAATCTGAAATATTTTTGTGTGATCAATGTGCAAAAGAAGCTCAACATGTGGACGATGATGATATTTTTTCTTTCCAAAATCTAGTTGCAGGTATTTTAAATCCTAATACAGATGAATTACATGATGAAAATAAAAATATATTAAAATGTGATAACTGTGGATTAACTTATGATGAATTTAGTAATAAAGGACTAGTAGGTTGTGAAAAGTGTTATGAAACTTTTGATGAAAAGCTAAGTCCATTAATAAAAAGAATTCATGGAAGCAGTAGACATATTGGTAAAATACCAAATGATAAAGATAAGTATCTGAAATTAAGGCGAGATATCAAGGAACTAAAAAAAGAAATGGAAAAGGTAATTGAAAAAGAAAACTTTGAGAGGGCCGCAGAACTAAGAGATGAAATATATGCTTTGGAGAAGAAAATAGGGAGTGAGTAATCATGTTCAATGATAAAAAGGTATCATTGAGTAATTGGATAAAACAAAAAGGAAATGAAGATGATATAATATTAAGTAGTAGAATTAGATTAGCACGAAATATAAAAATGCTGCCTTTCCCTGGCCAATCTTCAAAAGAACAACTAAATAAAGTTGTTCGTATTATAAAAAATATTTTATTAGATAAAGAATTTAATATAAAAGGTGAAAAATATAAGTTTAATTATATAGAGATTGAAAACATTTCGCCTGTAGAAAAAATGATGTATGTTGAAAAAAATATAAGTAGTCCAAATTTTGTCAAAAATGGATATGGTAAAATATTATTTTTTGACAGTGAAGAAAAGATAAGTATTATGGTAAATGAAGAAGATCATTTAAGAATTCAAGTATTACTACCTGGTCTTCAAATTAAAAAAGGTTGGGATATTGCCAACCAAATTGATGATATTATTGAAAAGGAAACTGAATATGCATTTTCTGAAAACTGGGGATATCTATCTGCTTGTCCTACTAATATAGGTACAGGACTTAGGTCATCTGTTATGGTACATATTCCTGGCTTAAAATTAAGTAATAATATTAATAAATTATTTGATGTTGTAGGTAAGTTAGGCCTTACTGTTCGTGGAATTTATGGCGAAGGTAGTGAATCAGCCGGTAATATATATCAGATCTCAAATCAAGTTACATTAGGAAATGCTGAAGAAGATATAATAGATAATTTAGAAAGTGTAACTAGACAGGTTATAACACAAGAAAAAAATGCACGAAATAGATTGCTAAAAGAACAAGAAACATTTATTAAAGATAAGATTATGCGTTCATTTGGAAAATTAAAATTTGCATACAGTATATCAACAAGTGAAGCAATGGAACTTTTATCTTATGTGAAATTAGGTGTTGAATTAGGATTATTAAAAGAAATTGATTCATTATTATTAAAAAAACTACTGATAATTATAAGGCCAGCTCACCTGCAAAGTTTATTAGGTGAGAACATTAATTCATCAAAAAGAGATATAAAAAGAGCTGAATTAATACAGGCTGAACTAAATGGTAAAGGAGGAAAAATATAATGTTTGGAAAATTTACAGAAAGAGCAAGAAGAGTAATTGCAATGGCAGAGGCTGAAGCAAAAAAATTGAATCACAATTATGTAGGGACAGAACATATTCTGTTAGGACTTGTAAAAGAGAAAAAAGGAATTGCAGGTAAAGTTTTGTCTGATAAGGCAAATTTAAAAGAAGACCAGATTATAAATATTATTAAAAATATAATAGGACAGGGTAAAAATAAAGTGGAGGGAACAGTTGGCTTAACTCCACGTAGTAAGAAAGTATTAAACTTATCTATGGAACATGCAAGAAAGTTAAATCATAACTATATTGGAACTGAACACATTCTTTTAGGTTTAATTACAGAAGGTGAAGGTGTAGCAGTAAGAATATTAAAAGAAGTCGGAGTAAATTTAAATGAAGTTAAAAAAGAAATTATGGAAATATTAAAAGAAAGTAGCCAGGGTTCTAAAAAACAACAAGAAAGTGACACACCCGAGTTAGATAAATACAGTAGAGACTTAACTGAGATGGCTAAAGAAGACAAGCTCGATCCTGTTATAGGGAGAGAAAAGGAAATTGAACGAGTTATCCAGGTTTTAAGTCGTAGAACTAAAAACAACCCTGTATTAATTGGGGAACCTGGTGTAGGTAAAACTGCTATTGTTGAAGGATTAGCAAAAAGTATTGTAGATGAAACAGTTCCAGAAATATTACTAGATAAAAGAGTAGTATCTTTAGACTTAAGCTCACTTGTAGCAGGTTCAAAGTATAGAGGTGAGTTCGAACAACGCTTAAAGGCATTAATGTCTGAAATAGTTGAAAATGGTGAGATAATCTTATTTATTGATGAAATGCATACTTTAGTTGGTGCTGGTGCTGCCGAAGGAGCAATTGATGCTGCAAATATCCTAAAACCTGCTTTAGCGAGGGGAGAACTTCAGGCAATTGGAGCAACAACACTAGATGAGTACAGGAAATATATTGAAAAAGATGCAGCATTGGAGAGAAGATTTCAATCAATAATGGTTGGTGAAAATTCGGAAGAACAGTCTGTTAAAATATTAGAAGGATTAAGAGATGCTTATGAAGCACACCATAAAGTAAAAATATCTGATGAGGCTATAAAAGCAGCAGTTAAATTATCTCATAGATATATAGCTGATAGATTTTTACCTGATAAAGCGATTGATTTGATGGATGAAGCAGCTTCTAGAGTTCGATTGAGAAATAGTACTCGACCACAAGAATTAAGAAATATTAACGAAAGAATAGATGAACTTGAAAAAGAAAAAGAAGCAGCAGTTAAAAATCAAGAATTTGAAAAAGCTGCTAAACTTAGAGATGAAGAAAATGAAATAAAAAAAGAACTACAAAAAACAAAAGAAGAGTGGAAACAAAAAAGAGGAATTAATGACACAGTAGTAAAAGAAGAAGACATTGCCCAAATTGTATCAAGCTGGACAGGAATACCAGTAACTAAATTAGAGGAAACAGAAACAAAGAAATTATTAAAATTAGAAGAACACTTACACAAAAGAGTTGTAGGACAAGATGAAGCAATTAAAGCTGTATCTCAGGCTGTAAGAAGAGCTAGAGCAGGGCTTAAAGATCCCAAACGTCCGATTGGTTCTTTTATTTTCTTAGGACCTACCGGGGTTGGTAAAACTGAACTTGCCCGTACACTCGCTGAAGCAATGTTTGATGATGAAGATGCTATGATTAGAATTGATATGTCCGAATATATGGAAAAACATTCAGTTTCTAGGTTAGTAGGTTCACCTCCGGGATATGTTGGTCATGAAGAAGGGGGACAACTAACTGAACCAGTTAGAAGAAGACCTTATTCTGTCATATTATTTGATGAAATTGAAAAAGCTCATCCAGAAGTATTTAACATTTTATTACAAATTTTAGATGATGGAGCTTTAACAGATTCACATGGTAGGAAAGTTGACTTTAAAAACACTGTTGTAATTATGACTTCAAATGTTGGAGCAAGTTATATTAAAAAACAATCTAAACTAGGCTTTACAGCTGAAAAGGATGAATCACAAGAATATGAAAACATGAAAGATAATGTAATTACAAGGCTTAGAGATACATTTAGACCAGAATTTTTAAATAGAATAGATGAAACAATAGTATTTCATTCACTTAATAAAGGTCATATTACAGAAATTATTGAAATAATGATTAGAGAACTAAAAGATAGATTAAAAAATAAAGAAATTGATATTGAAATAACTGATGAAGCAAAGCTGAAATTGATCGATGAAGGATATGACGAAGAGTTTGGGGCAAGACCTTTAAGGAGAGCTATTCAAAGATTAGTTGAAAACAAACTGTCTGAGCATATATTAAGTGGTGAAATTAATGAAGGAGATAAAGTTAAAGTAGATAAAAAACAAGATAAATTAGTTTTTAATAAAGAAGAATAGACTTGAAATGAACCCAGCAACTCCGCTGGGTTCTTATCTTGTAATAATTGCTTAAAAATGGTATAATTACATTACTTGTACAAACTCAAATTTTATTAAACTGGAGAATTGTAATGTCAAAAAATAAAAAAAGATTTGTCTGTCAAAATTGTGGATATAAAACTGAAAATTGGATGGGGAAATGTTCTAATTGTGGAGAATGGAATACCATCAAAGAGGTAGTTCTTGAGGAAAATACAGATAATGATGATTTAGATATAGATAATTTTAAAATACCTAAAATTGAATCTCTTGAAGATATTACAGGATCCCAAAAAAATCGTATTCCAACATCTTTATCAGAGTTTGATAGAGTATTGGGTGGCGGTATTGTTGAAGGATCCTTGATTTTAATTGGAGGTTCACCAGGAATTGGTAAATCCACCTTGATTTTGCAGGTGGCTTTCCTTTTGGCTAACCAGGATAAAAAGGTTTTATATATAACCGGTGAAGAATCAGTAAACCAGGTGAAAATGAGGGCCGAAAGATTAGATGCAGTACACAGAAACATTTTTATTTTATCAGAGATTGATTATAAAAAGATTAAATCAGTTATTAATAAAAATGACTATGATTTAGTTATTATTGATTCAATTCAAACTGTAAAACATCCTGGTATAGATTCATCAGCTGGAAGTGTTAATCAAATTAAGGAAGTATCTTCTAATTTATTTAGAACTGCAAAAGAAACCAATTTACCTATTATTATAATAGGTCATATTACAAAAGAGGGAAATCTTGCAGGACCAAAAGTTTTAGAACATATTGTAGATACGGTTATTCAGATGGAAGGGGATCAAAATTACTCTTATAGAATTGTTAGAGGATTAAAAAACAGATTTGGTTCAACAGATGAAATGGGAATTTTCAAAATGAAAAAAATGGGCTTGCAGGAAGTTAAAAACCCATCACAAATTTTCATTAATGAACGCCCAGAAAATGCCAGTGGATCAATAATTGTTCCAATAATGGATGGAAATAGAGTTATTTTAATAGAAATTCAAGCCCTTGTTACTGATAGTGCTTATTCAACTCCACAGAGATTAACAACTGGAATAAATAAAAAAAGGTTATCAATACTTTTAGCTGTACTAGAAAAAAAGCTTGGATTTAATTTTAAATCTAGTGATGTTCATGTCAACATTACCGGTGGACTATATGCAAGTGAACCTGCTATAGATTTAGGTATTGTTTTTTCAGTTATTTCAAGCTTTAATGATTTTCCTGTTGATTCCAGAACTGCCGTATTAGGTGAGGTTGGTTTAACAGGCGAAATAAGGGCAATTAACATGTTTGATAAAAGAATAAAAGAATTAAAAAAATTAGGATTTAAAAACATTGTTGTACCTTCAGGTAATGTTAAAGATAGAGGATTTGATCCTGCCTTAAATTTACTAAAACTAAAAAATTTAAAAGAAGCTTTAGATTTATTTTTTAACTATTAGTACTATAGTTAAACCAAATTACATAAATAAGGAGGCTGTCCTGTGAAAGAGCATGAAGAATGGTTAAATGAGGTATTAGAATTAATAGCTCCTGGTACACAGTTTAGAGAAGGGCTTGAAAACATACTAAGAGCCAAGACCGGTGGATTAATAATACTAACAGAAAATAATGATGTTATAAGAGATTTAGTGGATGGTGGATTTAAAATTGATGCAAAGTTGACTTCAACCAATCTTTATGAACTTGCTAAAATGGATGGAGCAATTGTGTTAGATAAAGCTGGAGAAAATATTTTGTTTGCCAACGCATTATTAATTCCCGATCCATCGTTAAGTTCAAGCGAAACCGGTGCAAGGCACAGAACAGCTGAAAGAGTGGCTAAACAAACATCTGATTTAGTAATTGCTATATCAGAACGCAGAGATATTATAACATTATATAAAAATGAGAAAAAACATGTGTTAGAAGATATTAGAGTAGTATTATCTAAAGCTAATCAAGCCGTTCAGACTTTAGAAAAATATAGAAAAGTATTTGATCAAACACTTATTAATTTAAGTGCCTTAGAATTTGAAAATTTAGTTACTATAGCAGATGTTGTAACAGTTATAAAAAGAGCAGAGATGGTCTTAAAAATTAAAAGTGAAATTGAAAGATATATTTTAGAACTAGGTAATGAGGGACGCTTAATTAAGATGCAGCTTGAAGAATTAGTAATGAATGTAGATGAAGAAAATAAACTTTTAATTAAAGACTATATTTCTGAAGAAAAATTAGAAGAGAGTGTTACAGCTGAAAATATAATTGAAGAGCTAAATGAACTAAACAAAGATGATATGCTTTCAACAAGAGAAATAAGGAATGTATTAGGGCATGGGGGTAATGTAAACTCACTTGATCTTTTAATAGATCCGAGAGGTTACAGAATTTTAAGAAAAATCCCGCGTTTACCAATGCCTGTTATTGAAAATTTAGTTAATGAATTTGGTGACTTAAATGAAATTAATGTTGCTTCTTTAGATGAATTAGATGAAGTTGAAGGTGTTGGTGAAGTGCGAGCTCAAGCCATAAAAGATGGTTTGAGAAGATTGAGAGATCAGGTTTTATTAGATAGACATATTTAAAAATGACAAGAAAAGGAAGGTTGATAAAATGTTTGATAAAGGAGATAGAGTAGTATATCCAAATCATGGAGCAGGAACTATTGTAGATGTTGAAATAAAAGAAATTCTTGGAGAAGAGAAAAAATATTATATTATGGAACTTCCAATAGGAGAAATGAGAGTTATGATTCCTGTTCATAAAGTGGAAGAGATTGGTATTAGAGATGTAATTGACGAAGAAGAAGCTGAAAATGTGTTTCATCTTCTAAAAGGTGAAAAAAGTAAGATGAGCCAAAATTGGAACAGAAGATATAGAGCAAATCAGGAAAAATTAAAAACCGGTGACATATATGAAGTGGTAGAAGTTGTTAGGAACCTTACCATTAGAGATATGGAAAAAGGTTTATCTACTGGTGAAAAGAAAATGTTAAGTAATGCAAGAAAAATATTAATAAGTGAACTTGTTTTAGCCAAAAACATGTCTGAAGAAGAAGTAGTAGAAAAAATAGATAATATATTAGAAAACAATCCAAATGTAAACGATGATGAAGATTAAAGTTGGGTGATTAAGAAACAAAAGTTGAATAATCTTTTAAAAGGAGGTGATATCTAATGCTGAAAAAAATCATTAAAATTATACTCGGAATAATTGGAGCTGTTATAGGATACAATAGTGTTGTTATGTTAGGGATTTCAGAGGAAATAGAATTTACTACAGGAAATATTGGAACTTTTTTAATAAGCAAGCAATTTATTGGAATTATATTAGGTGCTATTATAGGTTATTTTTTAATATCTTTTTTACTAGAAAAGCTGTTGGATCTTATTTTGAATTTCGATTATAAATTAAAGGAAATTTCCTGGAAAAAAATTATTATATCATTTTTGGGTATTATACTTGGACTTATAATTGGTTCTTTAATAAATCTTGCTTTTTCTATTTCATCTATTCCAGGTTTAGGATTGCCTTTACAAATTCTAATCAATGTGATTTTTATATATTTAGGTTTAACCCTGGCAATTTATAAATCTGATGATATTTTCAATTTACTATTTGAAAATAAGACCTTTCTTTCTAACAGTAAAAACAATAATATTACAAAAAAGATTTTAGATACCAGTGTCATAATTGATGGAAGAATTTATGATATATGTAAAACTGGTTTTGTAGAAGGTGAACTTATTATACCTGAATTTGTGTTAGAAGAACTACGACATATAGCTGATTCCTCAGATGGTCTTAAGAGAAATAGAGGGAGAAGAGGACTTGATATATTAAAAAAGATGCAAAAAGATAGTAGAATAGGTGTTACTATAGTATCCCAAAACTATGAAGAGATTCCTGAGGTTGATAGTAAATTAGTTAAAATGGCACAGGAATATACTGCTAAAATAGTAACAAATGATTTTAACTTAAATAAGGTTTCTGAATTACAGGGAGTATTTGTATTAAATATTAATGAACTTGCAAATGCAGTAAAACCTGTTGTTTTACCTGGTGAAGAGATGGATGTTAAAGTGATTAAAGAAGGAAAGGAAGATAGACAGGGAATTGGCTATCTTGATGATGGAACAATGATTGTGGTAGATAATGGTATTGAATATATGGATGAAGATATAGCTGTAATGGTGACAAGTATATTACAGACTGCTGCTGGTAGAATGATCTTTGCAAAACCAAAAGCAGAAAATAATTATTAAACAACTATTTTTTTGTAAGGAGATATAATATGTATAATACAGTTGTTATTCCTGCTGCTGGAATGGGTAGTAGGATGAATATGAGAGAAAATAAATTATTTATTAAATTAGATGGTAAACCTGTCTTATACCATACATTAAAGACATTTATAGAAAATTCTTTTATTGAAGAAATCATAATAGTTATGCAGGAAAATGAGATTGAATACTGTCAAAAAAATATAGTAAGTTTGTTTGAAAGTAAAAAAAATATAAAAATAGTTGTTGGTGGAAAGACAAGAAAGGATTCAGTTTTTAATGGTATTAAAGCTGCTGATAAAAAAACAGATAACATTATTATTCATGATGGAGCTAGACCATTAATAACTAATAATATAATCAACAAAATTTTAGGAACATTAGAAAGTGAAGTAGCAGTTACAACTGGTGTGAATGTGAAAGACACAATAAAAATAAAGGATCATAATGATTATGTTGTTAAAACAGTCAATCGCAACAACTTAACTTCTATACAAACTCCACAGGGTTTTAAATATGAGCTAATAGAAAAAGCTCATCAGGAAAAAACTTTTGATAAAACAATAACAGATGATGCTTATTTAATTGAACTAATGAATGAAAAAGTTAAAATTATAGAAGGATCATATGAAAATATTAAAGTAACAACACCTATTGATATTACTATTGCTGAACAGATCCTAAAAAGTAGGAGAGTATAAGATGAGAGTAGGAATTGGTTTTGATGTACATGCCTTTCAATCAAACTGTGATCTATATCTGGGTGGTATAAAAATCAACTACAAGATGGGATTAAAAGGCCATTCAGATGCAGATGTATTAATCCATGCTTTAATTGATGCTCTTTTAGGAGCAATGGGTAGAGGAGACATTGGAGAAATGTTTCCTGATACCAAATCTGAGTTTAAAAATATTAGAAGTACAAAATTGCTTGACACAGTTGTTAATATCATGTTAAATAATAATTACGAATTAATAAATGCAGATTTAATTTTATTAGCAGAAGAACCCAAGATTAAAAAATATAAAAATCAAATTGAAGAAAAATTAAGTCAGATCTTACAGATTGATCAATCACAGTTAAATTTAAAGGCGACCACAACTGAAGGTTTAGGCTTTATTGGTAACGTTGAAGGTATTGGTGCACAAGCAGTAGTACTATTAGAACAAAACAAATTATAATTTAGTATTGAGGAAGGTGGAAAATAGTTATGTTAATTAAAGATATAATGACAAAAAATCCGATTACAATAGAGGTAGACTCTACAGTAATGGAAGCAGAAAGAGTTTTATCATTAAATAAAATAGGAAGATTAATTGTCGTAAAAAATGAAGAAATTGTAGGGGTTTTAACTGATGGAGATTTAATGAATAACGATAAGATTAATGAAAATGTTGATAAATATATGTCTGAAGATATTATATCCATTAAGGAGTTAGATACAGTACAAAAAGCAGCAAAAATTCTATCAGATAATCAGATTGGTGGAATGCCTGTTTTAAATAAAAACGATGAATTAGTTGGTATTGTAACAGCTGATGATATTGTTTATGGTTATATGAAAGATGAAGAAGAACTAGAGGTTGAAAGAAAGAATATTAATCCTGAAAGTGCTGCAATATATTTAGCAATGACACGTAGTAGAGAATATGAAGCATACTGGTTAGAAAAAATAAAAGGTTATGGATATAAAGGTGCTATAACTCAAACAGGAGCAAGTGCTGAAAAATTACCTGTTAAACTTAGAGAAAGCACAACAGTTGCAGCAATTGCAAGAGGAGTAATATCAGAAAATTCAAGAGAAAAATCAGCTGTATCAAATGCAGTAAAAGATGCATATAGTCAATTGGCATTAATTAACCCTGGACTCGGTGGCGGCTTTAAAATAGCTGTTGTCAGAGGTCCAGAATATATTTCTGCCGCTATATTCGGTAAGTTTGGACATGCACTAGTAGATGGACCTGAACAACTAGCAATTGGTACAAGTGTAATATAATAGAATTTGAGAAACAAAATATAATAATCTTTATAATATTTTAAGGAGGAATTTATAGTGAGTGATATGAGACTAAGATTTCCCCCAAGTCCTACAGGAAAAATTCATATAGGTAATATGAGAACAGCCCTTTTTAACTGGATATGGGCTAAAAAAAATGATGGGGAACTCGTTTTGCGAATAGAAGATACTGATCAAAAAAGATCTACTAAAGAATTTGAAGATATAATAATAAAGGAATTAGACTGGTTAGGTTTAGATGTAGACGAGGGTGCTGGTGTTGGTGGTGAAAACGGTCCTTATCGTCAATCTGAACGTATCGATATATATAAAAAATATGCTGATAAACTCCTTAAAGAGGGTAAGGCATATAAATGTTATTGTAGTGAAGAAGAGTTAGATCAAATGAGAGAAAAAGCTATTAAGAATGATAAAATGCCTAAATATAATGGGCACTGTAGAAGTTTGTCTCAAGAGGAAGAACAAAAATATATTGAAGAAGGAAGAGAACCTGTAATAAGGTTTAAGCTTCCTAAAGAAAATAAAGATATTGTTGTAAAAGATGACATTAGAGGAGATGTTACTTTTAATACATCTGTTTTAGATGACTTTATAATCTTTAAATCAGATGGAATGCCCACCTATAATTTTGCTGTTGTAATTGATGATGCTTTAATGAAAATAACAGAAGTAATTAGAGGTGAAGACCATTTATCTAACACCCCAAAACAAATCTTAATTTATGAAGCTTTAGATTTTAAAATTCCAAGATTTGCACATTTACCATTAATACTAGATAGCAATAGAGCTAAATTAAAAAAGAGAAGTAAAGATGATGATGTATATATAGGGGAGTATAGAGAAAAGGGCTATCTTCCTGAAGCATTATTTAACTTTCTAACATTTTTAGGATGGGCACCACCAGAAGATAAAGAAATTTTAACCAAAGAAGAAACAATAGAGAACTTTGAACTTAAGGATATCAATAAAAGTGCTGCAGTATTTGATATAGATAAACTAAATTGGGTAAATGGAAAGTATATTAGAGAATCTGATTTAGATTATATTGTTGAGTTATCTATACCTTATTTAAAAGAAGCGGGTTTTGTTGATGATGAGTTTGTTGAAAAAAATTATGAATGGTTGAAAAAAGTAATCGAAATAGCTAGAACTGGTGTTGATTATTTGGCTCAAATTCCTGAAGAAGCTGAACTATTCTTTAAAGATTTAGAGTTTGAAAATAAAGAAGAGGCTATTGAAGAATTTAGAGAAGAAGGTGTTGAATTAGTATTTGAATCTCTTGAGAAAAAGTTAAAAGAACTGAAAGATTTCACACCTGAAAATATAAACAATATATTCTCTGAACTAATTAAAGAATTGCCTGTTGGTGGTAGAACAGTTTATCATCCTACAAGATTAGCACTTACAGGTTTAAATTCCGGACCAGAAATGAAGAATGTAATCTATATATTAGGTATTGAAGAAACTATAAATAGACTTGATAACGCAATAGCTTTGGCTCAAGAAAAATAAATATATTAAATAAGACTTCTCCTTTTTAAGGAGAAGTTTTTATCAAGAAGGGAGTGTCCCAAATATTAAAAGTATATAATACTTTAAACCGAGAAAAAGAAAAATTTGAAACTGTAGATGAGGGTAAGGTAAGGATGTATGTCTGTGGCCTTACAGTACAAAATTATTCCCATCTGGGACATGTAAGAGGTGCAATAAACTATGATGTAATTAGAAGATATTTAGAATATAAAGGTTATGAGGTAACTTATATTTCTAATTTTACAGATGTTAATGAAAAAATTATTGCAAGAGCAGAGTTAGAAGATATGAAACCAGAAGCTTTAGCAGAAAAATACAGTAAAGCTTTTTTAGAAGATCTAAAAAACCTTAATATCATAAAGGCTGATGCATACTGCAAAGCAACTGAAAATATTGATACTATTCAAGAGATGGTAAAAACATTAATTGAAAAAGAGTATGCATATATTGCTGATGGTAATGTATATTTTAGTGTAGAAGAATTTGAAGATTATGGGAAATTATCAGGCAGAAAATTAGATGAAATGATAGCAGGAACAAGAAAAAAAGTTGAAAGTGATAAAAGAAATCCTTTAGATTTTGCTCTTTGGAAGAAAATTGATGATCCCGAAGTAAAAGCATGGGATAGTCCTTGGGGAAGAGGTTGGCCGGGCTGGCATATAGAATGTTCTGCTATGTCATTGAAAAAGCTAGGCAAATCCTTTGATATACATGGTGGTGGAACCGACTTAATCTTTCCTCATCATGAAAATGAAATTGCTCAATCAGAGGCATATAGTGGTGTAAAACCTTTTGTAAAGTACTGGCTTCATAATGGTACAGTTAATATGAGTGGAGACAAAATGTCAAAGTCACTTGGTAACTTTTACACTACAAAGGATCTTTTAGAAGAATATACTGCTGACCAGTTACGATATTTCATTATAACAAAACATTATCGTAGCCCTATTGAATATAACGAAGAAGAAATAGAAAGTACAAATAAAAGTTTAGAAAAGTTAGTTAACACTAAAAAGATAATGGAAAATATTTTAAGTACTGAAACTGAAAATAATAGTAATGAATTTAAAAGTAACCTATTAGAAGAAGTGAAAGAATTAAAGGAAGACTTTTTATCTGCTATGGATGATGATTTTAATACAGCATTAGCAAGTGGTGTATTACACGAAATAGCAACTAAAATTAATAAAACAATTAATGATTCTGGCTTTATTCTTACAGGAGATGTGTACAAACAACTTAATAAAGTTAATGATATTTTTAATGAATTAATAAATATTTTAGGACTTAAATTAGATGGTTATGATAGTGGCATAAAATCTGAAAAATTTAATGAATTAGTCAATTATGTTCTAAACTTAAGAGAAGAAGCTAGAAGCAACAAAAATTGGGAATTGGCAGACAAGATACGTGATGATCTATTAGATATGGGAATTGAAGTTAATGATACCCCGCGTGGAACAGAGTGGGAGATAGTTGATTAAGGGGGCAAATCGATGGAGGTTAAACCTAAAGCTGAGTTAATTGATTATACAAAAGATCCAGAAAGAAATGTTGCTACAGCTGCTCGTTTATGCTATTCAAAAAAAGGTGCTACAGAGTTAAATAAGGAAATGTCAAGGGAACAAGTAGAAAAATTAGTTAGAAAAGTTGTTGGTATGGGACACACCTCAACATTAGAACATACATATTTTTTCTTTCATGTTCAATGTAGTAGGGTGACATCTCATCAAATAGTAAGACAGAGAATTGGCACATCATATAGTCAAAGATCACAACGATATGTTACTGAAGATAACTTTGATTATATTACACCACCTAAAATAAAGAAAAATGAAAAGGCTTATGAAATTTTTAAAAAGAAGATGGAAGAGTTAGAAAATAGTTATCTTGAACTTATAGACTTAGGAATTCCAAAGGAAGATGCAAGATTTATTCTTCCTACAATAAAAACTAATATTGTAATATCATATAATGCGCGTTCTTTGCATCATTTTTTAAGATTAAGAACATGTAATAGAGCACAATGGGAAATTAGAATAATCGCAAGACAAATGTTAAAAGAAGTAAAAAAAGTAGCTCCGGTAATATTTGAAAACGCTGGCCCTCCTTGTGAAACTGATGGAGAATGTCCAGAAGGTGATTTATCTTGTGGAAAAATAGATAAAATAAAAGCAAAAAAAGAGGATAAAAATTAATGAGAAATGTTGAAGGAAGAAATCCCGTAATAGAATTATTAAATAATAATAGTGAAATTGAGATTATATATTTACAAAAGGGTTTAAGAAGTGATAAGATAAAACAAATTGAGAATTTAGCAAAAAGTAAGAATATTGAAATACAGTGGTTATCTAAATACAAACTAGATCAAAAAGCTGTTACTGAAAACCATCAAGGTGTTGTGGCTAAAACAGTAGATATAAAAACATATGATTTATATGAAGTAATAGATGAAATAAATAAAACAAAAGATAATGCTTTGATATTAATCTTAGATCATATACAAGATCCTCATAACTTTGGAGCTATAATAAGAACAGCTTATGCCGCAGGTGTAGATGCAATAATTTATCCTAAAGATAGAGCCTGTGGAATTACTGCTACTGTTGATAAAGTGTCTGCAGGAGCAGTAGAATATATGAGATTAGTTGAAGTTGTAAATATAAATAGAGCAATTGAAGTATTAAAAGATAATAATTATTGGATAACAGGAGCCGATATTGAAGGTACTAAAAATCATTATGAACATAACTATGATGGTTATACTGCTATAGTTGTAGGACATGAAGGTAGTGGGTTAAGTCGTTTGACTAAAGAAAAATGTGACTTTTTAATTAATATTCCAATGGAAAATGAATTCAGTTCTTTAAATGTTTCCGTAGCAACAGGAGTAATATTATTTGAAGCTAAGAAACAGCGAGACATGTAAAATAATATAATCCTTGACTAAAAAAGTTTAAAACAGTATAATATTAATGTATTAAATAAGGAGGGATTCTGGTTGAGCACAAATGCCCAAGAAGTAGATTATCAGGATTACAGCCAGTTAGAAGATGATGAATTAATTAAGATAATTCATGATGGAGACTCCAGAGCAGAAGAAGTATTAATAAAAAGGTATAAAAACTTTGTTCTGGCTAAATCAAGATCGTATTTCCTTGTTGGTGCAGGCAGAGAGGATATAGTACAAGAAGGCATGATTGGTTTATATAAAGCTGTTAGAGATTATAGAATTGATCGTTTAGCTTCTTTTAGGGCTTTTGCAGAATTATGTATTACAAGACAAATTATTACTGCAATCAAGGCTGCAACTCGCCAAAAACATCAACCTTTAAACTCATATATATCTTTAAATAAACCAATATATGATGAAGAATCTGACCGTACACTTTTAGATATTTTAAAAGGAACTAAACTGAACAATCCAGAAGAATTATTTGTCAGTAAAGAGACATATGATTTAATTGAAAATCAAATTAGTGAGATGTTAAGTACTTTAGAGTTTGATGTATTACAAGAGTATCTTAATGGTAAATCCTATCAGGATATTGCAGATACTTTAGATAAACATGTAAAGTCAGTAGATAATGCTTTACAAAGAGTAAAAAGAAAATTAGAAGAATTTTTAGAAAAACATGACATTTAAATTTAAATATTAATTATAAAATAAAAAATTCGTTTTCACTGAGCTACAATATTAACAAAGGAGAGATGAATATAATGGCTAAGCAAAAATTTGAAAGAACAAAACCGCATCTTAATATTGGTACAATAGGACACGTTGATCATGGTAAGACCACATTAACAGCAGCAATAACTTCTGTATTAGCAAACTATGGTGGTGCAGAGGTAAGAGACTTTGCATCAATTGATAATGCGCCAGAAGAAAAAGAAAGAGGAATAACAATAGCGACATCTCACGTTGAGTATGAGACAGAAACAAGACACTATGCTCACGTAGACTGTCCAGGACATGCTGACTATGTTAAGAATATGATAACAGGTGCAGCACAGATGGATGGAGCTATTTTAGTTGTATCAGCTGCAGATGGTCCAATGCCACAGACAAGAGAGCATATTTTATTAGCTCGTCAGGTAGGCGTGCCTTCAATAGTAGTATTTTTAAACAAAGCAGATATGGTAGATGATGAAGAGTTAATCGAATTAGTAGAGATGGAAGTAAGAGACTTACTTAACGAATATGATTTCCCAGGAGACGATGTACCAGTAATAGTAGGATCAGCATTAAAGGCATTAGAGAATGCAGATCCAGAAGGACCTTGGGGTAAAAAGATAGTAGAGTTAATGGAAGAAATAGATGCTTACATTCCAGAACCAGAAAGACATAGTGACCAACCATTCTTAATGCCTATAGAGGATATATTCTCAATTAAGGGTCGTGGAACAGTAGCAACCGGTAGAGTTGACCGAGGAACATTACATCCACAGGATGAGGTAGAAATAGTAGGAATCAAAGACACAACAAGCACAGTAATAACCGGTGTAGAGATGTTTAGAAAGTTATTAGATGAGGCAGTAGCCGGAGATAATATAGGAGCATTATTAAGAGGTGTAAAAAGAGAAGATATAGAGAGAGGCCAGGTATTAGCTGAGCCCGGAAGTATCACACCTCATACAAAGTTTAAAGCAGAGGTATATGTATTATCAAAAGATGAGGGTGGAAGACACACACCATTTTTTGATGGATACAGACCACAGTTCTTTTTCAGGACAACAGATGTGACAGGTAGTATTCACTTGCCAGAAGGAGTAGACATGGTAATGCCTGGAGACAATATAGAGATGGATGCAGAGTTAATAACTCCAATAGCGATGGAAGAAGGACTAAGATTTGCGATTCGTGAAGGTGGCCGCACTGTAGCTTCTGGTGTTGTAACTGAAATAGTTGAGTAATTAAAGCCTTCTCAAACTAAACATTTTATTATAAAAAAAGCATGTGCTGTGTGCACATGCTTTTAAAATCTATTGACTTTTCAATACATATATGATAAAGTAATTAAGGCTGTAATTACAAGAAAATAACACAATTAATATAGAAAAAAGTTTTAATATTGGTCAACTGAGGGGGTGGCACCATGCGTGAAAATATTAAATTAGAATGTACAGAATGTAAGAATAGAAATTACACCACCACGAAAAATAAACAAACAATGCGTGGTAGATTGGAAATGAAAAAGTACTGTAAACATTGTAAAGAACACACATTACATCGTGAGACAAAATAATAATTAGACATTTTTTATAAATAATTATAAATAAGGACGTGATTTCCATGGCCAAAAAATTAGGTTTCTTTGGTAAGATAGGAAATTTTTTAAAAAAGGTTAGGTTAGAATTACGAAAAGTAAACTGGCCTTCTCGTAAAGATCTTCAATCCTATACAATCGTTGTATTAATAACAGTTGTAGTATTGATTGCTTTCATCGGTGTTATTGATTTAGCATTATCAAACATTATTACTCCATTTATAATGTAATTAAGGAGGTGAGGATCCGGTTAGTTTAGGATCCTTGAAATTATGGAAGATAAAATTCAATGGTATGTAGTACATACCTATTCAGGCCATGAGCTAAAGGTAAAGGCCAATTTAGAAAAAAGAATAGAAAGTATTGGAATGGGAGAAAGAATTAAGGAAATTCTTGTACCTACTGAGGAAAAAATTAAAAAAACTCGTGGGAAAAAAAAGGTTGTAGACAAAAAGATCTTTCCAGGATATATTTTAGTTAGAATGTTGATGGATGATAAAACTTGGTATGTGGTTAGAAATACACCAGGTGTTACTGGTTTTGTAAGTAGTGGTACTAAACCACTTCCATTGCAAAAAGAAGAAATAGATCATATCTTGTCAGGTATGGGTCTAAACAAACAAGAGATAACTCTAGATTTTGAAGTTGGAGATAGTGTAATGGTTACAGATGGTCCCTTTGAAGAATTTATCGGGATTGTTCAAGAAATTCATCTCCAACAGCAAAAAGTTAAAGTTATGGTTTCAATGTTTGGTAGAGAAACTCCTGTTGAGCTTGATTTTGATCAAGTTGAACCAGAGTAAATATATTTATGATTTAAGAAAGGAGGAATAATGTCATGGCAAAAAAAGTTATAGGTAATATTAAATTACAGATTCCAGGCGGTCAGGCAAATCCAGCACCACCAGTAGGTCCTGCATTAGGACAACATGGTGTAAATATTATGGATTTTTGTAAAGCTTTTAATTCAAAAACTTCTGATAAGCAGGGAACTATTATTCCGGTTGAAATAACTGTATATGCCGATAGATCATTTGACTTTATTACTAAAACTCCACCTGCTTCTATACTATTAAAACAAGCAGCTGGTATTGAAACTGCTTCTGGAGAACCAAATGTAGAGAAGGTTGCTACAGTAAGTAAGGCAGATGTTAAAGAAATTGCTGAAACAAAAATGCAAGATTTAAATGCAGGTAGTATTGAAGCTGCAATGAGTATGATTGAAGGTACAGCCCGCAGTATGGGTATATTAGTAGAGTAAATACGTTAATTAAGTGGGAGGTTAATACCGTTAATACCACAAAGGAGGAGATTTTATGGCAAAACTAAGTAAAAGATATCAAGAGGCTTTAGAAAAAGTTGATAGAAATAAATTTTATGAACCAAAGGATGCAATTGAATTAGTAAAAAACTTAGCCAGTGCTAATTTCGACGAAACTGTTGAGTTTTCTGCTAAGTTAGGAGTTAATCCTAAACATGCTGACCAAAACATTAGAGGTACTTTAGTACTTCCAAACGGTACAGGTCAGGAAGTTAAAATTGTAGTTTTTGCAAAAGGAGAAAAAGCTCGTGAAGCTGAAGAAGCAGGAGCTGATTTTGTTGGTCAAGATGATCTAGCCGAAAAGATTAATGATGGATGGCTTGATTTTGACCTTGCAATTGCTACTCCGGACATGATGAGTGTTGTTGGACCACTTGGACGTGTTTTAGGTCCTAAAGGATTAATGCCTAATCCAAAAGCTGGAACAGTTACTTTTGATTTGGCAGAATCAATTGAAGAATTTAAAGCTGGTAAGTTAGAATATAGAGTTGACAGTGATGGTAACATGCATCTACCGATTGGTAAAGCATCTTTTGAAGTTAATGATTTAGTAGAAAACTTCAAAAAACTTATGGATGTACTTATGATTGAAAGACCTGCATCTTCTAAGGGTAAATACTTTAGGTCAATTACTGTATCATCTACAATGAGCCCTGGAGTAAAAATAGATATAACCAATGCTTTAAAATTAATAGGTAGATAATTGTTGACATAGACGATAAAGTTATGTTATGCTTGTTTTGGTAAAAATAAAATATAGTCTAACCATAGATAGTGGGAGCCGGATTGGCTTAAACATTCCCGCCGAGGTTATTTTGTAAATAAACCAATAGTATTAATTTACTATTGCTTACTTAAAAAATCTCCTGCCTATCTATGGCAGGTTTTTTTATTGTTAGACTATTTACTTTTTATTAAAACGGTTAAATTTACAGGGAGGTGAGTTTGTATAGATGGCTAGACCTGATAAAGAAGCAGCTGTAAAAGAACTGCAAGATAAGTTTGGTAAGGCAAAGTCCCTAGTTATCACTGATTACATTGGTTTGGATGTAGCTGAAATGACTGAACTAAGAGCAAAATTGAGAGAAGCTGGAGTTGACTACAAAGTAGTTAAAAATACTTTAGCAAAAATTGCTGCAAATAATTCTGATCTTTCAGAAATTAATGAGTTATTCAGCGGACCTACTGCCATCGCTTTTGGTGTTGATGATGTAATATCACCTGCGAAAATACTTGATGAATTTGCAGAAGACCATGAAGTATTAGAAATTAAAGGTGGATTTTTAAATGGTGAAGTGATTAGTAAAGAAAAAGTTGAATCATTAGCTAAAATTCCATCTAGAGAGCAATTACTGGCAAAAGCATTTGCAAGTATGAAGTCTCCTATTACTGGTCTTGTAAATGTATTAAGTGGAAATACGAGAAACTTGGTAAGTGTATTAAGTCAAATTAAAGATCAAAAGGAATAAAAATTTTAAGGAGGAACAAAAATGAATAAAGAAGAAATTATTGAAGCTATTGAAAATATGTCTGTTTTAGAACTTGCTGAATTAGTAGAAGAATTAGAAGATAAGTTTGGTGTTAGTGCTGCAGCTCCTGTAGCAGCTGTTGCTGGTGGAGCTCAAGGCGGCGGAGAAGAAGAAGAACAAACTGAATTTGATGTTTACTTAGAAAACATTGGTGGAAAGAAAATTCAGGTAATTAAAGCTGTAAGAGAATTAACAGGTTTAGGCTTAAAAGAAGCTAAAGCTGTTGTTGATGACGCACCTCAAAATGTAAAAGAAGGCTTAAGTAAAGAAGAAGCAGAAAAAATGAAAGAAGCTCTTGAAGAAGCAGGAGCAACTGTAACACTTAAGTAATATCAAATTTAAATTAAATATATTTTCCAAAGTGCCCTTTTTAGGGCACTTTTTAGCATATAAACATACATAAAAAAGTCTCGAACTTTTCACTTGACAAAAATATTGTTCTGTGATAACATTACTTATTGTCGATATGTTTTCATAAAATGGCATAAAATATGCATATAATTTATAGTTATAATGACTATAAGCCGACTAATAATAAGCATTTATATATTATATTTTATCATTAATAATTAATATAATAATTAAATTATCAAGCATTTAAGTGAGGACTACTTACTTAAATGTTATATTTATAAATATAAGCATTTCTTGGGGGTGCAATGATGTCAACAGCACGAGATAGGTATAGTTTTGCTAAGATTGATGATGCAATAGAATTACCAAACCTTATTTATACACAGTTGAATTCTTATGAATGGTTTTTAAAGCAGGGATTAAAAGAAGTATTTGATGAGATCACACCAATTGAAGATTTTTCGGAGAATTTAGTTTTAGAATTTGTTGATTATCATCTTGAAGATCCTGAACATACTGTAGAGGATTGTAGGGATAGAGATGACACATATTCTGCTCCATTACAAGTAAAGGTCAGATTAATTAATAAAGAAACCGGTGAAGTAAAAGAGCAAGAAGTATTTATGGGAGATTTTCCATTAATGACCGATAAAGGTACTTTTATTATTAATGGTGCTGAAAGAGTAATAGTAAATCAGCTTATACGTTCATCTGGAGTATATTTTGATGATGAACGTACAAAAGATGGTCGTCGTTTAATTAATGGTAGTATAATTCCAAACAGAGGTGCCTGGATAGAATTTGAATATGATAAGAAGAGAATCATTTCTGTTAGAGTGGATAGAAAACGTAAGATGCCTTCTACTATTTTATTTAGAGCCTTAGGTTATGGAAGTGATGCAGAATTAATTGAATTACTTGGAGATTCTAAAGTTATATTGGATACTTTAGATCGTGATTCAACAGATTCAAAGGATGAAGCTTTAATAGATTTATATAAAAAATTGAGACCTGGTGAACCACCAACTTTAGAAAGTGCCCAAAATCTAATTAATTCATTGTTTTTTGATTCAAAAAGATATGATTTGGCTGCAGTTGGTAGATATAAGTTAAATAAAAAACTTGGTTTGGATATTGATAGAGATAAAAGGTATTTAGATAAAAAAGATATAATAGAAACTGTAAGGTATATGGTTAGATTAGTACATGAAGAACCAGATGCATATATAGATGATATTGATCATCTCGGTAATAGAAGATTAAAAACAGTGGGTGAGTTACTACAAAACCAATTCAGAATAGGTTTATCTCGAATGGAAAGAGTAGTTCGGGAAAGAATGACAATTCAGGATATAGATGTAGTTACCCCTCAGGCTTTAATGAATACAAGGCCTGTTGTAGCTGCAATTCAAGAGTTTTTCGGTAGTAGTCAGTTATCTCAGTTTATGGATCAAACTAATCCGATGTCTGAGTTAACTCATAAAAGAAGATTGAGTGCATTAGGACCGGGTGGTTTAAGTAGAGAAAGAGCTGGTTTTGATGTTCGTGATGTACACCACTCACACTATGGTAGAATTTGTCCTATTGAAACACCTGAAGGTCCAAATATTGGACTTATAGGTGCATTAGGTACTTATGCTAAGACAAATGAATATGGATTTATTATGACTCCATATAGAAAAATAGAAAACGGTAAAACAACCGGAGATATAGATTACTTAACAGCAGACGAAGAAGATCAAAATATTGTTGCTCAGGCAAATACACAGTTAGATGATGAAGGTAATATAGTAAAAGATGAAGTTGTTGCTAGGCATAGAGGTGATATTTTAGAGGTATCTCCTGACGAAGTTGATTACATGGATGTTTCTACAAAACAGCTTGTAGGAGTATCTGCTGCAATGATTCCATTTTTAGAAAATGATGATGCTAACCGTGCATTAATGGGAGCTAATATGCAGAGACAGGCAGTGCCTTTACTAAAAACAGATGCCCCTATAGTGGCAACTGGAATGGAACATAAAGCTGCTAAGGATTCAGGTTTAGTAGTAGTTGCTACAAAAGGTGGTACAGTAAAGAAAGTTACTTCAAGAAAAATAATTATAGAAAATGATGAAGGTAATATGGATCATTATAGATTAATGAAATTTAAAAGGTCTAATCAAGGTTCTTGTATGAATCAAACACCTATTGTTAATGAGGGTGATGAGATAGAAAAAGATGATATAATTGCTGATGGACCAGCAACTGACCAAGGAGATATGGCATTAGGAAGAAATGCATTAATAGCATTTATGGCTTGGGAAGGTTATAATTATGAGGATGCAATTTTAATTAGTGAAAAGTTAGTTAAAGAAGATCATTTCACTTCTGTTCATATAGAAGAACATGAGGCAGAGGCTCGTGATACAAAATTAGGTCCTGAAGAAATTACAAGGGATATACCTAATGTAAGTGAAAATTCCTTAAAAGATTTAGATGACAGAGGAATTATTAGAGTTGGTGCTGAGGTTAAAGATGGTGACATCTTAGTTGGTAAAGTAACACCAAAAGGTGAAACAGAGCTTTCAGCTGAAGAACGTCTCTTAAGAGCAATTTTTGGAGAAAAAGCTAGAGAAGTTAGAGATACATCTTTAAAAGTACCTCACGGAGAAGAAGGTATTGTTGTTGATGTAAAAGTTTTTTCTCGTGAACAAGGAGATGACTTAAAACCTGGTGTTAATAAGTTAGTAAGAGTATATATTGCAAACAAAAGAAAAATTGCTGTTGGAGATAAATTTGCAGGTCGCCATGGTAACAAGGGTGTTATTTCCAGGATTTTACCTGAAGAGGATATGCCCTTTATGGAAAATGGTGAACCAGTTGAAATAGTATTAAATCCATTAGGTGTTCCATCCCGTATGAATATTGGACAGGTATTAGAGACACACCTTGGAATGGCTGCAAAAGCATTAGGGCTTTATGTAGAAACACCAGTATTTAATGGTGCATTAGAGGAAGAAGTAGAAGAATTCCTTGAAAAAGCCGGTTATAATAGAGATGGTAAAATGACATTATATGATGGAAGAACCGGAAAACCGTTTGACCATGATATAACTGTTGGTTATATGTATATTCTTAAATTACATCACCTTGTTGATGATAAAATCCATGCCCGTTCGACTGGCCCTTATTCCTTAGTAACACAGCAACCGTTAGGTGGTAAAGCACAGTTCGGTGGCCAGCGTTTTGGTGAAATGGAGGTATGGGCTTTAGAAGCATACGGAGCAGCCTATAGTTTACAGGAAATGCTGACAGTAAAATCTGATGATGTAATCGGAAGAGTAAAAACTTATGAGGCAATTGTAAAAGGTGAAGAAGTTCCACCACCGGGTGTACCTGAATCATTTAAAGTATTAATAAAAGAAATGCAGAGTTTAGGTTTAGATGCCCGTGTATTTATAGAAGAAGATGATGAAATGGAATTAGAAGAAGAAGGTAATGAAGTAAGCGAAACAGCTAAACAACTTGGCTTAGATACAGATCTACAGTTATCAAGACCAAATGAAGGTTAATAAAATCAACAAAATAGGAGGGGGAATGACCCTTGTCAAATATAAATAATTTCGATTCAATGCGGATCGGAGTTGCATCTCCTGAACAGATAAGAGGATGGTCTCGTGGAGAGGTTAAAAAACCCGAAACCATTAACTATAGAACACTTAAACCTGAGAAAGACGGACTATTTTGTGAAAAAATATTTGGACCTACTAAAGATTATGAATGTCATTGTGGTAAGTATAAAAGAGTAAGATATAAAGGTGTAGTTTGTGACCGTTGTGGAGTAGAGGTTACCAGATCAAAAGTAAGAAGAGAAAGAATGGGGCATATTGAATTAGCTGCTCCTTGTACTCATATCTGGTTTTTTAAAGGTATTCCTAGTCGTTTAGGTTTAATAATGGATATGTCACCTAGAGCATTAGAAAAAGTAATTTATTTTGTGTCATATATAGTAATTAAACCCGGTGATACTCCGTTAAGTGAAAGACAGCTTCTTTCTGAACAGGAATACAGAGAAGCCAGATCTAAATACGGTAATGATTTTGATGCCCGTATGGGTGCTGAAGCAATAAAAGAATTATTGAGAAAAACAGATGTTAAAAAAGATGTTGAAGAGCTAAAAAAAGAAGTTAAATCATCTTCCGGCCAACGCAGAAGGCGTGCGGTTAGAAGACTGGAAGTAATGGATGGTTTAATGAATTCCGATCTAAAACCTGAATGGTTAGTTATGGATGTAATGCCTGTGATTCCGCCAGATTTACGTCCGATGGTTCAGTTAGATGGTGGAAGGTTTGCAACATCTGACCTTAATGATTTATATAGAAGAGTAATAAATAGAAATAATAGATTAAAAAGATTGCTGGATCTTGGAGCTCCTGAAATTATTATAAGAAACGAAAAAAGAATGCTACAGGAATCAGTCGATGCTTTAATTGATAATGGAAGACGTGGAAGACCTGTAACAGGAGCCGGAAACCGTCCACTAAAATCTTTAAGTGATATGTTGAAAGGTAAACAAGGACGTTTCCGTCAAAATTTATTAGGAAAACGTGTTGATTATTCAGGTAGATCAGTAATTGTGGTTGGTCCTGAATTGAAAATGAATCAATGTGGTTTACCTAAGAAGATGGCATTAGAATTATTTAAACCTTTTGTTATGAAAGGCTTGGTAGATAAAGAGTATGCTCATAATATTAAAAATGCGAAAAAAATGGTTGAAAAAGTAGATGAGCGAGTCTGGGGTATTTTAGAAGAAGTAATTAAAGGACATCCTGTATTACTTAATAGAGCACCTACATTACACAGGCTGGGTATTCAAGCTTTTGAACCGGTCTTAGTTGAAGGTAAGGCTATTAAATTACATCCATTAGTATGTCCAGCATATAATGCGGACTTTGATGGTGACCAGATGGCAGTACACTTACCCTTATCAGAAGAAGCTAAAACTGAAGCAAGAACACTTATGCTTTCAACAACAAACTTACTTACTCCTGCTGATGGAAATCCTATAACCATACCGACACAGGATATGGTATTAGGTATTTATTATCTAACAACTCTTAAAGAGGGTATAAAAGGAGAAGGAAAAATATTCTCTAACCCATCAGAGGCAATAAAAGCATATGATACAGATAAAATATATCTGCAAGCAAAAATTAAAATAAGAATTAATGGAAAAATTATAGATACAACAGTTGGACGTTTAATCTTTAATGAAGCTTTACCTGAAGACATGAATTATATTAATCGCAGATTGGGTAAAAGTGATTTAGGAGATTTAATTTCTGAACTATATAATAAGTTTGGACAAGATGAAACTGTAAAGTCACTTGATAATATTAAATTCTTAGGGTACGATTTTGCTACTCGTTCAGGTATTAGTATTGCTGTTACTGATGCCGCTATCCCTGAAGAAAAAACCAGTATTTTAGAAAGTGCTGACAAAGAAGTAGACAAAATTGAGGAACATTTCAATAGAGGTGCAATAACTGAAGATGAAAGATATCATAGAGTTATAGATATTTGGGGTAAAGCCAAAGATGATGTAACAGCTGCTTTATTAGATCATTTAGATGAAGATAATAACATCTATATTATGGCTACTTCAGGTGCTCGTGGTAATACCTCACAGATTTCACAGCTAGCTGGTATGCGTGGTTTGATGGCAGATCCATCGGGTCGTATAATTGATCTTCCGATTAGATCAAGTTTTAGAGAGGGCCTAACTGTGTTAGAGTTCTTCCTATCTTCCCATGGTGCACGTAAAGGTTTAGCAGATACTGCCTTAAGAACCGCTGACTCGGGTTATTTAACAAGAAGATTAGTAGATGTTTCACAGGATGTAATTGTAAATGAAGAAGACTGTGGAACTGAAGATGGACTTTATGTTGAAAGAATTGGAGATAAAAATAGTCCGGTAGAACCACTTAGAGAAAGAATTTTTGGTCGATTTGCTGCAAAAGATTTAAAACATCCCAAAACTGATGAACTGATTTTAAAGAATAATGAAATGATAAAACATGATGCAATAGATATAATTGAAGAAGCAGGTATTGAGGAAGTAAAAATAAGATCAGTAATTACCTGTGAATCTGAAGTTGGTGTATGTAGTAAGTGTTATGGACGTAACTTAGCTACTAAAGAAAAAGTAAATATTGGTGAAGCAATTGGTATTGTTGCAGCTCAATCAATTGGTGAACCTGGTACACAGTTAACAATGCGTACATTCCACACCGGTGGAGTTGCTGGTGATGATATCACTCAAGGTCTTCCAAGAGTTGAAGAACTATTTGAAGGCAGAACTCCTAAAGGTCATGCAATAATGACAGAAAAAGAAGGTAAAGTTAAAATTACTCAAAAACGTAACTCTAAAAGAATTGTAGTAACAAGTGATGATGGAAAGAAAAAGACATATAAGATTCCATATGGTTCAAAGTTAATTGTTGAAGAAGGCGAATATGTGGAACCAGGAGATAAATTAACTGAAGGTCCCTTAGACCCTAGTATTCTTCTTAGAGTTAGAGGAGAAGCAGCTGTACAAAATTATCTATTAGAAGAAGTGCAAAATGTTTATAGATCTCAGGGTGTTGAAATAAATGATAAACACATTGAGGTAATTATCAGACAAATGATGAAACGCGTTAAGATAAAAGAGTCTGGCGATACAGAACTTCTAACAGGTAGTTTAGTAACACGACATGATTTCAAAGAAACTAACAATAATGTAAAATATAGTGATAAGCCTGCTAAAGCAATTCCTCAGATACTTGGAATAACTAAGGCTTCATTAGCTACTGAAAGCTTTTTATCTGCTGCTTCATTCCAGGAAACAACCAGAGTACTAACTGAAGCTGCATTAGATGGAAAAATTGATAGACTAAGAGGATTAAAAGAAAATGTTATAATTGGTCAACTAATCCCTGCTGGTACTGGTATGAAAAAATATAGAAAAGATGATAAAGTAGGAGAAAATGTAACAGATGTAACTCAAATTTTAGAACAAATTGATGATGAGTAGATAATTGTCAATTTGGTATTGACAACAGATATCAAAGGTGTTAAAATACACAAGTGTGTGCAGCTAAAAAGGAAATATACAATTTATAAAAATTATTATAAATAAATCAATAAGTATTTTGGCAGAGAACAGCATTGAAAAAGATGCTGGTTCTCTGCTGCATAACTGAAATTACTGGAAGGAGGTGGGTTTTGTGCCAACAATTAATCAGCTTATTCGTAAAGGTCGCAAAAAGACTAAAAAGAAAAAGAATGCTCCTGCATTAGAAGGATCACCACAGAAAAGAGGAGTATGTACTAGAGTTTATACAGCGACTCCAAAAAAACCAAACTCAGCTTTAAGAAAAGTTGCCCGTGTACGTTTAACCAATGGAAAAGAGGTGACCTGTTACATACCTGGAGAAGGTCATAATTTACAGGAACACTCTGTAGTATTAGTTAGAGGTGGACGTGTAAAAGATTTACCAGGTGTTAGATATCATATAGTAAGAGGTACGTTGGATACAGCAGGTGTTGATGAACGCCGTCAAGGACGTTCAAAATATGGAGTAAAAAAACCTAGTTAAGAACTTTAATTTATATAGATACTCTTATCAAGTTTAAAGGGGGGAATTCCGTGCGTAAAAATAGAGCAGAAAGACGTGAAGTTAGACCTGATTCAGTATATAATAGCGTATTGGTTAACCGTTTCATTAATAAAATAATGTTAGATGGCAAAAAAAGTCTTGCAGAGTCATTATTATATGATGCAATGGACTTATTAAAAGAAGAAACCGGTGAAGAACCAATTACTGTATTAGAAGAAGCATTAAGTAATGTAATGCCTACTTTAGAAGTTAAATCCCGCCGTATTGGTGGTTCTAACTATCAGGTTCCAGTAGAAGTTTCAGATTATAGAAGAAGAGCTTTAGCTATCCGTTGGATAGTTCAAGATGCTAGAAATCGTAATGAAAGAACTATGAAAGAAAGAATTACAAAAGCATTACTAGATGCTTATAATAATAGTGGTGGAGCTGTTCGTAAAAAAGAAGAAATACACAGAATGGCAGAAGCTAATAGAGCATTTGCACATTATGGATGGTAATATTAATAGGACTTATAATTTAACAATTTTAAGAAGGGGGGAGAATGATGGCCCGACAATTTCCATTAAAAAACACAAGAAATATAGGAATTATGGCTCATATTGATGCTGGTAAGACAACTACTACTGAACGTATTTTATACTATACAGGTAGAGTACACAAAATGGGTGAAACACACGATGGAGCATCTGTCATGGACTGGATGGAGCAAGAGCAGGAAAGAGGAATAACTATAACATCTGCTGCAACTACAGCTAAGTGGCGTGATCATCGTATTAATATAATAGATACGCCCGGACATGTGGACTTTACAGTTGAGGTTGAAAGATCTCTTAGGGTATTAGATGGAGCAATAGCATTATTTTGTTCAGTCGGAGGAGTTGAACCCCAATCAGAAACAGTCTGGAGACAGGCTGATAAATATGGAGTACCTCGTATAGCGTTTGTGAACAAGATGGACCGTATGGGTGCTGATTATTTCTGGGTTATAGATATGATGAAAAAGAGACTGGGTGCTAACGCAGTTCCAGTACAATTACCGATAGGTAGTGAAGATAAATTTGAAGGTGTTGTAGATCTTATAGAAATGGATGCAATAGTGTATGAAGATGAACTCGGTGTTGATTTTGAAAGAGTAGAAATTCCTGAAGAATATAAAGAACAAGCTGACGAATATAGAGAAAACTTATTAGAAGCATTATCTGAGCATAATGATGAGTTAATGCTTAAATATATAGAAGATGAAGAAATTACATCTGAGGATATTATGAAAGCATTAAGAAAATCTGTAATTAATGTAAATCTGATTCCAGTTTTATGCGGATCTGCATTTAAAAACAAAGGTGTCCAAATGTTATTAGATGCGATTGTAGATTACATGCCATCACCAATAGATGTTCCACCTATGGAGGGAGAAAATCCTAAAACTGGTGAGATAGAAGTTAGAGAAGCATCTGATGATGAACCATTTGCTGCACTAGCATTTAAGATTATGACAGATCCTTATGTTGGTAAACTAGCATTCTTTAGAGCTTATTCCGGAGTATTAGAAGCGGGTTCATATATATATAATTCAACAAGTGAAAAAAGAGAAAGAATAGGTAGAATATTACAGATGCATGCAAATCACAGAGAAGAAAGAGAAGCAGTCTATGCTGGTGACTTAGCTGCTGCTGTAGGGCTAAAAAATACTAGTACAGGTGATACTCTGTGTGAAGCAGATCATCCGATTATATTAGAATCAATGGAATTTCCTGAACCTGTTATTTCTGTTGCAATTGAACCAAAAAGTCAAGCTGATCAAGATAAATTATCACAGTCTTTACTTAAACTTGCTGAAGAAGACCCAACTTTCCAAGTGAAGTCTGATGAAGAAACTGGTCAGACAATCATTAAAGGTATGGGTGAACTTCACTTAGAAGTAATTGTGGATAGATTATTAAGGGAATTTAAAGTTGATGCTAATATTGGTAAACCACGTGTTGCTTATCGTGAAACTATTACACGTAAGGTTGAAGACGTTGAAGGTAAATTTATTAGACAGTCCGGTGGACGCGGCCAATACGGTCATGTAGTCTTAGATATGGAACCCAATGAAGAAGGTGGAGGATTCGTATTTGAAGATAAAATTACCGGAGGATCAATTCCTAAAGATTATATTGGTCCAGTAGAAGATGGTATTGAAGAAGCAATGGAAAATGGAATTCAAGCTGGTTATCCAGTGGTAGATGTTAAAGTAACATTAAAAGATGGTAGTTTCCATGAAGTTGACTCTTCTGAAATGGCATTTAAAATAGCTGGTTCAATGGCATTTAAACAAGCTGCTAAAAGGGCAAGACCTGTAATTTTAGAGCCAGTAATGGAAGTAGAGGTTGTTGTACCTGAAGACTATATGGGTGATGTTATAGGTGACCTTAATGGTCGTAGAGGTAAGATTGAAGGAATGGAAAGAAGAGCAAATGCACAAGTAGTAAATGCTTATGTACCTCTTTCTGAAATGTTCGGTTATGCAACCGATTTACGTTCTAAAACTCAGGGTAGAGCTACTTATACAATGCAGTTCTCACATTATGAAAAAACACCAAAGAGTGTAGCTAAAGAAATTCTTGGTGAATAAAAAAAGAAAAAACTGTTAAAAGGAGATGAATATAATGGCTAAGCAAAAATTTGAAAGAACAAAACCGCATCTTAATATTGGTACAATAGGACACGTTGATCATGGTAAGACCACATTAACAGCAGCAATAACTTCTGTATTAGCAAACTATGGTGGTGCAGAGGTAAGAGACTTTGCATCAATTGATAATGCGCCAGAAGAAAAAGAAAGAGGAATAACAATAGCGACATCTCACGTTGAGTATGAGACAGAAACAAGACACTATGCTCACGTAGACTGTCCAGGACATGCTGACTATGTTAAGAACATGATAACAGGTGCAGCACAGATGGATGGAGCTATTTTAGTTGTATCAGCTGCAGATGGTCCAATGCCACAGACAAGAGAGCATATTTTATTAGCTCGTCAGGTAGGCGTGCCTTCAATAGTAGTATTTTTAAACAAAGCAGATATGGTAGATGATGAAGAGTTAATCGAATTAGTAGAGATGGAAGTAAGAGACTTACTTAACGAATATGATTTCCCAGGAGACGATGTACCAGTAATAGTAGGATCAGCATTAAAGGCATTAGAGAATGCAGATCCAGAAGGACCTTGGGGTAAAAAGATAGTAGAGTTAATGGAAGAAATAGATGCTTACATTCCAGAACCAGAAAGACATAGTGACCAACCATTCTTAATGCCTATAGAGGATATATTCTCAATTAAGGGTCGTGGAACAGTAGCAACAGGTAGAGTTGATAGAGGAACATTACATCCACAGGATGAGGTAGAAATAGTAGGAATCAAAGACACAACAAGCACAGTAATAACTGGTGTAGAGATGTTTAGAAAGTTATTAGATGAGGCAGTAGCCGGAGATAATATAGGAGCATTATTAAGAGGTGTAAAAAGAGAAGATATAGAGAGAGGCCAGGTATTAGCTGAGCCCGGAAGCATCACACCTCATACAAAGTTTAAAGCAGAGGTATATGTATTATCAAAAGATGAGGGTGGAAGACACACACCATTTTTTGATGGATACAGACCACAGTTCTTTTTCAGAACAACAGATGTGACAGGTAGTATTCACTTACCAGAAGGAGTAGACATGGTAATGCCTGGAGACAATATAGAGATGGATGCAGAGTTAATAACTCCAATAGCGATGGAAGAAGGACTAAGATTTGCGATTCGTGAAGGTGGCCGCACTGTAGCTTCTGGTGTTGTAACTGAAATAGTTGAGTAATTAAACTAAAAACGAGAAGAGGATTATGGTCCTCTTCTTTAACTGTTCTTTATCTCGGTTTGTTTGAAGGAGGGAAGATAATGACCAATCATGAAAAAATAAGAATTAGGCTAAAATCGTTTGAACACGAACTTTTAGATAAATCGGCAGAAAAAATTGTGGGTACAGCCAAGAGAACTGGAGCAGAAGTTTCTGGTCCTATCCCACTACCAACAAAAAAAGAAATATTTACTGTTTTGAGGTCTCCTCATGTTCATAAAGATGCAAGAGAACAGTTTGAGATGAGAACTCATAAGAGATTGATAGATATTCTTGATCCAACTTCAAAAACGGTAGACTCATTAATGAGATTAGATTTACCTGCCGGTGTTGATATTGAGATTAAATTATAAGGTCAGGAGGTGTACTAAGAGATGGCTAAGGGATTATTAGGTAAGAAAGTAGGTATGACACAGGTATTTGATGAAAATGACAATATTGTTCCGGTTACTGTTATTGAAGCAGGACCTTGTGTTGTTACTGAAAAACGTACTTTAGAAAGAGATGGATATCAAGCCGTTCAATTAGGCTTTGAAGATATAAAAGAAAGTAAGTTAACAAAACCAGAATTAGGTCAGTATAAGAAACATGATTTAAAGCCTAAAAGATACTTGGTGGAATTTAGAAATTTCGATCAAGATATTGAAATTGGTGATGAAGTAACAGTAGACATCTTTGAAAAAGGAGAACTATTGAAAGTACAAGGGGTTTCAAAAGGTAAAGGTTTTTCTGGTAATATTCAGAGATGGAACCAAAGTATAGGACCAAAAACTCACGGTTCACATTTTCATAGAGCACCTGGATCTATAGGGGCAGTTGATGCTTCTAGAGTATTTAAAGGTCAGAAAATGCCCGGAAGAATGGGACATGATACGACTACTGTTCATAATTTAGAAGTTGTTAAAGTTGATCCGGAAAGAAAAGTTATTTTAGTTAAAGGATCAGTTCCTGGTCCGAAAAAAACTTTAGTGTCACTTATTGGATTAGAAAAGTAAAAAGTTGATGGATAGAAAGGAGGACTTACAATGCCTCAGGCAGTTAAATATAACACCAATGGTGAAAAAGTAGCTGATATTGATATATCAGATGAGATATTTAATAGTGATATAAAAGAAGATGTTGTACATCAAGTAGTTACAGCTCAGTTAGCAAAAATAAGAGGTGGAAATGCTTCTACTAAGACTAGAAGTGAAGTAAGAGGTGGCGGTAGAAAACCTTGGAGACAAAAAGGTACAGGCCGTGCAAGACATGGTAGTATTCGCTCCCCATTATGGGTTGGTGGCGGTATTACTTTTGGACCTAGACCACGTTCTTATAATAAAAAAGTTAATAAAAAAATGAAAAAAATAGCTGTAAAATCTGTTCTAAGTGATAAAGCACAAAATGATGGAATTATGATTTTGGATGAACTTAAAATGGATAAAGTTAAAACAAAAAATATGGTTAATTTATTAGAAGAGTTAGGTTTAAAAGATAAAAAAGTACTTATTGTACTTCCTGGTAAAGATAAAGAAACATATTTATCAGCACGTAATATTCCTCATGTAAAGACATTAGTTCTTGATGGGTTAAACACTTACGATCTTTTAAACAATGAAGTAATTTTGATGTCAGAAGAGGCTGTTAGAAAGATTGAGGAGGTGCTGGGAGAATGAAAGATCCTAGAGATGTTTTAATTAAACCTGTGATAACTGAAAACAGCATGTTGAAAATGGAAGAAAGTAATACTTATACTTTTAAAGTTGCAAAAAATGCAAATAAAGTAGAAATAAGAAAAGCTGTTGAAGAAATATTTAATGTGAAAGTAGACAATGTTAATACCATGAATATGCGTGGAAAAAAGCGTAGACTTGGTAGAAATGAAGGAACAACTGCAAGCTGGAAAAAAGCTTTGGTTAGATTAGCCGAAGGAGATTCAATAGAAATATTTGAAGGACTCTAATATTTATCGTTAAAGGAGGGAACACAATGGCTATCAAGACCTTTAAACCTACAACTCCTTCTAGGAGATATATGACCGTTTCTTCTTTTGAAGAAATTACAAAAAAGGAACCAGAAAAAAGTTTAGTTACTAAACTTCATAAAACTGGTGGACGTAATGTAAATGGAAGGATTACCTCTAGAAGAAGAGGTGGAGGTCATAAGAGACGTTATAGAATAATAGATTTTAAGAGAGACAAAGATGATATACCTGCAAAAGTAGCTGCAATTGAATATGATCCAAACAGAACTGCAAGAATAGCGTTACTAACATATGCAGACGGAGAAAAAAGATATGTTTTAGCTCCGGATAAATTATCTGTTGGAGATGAAATAATCTCTGGAGAAAATGTAGATATAGTTCCTGGTAATTCTTTAAAATTAAAGAATATACCGGTTGGTACTATAGTGCACAATGTAGAGCTACAACCTGGTAAAGGTGGACAAATTGCTAGATCAGCTGGTGTGAATGCACAGATTTTAGCTAAAGAAGGAAAATTTGCTCATGTAAAAATGCCTTCAAGTGAAGTTCGCTTAATCAGACAAGAGTGTAAAGCCACTATAGGGCAGGTTGGTAATATTAATCACGAAAATATTACCCTGGGAAAAGCTGGCCGTAGTAGATGGAAAGGTAAAAGACCTTCTGTACGCGGTGTTGTAATGAATCCTCATGATCACCCACACGGTGGTGGTGAAGGTAAATCACCTGCAGGACGTCATCCAGTTACTCCTTGGGGACAAAAAACTATGGGTAAAAAGACAAGAAAAACAAAAAAATCTGATAGATATATTATCAGGTCCCGCAAGACCAAGAAAAGATAGAGGTTAAAGGAGGTATAATTTTTATGGCTAGATCAGTTAATAAAAGACCATTTGTTCAAGAAAAACTTATGGAAAAGATAGAAGAATTAAATGAATCTAATAAAAAAGAAGTTATAAAGACATGGTCACGCAGTTCAACCGTTTTTCCCAATATGGTTGGTCACACAATAGCTGTCCATGATGGTAGAAAACATGTACCAATTTTTATAACCGAAGAAATGGTAGGACATAAACTAGGAGAATTTGCACCTACTAGAATATTTAGAGGACATAGTAGACATACAGAACGTTCTACTACACTTAAATAAACACTAAAGGGGGGTTTATATTATGGAAGCTAAAGCTGTTGCCAAATATGTGAGAGTTTCCCCGCGTAAATCTAGAAGAGTTATTGACTTAATAAGAGGGAAAGATATTGGAGAGGCAATAGGTATATTAAAAAACACACCTAATAAATCTTCAAAAATTATAGAAAAAGTTCTAAACTCAGCGATTGCAAATGCAGAGAACAATCACGATATGTTTGTTGATGAGTTATATGTATCAAAATGTTTCGTTGACGAAGGACCTACAATGAAAAGATTTCGTCCGAGAGCAATGGGACAGGCAAGTCCAATAAACAAAAGGACAAGCCATGTTACCGTAATTCTTGAAGAGAAGAAGGAGGGTTAAATTTGGGTCAAAAAGTAAATCCACATGGTCTTCGTGTAGGAGTAATAAAAGACTGGGATGCCAAATGGTATGCTAATAAAGATAATTATGCTAAACTACTGCATGAAGATATAGAAATTAGAGAACATATAAAAAAGAAAATGTACGAAGCTGGAATTTCTAGAGTAGTTATTGAGAGAGCTGCAAATAGACTTAAGATAGATGTTCATACTGCCCGCCCAGGTATGGTAATTGGTAGAGGTGGTTCTGAAGTTGATGCATTAAGAAAAGAAATTGAAAACATGACTAAAAAAACTGTTCAAATAAATGTTGTAGAAGTTGATAAACCAGAACTAAATGCTCAGTTGGTTTCCGAAAACATTGCACAACAGCTTTTAAGAAGAGTTTCTTTTAGAAGAGCTATGAAAAAAGCGATGGATAGAGCAATGAAAATGGGAGCTGAAGGATTTAAAATATTGAGTAGTGGCCGTTTAGGTGGAGCTGAAATGGCTAGAAGCGAAGGTTACCAAGAAGGTAGTGTACCTCTTCATACTCTAAGAGCAGATATAGATTATGGTTTTTCTGAAGCCGATACAACATACGGTAAAATAGGAGTTAAAGTTTGGATTAACAAAGGTGAAATATTACCTGAAGTAGATACTGAATAATAGAAATGTTTGAAAGGAGGTCTCTAAATGTTAGTGCCTAAAAGGGTTAAACATCGTAAACAACACAGAGGCAGAATGAAAGGTAGAGCAGTAAGAGGAACCGATATTTCATTTGGTGAATTCGGACTGCGCGCACTTGAACCTCACTGGATTACTAATCGTCAGATAGAGGCTGCTCGTGTTGCTTTGACTAGATATATAAAAAGAGGTGGAAAGGTTTGGGTTAAAATATTTCCTGATAAACCCGTAACCGCCAAACCTGCAGAAACAAGAATGGGTAGTGGTAAAGGAGCTACTGAAAAGTGGGTAGCTGTTGTAAAACCCGGTAGGATTATGTTTGAATTAGCGGGTGTACCAGAAGAAGTTGCTAAGGAAGCTATGAGACTTGCTGCTCATAAACTACCAATTAAAACTAAATTTGTGAAACGAGATGAAACGGATGGTGAGTCCAATGAGAGTTGATGAATTAAGAAATTTAACTGATGTTGAATTAGATCAAAAGTTGAGAGAATTTAAAGAAGAGTTGTTTAATCTGAGATTTCAACATGCGACTGCACAATTAGATAATCCAACTAGAATTCGTGAGGTTAAGAGAATAATTGCTCGCATTAAAACTATAAAACGCGAACAAGAACTTGGAATTAACCAAGCATAGATTGTTTAAGAAAGGAGATTGATTATGGCAGAAATTAATACAAATAAAAAAATACGTACTGGTTTTGTGGCCAGTGACAAGATGGATAAAACTGTCACAGTTGCTGTTGAACGTAAAACTCAGCACCCTTTATATAAAAGAGTTGTAAAACAAACAAAAAAATATAAAGTACATGATGAAAACAATGAATGTAATGAGGGTGACAAAGTACGTATAATTGAAACTCGTCCTTTAAGCAAGGCAAAAAGATGGAGAGTTTTAGAAATTATCGAAAAAGCAAAATAATGTTCATTATAGATGAGGAGGGTTCTAAATGATTCAGTCTGAAAGTAGACTTAAGGTTGCCGATAACTCTGGAGCCCGTGAACTTTTATGTATAAAAGTACTGGGTGGTTCAAGAAGAAGATATGCCGGTATCGGTGACAAAGTAATAGCTTCTGTTAAAGAAGCAATACCAGACGGTATGGTAAAAAAAGGCGAAGTAGTGACTGCTTTGATTGTAAGAACTAAAAAAGAAATGAAAAGAAAAGACGGTTCATATATAAAATTTGACGAAAATGCAGCTGTAATTATAGATGATAATGATAATCCAACAGGTACCCGTATCTTTGGACCTGTAACACGTGAATTGAGAGATAAAAATTACATGAAAATTATCTCCTTAGCACCTGAGGTATTATAGAGGGGGGAGTTTAATGAGAATTAAAAAGGATGACACTGTTGAAGTTATATATGGTAAAGATAAAGGCAAACGAGGTAAAGTTTTAAATGTAGATCGAGATGAAGATCGTGTTATCGTGGAAGGAATTAATATTGTCAGTAGACATATGCGTCCTACCCAGGATATGCCACAGGGCGGAATTATTGAAAATGAAGCCCCGATTCATATTTCTAACGTTATGCTCGTATGCCCACGCTGTGAAGAAAGATCTCGTATCGGTGTAGATGTTTTAAACAGTGGGAAAAAAGTAAGAGTATGTAAAAGCTGTGACGAAGTTATAGATAAATAGATTTAACTGGAAGGAGGTTATTGGATGTCTGTTTTAGCCGAACAATTTAAGGAAGAAATATTACCTCAATTAGTTGAAAAATTTAATTACAATAATGTAATGGAAGCACCTAAGGTAGAAAAAATAGTTGTTAACGTTGGGATTGGAGATGCAAAAGAAGATCCTAAACTGTTAGATCAAGTTGTAGAAAATGTCGCTAAAATTACTGGGCAACAACCTTCAGTAACAAGAGCTAAAAAAGCTGTAGCGAATTTTAAAATACGTGAGGGAATGCCGATCGGTGTTAAAGTAACTTTACGTGGTGAATATATGTATGAGTTTCTATATAAGTTAATTAATATTACCTATCCACGTGTAAGAGACTTTAGAGGTATTTCTCCGGATGCATTTGATGGTAGAGGAAATTATAGTCTTGGACTGAATGAACACATAGTATTCCCAGAAATCAAAATTGATGATGTAGATAAGGTTCATGGTGTTGAAGCTACAATAGTTACATCAGCAGAAACTGATGAAGAAGCCTTTGAATTATTAAGATTAATGGGTATGCCATTTAAAAAGTAGTCCAATAATAAGGAGGGATTAATTTTATGGCCCGCAAGGCATTAGTCGAGAAAGCGAACAAAGAGCCTAAATATTCTACTAGAAAAGTTAATAGATGTAGTAGATGTGGAAGAGCTCGTGGTTATATTAGGAAATTTGATCTCTGTAGAATTTGTTTCAGAGAATTAGCACATAAAGGTGAAATACCAGGAGTTAAAAAAGCAAGTTGGTAAAATCAGGAAGGAGGATGGCTTAATGAATATTACTGATCCGATTGCAGATATGTTAACACGTGTCCGTAATGCCAATAGTGTAAATAAAGATGTTGTCGATATACCAGCTTCAAATTTAAAAATTAATATTGCAAAAACTTTAAAAGATGAAGGTTTTATCAAAGAATATAAAATCATAGATAATTATCCTCAAAATAAAGTTAGAGTTTATTTGAAGTATGGAAAAGACAATGAAAAAGTTATTACAGGAATTAAAAGAATAAGCAAACCTGGCTTAAGAGTATATGTTAATAAAGACGAAATACCAAGAGTACTCGGAGGTTTAGGAATAGCTGTTATTTCAACTTCTCGAGGAGTAGTGACTGATAAAGAAGCTCGTAAAGAAGGCGTAGGTGGAGAAGTTCTCTGCTACGTATGGTAAAAAACACGATTTTTTAAGAAAATAGCTGGAGGTGAATTTAATGTCCCGTATAGGTAAACAACCTGTTGACATCCCGGAAAAAGTTGATGTTAATATTGATGGAACCAAAGTAACTGTTAAAGGACCAAAGGGAGAAATTACTAGAGAGTTTAATCCCTTATTTGATATAAATATTGAAGATGAAGCTGTTGTTGTAAAAAGACCTTCAGATAGTAAAGATGACCGTTCTCAACACGGATTAATTCGTAGTTTGATTGAAGGAATGGTTGAAGGTGTAACTGAAGGATTTTCTAAAAAATTAGAATTGGTAGGTGTTGGATATAATGCAAAAGTCCAAGGTAGTACTCTTGTACTTGAAGTAGGATATTCACATCCAATAAAATTTGAAGCACCTGAAGGTATCAATTTTGATGTAGAAAAAAATATAATAACTGTATCTGGTTATGATAAACAGTTAGTCGGCGATGTCGCAGCTAATATAAGAGAAACAAGAAAACCTGAGCCATATAAGGGTAAAGGTGTTAAATATGTAGATGAACACATTAGAAGAAAAGTTGGTAAAACCGGTTAATTGAAGGGAGTGATAATTATGGATAAGAGGTCTGCCAGAAAAAGAAGGCACTTCAGAATTAGAAATAAAATTACAGGTACTCCTAACAAACCAAGAATGGTTGTAAACAGGAGTTTGAAAAATATGTACGTTCAGATTATAGATGATTTAACTGGACATACTCTTGTTGCTGCATCTACAGAAGATGAAAAATTACGTGACCAATTAGACCACTGCGGCAATGTAGAAGCTGCTAAAAAAGTAGGAGAATTGGTTGCAAAAAGAGCATTAGAAAATGATATTAATGAGGTTGTATTTGACAGAGCCGGATATAAATATCACGGTCGTGTTAAAGCAGTTGCAGAAGCAGCAAGAGAAGAAGGATTAAACTTTTAATGAAGGAGGCGAATCCATGAGCAAGATTGATCCGAAAAAATTGGATTTAGACGAAAGAGTTGTTAATATAAATCGTGTTGCTAAAGTTGTAAAAGGTGGACGTAATTTTAGCTTTAGCGCTCTAGTGGTTGTTGGAGATTCAAACGGCCATGTTGGAGCTGGCATTGGAAAAGCAAATGAAGTACCAGAAGCAATAAGAAAAGGTGTAGATGATGCTAAAAAGCACTTAATCAAAGTGCCTATTGTTGAAACTACTATTCCACATGAAATAACAGGAGTATTCGGTGCAGGAAGAGTTCTCTTAAAACCTGCTGTTGAGGGTACAGGTGTTATTGCCGGTGGGCCAGTACGTGCAGTAATAGAATTAGCAGGAATCAATGATATTTTAACAAAATCACTTGGTTCTTCAAATCCTATAAATATGGTTAATGCTACAATGACTGGTTTAAAAGAATTAAAATCAGCAGAAGATGTAGCAAGATTAAGAGGAAAAACAGTAGAAGAAATTCTTGGATAATTAAGGAGGTGCGCTACGTTATGAACTTACATGACTTAAAACCCGCGAAAGGTTCTAAAAAAAGAAAAAGAAGAGTAGGTCGTGGTACTGGTTCTGGAAGAGGTTATACTTCAGGACGCGGAGCTAACGGTCAAAATTCTAGATCTGGTAATAAAATTAGACCAACTTTTGAAGGTGGACAGACACCATTGTTTAGAAAACTTCCAAAACGCGGATTTAATAATATTTTTAAAAAGCAGTACAGTGTTGTAAATGTTTATCAATTAAATAACTTTGATGAGGGCACAGAAATTACTCCCGAATTACTGCAAGAAAGAGGACTAATTGATAATATTGCAAAAAATGGCGTTAAAGTATTAGCTAAAGGTGCTATTACTAAAAATTTAACTGTAAAAGCACATGCCTTCAGTGAATCTGCCGTTGAAAAGATTGAAAATGCCGGTGGAAAGGCTGAGGTGATTTAAGTTGTTACAGACTTTTAAAAACATTTTTAAGGTAAAAGAACTTAGAAAAAAAGTACTATTTGTTTTAGCTATGATGGTAGTATATAGATTAGGTGCTCATATACCGGTTCCAGGAGTAGATGTTAGTATTTTACAGGAACAACTATTTCAAGGTGGAATTGGTGGAGTATTTGATTTTCTTGATCTATTTGCTGGTGGTGCTTTAAGAAACTTTACAGTTTTTGCTATGAGTATCACTCCATATATTACCGCTTCAATTATTCTAAACCTATTAACAGTAGTAATACCTAAATTAGAAGAACTATCTAAACAAGGTGCTGAAGGAAGAAAGAAAATTGCTCAGTATACTAGGTATGGAACAATTGTATTAGCTGTTATTCAGGGTATTGGTATAACTTCATATATTAATCGTTTTGGTGCGATACCTAATCCTACATTTTTTGATCTATTTGTAATAGTTGTTAGTTTGACAGCAGGTACAGCATTCTTAATGTGGCTTGGTGAGCAAATTAATGACAAGGGTATCGGTAATGGTATTTCTATTATAATTTTTACATCAATTATTTCAAGATTCCCTGGAGAAATAGTTAGCACATATAAATTATTTTCAGCTGGAAGTATTTCTATTTTAAACATATTACTTTTTGTCGTATTTGCGGTTGTTATTGTTGCTGGAATCATATTTGTACAAGAAGGTGAAAGAAGAATTCCGGTTCAATATTCAAAAAGAATTGTTGGTAGAAAGGTATATGGTGGAAGAAGTACTCATATTCCAATGAAAGTAAACCAAGCTGGAGTTATTCCAGTAATATTTGCTTCATCTGTACTAATGTTCCCAGGAGTAATTGCACAAGTGTTACCATATGATTGGGCACAAAGTGTATCATCATTGATACAACCTGGTTCAACTCTTTATCTGATATTATATGGTTTAATGATCCTCTTTTTCACATATTTTTATACTGCTATTACATTCAATCCAGAAGAAGTAGCAGAAAATATGCAGAAAAATGGTGGTTTTATTCCAGGAATAAGACCAGGTAAAGCAACAATAAATTATTTAGACAAGATCTTAGTAAGAGTAACATTAGCAGGAGCATTCTTTTTAGCAATAGTTGCTATGTTACCATTTGCAATGGGTCCATTGACAGGTGTTAATATTAGTTTCGGTGGTACATCAGTATTGATTATGACCGGTGTAGCATTACAAACAATGCAGCAAATTGAATCACATCTATTAATGAGACACTATGAAGGCTTTATGAAATAATATAAAACAAAGAGGGGGAATAAGATGAATCTTATAATGCTTGGCTTGCCGGGTGCAGGTAAGGGTACACAAGCCAAAAAATTAAGCAATAAATATAACATACCCCATATTTCTACAGGAGATATATTCAGAACTGCAATAAAAAACGAAACAGAACTCGGTAAAAAAGCCAAAGAAATAATTGATTCTGGCGGTCTAGTGCCGGATGAAATTACTAATAATATTGTGAGAGAAAGACTAAAAGAAAAAGATTGTAAAGCAGGATTTATTCTAGACGGATTCCCCAGAACTATAAATCAAGCAGAAGCATTAGATAATATGCTCGATGAAATGGATCGGTCATTAGATTTAGCTTTATATATAAATGTTACCAGAGAAGAATTAATAAAAAGATTAACATTAAGAAGAACCTGTAGTAACTGTGGAGCTATATATCATTTAGAATATAATCCACCTAAAAAAGAAGGTATATGTGATAAATGTGGCGGAAAGTTAATCCAACGCACTGATGATAAAGAAGAAGTAGTGAAAGAAAGATTAAAAGTAAACGAAGAAAAAATTATGAGTTTAGTGAACTTTTATGAAAAAAAAGATAAGCTTGCTATGGTAAAAAGTGATACAGGAATAGAAGAAGTATTTACTAAAATTATTGATATTGTTGAGGAGCAGGTGTTATGATATCTATTAAATCACCGAGAGAGTTAAATATCATGAGAGAGGCAAATAAAATAGTTGCAGAAACTCATGAGTATTTAAGTGAGATCATCAAACCTGGTATTTCAACTGCTGAAATAGATAAAAAGGGTGATGAATTCATAAGAAAACATGGTGCTGAACCTTCTTTTAAAGGTTATAGGGGATATCCTGCTTCAGTCTGTGTATCTATAAATGATGAAGTAGTTCATGGTATTCCTAATCCAAAGAGGATTTTGAAAGAAGGAGATATTGTAAGTTTAGATATAGGTACTTTCTATAAAGGTTTTAATGGAGATGCAGCCCGGACATTACCGGTAGGAAAAGTTTCAAAAGAAGCTCAAAAGTTAATTGATGTAACAAGGGTTTCGCTTGAAAAGGGTATTAATAAAGCATTTAGTAAAAACCATTTATCCGATATATCTAATGCAGTACAAACCTATGTTGAAAAAAATAGATTCTCGGTTGTAAGAGAATATGTGGGACATGGTATTGGACGAGATATGCATGAACCCCCACAGATTCCAAATTTCGGATCACCTGGTCACGGTCCTATCTTAAAAGAAGGAATGACATTGGCAATTGAACCAATGGTAAATGTCGGAGATTATAAGGTTGAGACTATAGATGATAATTGGACGGTAATAACAAAAGATGGAAGTTTGTCGGCTCATTTTGAAAACACAATTGCAATTACAAAAAACGGGCCTGAAATATTAAGTAAGGTTTAAAACGATTTGTGCTAAAAGTGTGATGTGTGGTATAATAAAATTTGGGCTTATTGAGTAACAAAACAAGGAGGCTTATCAAATATATGGCTAAGGAAGAACCTATTGAAGTTCAAGGTACAGTTATTGAGCCTTTACCAAATGCCAAATTTAGAGTTGAATTAGAAAATGGTCATAAGGTATTGGCACATGTTTCAGGTAAGATGCGGATGAACTATATAAGAATTTTACCTGGTGATAAAGTAACTGTTGAACTTTCACCTTATGATTTAAGTCGTGGTAGAATTACTTACCGTCATAAAGCAAAATAATTTGCTTAAGGAGGGATGTTAGGTGAAGGTAAGACCATCTGTTAAACCTATTTGTGATAAATGTAAGGTAATTAGACGAAATGGTAAAGTTATGGTTATTTGTGAAAATCCGAAGCATAAACAGCGTCAAGGTTAAAATATAAATGTTGGAGGTGTATAATATTGGCACGTATTGAAGGTGTTGATTTACCGAGAAATAAGAGAGTAGAAATTGGCTTAACTTATATCTATGGTATAGGTCGTTCTACATCACAAAATATTTTAGAGAGCGCGGCAGTAGATCGAGACACAAGGGTAAAAGATCTAACTGAAGCTGAAATTAGTAAGATTAGGCAAGAAATTGATAAACACCCTGTTGAAGGTGAACTTCGTCGTGAAGTAAGAGCAAATATTAAAAGATTAAAAGATATAGGCAGTTATCGTGGGTTACGTCACCGTAGAGGCTTACCAGTAAGAGGACAAAGAACAAGAACTAATGCAAGAACACGTAAAGGTCCTAAAAAGACTGTTGGTGCTAAACGCGGTAGTAAAACAAAAACAGCAAAAACAGAAAAATAATTAAGTTGTTAGGAGGTATATAGATGGCTAAATCCAAAAAAAAGGGTAACAAAAGAGCCCGTGTAAAGAAAAAGAAGATAAATGTTGACACTGGTATAGTTCATATTAAATCAACATTTAACAATACAATAATTACAGTAACTGATAAAGAAGGCAATGTAATTCTTTGGCACAGTTCTGGTAAAGCTGGATATGAAGGATCTAGAAAAAGTACACCTTTTGCAGCTCAAATTGCAGCAGAAGAAGCGGCTCAAGAAGCAAAAGATTTAGGATTAAAGTCAGTTGAAATATTTGTAAAAGGACCTGGATCAGGTAGAGAATCAGCTATTAGATCAATTCAGGCGACTGGTTTGGATGTTACTTTAATTAAAGATATAACACCAATACCACATAATGGTTGTCGTCCGCCAAAAAGACGTCGTGTATAAAAAGAATAAACAAACAAGAACATGGAGGTGTAACAATGTCAAGATATACAGGTTCAGTATGTAAATTATGCCGTACTGAAGGTGAAAAATTATATCTAAAAGGAGCACGCTGCTATAGTGATAAGTGTGCATATGAGAGAAAACCAACTTCTCCTGGTGAACAAGGTCAAGGTAGAAGGAGAAGAAAGGTATCAGAATATGGATTACAGTTAAGAGAAAAACAAAAAGTTAGAAGAATATATGGTTTACAGGAAAACAAATTCTTAAGATACTTTAAAGAAGCAGAAAATGACAATGGTATTACAGGTGAAGTATTCTTACAGTTATTAGAAAGAAGACTGGATAATGTTGTCTATAGAATGGGTTTTGCTCGTTCCAGAAATGAAGCAAGACAAATAGTTTTACATGGTCATATTGAAGTTAATGGAAAAAGAGTAAATATACCATCTTATAAAATTAGTGAAAATGACCAAATAACTGTTAAGGAAAAAAGTAGTAAAAAAGATACATTCCAGGAAATATTTGATGTTAATTCTAACTTAACCCCACCAGAATGGGTTACTGTTGATTTAGAAAAAGGTGAAGGTACAGTAGTATCTATGCCTACTAGAGAAGATATTGAATATCCTGTTGAAGAACACTTAATTGTTGAGTACTATTCTAGATAATATAGTCCTCAGAAATGTTATAGAAAAGAAAGAAGGAGGTTTTAAATTTAATGATAGAAATAGAAAAACCTCAAATAGAGAGGCTAAAAAGTTCAGATAAATATGGTGAATTTGAAATCTCTCCATTAGAGAGAGGTTATGGCACAACATTAGGCAACTCTCTACGCAGGATACTACTTTCTTCTTTACCCGGTGCTGCTATTACATCTGTAAAAATTGAAGGAGTACAACATGAGTTTTCTTCAATTGAAGGTGTTAAAGAGGATGTTACTGACATAATATTAAATTTAAAGGAAGTTGTTTTGCGCTATAAAGGTGAAGAAAAGCAGACAATGACCTTAAATGCAGAGGGAAAAGGAGAGGTTACTGCTGGTGATTTTAGAACTTCAGGTGAAGTTGAAGTAATAAATACTGACCATCATATTGCAACCCTTGCAGAGGGTGGTAAAATAATGATGGAAGTAACTGTAGAAAGTGGCAGAGGTTATGTAGTTGCTGAAGAAAACAAAGAACATTTTGATAAAGTAATAGGCTTAATACCTATTGATTCTTCATTTAGTCCTATTGATAGAGCTAACTTTAGAGTTGAAAACACAAGAGTAGGACAGGTTACTGATTATGATAGATTAATTATTGAAGTTCAAACTAATGGTAGTATTACACCTGATGATGCAATTAGTTTAGCTGCTAAAATAATGATCGAACATCTTGAACTCTTTAAGAATTTAACTGATGAGATCGAAGATGTTGAAATCATGGTTGAACAAGAAGAAGAAGAACAAAATAAGGTATTAGATACAACTATTGAAGAGTTAGAACTTTCTGTTCGCTCATCAAACTGTTTAAAACGTGCTGGAATTAATGATGTTGGTGAACTTACAGATAAAACTGAAGATGAATTAATGAATGTTAGAAACTTAGGAAAGAAATCATTACAAGAAATTCAAGATAAATTAGATGAATTAGATCTCAGTTTAAAAGAACCAGAGGTTTAAAGGAGGGTGATTTAAATGGGAAAGCGTAAGTTAGGAAAGAAAAGTTCACACCGTAAAGCTATCTTTAAAAATCAATTAATTAGTTTATATAATAATGAGCAGATTAAAACTACCTTACCTAAAGCCAAAGAGTTAAGACCAATTGCGGAAAAATTAATTACTAAAGCAAAAAAGAATGATTTGAACGCAAGAAGACAGGCTATGGGTGTTTTAAATGATAAGAAAGCTGTTGAAAAGCTTTTTGATGTTATAGCACCTCGCTATAATGATAGACCAGGTGGCTATACAAGAATTATAAAGCTTTATCCCAGACGTGGAGATGCTTCTGAAATGGCTTTAATAAAGCTGGTTGAAGAAGAGTAATAATTGATAAATGAAATTAGTGGGTGTAATTTATGAGTTTAATTAAAGTAAAAGATGTAGAATTTAAATACCATGGTCAAGAAGAACTAGCATTAAAAGATATTAGTTTTGAAGTTAATAAAGGTGATTTTATCTCGATTATTGGAGCTAATGGATCAGGTAAATCAACTTTAGCAAAGCTTCTTAATGTATTACTAAGACCCAATAAAGGTGATATTATTGTAGAAGATATCAATACAAAAGATAAAGATAAGATCTGGGAGATTAGAAAAAATGTTGGTATGGTTTTTCAAAACCCAGACAATCAAATTGTAGCAACTATGGTTGAAGATGATGTAGCTTTTGGACTAGAAAATATAGCAGTTCCCTCTAAAGAAATTAGAGGAAGAGTTGACCATGCATTAGATTTAGTTGATTTAAGTGAATACAAAACTCATGAAACTCATAAGTTATCTGGTGGACAAAAACAGAGGTTGGCCATTGCTGGTATTATTGCAATGGAACCAAGCTGTATTGTTTTAGATGAACCCACAGCTATGTTAGATCCTCAGGGACGAAAAGAAGTAATTGAAACCATTAATTTTTTAAATAAAGAAAAAAATATAACAATTATTTTAATTACTCATTTTATGGAAGAAGCTTCTATATCAGATAAGGTATATGTAATGAACAAAGGAAAAATACAGTCTCAGGGAACACCTGCTAAAGTATTTGAAGAGATAGATTATTTAAGAAGTATAAATTTAGATGTTCCTGTAGTTATGGAAGTAGCAAATGGTTTAAGAAAAAAGGGAATTAATATTCCTGATATTCTAACTATTGATGGGTTGGTGGATGCATTATGTTAATTAAATTAAAAAATGTAACCCATATATATGACCAGGAACATGATATAAGAGCTCTTGATAATATAAATCTTGAGATAGATGAACATGAATTTATTGGAATAGTAGGACATACTGGGTCAGGTAAAACCACACTGGTTCAAATGTTTAATAGTTTGATTAAACCTACTTCTGGTGAAATTTATGTAGATGGTATTAAAACCACAGAAAAGAAAGCTAATTTAAAGCATATAAGACAAACCGTTGGTTTAGTCTTTCAATATCCTGAACATCAACTATTTGAAGAAACTATCTATGATGATATAGCATTTGGTCCTAGAAATCTTAAATTAGATAAAGAAGAAGTAGATAAAAGGGTAAAAGTTGCTTTAGATTTAGTTGGATTAGACTTTGAAGAGTTTAAAGATAGGTCACCTTTTAATCTTTCTGGCGGCCAACAGCGGAGGGTTGCTATAGCTGGTGTATTAGCAATGCGGCCTAGAGTTCTAATTCTAGATGAACCTTCAGCTGGTTTGGATCCGCAGGGAAGAGAAAAATTAAAGATCCTATTAAAAAGATTACATGAATCATATAACATAACCATTATATTAATATCACATCGAATGGAAGAAATAACCCAACTTTCAAGTAGAGTGATTGTAATGGATCATGGTAAAATTGTGCTAAATGGTTCCCCTAGAGAAGTATTTAGCTATAAAGAAAAACTAGAAAGTTTATCTTTGGAATTACCAGAAATTACAGAAATACTCTTTCGATTAAAAGAAAGAGGTTGTGATATTAGAACAGATATATTCACCGCAGAAGAAGCAGTTGAAGAAATAATAAAAGTAATAGGGAGCCAAACCGATGTTAACTGATATCACAATAGGTCAATATGTACATGGTGATTCTATTGTACATATTTTAGATCCGAGAGTTAAAATAATAAATACTATAATTTTAATAACCAGTTTATTTTTGATAGCAAATTTCTGGGGATTTGCGATATTTCTATTATTTAATATTTCAATTATTTGGTTGTCAAAGCTTCCATTAAAAAAAGTATTAAATGGACTAAAACCGATTTTATTTTTAGTAATGCTTACAGTAATATTGCATATATTTATGACTCGTGGAGGAGAAGTATTGTTTCAATGGAAGTTCATTAGAATAGAAAGTGAAGGATTATATACTGGTACATTTATGGCCAGTAGAATACTTTTATTAATTATGTTTACTTCTTTGTTAACATTAACAACTTCACCACTTAAGTTAACTGATGGTATTGAATATATCTTAAAACCACTTAAAAAATTTGGTGTACCAGCAAGTGAAATTTCTATGATGATGACAATTGCACTTAGATTTATACCAACATTAATGGAAGAAGCAGAAAAAATTATGAAGGCCCAAATGGCAAGGGGTGCAGACTTTGAGAGTGGTAATTTAATTCAAAGAGCTAAAAACCTTATACCTCTGTTAGTACCACTTTTTATAAGTGCTTTTAGAAGGGCTGATGAATTGGCTTTGGCAATGGAATCAAGATGTTACCAAGGTGGTAAAAAACGCACGAGATTACACATCATGAAAGTAAAAAATAGAGATATTATATCTTTAATAGTTTCGATAGCATTAGCTGTTTTAGTAAGTTTCTTTTAGGAGATTAAATATGAGTATTTATAAAATAACTTTAGCCTATGACGGCACGAAATACAGCGGCTGGCAGAGGCAGAAAAATACCAGTTTAACTATTCAACAAATATTAGAAGAAAAATTAACAAAAATTAATAAAAGTTATGTACTGGCCATTTCTGCAGGGAGAACTGATGCAGGTGTACATGCAAAAGAGCAGATAGTTCATTTTGAACTAGATGTAGATATTCCTGAAGCAAGAATGCCATTTGCTTTAAATAGTCTTTTACCAAGAGATATCATTTGTAACGATGCAAAAATAGTTGATTCTGAGTTTCATTCCCGTTATGATGCTCAGGGAAAGTTTTACCGCTATAGATTAAGCAATAATAAGTTTCCATCTGTTTTTACGCGCAATTATGTATATAATATTAGGAGTAAATTAGATTTTAAAAAAATAAAAGAGGCAGCCCCGTTACTGGTTGGTACTCATGATTTTGCATCTTTTCAAAATAGCGGTAGTAATATTTATGATACGGTAAGAACTTTAAAGAAAATAAAAATAAATAAAGTAAATGATGAATATCGATTTGACATTAAAGGTAATGGTTTTTTATACAATATGGTGCGTATAGTAATGGGTACCTTTATTGAAATTGGTCAGGGAAAAATGAAGTTGGAAAGTTTATCAGAGATCTTAGAATCTAAAGATAGGCGCAAAGCTGGTTTTACAGCTCCTGCAAAAGGTTTAACCTTAATGAAAGTCTATTATTAGATTCTTGACAATAAATATAAAGTGTAATAGAATTAATGTGACAATTTTTTAAGAATTTTAAAATAAATATTAATATATAGATAATAAGGAGGGATAAAGATGACAACATATATGGCAAAACCTGATGAAGTGGATAAAAAATGGTATGTCGTTGATGCTGAAGGTAAAACTTTAGGTAGAATAGCCTCCAGAATAGCTACTGTATTGAGAGGAAAACATAAACCTGAATATACACCACATGTTGACACAGGTGATTTTGTAATAGTTGTAAACTCAGAGAAAGTAACATTAACTGGTAATAAGTGGGATCAAAAAAATCATTACAAGCATAGTCAGTATCCAGGTGGATTAAAAAGTAAAACTTATCGTGAGTTAAGAGAAAAAAATCCTCAAGAAATTATTAGACACGCTGTTGATGGTATGGTACCAAATAATAAATTAGGTAAAAAAATGATGAAAAAGCTTAAAATATATGCTGGTCCGGATCATCCGCACCAAGCACAAGAACCGGAAGAATTAGAAGTATAATTTATTCTGGAAAGGAGGAATAAATATGGCTGCAGAAGTACAATATAGAGGAACAGGCAGACGTAAAACTGCTGTTGCAAGAGTTAGATTAGTTCCTGGGAATGGAAAAATTGTAGTTAATGATACTACTGTTGAAGAATACTTCAACCGTAAGTCTTTAATACAGGATTTAACCTCTCCATTAGAGGTTACAAATACAACTGATAATTTAGATGTTTTAGTAAATGTTAATGGAGGTGGACTTTCAGGACAAGCTGGAGCAGTTAGATTAGGTATTGCTCGTGCTTTATTGGAAGTTGATGCTGATTACAGAAAGTCTCTTAAAGAAGCTGGTTATCTAACAAGAGATTCAAGGATGAAAGAGAGAAGAAAATACGGACATAAGAAAGCCCGTAAATCTCCACAGTTCTCAAAAAGATAATCTTAAAACACAATATTTATATAAAAGTAAAAGAGAGGTCTTACCTCTCTTTTTTTATTTCTCGATATAAAAAAGGATTATCATTTTATTTATTGAAATTTATATATAAATATATTAAACAGGAGGGATTGCAGTGAGTCTATTAATGGCAGGTTTCAGTCCCCATCCCCCATTAGCTATTCCTGATATTGGAAGGGATAATATCAAGGAAGTATCTGATACAATAAAAAGCTTAAAAGAACTGGCTAATGAGGTAGTTGAAAGTGATCCCGAACTATTAATTACAATAAGTCCACATGGACTGGTTATGCGAGAATCTATATCAATTATTGATGAGAAAAAAGCAATTGGTAATTTTAGAGAGTTTGGTTTTGGGAATATAGGTTTTGAGATGGAAGTTGATACTCACTTTGTTGACCTTTTGAAAAAGAATGCCTTAAGTAAAGATCTTCATACTATAAGCTTAAATGACAGAGAAGGTACAAGATTAGATCATGGAGTTTTAGTACCACTATATTATCTTAAAGAAGCAGGATTAAAAGATATCCCTATAGTCCCAATTAATATGGCTTTTTGGGACTACCATAAACTATTTGATTTTGGTAAAGTAATTAATGAAACAATCAAAGAAGAGGGTTTAAAAACTGTAGTTATCGCAAGTGGAGATCTTTCACACCGTTTGAAACCAGGAGCACCAGCCGGTTATGATGAAAATGCGATAGATTATGATGAAACTTTAGTTAATCATATTAAAAATAATGAACTGGATTTAATTAAAGATATGGATAATGGATTAATCCATCGAGCAGGTGAATGTGGGCATCGCCCAATGGTAATTTTATCTGGTATACTTTCTGAATATGAAATTGAAAGTGACTTAAAATCTTATGAAGGTCCTTTTGGTGTTGGTTATGCAGTAGCAGGCTTCAAAGTTATCTCAGGAGGTATTTCTAATGAATGATAAATACGGATATGTAAGTTTGGCCAGAGAAACAATTGAAAAATATATTAAGGAAAACAAAAAAGTAAAACCACCTCAAAACAAAGAGGGATTTGATAAAAAAGCAGGTACTTTTGTATCTATAAAAAAGGATGGACAGTTGAGGGGTTGTATAGGTACAATTGAACCAACTCAAGATAATTTAGCTCTAGAAATTATAGCAAATGCTATTAGTGCATCAACAAGAGATCCGAGATTTAATTCAATAACTGAAGATGAGTTATCAGATATAGATATATCAGTTGATATATTAGGACCAAAAGAAAAAGTCGATGATGTTTCAAAACTTGATCCTAAAAAATATGGGGTAATAGTTAGAAAAAATTCTAGAGTCGGCTTACTTTTACCAAACTTAGAAGGTGTAGATACTGTTGACAAACAGTTAGATATTGCCTGCAAAAAAGCAGGAATTTATCCTGATGAAGAATATGAAATCAAAAGATTTAAGGTAGAACGTTATGAAAAATAAGTTAAAAGAAGCTATGTTTTATGAAAAAAAGGATGATGAAACTGTAAAATGTTTGTTATGCCCTCACAACTGTATAATCAAGGAAGAGAAAACAGGTATTTGTGGGGTGCGTTTTAATCAAGAAGGAGTACTTTATAGTGAAAATTATGGTGAAATTACTTCGATGGGTGTAGATCCAATAGAGAAAAAACCGCTTTATCATTTTTATCCTTCTAATGGGATCCTTTCTTTAGGTACTTATGGATGTAATTTTAGTTGTCTTTTTTGTCAAAATCATCGGATAAGTCAAAATAAACCCAAGACAACTAAACAAAGTCCTGATGAAATTATAAAACATGCTCAAGAGAGAAATTTGATGGGTATAGCCTATACTTACTCTGAACCAGTGGTTTGGTATGAATATGTATATGAAACAGCTAAAAAGGCCAAAAAATACGGTTTAAAGAATGTTTTGGTTTCAAATGGTTATATAAATCAAGAGCCACTTCAAAAATTATCTAAATATTTAGATGCAGCCAATATTGACCTAAAATCCTTTAATAACGATTTTTATAAAAAAACATGTGGTGGTACTATAGAACCGGTATTGGAGACGATTAAATATTTAAATAATAAAATTCATCTTGAACTGACAATATTAATTGTCTCTAACCACAATGATTCTAAGCAGGAATTAGAGGAAATATTTAAATGGATAGCTGATCTTAATAAAGATATACCAGTTCATCTTTCAAGATATTTTCCGAACTATAAGATGGATGAACCAGCAACAAAAGAACAAAAAATAAAAGAAGCATATAATCTGGCAAAGAAGTATTTAAACTATGTTTATATAGGAAATATGAGAACAAAAAAAGGGCAAAATACATACTGCCCAGACTGTGGTTATGAAGTTATATCAAGACATTATTTTAATACTCAAAATCACTTAAAAGATGGAAAATGTCCTAAATGTGGAAAACAAGTCTTAAATTATTAATATATAAAAGTCCAACCGTAGATATAGAAAGTATAAATACTGTAAAAAGCTGCACCTAAAAAAGCAGGTACTAATATAGATTTTTCTGATTTTTCATATATTAAAACTGAAATTATAGCATAGAAGAAATAGATAATAATTTTACCAGGATTTAGTTGATAGATAAGAAATGAAAAAAAGAGAGCTGCTAAAAACTTTGCTAATAATTCAGGTAATTTAAACTTAAAAACTTCGTAAACGAAAAGATTTAACATAAACTGTTCACTTAATGCTATAATATAAAATAGTGGGAACACTAACATTAATGGCAATATACTGTGAACAAAGCTTTGAACAGAATTTATTTCATATAAGGGATTAAAGGTTTTAGTAATATTTGTGGTGTTTAAAGGTATATTAATCAAAAAGATTACTAATAAAAGTATAATTACAATATAGATCATTAACTTAAATAATGATCTTACTAAAGGTTTAAACTTAACTCCAAGTTGATCAAAAGAAAGATCATATAAAAAAACAAAGTATAAAAACATTAAACTTATAAAAATCAAGCGTGCAGCAAAGAAAAATAGTATATCAAAAAAGCCGCCTAGATCAGATATTTGCATAAAAGATGTAAAGTTAAAGTATTGAGAAAATACAATAGTAGAAAACCAAAGTGTGTAAATGATTATGATATCTTTATAATTAATTTTTGTTATCCATTTATTATTAGTCATTTTAAGATCACCTCTTTTTATTTTCTTTGTAAATATGTAAAATCCTTCTTTATTATTAACACTATAACATATATAATATAGATAATAGTGGGCTAAAGGGGTGAATAAAAGTTGGTTTGGTCAATTATTGCTAATACTATAGATCTTTTGATTGTTGGGATTATTATATACTTTCTATTAAACTTAATAAAAGGTACTAGAGCTGTACAGTTAATTAAAGGTCTTGTATTGATATTCGTTGCTTCGGTAATAAGTCAGCTTTTAAACTTAAATACCGTTCACTGGTTTTTACGCAGTGTGCTTACTATGCTAATTGTAGCTTTACCGATAGTATTTCACCCTGAATTAAGAAGGGCATTAGAGCAGGTTGGCCGTGGTGGATTTCTACAAAATCAACTTGTTCATAAATGGTCTGTAAAAGATATCAATGAAATAATAATGGCTGCTGATGAGTTGGCCGAAAAAAAGACCGGTGCATTAATTGTCTTGGAAAATAAAGTTGGACTAAGAAATTATATTGAAACCGGTACAAATATAGAATCAAAGATCAGCAAAGAACTTTTAGAAAATCTTTTTTATAAGTCTGCACCACTTCATGATGGGGCTGTCATAATTGGAGAAGGTTCAATAAAAGCAGCAGGTTGTTTATTAAATTTATCAAACAAACCAAGTATTAATCCTAAACTCGGTACAAGACATAGAGCAGCAATTGGTGTTACTGAAGAATCAGATGCTTTGGTAATTGTGGTTTCAGAGGAAAGTGGTGTAATTTCGTTAGCACAAGATGGTGAATTAATTAGATATTTGGATAAATCTAAACTTAGAGAAATACTTTCCAAAGAATTTATTTCAAAGAAAAGAACCGATATATTTTCTTAGATTATCATATATCCTAATAAAAGAGGGAATTTATTATGAGGGATTTCTATAAAAGGTATAAAATATTAATAATAGCAGTAATGATTGCAGCTGTTTTATGGCTATATGTAAACTATCAGGAAGGTAATTTGCGGGGGAATTTAAACTTGAGCAATAATCAATTTCGATTAGAAATACAGTATGAAAACCTTGCAGATAATCTTATAGTATTAGATATTTCTGAAGAGTCTGTGTTAATCGAGCCAGAAGGATATCGGTTTTTTAATGCTTATAGTGAAGATGACTTTGAAGCATATATTGATTTGAGTGAGGTACAGATTGGTGATAACATAAGGATAATAAACATTAAGGCTCCTCAGGAGGCAAAAATTAGTTTAAAAGAGCCTTCTTTTGTAAGGGTAACAATAACTTCCTATAAAGAAGAAAACCAAGAAACTCAAAATAATGAAAACGAATAATTTATATAATATAAACAGAGGTGAAATTAATGGGACAGATCTTTGGAACAGATGGTGTAAGAGGTATAGCAAATCAAGAATTAACACCTGAACTATCTTTAAAATTAGGTAAAGCAGGTGGAGTATTTTTAAAAAACAAAAGCAAAAAATCAGAAAATTTTTTTGTGTTAATTGGAAAGGACACTAGAATTTCAGGAACCATGCTTGAATCAGCTTTAGTTGCTGGTTTTAATTCAGTCGGTGTAAATGTTATTAAATTAGGTATAGTTTCAACACCTGCAGTATCATTTCTTACAAATAATACAGACGCAATTGGTGGGGTTATGATATCTGCTTCTCACAACCCTATAGAAGATAATGGTATTAAGTTCTTTAACAAAGATGGATTTAAGTTAAAAGATGAAGAGGAACTAAAAATTGAAGAGTATATTTTAAGTGATAAAGAAATATCAAAGCCAATTGGTACTGATGTGGGAGATATTATAAAAAGAGAGAAACTATTAAAACAGTATGAAGATTATCTTTTAGATATCATAGATGTAACTTTTGAAGACTATAAAATTGTCCTAGACTGTGCAAATGGTGCTGCATATGAGATAGCTCCAAGAGTTTTTAACAAACTGAATGCAGAGATTGTAGCAGTCAATGATAAGGCAAATGGACATGAAATAAATCTTGAATGTGGTTCTACAAAGCCCTCTACAATAGTTGAGGAAGTAAAAAAACATAAAGCAGATTTAGGAATTGCTTATGATGGAGATGCAGACCGACTAATTATGGTTGATGAATTAGGCAACTTAATTGATGGAGACCAAATTATGGCTCTTTTAGCCTTAAACATGAAAAAAGATGATAAACTAAACAAAAATACATTAGTTACTACCAGGTATACTAACTTAGGTTTAGATGAACTTCTTAATGATAATGATATTAAAGTAAAAAAATCAAAAAATGGTGATCGCTATGTTTTACAAAAACTTCTTGAAAACGGATATAATCTTGGAGGAGAAAAATCAGGACATATCATAATGTTGGACTATAATAAAACCGGTGATGGGATTTTAACATCTCTTAAAGTTGTAGAGTACTTAAAGAAAAACAATTTAAAGTTAAGTTATATCAATGATTTGTTTAAACCCTGGCCACAAAAATTAATTAATATTAAAGTAAAAGATAAATCCAGTTTAGTTGAAAACAAAAGGATTGATAGTATTATAAAAGAAATAGAAGATGATTATAGTGATCAAGGTAGGGTTTTTGTAAGAGCATCTGGAACAGAACCAGTTGTTAGGGTTATGTTAGAAGCTAAAAATGAAGATATGATAAAAAAATGGGAAGGGAGGGTAAAAAAAGTAATAAAAGAAGAACTAAACTAAATAAGGAGGTGAAAAACAATTATAATTCAAAGCGCCCGGGCTTTTTAAATAAAAAGCTGACGAGGTGGAAAGTAATCGAACTATCGGCGGATCTTTCCAGGTTTTGGTATTAAACCTCAACTGATTTAACAAATCCAGCAAGTGATTGCTGAGACAAAAAAATCAGAAATATCAATCATGTTTATTAAATTAAAACAACTAATGAAACAAATAAATATAAATTCAATGGAGGTAAATATATATGTGTGGTATTGTAGGTTATGTTGGAGAAGATAAAGCAGCATCAATACTTTATAATGGATTAAAGAAATTAGAATATAGAGGTTATGATTCATCAGGTATAGCAGTTAATGATGGTTTAAATATAGATGTAGTAAAGAAAAAAGGTAAAATAGAATTTCTAAAGGATAGTATTAAAGATGATATAAATGGTGGCACAATAGGTATTGGTCACACTAGATGGGCAACTCATGGGAAACCATCAGATCTTAATTCACATCCTCACAGTGACTGTAACAATGATTTTGTAATTGCTCATAACGGTATAATAGAAAACTTTCAGGATATAAAAAAGGTCCTAAAGCAAAAAGGCCATAATTTTAATTCTGAAACAGATACTGAAGTAATTGCCCATCTTATTGAAGAAAACTATAATGGAAATGTTTTAGAAGCAATCAGGTTGACAATTCAAAAATTAGAAGGTTCATATGCACTGACTATTTTAACAAAACATGAGCCAGATAAAATATTTGTAGCAAGAAAAGATAGTCCTTTAATAATTGGTTTAGGTGAAGACGAAAACTATATTGCTTCAGATATCCCGGCATTTCTAGAAAAAACAAAAGACTTCTACATTTTAGAAGATGGAGAGTTTGCTGTAATCAATAAAGACAGTGTTCAGCTATATGATTTTCAATTAAGTGAAATAGACAAAGAAGTCTATCATGTTGACTGGGATCCGGAAATGGCAGAAAAACAGGGTTATGATCACTATATGTTAAAAGAAATATATGAGCAACCTGATGCAGTAAGAAGACTGATGGCAAACCGTGTAACTCCAGAAGGTATTGACTTAGATGAACTTAACTTAAGCCAAGATTTTATTGATAACTTAGATAAGGTCCATATCATAGCATGTGGAACTGCTTATCATTCAGGCTTGATTGGAAAGTATTTGTTAGAAGATTTAATAGAACTTAATGTAGAGGTAGATGTAGCTAGTGAATATAGATATAGAAATGTACCGATTAAAGAAAATGATTTAGTCATTGCAGTAAGTCAATCTGGAGAGACCAGTGACACCTTAGCAAGTTTAAGACTTGCAAAAAAGAAAGGTGCAAAAGTTATTGCTTTTACAAACTCCAGAGGAAGTAGTATTGCGAGAGAAGCAGATGATATTATGTTACTTAAAGCTGGACCAGAAATCTCTGTTGCATCAACAAAAGCATACTTGAATATGGTAATGGCTTTCTATATCTTTTCTCTATATTTAGCTAAAAGGAAGAACAAAATAGATGATATTGAATACTTAAACTTAACAAGGGAATTGATCAAAATACCTGATCTTTTAGATCAAATGATTAATGAATGTGAATCAGTAATGAAAGATAGGGCAAAAGAGTATGCAAAAAGTGATCATGCATTCTTTATTGGAAGACATTCCGACTATACTCTTGCTATGGAAGGAGCTTTAAAATTAAAGGAGATTTCATATATACATGCTGAAGCCTATCCTGCTGGAGAACTTAAACATGGTACTTTAGCTTTAATAGAAGAAGATGTACCAGTTGTTGCCTTAGCTACTAGAAAAGATGTTTTTGAAAAAACATTAAGTAATATTACTGAGGTTAAAGCAAGAGGAGCAGATGTTACTGCAGTTGTACACAAAAATGCATATGATATTGAAGAAGTAGTTGACCATATTATATATATTCCAGAAGTTAATGACCATTTCAGTGGTGTACTCACAATTGTTCCATTACAACTTTTAGCATATTATACAGCTTTAATTAGAGGCTGTGATATTGATCAACCAAGAAACTTAGCTAAAAGTGTGACTGTTGAATAAATCAATGATAAGGGGGGTTACCCCCTTATTTTTATAATTTCTTATTATCTACTAAAGTACTGGTATATTTGTTAGAATATTTTTAAAAAAGAATTATTAACTATTAGCTATAATATTTTAATACTACTTTTTATTCTAATTTGTTTAATAGTTTTTTCATAAAGGAGATATTAAAATGTCAGATAATAATCACCATAATGAAGTGATTGGAATCGGGATTGATATTTTAGAAGTTAAAAGAATTAAAGAAATCATTAAGAAAAAGGGTGAAACTTTTTTAAAAAGAATATTTACTGAATCTGAAATTAATTACTGCAGATCAAAGAAAAGATCACTTGAGTCTTTTGCAGTAAGATATAGTGCAAAAGAAGCATTTATAAAAGCAGTTGAGAGTAGTCATAATATTGCATATAAAGAGATTGAAGTACAAAAAAATGAAAACAAAAAACCAACAGTACAACTTTATGGCAAGGCAAAAATTGCAGCGAAAGAAAAAAATGTCACTGAGATTTTAGTTTCCTTAAGTCATGAAAAAAATTATGTTGTTGCCAATATAATTTTAAAGGGGCGAATATAATGATTGTTTTAGAGCCTGAAGAGATGCAAAAGTTAGATCAAAAGGTTATAAATAATGGCTTTCCTTCCCTATTACTTATGGAGTCAGCGGGGAGACAAACTGCAGAAATAATTAAGGATAACTACAATAAGGATAACAAAGTATTAATATTAGCTGGGACCGGAAACAATGGTGGAGATGGATTTGTAGTAGCCAGATTACTTGATATATGGAATTATCATGTTAAAATAATAGTGATAGGGAGTAAAGAAAAAATAAGTGGTGATCCACTAAAAAATATCAAGATCTGTGAATTAAGAGATATTGACATTAACTATTTTAACGAAGATAATTTTGATGAAATTAGAGATGAAATATCTAATCATGATTTAATCGTTGACAGTTTATTAGGTACAGGATTGAAAGGGAACTTAAGAGAACCCATTTTAAGCATTGTAAGGTTGATTAATGAAAGCGAAAAGCAAGTTTTATCTGTTGATATTCCCACTGGAATAGATGGAAGTAATGGGAAAATATTAAAAGAGGCAGTAAAAGCTGATATTACAGTAACAATGGCTTTTAGTAAAGTTGGTCATCACCTTTATCCGGGAAGAGAATATACAAATAAATTATATATAGTTGATTTAGGTTTTCCAGAAAAACTAATTGAGAAAAGTAAATATAAACATTTTGTGCTTTCATTAAAAGAAGCAAGTAAGTTATTACCCACAAGGTCTAAGACCGGTCATAAAGGATCATTTGGCAAAGTTTTGGTAATCGGCGGTTCTTTAGGTTATGAAGGAGCAGCAGTTTTAACTGCTGAAAGTGCTCTAAAAAGTGGTTCGGGTTTAGTTAAGTTAATGGTATTTGAGGAAATATATCAAGCTGTAAGTTGTAAAAAAAGAGAACTGATCACTGACATTTTAACCATTGATAATCTAAAAAATAGTATATCTGACTTTGATGTAATTGCATTAGGACCCGGATTAGGTAGAGGTGAACGACAAGAAAAAATAGTTTCTTATATAATAAAAAATGCGACATGTCCGATTGTAATTGATGCAGATGGACTAAACAATTTAAAATTAACAGATTTAAAAGATGTGAAAAATGATGTTATTTTAACACCACATCCCGGTGAATTTGCCAGATTAATAGATCAATCAATCAATGAAGTTCAAGATAATAGAGTTAAAAAAACAAGAGAATTTGCCAAAAATTACAATGTAAATTTACTTCTTAAGGGAGCAAGCACTCTAGTTGTTGATGAAAGTGGTAAAGTAACTATAAACACAACCGGAAATAATGGAATGGCTACAGCAGGCAGTGGTGATGTATTAACAGGTATTATAGCCTCATTAAGTGGACAAGGTTTAGATATGTATCAAAGTGGAGTTTTAGGTGCATATTTACACGGATTAGCCGGAGATACAGCTAAAACAAAATTGGGTGAATACTCACTTTTAGCTGGGGATATAATAGACAGTATTCCTCCTGCTATTTCCAAAATAAAACGGGGGTGCTAAAAATGGTTGTTGCTAAAGATATAATGACTACTGATGTAATAACAGTAGATCCAGAAACAACTGTCAAAGAAGCTGCAAATATTATGAGTGAACATGGTATTAGTGGTTTACCTATTGTAAGGGATAAGAAGTTAGTTGGAATTGTAACAGAAAATGACCTGATTATAAAAGATAAAAAGTTGCACTTTCCAGAATATATTAATGTTTTAGGTGGAATTATTTATCTTGAAAGTTATAAAAAGTTTAAAGAAGAGTTTAAGAAATTTACAGCAGTAAAAGTTAAGGAACTTATGACCAAAGAAGTAATAACTGCAGCTCCAGATGATACCCTAGAAGATATAGCAACCTTAATGCATCAAAAAAATATAAATAGAATTCCTGTAGTAGATAATGCAGGACAGATGATTGGAATTGTTACTAGAAATAATATTGTAAAACACATCGCATCGGAATAATAAACAAGATAAGGAGAATCTAGATGATAATTTCTGACAGCACAATTAAAAAGTTGTTAAAAACTGGAGATCTAGTTATAGATCCCTTTGAAGATGTTTTATTACAACCAGCTTCAATTGATTTAAGGTTAGGAACACATTATTTAAAGATCGATGAAAATCAAATGGAAATAATGACCTTAGAGGATAAGTTGAATTATAACGAAATAAACAGTGAACAGATAGTTATACCACCTCATTCGTTCTTGCTTGCAACTACAGAAGAATTCATCCAGCTTCCAGATAATCTAACTGCCTTTGTAGAAGGTAGAAGTTCAATTGGAAGAATGGGACTATTTATTCAAAATGCTGGATGGGTTGACCCAGGTTTTGCAGGTAAGATAACATTAGAACTATACAATGCAAATCGTTTACCAATTAAACTAAAAGCAGGTAGAAGAATTTGTCAATTAGTTATTGCAAAAATGGACAAAAAAGCTGAATTTCCCTACCAAGGAAAGTACCAAGGTCAGGATACAGCAGTAGGTAGTAAAGTTTATGAAGATACAGAAAATGAAGATAATTAGCTTGTTGTTTATAAAATAGAACCTTTAAAAACAGCAAACAATATAACTAGGAGGTGTTAATATGCAAAATATCATTATTAAGGATATAGATAAGCATATTGGTCCTGGCGATATTGTTGGTGCTTTTATAAATGAAGCCAATATTAGTAGTAATGATATAGGTAATATTAATATAAAAGATAATATTGCAGAAGTTGAAGTAAAAAATGAAGTCTGTGATAAAGTGATTAATGTAATGGATAACAATAAAATTGGGGGAGTAAAAGTCCATTTAGAGATAGATGATGATGCTGAAAGAAAAAGTAAACTTAACGATTATTATAATAAATACACTTATTTAGTTGAATTGGAAAGAAAAGAAGAAATGGAAAGACATGAAATTGAAATTAAAAGGTTGTCTCCAAGAGAAAGAGAGAAAAAAGGAAGAGCCTTATTAAATATGAGGAGTAAAAAAGATGGTCATACTTATGATCATAAACCCAAGGTAAAGTTTATGAAAAAAGAGGTTGGAGAAAAATTACCTGATACTGAAATTAGTATCGGTGATTTAGTCATGATAAGTAAGAATAAAATTCTTGATGAAAATAATCCGACTGGAACGGTTTCAGAAAAGACAAATTATTCTTTGACCGTTGTATTTGATGAAAAACCACCAGGATTTGTATTAACCGATACTTTAAGAGTTGACTTATATGTAAATGATGTTACTTTTCAGAGAATGTTTGATGCTTTAGAAAAGTTTAAAAATACAAATCAAGATTCAAAACTTGATAATTTACAGAAAAAATTACTTGGTTTAGATAAACCATCCTGGAAGAAAGAATTACAGGATGATATTGAATGGATAAATGAGGATTTAAATAATTCTCAAAAAGAAGCTGTAAAGTCTGCTATCTTAGCCAATGACTTCTATTTAATTCAGGGACCACCTGGTACAGGCAAAACTATGACTGCAATAGAAATTATTAATCAAGCAGTTAAAAAGAATAAAGAAATATTAGCTACAGCCGATTCAAATGTAGCTGTAGATAATCTTGTTGAAAGATTAGTTAATATGGGTACAGATGTCCTAAGATTGGGTCATCCAATAAGAGTTACACCTCTTTTAAGAAAACACACACTTGACTATAAAATATTAGATCATCCAAAATATAAAGAAGCTGAAAAGTTAAGAGAAAAAGCTGATAAATTATTAGATAAACAAGATCAATACCAACACCCAGGTGATAGTTTAAAAAGAGGAATGAGCGATGATCAAATCATAAAGAGGGCTGAACAAAATAAAGGAGCAAGAGGTGTTAAACCTGCCATAATAGAAGAAATGGCTGAATGGATAAAATTACAGCAAGAAATTGATGAACTGTTTAATAAAATTAATAAATTAGAAGAAAATGCAGTTAAAGATCTTTTAGAAAAAGCAGATGTAGTTTGTGCAACTAATTCAACTGCAGGTTCAGAACTTTTATCAGAGTATAATTTTGATTTAATTGTAATTGATGAAGCAACGCAATCAACTGAACCAGCAGCTCTTATACCTTTTATAAAAGGTAAAAAGGCAGTACTAATAGGTGATCATAAACAACTGCCACCTACAATTTTAAATGAAAAGGCTGCTAAAAAAGGATTAAATAAGTCAATGTTTGAAAGATTATATGAGATATATGGTAAAAGCATAAGATCTATGCTTGAAATACAGTACAGAATGCATGATGATATAATGAATTTCTCTAATAAAGAGTTTTACAATAATAAATTAAAAAGCTCATCTAATGTAGCTAATCATACCTTAGAGGACTTAGGTTACAAAATGAAAGGTAAAGAGTGTTTTACAGATAAATCCCTAAATCCTGATAAACCAATTGTATTTATCGATACAAAAATGATGACAGCTAATGAAAGATCATTAAAGGGTTCTAATTCATATGACAACCCTGTTGAAATGGAAATACTTTTAGATATAGTTGATGAAGCTTTAAAATCAAAGTTGAAGCCAAAAGACCTGGCTGTTATTGCACCATATAAAGATCAGGTAGATTTATTTAAAAAACACAATAATATCGAAAATTTAGAAATTAATACTGTTGATGGTTTTCAAGGACGTGAAAAAGAAGTTGTTTTAATTTCATTAGTGAGAAGTAATTCTCATAACAATATAGGTTTTTTAAGAGACTTAAGAAGGTTAAATGTTGCTTTAACAAGAGCAAAAAGAAAGTTAATTATTATTGGTGACAGTTCTACTATAGAAAAAAATGAAACCTATAAAAACTTAATTGATTATATTAAAGACAAGGGCTTATATTATCAACTTTAGATATTGTATTAATACGAAAATTGAGTTATAATAGTAATTAGGTAAGTATATATTATATCAAAATAACAGGTGTTTTTCAGGTGGGGTATTTCCCCATCTGTTTTATAATATTCTAAATAATTCTGGAGGTGCGGTGGTTGGAAGAAAAAACCAAAATTACTATTGAAATTTCCGAAGGACTATTAAAAGATGTAGATGATTATGTTAAATACCGTAGAGTCAGTAGGGACAAGTTTATACACGATGCAGTGACCCATTTTTTATGTGAACACAAAAAGATTGAACTAAGAGAACAGCTCAAAAAAGGCTATATTGAAATGAGTGATATCAACTTAGAATTAGCCCATGAGGGTTTAAAGTGTGACAGTAATTCGATACAAATTTATGAAAAATGTTTAGTGGAGTGTGAATAAATTTATGGATTTAAAAAGAGGAGATGTATATTATGCTGACCTTAACCCTGTTGTGGGTTCAGAACAGGGTGGGGTCAGACCTGTATTAATTGTTCAAAATGACATAGGTAACAAGTATAGTCCAACAATTATTGTAGCTGCAATAACGTCAAAAATTGAAAAGGCACAGTTACCGACACATGTTGAGATTTCTGCTGGGGATTCAAGCTTAGAAAGAGATTCAGTAATATTGTTAGAACAGATAAGAACAATTGACAAAAAAAGATTAAAAAGTGAAGTGGCAAAGTTAAATGGAGAAATATTAGAAAGAGTAGATACAGCACTTGGCATAAGTTTAGGGTTAATAAATCTTTAATACATAGTTATATAGTTATATTTAAATAAGGGGTGTACAAATGGCTGATTATATTGCTAATGTCTACCGTAGTAATCTTGTTGAAAGCAGACATAGAGGAGATATTGCTGTAACTTCTCCTGATGGGAAACTTCTATATTATCATGGAGACAGTGATAAAATTACATATTTAAGGTCAGCGGCTAAATTTTTTCAAGCCTTACCGGTTATTACATCAAAAGCAGCTGACTATTTTAATTTTACGAATCAAGAAATAGCTGTTATGTGTGCTTCACATAATGGTGAGAACAAACATATTAAAGCAGTTAAAAGTATTTTAGAAAAAATTAATGTAAGTGAAGACAAACTTCAGTGTGGAGTTCATGATCCCTATTACAAAAAAGCCGCTCATAAACTCTATTTATCTAAAAACAAACCTACTGAAATACATAACAATTGTTCTGGTAAACATGCCGCCTTCTTATCAATTTGTAAGTATAATGGTTGGGATATTAATAATTATTTAGATAAAAACCATCCTATACAAAAATTAATGTTAAAGACCATTAGTGATATTACTGAAACAAAAAAAGAGAATATCTTTTTGGGAGAAGATGGATGTGGAGTGGTTGTTTTTGGTCTTTCAATAAAAAATATGGCCCTAGGTTTTGCAAAGTTAGCTAATCCAGAATATCTTTCTAATAAATATAAAGAAGCTGCAATAAGAATAACAGAAAGTATTAGAAAAAATCCTGATATGATCGCAGGAACTAAAAGATTTAATACTGATTTAATAGATGTAATGAGTGATAAACTGACAGGAAAAATGGGAGCTGAAGGTGTTTTTGGTCTAGGATTATATAATGATGGTCCTGGAGTTTGTGTAAAAATTGAAGATGGTAATTCAAGAGCAATACCTCCAGTTATTATAGAGGTATTGAATAATTTAGGGTACTTATCTAAAGAACATAAAAGTAAATTAAAAAAATATATTAAACCAGAAGTAAAAAATCACCATAAAAATAAAGTGGGATATATTGAACAAACAATCAATTTAAAAGAAAGTGAAGTGTAATCTTATGATATTAATTAAAGATGCTGAGATTTTAACAATGTCAAAAAAAGACTTTAAAGAAGGTTCAATCCTTGTTAAAGATGGAAAAGTAGCAGAAATTTCAGAATATATTGAAATTAAAGATGATTATGAAGTAATTGATGGTAAAGGAAAAACTGTTATTCCTGGAATTATTGATGCCCATACCCATCTAGGAATTGAAGAAGATGGTTTAGGTTGGGAAGGTCAGGACTGTAATGAAATGACAGACCCAATAACTCCTCACCTAAGAGCAATAGATGCAGTGAATCCAGATGATTTTGCTCTAAAAGAATCACTGCAAAATGGTGTAACAACAATAATGACTGGACCAGGAAGTGCCAATGTACTTGGTGGAGAAAGTATGGTTATAAAAACATATGGTAAAACAGTTGACCAAATGGTTTTAAAAAATCCTGCTGGTCTAAAAGCTGCTTTTGGTGAAAATCCAAAAAGAGTATATAAAGAACAAAAAAAACTACCCACAACAAGAATGGGAATTGCAGCTATCATGAGAGAAAACTTAATGAAAGCACAGGATTATATACAAAAAAAAGAAAATGCTAAAAAGGAAGATAAAGCATTTGATAGAGATATAAAAATGGAAAGTTTAATCAGAGTTATTAATAAAGAACTTCCACTCAAAGTACATGCTCATCGCGCAGATGATATCATGACTGCAATAAGAATTGCCAAAGAATTTGATGTTAAAATAACATTAGAGCACTGTACAGAAGGTCATAAAATAGCAGATGAAATTGCTGAGGCAAAAATACCTGCAGTTGTTGGTCCTTCAATGACAGGTAGAGTAAAGGTTGAATTAAGTGAGTTAAGTTTTAAAACTGCTGGTGTTTTAGCAAAAGCGGGAGTTAAAATTGCTCTTATGAGTGACCATCCTGTAATTCCTACTAAAAATGCAACAGTTTATGCTGCTTTGGCTATTAAAGAAGGGTTAGATCCTAAAGAAGCATTAAAGGCAATTACTATTAATCCAGCTGAAATTTTAGGTGTAGACGATAGGGTTGGAAGTATTGAGGTAGGTAAAGATGCTGACCTTGTAATATATAATGGATATCCATTGGATATTACATCAACTATTGATAAAGTATTTATTAATGGTAATATTGTTGAAAACAAAAAGGATGGTAAATAAAAACTATGAAGTTAAAAGAAATCAAAGAACACTTGAGTTTAAAAGAAATATTTGAAATTCCTGAAAAAGTCGAAATTGATGTAAAAACTGCTTGTGGAGCTGATTTAATGAGTGATGTTTTGGCATTTTCTAATGCTAAAACTATGCTGATAACTGGATTGACCAATCCACAGGTTGTTAGAACCTCAGAAATGATTGGAATAAAAATAATTATATTTGTCCGTGGTAAGACTCCTGTTAAAGAAACAGTTGAACTGGCCAAAGAAAAAGAAATACTTTTATATATGACAGACAAACCGATGTTTGAAGCCTGTGGAATTTTATATAATCTGGGAGTTAAACCCGAAAAAATGGTTAAAATAGAGTAGGTGGATGATAAACTTTGAAGAAAAAAAAGATAATAGATAGTGAAATTGAAAAAGGAGACTTTGCAAGTGGTGGTGAAGTTTCCAGTAAACTTAAAAGCCTATTAAGAAAACTGGGAGTAAATAATACGGATATAAGAAGAACTTCAATAATTACATATGAACTTGAAATGAATTTAATTATCCACTCGGAAGGTGGAAGACTAAAAGCATATATAGATACTGAACAAATCAGTATTGTTTCTGATGACAAGGGTCCAGGTATTGAAGATATTGACAGAGCATTTGAAGCTGGATATTCAACAGCCACAGATGATATAAGGGAATTAGGTTTTGGAGCCGGAATGGGTCTAAATAATGTTAAAAGATTTTCAGATGATCTTGAAGTTGAAAGCGAACTTGGAGAATATACTAAATTAACGGCTTTTATCAATATAGCCAAGTAAAAAGCGGGTGTAATCATGAGCAATAAACATTCTGTATTATTAAAAGAAGATAAATGTGAGGGCTGTACAAACTGTGTAAAAAACTGTCCCACAAAAGCAATCCGTGTCCACCAAGGTAAAGCAACCATAAAAGAAGACTTATGTATTGACTGTGCTGAATGTATTAGGACATGTCAGTACCATGCAAAGTATGCAAAAACAGATGACCTAGAACAATTAAAAAATTATGATTATAACATAGCTCTTCTAGCACCAAGTTTTTATGGTCAATTCGATAGAAAGTTTAATCCAGAAAAGATAAAAAAAGCAGTCTATAAGTTGGGTTTTGATGAAGTTTGGGATGTTGCCTATGCAGCAGAAGCAGTATCTAAAAAGACAAAACAGTTTCTAACCAAACATAAAGGAACCTATATATCATCATCATGTCCTGTAATAGTAAGATTAATTTCGTTACTATATCCTGAACTAATTGATAATATAGTACCTTTTAATTCACCTGTAGATCTTATGGCAGACTATGTTGATAAAAAAGTAGACAAAAACAAGAAAGATAATTATAGTATCTTATTTTATCACTCCTTGTCCAGCAAAGGTAACTGCAATTAAAAATCCATTAGGTAGAGATAAATCCAGCTTAACTGGAGCTATTTCTGTAGATAAAGTTTATCCAAAAATAATGAACATTATAAAAAACGACAACTTACAAAATGTAAAGTTAAAACAAAAATACCAACCATTTTTAGGAATATCATGGGGTCAAAGTGGTGGTGAAAATGATATATTAAATAATGAAGGAGTTATTGACACTTTATCAGTTTCAGGTATACATAATATTAAAAAAGTTTTAGATGAATTAACAAGAGGTAATCTGAAAGGAATTAGATATTTAGAACTAGTGGCCTGTCCGACTGGTTGTGTAGGTGGAATTTTTAATGTAAGTAATCCCTTTCAAGCAAAATATAATATCAAAAGCAGTACTAGATCCAAAAAAGACTTCATAAATCAAAACCTAGATGACTATAACTTTAAATTAGATGAAAAGATTAAAGAAATTGGTGCAGAAAAATTAGATGAAGACTTTGTCAAAGCAATAGATAAACTAGATAAATTAGAAAAACTAATTGAAAGTTTACCTGGTTTAGACTGTGCAGCATGTGGAGCCCCGGACTGTGAAACATTTGCAGAAGATGTTGTAAATGGTCTTGCTAAAAAATCGGACTGTATATTTGTATTAAGAAAAGAAATTGGAGATTTAGCAGATCAACTTTCACTTTTAACCCATGAACTACCACCAGTTATGAATGATAAAGAGAACAATAACAATAATAATGACTAGTGAGGTGAGTTATTTGATATTAAAAAATGTTGTGGAAAAACTACAACTTGATTTAATTAATGAAGCAGACTTAAATAAAGAGGTCAAAGGCTGCTATATAGGAGATCTATTAAGTAATGTCATGGCTAGAGCACAAGAAGGTGAACTTTGGATTACTATTCAAGGTCACCAAAATGTAATTGCGGTAGCCTTACTTACAGAAGTTTCAGGTGTGATTGTTTGTGAAAATATGGAAATTGATCAAAACACGATTAATAGAGCTAAAGAAAAAGAGGTTAATCTTTTAAAATCTGATCTATCTGCTTATGAATTAGCAAACAAGTTAGCCAACTTAGGAGTATAGTATGCAGAAATATCTAATGGATTTACATATTCATTCTGTTTTATCTCCCTGTGCTGATATTACAATGACACCAGGTAATATTGTTGAAACTGCAGCCAAAAAAGGAATTAATATAATATCTATTACAGATCACAATACTAACAAAAATATTGCCAGTGCATTAGAAATTGCTAAAGAAAAAGATATTTATTTAATTCCGGGGATTGAAGTACAAAGCAAAGAGGAAATACATCTTTTAAGTTATTTTGCAAGCCTTGATGATCTTAACAAGTACTCAAACATTATTTATAATAACCTTCCTAATATCAAAAATGATGAAGAGAAGTTTGGATATCAGATTGTCGTAGATAAAAATGATACATTTATAAAAAAGGAAGAAAAACTACTATTAAACTCAACAGACTTAAGTATTAATAGATTAGTTGATTTAACCCATAAAAACAATGGAATCTGTGTCCCTTCACATGTAGATAGAAGTTTTGGTTTGATAAAAAACTTAGGATTCATACCTGAGGATTTAGATATTTCATTTATAGAAATGAGTTCTAATAAATCAATAACTCATTACTATAAAACCTTTCCTTATCTAAAAAAATATAGTTTTTTAAAAAATTCTGATAGTCATTATCTTAATCAAATAAAACCAACTATGGAGATATTTTTACCAAAAAATATTTCTTTCAAAGGATTATTTGAATATTTTAAAACACATAATAATTCTGAATATATACTTTAGGATAAATTATTATTCAAGTATTGACAAAGTGAAAATATTCACTTATAATTGTTTGTGTATAATTTAACATAAAATAAATAAATTAAATATAAGATAGGAGGTCAATATATTATGGCTTGTAGATGTGATCAAAAAAATATGGATAAATACTTAGCACCGTTAAATGAAATACTTAAAAACTATAGTTTAGAAGAAAAGTATTTAATTCCAATACTGCAAGATGCTCAAGAAGAATATGGATATCTACCAGAAGAAGTTTTAAAAGAAATAGCGTGTAATTTAGATTTATCATTAAGCCAAGTTTTTGGTGTTGTTACCTTTTACTCACAATTTCACCTAGAACCAAGAGGTGAAAATATTGTTAGAGTTTGTACTGGGACCGCCTGCCATGTTAGAGGTGGTGCTGAAGTTTTAGATCAATTAAAAGCAGAATTAAATATTGATAGTGGTGAAACAACAGAAGACTTAAACTTTACTTTAGAAACTGTAGCCTGTATTGGAGCATGTGGTCTAGCACCGGTAATTATGATTAATGATGAGACCTATGGTAGAATGACTCCGGAAAAAGTACCTGAAATATTAAAAGACTTTCAAAGCTGATGAAAGAATTAGCCTTACATATTTTAGATATTGTTGAAAATTCAATTAAGGCTGATGCAGACAATATCAGCATTGAAATTATAGAAGATATTGAAAAAAATATCTTTTCTATTAAAATTAAAGATGATGGAACTGGCATTAAAAAAGAGATTTTAGATAATATAACAGATCCATTTGTTACTACAAGAAAAACTAGGCCAGTTGGACTTGGTTTATCATTTTTTAAAGAAGCAGCTAAAAGATGTAATGGAAGTTTTGAAATTAGTTCAGATAATAATGGAACAACTATTGAAGCTGTGTTTGAACATGACCATATTGATCGAGCTCCTCTTGGTGATATTTCACAAACTGTAATTTCAATGCTGCTTTGGGAAAATGAATTTGAAATTAAGTATAAACATATTTTTAATGATGAAGCTTTTATCTTTGATACCAAAGAAATTAAAAATGAGTTAGATGATACCAAAATACATAATAACAAAATAATAAACTGGTTAAAAGAATATATTGATGAAAATATAAGTAATCTTCGCGGAGGTGAAATTAATTGAAATCATTAGAAGAATTAAGAGACTTAAGAAAAAAAGTAGAAAAAGATATTGAGGTGCGTAAAGGATTAAATAAACCAAAGATAATAATTGGTATGGGTACCTGTGGTATTGCTGCTGGTGCTAGAGATATTTTAAAAACTGTAATGGAAGAGATTGATAAAAGAGATTTAGATCTTGAAGTAACCCAAACAGGTTGTATTGGCATGTGTGAAAAAGAACCGTTAATGGATGTTCAACTACCTGGAAAAGATAGGATTACTTACGGAAACTTATCTAAAGATGATGTAAGAAAAATTATTGTTAATCATATTATAAATGGGAAAATTGTAAACGATCTTGTTATAGCAAGGTTAGAAGAATAACATAAAGGAGGTATATTACAGTGAAGGATTCAATATATAGATCACATATCTTGATTTGTACCGGTACTGGATGTGTTTCTTCCGGTTCAAAAAAGATTAAGCATGAATTACAGGACGAACTAGCAGACAAAAACTTACTAGACGAAATCAAAATCGTTGAAACTGGATGTCATGGTTTTTGTGAAAAAGGGCCAATTTTAGTCGTCTATCCTGAAGGTGTTTTTTACTGTCAGGTTAAACAAGAAGATGTAACAGAAATAGTTGATGAACATCTTTTAAAGGGAAGAATTGTTGAAAGACTATTATTTAAAGAACCATCAACAGAAAAAAGCATCCCTTCTTATACAGATATAGATTTCTATAAAAAACAACACAGAATTGCACTATCTAACTGTGGTAAGATAAATCCGGAAAGTATAGAAGAATACATAGCAAATAACGGATATGAAGCAGCAGGTAAAGCATTAACCGAAATGACACCTGAAGAAATAATTGAAGAGGTTAAAAATTCCGGTCTTAGAGGACGTGGTGGTGGAGGTTTTCCCACTGGTCTAAAATGGCAGTTTGCATCTGATAGTGAAAGTGATAAAAAGTATGTAATCTGTAATGCAGATGAAGGTGACCCAGGTGCATTTATGGACCGTAGTATTTTAGAGGGTGATCCTCACAAAATAATTGAAGGAATGATTATTGCAGCCTATGCAATTGGAGCAGACGAAGGTTATGTATATGTTCGTGCTGAGTATCCGCTTGCAATCGAAAGACTTAAAAAAGCGATTAATGATGCAGAAGAATTAGGACTGTTAGGTACAGATATTTTTGGTTCGGGTTTTAACTTTGAATTACATATTAAAAAGGGAGCCGGAGCATTTGTTTGTGGTGAAGAGACAGCTTTAATGGCATCAATAGAGGGTAGGAGAGGTATGCCTAACCCTAGACCACCATATCCTGCAACAAAGGGATTATGGGGCAAGCCAACCAATATAAACAATGTTGAAACATTGGCTAATATTCCCTATATAATAAATGAAGGTTCTGAAATGTTTTCATCTATTGGAACAGAAAACAGTAAAGGAACTAAAGTATTTGCACTAACAGGTAAAATAAAAAATACTGGTCTTGTAGAAGTACCAATGGGTACTACATTACGAGAAGTTGTATTTGATATAGGTGGAGGACTTACTGAAGACAAGAAGTATAAAGCTATTCAAACCGGTGGTCCATCAGGTGGATGTATACCTGAAGATTATCTTGATTTACCTATAGATTATGATTCTTTAATTGAGGTAGGAGCCATGATGGGTTCAGGTGGTATGGTTGTAATGGATGAAAGCACCTGTATGGTAGATGTTGCCAGATTCTTTTTAACCTTCACTCAAAGTGAGTCTTGTGGTAAATGCACTCCCTGTAGAGAAGGAACTAAAAGAATGTTAGAAATACTTAACAGAATCTGTGAAGGTGAAGGAAAACAGGGAGATATAGAACTTTTAGAAGAGTTAGGTGAACATATAAAAGAAACATCTCTTTGTGGTTTAGGACAAACTGCACCTAATCCTGTATTAAGTACAATTCAATACTTTAGAAATGAATATGAAGCACATATAAATGATAAGAAATGTCCAGCTGGTAGCTGTCAGGAATTAGCTTCAGCATATAAAATAAATTTTGATACATGTGTTGCTTGTGGACAGTGTGTTAAAGTATGTCCAGTAGATGCAATTAGCAAAGGTGATGGAAAATATTATATAATTGATGAAACAGTTTGTATTTCTTGTGGAGCTTGTGAGAAAAAATGCCCGGTTGATGCAATATCACAGGGTTAAAAAGGAGGTAAATACTAAATGGAAAAAGTAAGTTTAATTATAGATGATCAAAAAGTTGAAGTTGAAAAAGGAACAACAGTACTTGAAGCTGCTAAAGAAGTTGGAGTAGATGTACCATATCTATGTTACCATCCAGATTTAACACTCCATGGTGCTTGCCGGGTTTGTGTTGTCGAAGATTTAGAAAGCAATTCATTAGTTGCTTCATGTGTTACACCGGTTACTGAAGGAATGAAAGTTAGTACAACAAGCATGAAGGCTAGAAGAGCAAGAAGAAGAAATGTAGTTTTACTTTTAGCTAACCACCCTAATGATTGTTTAGGTTGTGATCGTAACGGAAGCTGTGAACTACAGGATATAACACATAGTTTAGGTATTGCCAGAGAAGATGTAGAAGAAATTGCAGGTCAGGTACGAGAGGTACCCCGTGATGAAGTTGGACCAGCTTTGAAAAGAGATCCAAATAAATGTATTTTATGTGGTAGATGTGTAAGGGTTTGTGAGGAAGTTCAAGGAGTTTCAGCCTTACAGTTTAGCAATAGGGGTTTTGATTCTATTGTTACTACAGCATTTGATTTACCACAAAGTGAAATAAACTGTGCCAACTGTGGTCAGTGTGCAACAGTTTGTCCAGTGGGAGCTATCACAGAAATAAGTGAAATTAAAAATGTCTGGAATGCACTTGAAGATGATAATATACATGTAGTCGCTCAGACAGCTCCTTCAATTCAGGCTACAATTGGTGAAGAATTTGGTTATGAACCCGGTACTGTAGTTACTGGAAAGTTAGTTGCTGCTTTAAGAAAATTAGGTTTTGACAGTGTGTTTTCTACAGAGTTTACTGCTGACTTAACCATTTTAGAAGAAGGTTCAGAATTTCTAAAAAGACTCACAGAAAATAAGAACTTACCACATATAACTTCATGTTGTCCGGGTTGGGTTAAATATGCAGAACATAATTACCCAGATCTATTAAACCATTTATCTTCAGCAAAGTCACCACAGCAGATGTTTTCTGCACTATCAAAGACTTACTATGCTGAAAAAACTAATATAGATCCAGAAAAAATATACACCGTATCAATAATGCCCTGTACAGCTAAAAAGTTTGAAAAAGAAAGAGAAGAGATTAATGCTAGTAAATCTAAGGATACTGATGCAGTATTAACTACCAGAGAACTAGCTCGTATGATTAAAGAGGTAGGAATTCAATTTAAAAATCTAAAAGATGAAGATTATGATGAGTTAATGGGTCAACACACTGGTGCTGGAACAATTTTTGGTACTACTGGTGGAGTGGCAGAAGCTGCTGTAAGAACTGTAAAAGAAAAAGTTACCGGAGAAGAACTAGAAAGACTTAACCTAGGATTTAAAGGTGTAAACAGTGCTGAAGTTCAAATTGGAGATAGAGTTGTTAAAGTTGCAATAGCAAATGGACTAAAAAATGCAGAAAAACTACTTGATGAGGTAAGAGCAAACAAATCAGAATATGACTTTATTGAAGTAATGGCCTGTCCACACGGATGTGTCGGTGGTGGAGGTCAACCATTACCAATAAGTGAAGAAAAGAAAGTACTAAGAGGTCAAGGATTAGCAAATACAGATGAGAAAAGTGTTGTTAGAAAATCACATGAAAATCCTATGATCAAAAAGTTATATGATGAATATTTAAAAGAACCAAATAGTGAACTTTCACATCAACTACTTCATACAACCTTTAAAGAAAGACCAAAAAATTAGTAGTAATAGATTAATATAAATTATCTAGCCCCATATCAAATTGATATGGGGTTTCTTGATTTAAAAAACTTTCTCAAGTATAATGTTAATAGCTTATATATAAGAAATTAAGGAAGTGAAATACTTGGAAGTAGTAACTAATAATTTTAAAGAGACAAAATTAATAGGTGAAAAAATAGCTAAAATAATAAAGAATGATAAAAAACTTTTTTCTCAGATTATTCTTTTAACCGGTGATCTTGGAGCCGGTAAAACTGTATTAGTTAAAGGTATTGCAAAGAGTTTAGGTATTGATTTTGAAATTACTAGCCCTACTTTTAATTTAATCAATGAATATGAAAACAATCCAGGCTTGTTACATATGGATTTTTATCGTATAGATACTAAAGATGAACTTTTAGATTTAGGAATCGAAGAATATATTGCTAGAAATGATGTAAAAGCAATTGAATGGCCCCAGCTAGTATTTGATTATGTTTCAGATGACTTTTTATATATAAAAATTAAAAGATTGTCAGAAAATAAAAGAAAAGTTATATTTAAGGCTGAAGGCAAACTTAGTAAAAAAATAATTGAAGGACTGAAAACAAATGTTGATATTAGGAATTGATACAAGTTCAGATATCTGTTCAGTTGGAATAAATAATAAAGGAAAGTTTATAGGAGAAATAAATATAAACTTAAAAAGAAGACATAGTGAAAGACTTTTACCGATTATAAAAAGACTTTTGTTTGAAGCCGGTTTAAAGTTAGATGAACTAAACGGTATAGTAGTAACTAATGGTCCGGGTTCATTTACAGGTCTTAGGATAGGTTTAAGTACAGTACAGGCTTTTAAAATGGCTTTAGATATTCCAGTATATTCTATTTCAACCTTAGAGTACATGGCATTTGTTCTTTCCCAGCATTATAAGAATTCAATTTTAGTACCTACAATTGATGCTCGAAATCAAAGAGTATATACTGCGTTTTTTAAAGACGATAACAGTAAAGAATTTTTAAAAAGATTGAAAGAAGATCAGGCTATAAATATCGATGATATGAAAGAGTTAATAAAAGATTACAACCAAAAAACGATACTGTTTGGATCAGGTATTGATAATAATAATAAGTTTTTCAATGAATTTAAGGATGATAAAACAAAAATCGTAAAAAACATTGAAAAATACGGTGGTTTTAATTTATCTTTATTAGGATATAAGTATTTAAAAAATGGTATTACTTCAAACTTTGAAGAACTAATACCAAAATATCTAAAAAAACCTCAAGCAAGGATAAATTGGGAGAAAAAGTATTTATAGGGGGATTTAAATGGAAGTTTTTCTTGATATTATGAAAGAATCTGATTTATATCATATAATAAAAATTGAGAAAGAAGCTTTTTCTAATCCCTGGAATGTAAAATTTTTCAGAGAGGAATTAAACTATAATATTTTTGCCCTTTATCTAACTGCAAAAGTCAATAAAGAAGTTGTGGGATATACAGGTTGTTGGTTTAAAGACAAAGTGAAAGAAATACATATTGTAAATCTAGCTATAAAAAAAGAATTTAGAAGAAAAAATATCGCTACTTATTTAATTAATGAAATTATTAATATGGCTAAAACAATTAATTTTAATAAAATAACTTTGGAAGTAAGAGCTTCTAACGAAAAGGCGATTAATTTATATGAAAAGCTAGACTTTAAAAAAACAAATATAGTACCAAATTATTATCTTGATAATAAAGAAGATGCTATACTAATGATAAAGGAGTTAAAAAATGAGTGATAAAAAAATTAAAATACTTGCAATAGAAACTTCATGTGATGAAACTGCTGCAGCAGTCAGTGAAGATGGACTAAATATACTTTCAAGTGTTGTCGCATCACAAATAGACTGGCATAAAAAATACGGTGGAGTTGTTCCAGAAATAGCTTCACGTAAACATATGGAGTTTATAACCCCTGTTGTTGATAAGGCAATTGAAGAATCAAATATTGAGCTTAAAGATATTGATGCCATAGCAGCAACCTATGGGCCTGGTTTAGTGGGTTCATTACTGGTTGGACTATCTTATGCTAAAGCACTTTCTTTAGCTTTAGATAAACCATTTATCGGGGTAAATCATATTGCAGGACATATATATGCAAATTTCATTTCAAAAAGAGATATTAAATCACCGGTTGTATGTCTTACTGTATCTGGTGGACATACTGACTTACTATATTTTAAAGAATATGGTGACTATGAAATATTGGGAAGAACGAAAGATGATGCAGCCGGAGAAGCATTTGATAAAATTGCTAGGTATTTAGGTCTGGGATACCCGGGTGGTCCAGTTATTGAACAGAAAGCAAAAGAAGGTAATGAACAAGCGGTTGATTTTCCAAGGCCTTTTATTGATAAGGATAACTATGACTTTAGTTTTAGTGGATTAAAGACTGCAGTAATTAACTATATACACAATCAAAAACAAAAAAATATAGAACTAAATATTAATGATATAGCTGCTAGTTTTCAAAAAGCTGTGATTGACATATTAACTAATAAAACTATAAAAGCAGCACTAAGCAAAAACGCAGAAAGTGTTATTTTATCTGGGGGAGTTGCTGCAAATAAAAGGTTTAGAGAAGTTCTTGAAAGTAGTTTAAAAAAATATGATATACCACTATATTTTCCCGAAATGAAACTTTGTACTGACAATGCAGCAATGATAAGTACTGTAGCATATTACCAGTACTTAAAAAAGGATTTTGCAACCCATGACTTAAATGCAGATCCTAATCTGAAACTTTAGGTGATAGTAATGCATAAAAATGAAAAAGAATATTATATATATAAAAGTGTACAGGAAGATAACATTTTGCCTTTAACATCAAAATGTAATCTATCCTGTATTTTTTGTAGTCATAAACAAAATCCTTCAGATATTGAAATAATTAGTATCGGCACTCTTAAAAAGGAAAAGATATTTGAATTAATCGAGTTTTTAGATCCGAACCGTCCAATTATTATTGGTGAATCGGCCACAAAAATAATTGAAGGTGAACCATTATTATATCCATATTTTAAAGAAATAATTAATATGGTAAGAAAAAAGTATACAAATACTGAAATAAAGATAACTACAAATGCAGATTTGTTAGATAAAGATCTATTAAATTTTTTTGAAGAGATCAAAAATATAACTTTAAATATTTCGGTTAATTATCTAAACTCAAAGTTAAGAAAAAAGATTATGGGAAAAAATTGTAATGAAAATATAGAAAAAACACTTAAATTACTAAATAACTTTGATCTAGAGTACAATTTCAGTATGGTTGCACTACCACAAGTTGTTGAATATAAGATTATTAGAAGAAGAAATCATTAAAATGATGAAGTATAATCCTCAGAGTATTAGGGTATTTATGCCAGGGTTTACTAAAAATACTGTAGATAAATTAAAATTTGATTTTAAAGATGTCTATAATAATCTATATGATTTAATAAAAAATATTAACATTAATAATAGTACACCTGTTATTATAGAACCTCCAAGATTAAAAAACTTTGATAAAGAAATTATTGGAGTGATTAAAGATAGCCCTGCTGATAGGGCAAATATAAAGTATATGGATAAGATAATTAATGTAAATAATAAAAAGGTAATCACTAGAGTAGATGCATTTAATAAAATAAAGTCCTTAGAAAGTCCGGTATTAGACATAAAAAGAAAAGATAAAATACTAACAAAAAAATTAAAAAAAGAAAAAGATCAAAAATCAGGTCTTATCTTAGATTATGACTTGTCCTTAGGTGAAATAGATTCAATTAAAAGAGTTATTGACGATAATAAAGAAAAATCAATTCTTTTTTTAACTTCTGATTTAGGATATGAGCTGATAAACTATACTATAATAGATTATTTAGGTTTTAAAAATAACACTAAAATATTAGTCAAAAAAGTTAAAAATACATATTTAAAAGGGTCAATTTTATCTGCCGGCCTTCTGACAAATCATGATATAATTGAATTTTTCAATAACTATTCTAATGATTTAGTAGATCTGATTGTTTTACCTAAATTAATGTATGATGTATTTAATAATGATTTATGTGGCAATAGTTACAAAATGATTGAAAAAAAGTTAGGATTAGAAGTTGAAATCATATGATGAATAATAGAGCTTGTAAGAGAAAAAGTGAATATAGACAAGTATCTAGGTATTAAATCAACTTAAAGAGCATTAAGGTGATATAAATACGGTTGATTTTAATTTAATACTTAGATATTATTAATACAGTAATTATTAGCACTCAACTCAAATGAGTGCTAATAACAGATATAAATTTTTAATTATATATAAAATTAAAGGGGGTTAATTAAATGAGTGTTAAGCCGTTAGGAGACAGAGTTGCAGTAAAATTAGTAGAAAGAGAAGAAAAAACAGAAGGTGGTATTGTAATACCAGATACAGCAAAAAAGGAAAAGCCACAAACTGGTGAAGTGTATGCAGTAGGTAAAGACTGCTATACTGAAGATGAAACTGCTGAATTAAACGAAGGAGATATGGTTGTATTTGATAAATTCGCAGGAACAGAAGTAACAGTTGAAGGTGTAGAGTATAAAATAGTAAACATTGATGACATTGTTGCTGTAATTGGTTAATTACATTAACAATTTCTAATTATTTAAGGAGGGTTTATTAAATTATGGCTAAAGATATTAAATTCGGTGAAGAAGCACGTCGTAAGCTGAAAAAAGGTGTAGAAAAACTAGCAAATTCAGTAAAAGTTACATTAGGACCAAAGGGTAGAAATGTTTTATTAGAACAAAGTTTTGGTGCACCTACAATTACTAATGATGGTGTTAGTATTGCCAAAGAAATAGAAGTTAAAAATCGTTATGAAAACATGGGTGTACAAGCAGTAAAAGAAGTAGCAACTAAAACAAATGATGTTGCTGGTGACGGTACAACTACTGCTACTGTATTAGCAGAAGCAATTTTTAATGAAGGTTTAAAAAATGTAACTGCTGGTGCAAATCCAATGCTTTTAAAAAGAGGTATTGCAAAAGCTGTTGAAAAGCTAACTGATGAAATTGCATCAATTTCAACTCCAGTTGAAGGTAGAGAAGAAGTATCACAGATTGCTTCAATTTCTGCTGGTAATGATCAAGAAATTGGAGATTTAATTGCAGAAGCAATGGAAAAAGTTGGACAAGATGGCGTAATTTCAGTTGAAGAATCAAGAAGTATGGGTACATCTCTAGAAGTAGTAGAAGGTATGCAGTTTGATAGAGGATACTTATCTCCTTACATGGTTACTGATACCGAAAAAATGGAAGCTTCTTTAGAAGATCCATATATTTTAATTACTGATAAGAAAATTTCAAGTATTCAAGATATACTTCCTTTATTAGAAAAAGTTGCTCAATCCGGTAAAGCTCTTTTAATTATTGCTGAAGAGGTTGAAGGTGAAGCATTAGCAACATTAGTTGTAAATAAAATCAGAGGTACATTTGAATGTGTTGCAGTTAAAGCCCCTGGTTTTGGAGATAGAAGAAAGCAAATGTTAGAAGATATCGCAGTTCTAACAGGTGGACGCGTAATTACAGAAGATCTTGGACTTAAGTTAGAAAACGCTGAGATTTCTGATTTAGGACGCGCACATAAGATTAATATTACTAAAGAAGAAACTACTTTAGTTGAAGGTGAAGGTAATAAAGAAGACCTTAAAGATAGAATTAACCAAATCAAACGTCAGATTGAAAGCAGTGATTCTGACTTTGATAAAGAAAAATTACAAGAAAGATTAGCTAAGTTAGCAGGTGGAGTTGCAGTAATTAGAGTTGGTGCTGCTACAGAAACCGAGTTAAAAGAAAAACAACACAGAATAGAAGATGCTCTATCAGCTACAAGAGCTGCTGTTGAAGAAGGCTTAGTTGCTGGTGGTGGTGTAACTTATCTAAACGCTATGAAAGTACTAAATGACCTTAAATTAGAAGGTGATGAAGGTACTGGTGTTGATATCGTTAGAAGATCTCTAACAGCACCAATGCGTTTAATTGCAAGCAATGCTGGATTTGAAGGTTCAGTTATTGTAGAAAAAGTAAAAGAACTCGAAACTGGAATGGGCTTTGACGCTATGAAAGGCGAGTTTGTAAATATGATCAAAGCTGGTATTGTAGATCCAGCAAAAGTAACACGTTCTGCAATTCAAAATGCTGCAAGTGCAGCTGCTATGTTACTAACCACTGAAGCTTTAGTTGCCGATACATCTGATGATGACGATGATGATAACGGTGGAGCTCCAGGTGGAATGCCCGGTGGAATGGGCGGAATGGGTGGAATGGGTGGAATGCCCGGAATGATGTAACTCCATCCAACTAAATAAAGACACTTCAAAGTGGTGTACCTATTATATGGGTATACCACTTTTTTTATTTACTTTTTAAGTATTATACCATATAATAAAACCTGTGATTTGACAATTTTTGAAAGGAGATTTAAATGAACAAAAACAAAGTTTTAATACTAGATTTCGGAGGACAATACAGTCAATTAATAGCAAGAAGAATTAGAGAGTTTAATGTCTATTCAATGATAAAGTCATATCGTATAAAAAGTGATGAGATTAAAGAAATTAATCCAATTGGTATTATCTTTTCTGGTGGACCAAACAGTGTAACAAGTCCAAATGCACCAAAAATAGATCCAGAGATATTAAAGTTGGATATCCCTATACTGGGTATTTGTTATGGTATGCAGTTGATGGCCCAAATGATGCCCGGAGGATCAGTAAAAAAGGCAAAACAGGGTGAATATGGTAAAGCCAAATTAAGTATTGATAAAAATATTGGTATATTAAAAGATATTGAAAACAATTCCCAGGTTTGGATGAGCCATGGAGACCAAGTCGTAGAAATGCCGGATGGTTTCGAAAATATTGCTCATACCGATGTTACTGATGTTGCAGTAATGGCTAATCATAAGAAAAAATATTATGGAGTTCAGTTTCATCCCGAAGTATTACATACTTTAAAAGGAAAAGAAGTACTACATAACTTTCTATTTAGAGAATGCAATGCAAAAGCAGATTGGACTATGGCAGACTATATAAATGAAGAAGTTGAAAAAATAAAAAAAGAAGTTAAAGATGATCAAGTAATTTGCGGACTTTCAGGTGGAGTTGATTCTTCAGTTGCTTCAGCTTTAGTATATAAGGCGATAAAAGAACAACTGACCTGCATATTTGTTGATCACGGGCTTCTAAGAAAAGGTGAAGCAGAAGAAGTAAGAAGAACTTTTAGTGAAGAATTTAATATTCCATTAGTATATGTTGATGCCAAAGATAGATTCTTATCAAAGTTAGAAAATGTATCTGATCCAGAACAAAAAAGAAAAATAATTGGTGAAGAATTTATTAGGGTTTTTGAAGAAGAAGCAGCTAAAATAGAAAATGCAAGATATCTTGTACAGGGTACAATCTATTCTGATGTTATTGAAAGTGGTAATGAACATGCAGCTACTATTAAAAGTCATCACAATGTAGGTGGTCTTCCGGAAGATATGAACTTTAAACTAATAGAACCACTTCGTATGCTTTTTAAAGATGAAGTAAGAAAAATTGGTGAAGTTTTAGGACTACCTGAAGAGATTGTATGGAGACAACCGTTTCCCGGTCCAGGATTAGCAATTCGGATAATTGGAGATGTTGATGATAAAAAACTAAAAATATTACAAGATGCAGACGCAATTTTAAGAGAAGAAATAAAAGATGCAGGTCTAGGTAGAGAGATCTGGCAGTCATTTGCTGTTTTACCTGATTTAAGAAGTGTAGGGGTAATGGGTGATGATAGAACTTATGGATATCCTATTATTTTAAGAGCAGTAAAAAGTGATGATGCAATGACAGCCGAGTGGGCACAGCTGCCATATAGTCTATTAGAACTTATTTCAAATAGGATTGTTAATGAGGTAAAAGAAGTTAATCGAGTGGTTTATGATATTACTTCCAAACCACCAGCAACAATAGAATGGGAATAATAGGAGTGTAGATAAATGGGTAATAATAATTATGATGTTATAGTGGTTGGAACCGGTCCAACTGGAATATTTTCAGTTTTAGAATTAATTAAACATAATGAAAACCTTAATATATTAATGATTGAAAAGGGTAAAGATATTTCTAAAAGAGAATGTCCAATGAAACAAAATCCAGGTATGGGGTGTATTAACTGTGACAGCTGTTCAGTTGTATCTGGTTGGGGAGGAGCTGGAGCTTTTAGTGATGGCAAATTATCCCTATCTCCAAAAATAGGAGGGCACTTAGAGGAATATATCGGCCTAGAACGCTTGAAAGAACTAATTCAGTATGCTGATAAAATGTATCTAAAATTCGGTGCACCTGATAGAATATTTGGTGTTGATGGTCCCAAAATTGAAGATATTAAAGCTAAAGCCATAAAAGCCCAATTAAAGTTTATACCAGCAAAGTTAAGACATTTAGGTACAGGATATACAAAAACAGTACTTACTAATATGAAGGAATTCATTGAAAGTAAGGGTGTTGATATTAAGTTTAAGACAAATGTTGACGACTTCATTTTAGAAGATGATAAAATTATAGGTGTTAAAACTAAAACTGGTGAAAAATACTATGGTAAATATGTAGTAACAGCACCTGGTCGAGAGAATGCAGCTTGGCTTAGTTCTCTGGCTCCAAAGTTGGATATTGATACAACTATTAATCCGGTTGATATCGGAGTTAGAGTTGAAACCTCTGCTGTAATTGCTGAAGAGTTGACCGAAAATCTTTATGAATCAAAATTGATCTATCAAACCCCAACCTTTGATGATAAGGTAAGAACCTTTTGTATGTCACCCTATGGTGAGGTAGTAAATGAAAATAATCAGGGGTTAATAACAGTAAACGGACACAGTCATTCTGATATCAAAACAGAGAACACCAACTTTGCATTATTAGTTAGTAAAACATTTACAGAACCATTCCATGAACCAATTACATATGGTAAAAACATAGCGAAATTAGCTAACCTATTAGGTGGTGGAGTCTTAGTACAAAGGCTTGGAGATTTATTGGATGGACGTCGTTCAACTCCGGTTCGAATAGATCGTGGAATAATTGAACCAACCTTAAAAGAAGCAACTCCTGGAGATTTAAGTTTAGTACTTCCCTATAGACATCTTAAAGGAATAATTGAGATGCTTGAAGCATTAGATAACTTAGCACCAGGACTTTATTCCAGAGATACCTTGCTTTATGGAGTAGAAGTCAAGTTTTATTCAAACAGGTTAGATGTAAATAACAATTTAGAAACTAATATAAATAATCTATATACTGCAGGTGATGGAGCAGGTATTACCAGAGGATTAATGCAGGCTTCAGTTTCCGGTATTGTAATTGCTAAAGATATTTTAAATAAGGAAGGATAAAATGTATCCTTGTAACAGTATTAAGGATAACTATAATGTTTCAGAGGGAATAGAACTTGTTTATGAACAGTTATTTGACCATTATGGACCACAGAACTGGTGGCCGGCTGATAGCTCAATAGAAGTAATTATAGGAGCTATATTAACCCAAGCTGTAAACTGGTCAAATGTTGAAAAGGCAATCTCTAATCTTAAAGAAGCTAATTTAGTTAGTTTAAAAAAATTAAAAGAAGTAAAAGAAAATAGATTAGCAGAATTGATAAAACCTTCCGGATATTATAATATGAAAGCAAAGAAATTAAAATCATTTGTTTCATATATAGATGATAACTATGATCTAAATTTAAATAAGTTCACTAAGGGGAAGCCAGAAACAATCAGAAAAAAACTACTTGATATTTATGGTATAGGACCTGAAACTGCTGATTCAATAATGTTATATGCTTTTAATCAACCCAAATTTGTCATAGATACCTATACAAAAAGAATAATCTCTAGAATTGGATATACTTCAGAAGATGTATCATATGATAAATTAAAAGCACTTTTTGAAAAAAACTTAGAAAATGATTCCAAACTATTTAATGAATACCATGCATTATTAGTAAAACATGCAAAAGAGCACTGCTTAAAAAGCTCCCCTTTATGTATTAAATGTCCATTAAACAAAACTATATAAGGAGGAGAAACTTTATGTTTACAGTTAATACGGAAGAGATTAAAGGTAAAGAAATTACTGAAGTATTAGGATTAGTTCGGGGAAATACCATTAGAGCACGCCATATAGGTAATGATATTGTAGCTGGTCTTAGAAATATTGTTGGTGGTGAGGTAAAAGAATATACACAAATGATTAGTGAAGCAAGAGAAGAAGCATTAATTAGGATGGAAGAAGAAGCCAAAAAATTAAATGCTGATGCAGTGGTAAATTTAAGATTTTCAACTTCTCAGGTTATGGGGGGAGCAGCTGAAATACTTGCCTATGGAACTGCTGTAAAATTAAAATAAAAAGATTATAAAACCGGGATAATACCCCGGTTTAAGTTTATATATATTAAAATAATAATACAACGGGAGTGAAGTATATTATGGAAGAAAATTGGAGCCTTAATGAACTATATCCTGGGTTTGATTCTAAAGAGTTTAAAGATGATAAAGATAAGTTTGAAAAGTTTATTTCAAAACTATCAAAATGGAAGTTTGATGATAAAGACCAAGAAAAAAGTAAAACCGCAGAAAATTTTTTAAATTCATTAAAAGAATTTTACAGTCTATCCATGAAGTTGAAAGCTTACAGTAATTTAACAGTAAGTGTAGATGCTCAAAATAATACTGCTTTAAAGATGATTGAAAAGTTAGATAAACAATCTGTTAAAATGACAAAGGTTATGGTAAAGTTCGAAAAATGGTTAAGTCAAATTGAAGATAGAGAAAAATTATATTCAAGTTCCAAAATATTAAGTGAACACAAATTTTTTATAGAAGAACTAGTAGAAAACAGCAACTATTTATTAGATGAAGATGAAGAAGAAATAATTGCTAAGATGAAACAAACTGGTTCTTCAGCCTGGACTAAATTACAGGAAAAACTCACCTCAACCCTTCAAGTACCTATTGAAGTTGAAGGTGAAAAAAAGGAACTTCCACTACCTGTGGTTAGAAATATGGCACATAAAAAAGATCCTAAAATTAGAAAAACAGCCTATAACGCAGAATTAAGTTCTTATAAAAAAGTAGAAGAAGGAGTTGCAGCAGCTTTAAATGGTATTAAGGGTGAAGTAATAACTTTATCAGAACGCAGAGGTTATGATTCTGCACTTGATCAATCATTAAAGGATTCTAGAATGGATAAACAAACTCTTGATGCCCTAATAGAAGCTATAGAAGAAAGATTACCTATGTTTAGAGATTTTTATAAAACAAAAGCTAAGATTTTAGGACATGAAAATGGTTTACCCTTTTATGATCTATTTGCTCCTCTTGGAGATAAAGATATGGAATTTAGTTATGAGGAAGCTAAAGAGTTTATTGTATCGAACATTGAAGACTTTAGCACAGAGATGGCTAATTTATATACAAAAGCATTTGAAAATAACTGGATAGATCCTAAACCTAAAAAAGGCAAAAGAGGTGGAGCTTTTTGTTATAATCTCCATCCCATAAAAGAAAGCAGAATTTTAAGTAACTTCACCGGTTCATTTAGTGATGTAACAACATTAGCTCATGAGCTAGGACATGCTTACCACGGACACTGTCTTGAAGAAGAAACTATTTTAAATTCTGACTATCCAATGCCTTTAGCTGAGACTGCTTCAATATTTAGTGAAACAATTGTAACTGAAGCAGCTTTAGAGAAGGGAGACAAGGAACAGATATTTTCAATTTTAGAAAACTTTATTGGCTCAGCAGGCCAGGTGATAGTCGATATATACAGTAGATTTACATTTGAAAAAAACTTATTTGAGGAAAGAAAAAACAGTTCCTTAAGTACAGAAGAGTTAAAAGAACTGATGCTCGATGCTCAAAAGAAGGCATATGGAGATGGCTTAGATCATGAATATTTACATCCTTATATGTGGTTAAACAAACCTCATTATTATTCAGCAGGCAATAATTACTACAATTTCCCTTATGCATTTGGTTTACTTTTTGGATTAGGAGTATATGCATTAAGTAAAAAATCTGATGATGATTTTATGACACAGTATAATAACTTATTAAAAGCAACCGGGAAAAACAAGGTTAAAGAGGTTGCAAAAATGGTTGATATAGATATACAGTCTAAAGAATTTTGGTTAAGTTCTTTAGATGTTATTAAAGAATACATTGATAAATTTAATGAAATAGCTGAACAAAAAATGTAAAAAAAGTAAGCCGGGTTTCTTAAACCCGGCTTTAATACTTCAACTAGTGTCTTTCACTTCCAATTCTAGAGTATTTTGTGCTTTGACAATCAGAGCATGTAGGGAGTCTATTTGAAAAGGAGTCCAGTGTTATAATATTTCCACACTTCTTACATTTATACTTGCCTTTTTCGTAACCTTTTCCTTTAACAGACATTATTACACCTCCCTATTTTTATTAAAATTTTATTATATAACAATAACAACAATATTAAAAGTATTTTGAAAAATTCAAAAAATTGATTTTTATCATAAACTTATATTATAATTATACATAAGAAAAACTTATAAAAAGGTGGAAAAGATGAGTGAAGAAAAAAATTTAAAGAAAATAGTGGATGACTTTAAAGAAGATATGTATGAAACAACAGAAACTGGTGAAGAATTAGAGAGTAAGATTAAAGAAAAAAATAACAGCTTAATAAAAAATATCATAGACTACTTTATGGATTTATTTATTTTTTCTAAAAAAAGTAATTGAAATTAAATTATTAGAATTTAAAGTAGGTGAAATAATGATTAAGATAAAGATTCCGGATAAAGAAAAGTTAATAATCAAAGATCTAGTGTTAGATTTTAATGGGACGATAGCAAATGATGGGATATTAATTGCTGGTGTTAAAGAAAAACTAATAAATCTTAGTAAAATTTTAAATATACATATAATAACAGCTGATACCTATGGAACTGCAAAAAAACAATTTAATGACAACGATGTAAAAATTGAAATTATAGATAAAAGTATTCCAGGTACAGTATATAAAAAAGAGTTTGTTGAAAAACTTGGAAAAGACAGCGTAATAGCCATTGGAAATGGAAATAACGATTCAAAGATGTTAAAGACTGCTGTGGTTGGGATTGCTGTATTGGGTGAAGAAGGATTAGCAGCAGACTGTGTTTTAAATGCTGATATAGTATTTAAAGATATTTTTGATGCTTTAAATATATTAGAGAATGTTAAAGGTTTAATTGCTACATTGCGGAAGTAGGTGATAATATGAAAATCAACACACTAAAGATATTTACAAAATTAATCGATACAGGTAGTTATTCATTAGCAGCAGAGAAAATGGATTTAACTCAACCAGCAATAAGTATGCAGATTAAAGCATTAGAAGAAAGATTTGAAACTGAACTTGTCTACAAAGAAAAAGGGAATATTAATTTAACACCTGCGGGTAAAGCGGTATATAATAATGCTAAAGATATAATACAAAAATGGGAAAAACTATTAATTGATGTTGAAAACAAAAAAGACAAGTTATATAAAAGTATAATAATTGGTTCAAGCACAATTCCTTCTGAATATATATTACCTGATCTTTTAGCTGATTTTTCCAAAAATGATCCGGAGATTAAGTCCTGTATTGAAGTTGGGGATAGTGCAGAAATGATAGAACTTTTAGATAAAGGGGAAGTTGATATTATTATAGTAGGTTCTAAACCTACAAACAGCAAATATGAAACTATAGAAATAGTTGAAGATGAACTTAGATTGATTACTCCCCTAGATCATAATTTAACTAAGAAAAACAAAATAAAGATACAGGATTTAAAATCAGAAAGTATTTTAATCCGTGAAGTTGGTTCAGGTACCAGAAAAGCAATGCTTGAAGGTTTTAAAAATTCAGGTGTTCAGTATAACGAATTAAATATCAAGTGTAGATTAGGAAGTACAGAAGCCATAATAGCTGCTGTTCAAGCAGGATTAGGTATTTCATTTGTTTCTAAGTTTGCTTCCAGTAAGGCAAGTGAATATGGTAGAGTAAAAGAAATTAAAGTTAGTGAAATGGATCTATACCGTAAATTTTATATTGCCTACAATAAAAACAGAAAAAAAGATGAGTTAATTAAAAGAATAATTTCTTCAGCTAAGAAGATATTTGTTTAATTATTTCATTTATCTTTAACTTAACGTTTCGGCGATCTTATAGTTTTAGACTCACCATCAGATACACCGTTACTTAAACTTCCGCTTTACGACAATTAACTACTTTACATACTTTTTTGATATAAGTTGATAAACTTATTTTTAGAAACAAAAATAAATACAAAAGGGGAATAAATTATGAAATTAATTGTGGGAAAAAATGAGTGAACATGATCATGATCATTCAGATGTCTCAAATATTAAAATGGCTTTTTTCTTAAATTTATCATTTACCATTATTGAAATTTTTGGTGGAATTTTTACCAACAGTATGGCTATCTTATCTGATGCCTTACATGATCTAGGGGATTCTCTATCTTTAGGAATGTCCTGGTATTTAGAGAATTATTCTCAAAAAGGAGCAGATAAAGAATTTAGTTTTGGTTATGCCAGATTTTCTTTGCTTGGAGCACTAATTAACAGCATAGTCTTAATTTTAGGATCTGTTTTTATCTTAACAAAGGTTATTCCCAGAATTTTTAATCCTCAGGCTGTGCATCCAGAAGGAATGTTATACCTTGCTATTTTAGGAATAATAGTCAATGGGATTGCAGTTTTTAAATTAAGAGGAGGAGAGTCTTTAAATAAAGATGTTGTCAGCTGGCATCTTTTAGAAGATGTTTTAGGCTGGGTGGCAGTATTAATAGTAAGTATTGTTTTGATTTATAAGGATCTTCCGATTTTAGATCCATTTCTTTCACTATTAATCAACCTTTACATTTTATATAATGTGATTTCTAAGTTAAAAAAAGTTTTAAATATTTTCTTACAGAGAGTTCCTCATGGGATTGAACTTGAAGAACTGCAGCAGCAAATAGCCGCAGAGACTCAGGCACTTGCAGCTCATCATACCCATGTCTGGACTTTAGATGGAGATAAGATTTTTCTGAGTACCCATGTGGTTATACCGGATGGATTTTCAAAAGCAGAAATAATTGAGCTTAAATCTAAAATTAAAACCCTGCTGGTTGCAGAAAAAATAGAGCATGTAACAGTAGAAATTGAATATGAAAATGAAGAATGTGAGAATGAAAATTGTGATTCTTAAGCTGTCAAAAAAGTAGCTGATTTATATAAGGGCAAATATGCCTATCATTATACAAACAAAAAGAATAAAGAAAGACACTTAAAATTCAGCTATGTCCCAATTAAATTGCTAAGCTAGCCCCTCTAATCTTGGACAAGCTTTAATATGATTTGTTAAACACAGTTTTTCAGTAAATTCAATACCTATGCAGCAAATTTAATTCCTGAAACTAAGTTGTTCAGAATGTTTTTATGATAAACTGCTGGTGGTATTTTACCAACAGATGAATGTGGTCTTTTGTTATTGTTTTTATTGGTAAAGATAAAGATGGTAATGAAATTAAAGCTAAAATAATTTTTATTAAAAATGATAACAATAAAAACCAGTGGATTGCTCTTTTATCAACGAACATAGAACTTGATGATGAAGAAATCATCATAATTTATGGTAAACGCTGGGATATTGAAGTATTTTTTAAGATGAACAAATCCTATTTGCGTTTGGCCAAAAAATTTTAAGGAAGAAGCTATGATTCAATGTTTGCTCATACCAAAATAGTATTCACCAGATATATTATGCTGACTTTAGATGTCAGAAAAAATGAAGATGGAAAGACTTTTGGCGGTATGTTTTTTGAATACTGTTATGAACTTTCAGATATAAAGTTTATGGAAGCATTGCTACTTATAATAGATTTATTAAAGCAATCTCTTCATGATTGTTTGAAAATTATTGAAAAGAAGATAAATAAACTATTGGACTACTTTTTTGGGCTTCTTCCCAATTATATCAAAGAACCATTAAAGATTCTTAACTGCGAAAGTTGAGTCTTTAATAAATAAAGGGGTGTAAAATATTATGGATTTAAAGATTAAAGGAAATAGCGCTTTAATAACTGCCTCAAGTAGTGGATTAGGAAAGGCAGTTGCGACCGCTTTAGTTAAAGAAGGTGTAAATGTTGTAGTAAATGGGCGAAATGAAGAAAGATTAAATAAAACAGTACAAGAGTTAAAAAGTCTAAATAAAGGTAAGGTTGTTGGACAAGTAGCTGATATTACTAAAAAAGAAGATATAAAAAAATTAGTTGAAAAAACCTATAATACCTATGGTAGGTTAGATCATTTAGTTACATCAGCAGGAGGCCCACCCAGCAAGTCATTTGTCGAAACAAGTGATGAAGATTGGTATAAGTCATTTGATCTTTTAGTAATGAGTGTAGTGAGGTTGGTAAGAGAGTCTCTAGATTATTTAAAAGAAGGAGACGGAGGTACAATTGTTAATCTAACATCAATAAGTGTAAAGGAAGCTATTGAAGATTTAGTGCTCTCCAATTCTGTGAGGATGTCTGTGATCGGTTTAATGAAAACGCTCACTAAAGAATTGAGTCCTAAAATAAGGGTTAATGCAATTCTTCAAGGCCTACATGAAACAGATCGAGTAAAGTATCTTTTAGAAAAACAGGTAGAGGATGGCAAATTTAAAACTTATGAAGAAGCGCTAAATTCAAAGAGCAGTAATATTCCATTAAAAAGATTGGGTGAACCAATGGAATTAGGTGAATTTGTAACCTTCTTATGTTCTAAAAAAGCAAGTTATTTAAATGGAGCTTCAATTGTATTAGATGGGGGAGCAAGCAGTTCAAATTTATAGTATAATAGCTTTAAATAAAGGATTATTTTTAAAAACAAACAACTATAATATATAAGTTTAAGTATTGTTATGAAAGGAAGGGTAAAGATGATTAAAGTAGGAGAAAAGTTACCTGATTTTTGTTTAAATGATCAAAATGGTAAAAAACACTGTCGTGATGATTTTAAGGACAAAAGATTAGTAATGTTTTTCTACATCAAAGACAATACTCCTGGCTGAAAAAAGGAAGCAGTTGCCTTTCAAAGGCAGTTGAAGGCCCTGGAGGGGTTAAACACAAAAGTAATAGGTGTTAGTAGTGATAGTGTTGAGTCTCATCAAAAATTTGCAGATGAATATGATTTAACTTATCCTCTACTTGCAGATGTTGATAAAAAACTTGCTAAAAAGTTTGAAGTTGTTAACATGATTGGAATCTACAAAAGAACTACTTTTATAATTTCAAAAGAACAAAAAATAATGAAAGTATTTCCAAAGGTTAAAGTTGATGGTCATGTAGAAAGAATAGTTGAATATTTAAAAGATATTGATTAAAAAACAGATCATATTAAAAAAGAGTGATTCCTAACTTAAGTTAGTTATCACTCTTTTTATATTAAATATATTTAAGTTAATATTTATAATTAGTAGTGGTTGATATTCCTACAAAACATGCATTTTAACCCTATTTATGTTATAATATTTTAGTGTTATAAAAAAATAAAAATGGTCTGGCTACCCGGATTTGAACCGGGGACCTCTTGCTCCCGAAGCAAGCGCGCTACCAAACTGCGCTATAGCCAGATTTAATAATGATTATTTAATTTTATTCTTTTTTTATTATATCATCAAAGGAATATATAGTAAAGATTAGTAATTAAGGAAGGATTACTTCATAAAATTATAGAAGTAAATTAGTTAGGAGACATATAAATGAATGATTTTAATACCGGGATTTATTTACTACAAATTCATCTAAAAGATGATGATATAATAAAAACTGGAGCATTAGGCAAGTTTAAATATAATAAGGGTTTTTATTTCTACATTGGTTCAGCTCAAAATAATCTTAACAGTAGAATAGAGAGGCATTTAAGTAAAGATAAAAAGTTTTACTGGCATATCGACTATTTATTAGATAGAGCAAAAATAATAGAATATGTAATCTTTAATGCAAAAAAAACATTTGAGTGCAGTTTGTTTAATAATTTAAAAGAGAGTGATGTTTTTAAAGTACCTATTAAGGGTTTTGGTGCAAGTGACTGTACTTGTATATCACACTTATTGTACTCCAAAGAAAAAATTGATCTTAGTAGACATCTTAGACAAGTTAAACAAGAGTATAGAATAATAAAACCAGGAGTGAAAAATTAATGGATAAATCAGAACAAATATTAGCTAGTTTAAATAAAGAACAAAAAAAAGCAGTTCAACTATATAAAGGACCAGGACTAATTATAGCTGGAGCCGGTTCTGGTAAAACAAGAGTTTTAACAAATAGAATAGCATATCTAATTGAAGAATATAATGTAAGTCCTTTTAATATATTAGGACTGACCTTTACTAATAAAGCAGCCGATGAGATGAAAGAAAGAGTTCAAAAAATGACCGGTAAGAATGCTAAAGACATATTTTTGGGCACATTTCATTCATTTTGTGTTCGTATATTGAGAAGAGAAATCAATAAACTTGATTTTAATAGACACTTTACAATTTATGATTCGACTGATCAGAAAAAACTAGTAAAAAACATCTTAAAAGATCTAAACTATGATGTGAAAAAGTTTAGACCATCAGTAGTTTTAAATAAAATTAGTAATGCTAAAAATGAATTGATAGAAGCATCTGCTTATCAGGATAAACCACTTACATATTTTGAAAATATTGTAGCAAAAGTATATTCTGAATATGAAAAAAGACTAAAAGAGAATAATGCACTTGATTTCGATGACCTAATAATGAAAACGGTTGAACTATTTTTAGATTTTCCTGAAGTATTAGAAAAATATCAAAACAGATTTAAATATATATTAGTTGATGAGTATCAAGATGTTAACTTTGCTCAATATAAGTTTGCACAGCTTTTAGCTAGTAAATACAAAAATATTTTTGTAGTTGGAGACCCTGACCAGTCTATTTATGCTTTTAGAGGTGCTGATATAAGAAACATATTAAACTTTGAGGATGATTATCCAGATGCTCAGGTAATAAAATTAGTTCAAAATTATAGGTCACATAAAAAAATACTTGATATTGCGGATAATGTAATTAACAATAATAAAAACAGAGTACCTAAAAAATTGAAAGCTGCTAGAGGTGAGGGTGGTAAAGTATACTATAAAACTTTATCAACAGCCCAAAAAGAAGCAAACTTCATAGCGCAAAAAATGAAGTTTTTAAAAGGTGAATATAGATTTAGTGATATGGCAGTTTTATACAGAACAAATTCACAGTCAAGACAGATTGAAGAAGCTATGATGAAATATGGAATTCCATATCAAATAATTGGTGGATTTAAGTTTTATGAAAGAAAAGAGATTAAAGATATTTTAGCTTATTTAAAGTTAATTAATAATCCTGAAGATAATTTAAGTTTTGAAAGAATAATAAATAGACCTAAAAGGGGTATCGGAGCCGGAACTTTAGATAAAGTTAAAGAATATGCAGAAAAACAAGAGTTAAGTCTATATGAGGCAGCCCTAACATCTCGTAATAATCCATTATTAAGCGGTAGTTATCAAAATAGAGTAAAAACATTTGCAAATATGATAGAAAAACTAATTGAAATCAATGTAAGCGAAGGTTTAATTAGCCTATTTAACAACATATTAGAGCTTTCAGGATATATAAAAAGTTTAAAAGATGAAAAGACTTCTGAAGCTGAAACCAGAATTGAAAATATACAAGAATTATACAATGTATTAGAAGAACACATTAGAGAAAATGCTGATAATAATCTAAGAACTTTCTTAGAAGAAGTATCATTAGTAGCTGGAATAGATAACTTAGAAAACAGTAAACAAATTGTCACCTTAATGACTCTACACTCAGCTAAAGGGTTAGAGTTTCCAGTAGTCTTTTTAAGTGGAATGGAAGATGGACTTTTCCCTCATCAAAATTCTTTTGAGGAAGAAGACGGTATAGAAGAAGAAAGAAGGCTGTGTTATGTTGGAATAACACGGGCAGAAGATATTCTTTATCTAACTAATGCAAAAATGCGAAGAAGGTATGGACAGGCAGAATATAATTCTCCATCTAAATTCTTAGATGAGATACCCCATCATTTAATTGATAATAAAAAAGAAAAAGTTAAAGATATTAATGAAGAAGACGGTTTTTACAAAACTGAATCCACAAAAACAACCCCAAAAGAGAAAAACCACAGATATAAAGTTGGCCAAGAAGTTGTGCACAGCCGCTGGGGTCGGGGAAAAATTGTTGAAATATCTGATAAAAAAGATTTAGAATTAACAATAGATTTTGGTAGGGGAACTCCAAAGAAACTATTAGAAAAGTATGCCCCTATTCAAAGAGCATAATCTGTAGGAGTGGTCATATGGCAGATAAAAAAATTAAAGAAAAAGTAAAAAGTTTGAGAGAAGAAATTAGAAAACATGAATATAAGTACTATGTTTTGGATAATCCACAGATTTCGGATTATGAATATGATCAGTTATTAAAAAAATTAAAAGATCTGGAAAATGAGTATCCGGAATTAATTACAGAAGATTCACCAACCCAAAGAGTTGGTGGAGAACCAAGAGAGGACTTTAAAAAGGTTGAACATAGTTCACAGGCTTTAAGTTTAGATAATGCATTTAACAGAGAAGAGTTAAAAAACTTCGATGATCGGGTTAAAAGAAAACTTGAAAATACAGACTATAAATATATAGTTGAACATAAAATAGATGGTCTTTCCGCAATTTTGAGATATGAAAATGGAAAATTAACCATAGGTGCAACTAGAGGTAATGGCCGAGTAGGAGAAGATGTTACTCATAATTTAAAAACCATTAAAAGTATACCTTTAAAGTTAAGAAAAGATAATATTGATATTGAACTTAGAGGCGAGGTTTTTATTAAAAAAGAGGACTTCTTAAAATTAAATAAAAAAAGAGAAGCCAATGAAGAAAACCTATTTGCTAATCCTAGAAATGCTGCTGCAGGGTCTGTAAGACAGCTTGACCCACAGGTGGCTGCAGAAAGATCCCTTTCATTTATCGCTTATGATTTAGTAGATTTTAAAAATGAAAATATAAAAATAGATAAACACAAACAAGCTTTAGAGTTTTTAAAAGAACTCGGGTTTAATATTAACTGGTATAGAAAATGTGATAATATTGAACAGGTTATTGAGATTTGTGAAGAGTGGATTGAAAAAAGAGAAGACATTGACTTTGAAATAGATGGAATGGTTGTAAAAATCGATCAAATAGACTTAAGAGAAAAATTAGGTAGTACTTCCAAAAATCCACGGTGGGCAATAGCATATAAATTTCCTGCCCAACAAAAAACAACAAAAGTAAAAGATATTGATGTAACAGTTGGTCGCACAGGTGCATTAACCCCAAATGCTGTATTAGAACCAGTCTTTATAGATGGCTCAACTGTAAGCAGGGCAACTTTACACAATGAAGATGAGGTTAAAAGAAAAGATGTAAGAATTAATGATACAGTTTTAATACAAAAAGCTGGTGATGTAATTCCTGAGGTTGTAAAAGTTATCAAAGAAAAAAGAACCGGTGAGGAAAAAGAGTTTGAAATGCCGGACAAATGTCCTGTTTGTGGTGAAGAGGTCTTTCGTGAAGAGGGAGAAGCAGTAACCAGATGTACTAATATAAGCTGTCCTGCTCAAAGAAGAGAAAGCATTTTACATTTTGTTTCTAGAGATGCTATGGATATTGAAGGAATTGGACCTTCTTTAGTAGACCAGCTATTAGAAAATGAATTGATAGAAGACTTTGCTGATTTATACTATGTTGATAAAAAAGAATTAATTAGTTTAGAACGAATGGCTGAAAAATCTTCTCAAAATGTAATAGAAGCAGTAGAAAACAGTAAAAAGAGAGAACTTAATAGACTAATTTATGCATTAGGTATTAGACATATTGGGAGCAATTCTTCACGTATTTTAATAAAGTATTTTGACTCAATAGATAAACTAAAAAAAGCAACCAAAGAAGAGTTAGTAGCAATTGATGAAATCGGTCCAGTAATGGCTAAAAGTATTGTTAATTTCTTTAAAAACGATCATAACTTAAATGTTTTAGAAAAATTAAAAAAAGCTGAAGTTAAAATGCAAAAAGAAAGTAAAAATGAAGAAATAGAACTACATCTAGAAGATCAATCCTTTGTATTTACAGGTGCTTTAGATTCTTATACAAGAAAAGAAGCCTCTGAATTAGTAAGAAAGTATGGAGGAAGTGTCAAATCATCTGTTAGTTCTAAAACATCTTATTTGGTTGTAGGAGATAACCCTGGTTCAAAGTATGACCAGGCAAAAGAATTAGGTGTAGATATATTGGAAGAATCTGATTTTGAAAGTCTAGTCAAAGGAGGTAGTTAATCTTGCCCAATTGGGAGTTTTATAAATACGCACTTGTGTTTTCAGTTATAGCACTGATTTTAATTGCTATCTTAAATCCCTTTTATTTATGGCCTTGGGGAGTTGTTGTTTTTATAATCCAACTAATAACAGTGCTTTTATCAGATGGGTTGGTAAAAATAATCAGAAAAAAATATCCTGAAAGCAGATATTTAATCCCAGGTTTTGTACTATATAGAAGATATTTCGCATTTGCTTTTACTGTTTATCTATATTTTGGTGTCTTCAATATGGCTGAAAGTTCATTTGCAAAATTATATTTTAGCTTGTTTGTTTTAGGATTTATGGGTCTAGGGTTAAGTATAATAATGAGAATATTAGTTGCAGGTGAACTGCTTGATAGATTTAATGATGAAGATGATAAGGAGTGATAATAAATGATTAATGAAAAGGAAGTTAAATATATTGCAGATTTAGCTAATCTGAAACTATCAGATGATGATGTAAAAACATTTTCTAAACAGTTAAGTGATATTTTAGACTATGTAGAAAAGTTAGATGAACTGGATACTGAAGAAATTACACCAACTGCTTACACTGTTCCGGTTAAAAATGTTTTAAGAGAAGATAAGGTAGAAGATTCACTTGATATTGAAAAGGTGCTTCAAAATGCACCAGAGAAAATCAATAATCAATTTAGAGTACCAAAGATAATGGATGAAGATAACTAATAAGGAGGTGACAATCCCGATTAGGGATTTCTAACTATGGAATTATATAAAAGAACTTTAACTGATTTGTTAAAAATGTTAGATGAAAACAGAGTAAAACTTAAAGATATCCATGAATCATTGTCATATAGGATTAAAAGTGTAGATCCTAAGATTAAAGCTTTTGTAAATCAAAATAAAGATATTGATATTGAAAACTTAACTGAAGAAAATTTTAAAGATACTTATCTAAAAGGACTACCGATTGCTCTTAAAGATAATATGTCAACAGATAATATTAAGACAACCTGTTCATCAAAGATGCTTGAAAACTATAGTCCTCCCTATAATGCAACAGTTGTTGAAAAGATTAAAAAAGCAGGAGGAATAATTACAGGTAAAACAAATATGGATGAATTTGCTATGGGCTCTTCAACAGAGAATTCAGCTTTTTTTCCAACTGTTAACCCTTGGGGAAAAAATAGAGTTCCTGGAGGTTCTAGTGGAGGTTCTGCAGCTGCAGTTGCAGCCGGAATGGTACCAGTTGCTTTAGGTTCTGATACTGGTGGTTCAATCCGACAACCTGCTTCTTTTTGTGGTGTTGTAGGATTAAAACCAACCTATGGAGCTGTTTCAAGATATGGTTTAGTAGCTTTTGCTTCATCATTAGATCAAATTGGTCCACTTGCAAGAAATGTTGATGATATTGCATTAATGATGAATGTGATAACAGGTAGTGATAAAAATGATTCAACCTGTGTAAATAGGGAGTATCCTGATTATACAAAATATCTAAAAAATGATGTTAAGGATTTTAAGATCGGTATACCAAATCAATACTTTGAAATGGATTTTGATAGTGAAGTTAGATCTTCAGTAATGGCAGCAGTCGATAAATTAGAAGCTGCTGGTGCAGAAGTTCAGAGAGTTGATATAACAGGTGCAGAGTATGCTCTTGCAGCTTATTACATAATAGCTACTGCAGAGGCTAGCTCTAACTTAGCTAGATATGATGGTGTAAGATACGGTCTTAGAGCTAAAAATGCAAACAATTTAAGTGAAATGTTTACTGAAACCAGACAACAGGGTTTTGGAGAAGAAGTAAAAAGAAGAATCATGCTTGGTACTTATGTTTTAAGTTCTGGATATTATGATGATTTTTACCTCAAAGCACAAAAGGTTAGAACTTTAATTAAAAATGATTTTGATAAACTATTTAAAGACTTTGATTTAATTGTATCACCAACTACTCCAACAACTGCATTTGAAATTGGTGAAAAAAGAGATCCATTAGATATGTATGCAGCAGATATATTTACTGTTCCAGTGAATATTGCTGGAATTCCTGCAATATCAGTTCCTTGTGGTTTTGATAAAAATGGATTACCTATTGGATTACAGTTAATGGGTCCACATTTTAAAGAAGAGAAATTGATTCAAGCTGCTTATTCATTAGAGAAAATACTTGATTTAAATATAGAATACCCTAAGTTAAAATAAAGGTGGAGGTGTGAAAATGGATAAAAATTATGAAACAATAATTGGTCTTGAAGTTCATGTACAACTTGATACTAATTCTAAAATATTTTGTTCCTGTAGTACTGAATTTGGTAGTAAACCTAATACAAATACATGTCCAGTATGTTTAGGATTACCGGGTACATTACCGGTTTTGAATAAAAAAGCTGTAGACTATCTTGTAATGACAGGTCTTGCTTTAAACTGTGAGATTGCTTCTTATAGTAAATTTGATCGCAAAAACTATTTCTATCCTGATTTACCAAAAGCATATCAAATTTCACAGTTTGATCTTCCAGTAGCTAAAGATGGTTTTATTGAAGTTGAAACAGAAGATGGAACACATAAAATAGGAATTACTAGAATACATCTAGAAGAAGATGCCGGTAAGTTAATCCATGAAGGCAGTATAGATAAATCATCTGGTAGTTTAGTAGATTATAATAGAACCGGTGTACCACTTGCTGAGATAGTAAGTGAACCTGATATGAGAACACCAGAACAGGCTAGAGAATATCTTAATTTTCTAAAAAAGACACTGGAATATTTAGGAGTTTCTGATTGTAATATGGAAGAAGGTTCACTGCGTTGTGATGCAAATATCTCATTAAGACCTAGAGGGCAAGAAGAATTTGGTACTAAAGTAGAGTTAAAAAACATGAATTCATTTAAAGCAATCGAAAAAGGTCTAGCATATGAACAAAAAAGACAAAGAAAAATGATTGATAATAATGAAGAGATTGTTCAGGAAACTAGAACTTGGGATGAAAATAAAAACAAGACAATTTCTATGAGGGGAAAAGAAGAAGCTAATGATTATAGATATTTTCCAGAACCAGACTTAGTTCCTCTTGAAATAGATAAAAATTGGATAGAAGAAATCAAAGATAAGTTACCTGAACTTCCTTCAGTAAGAAAAAAGAGATTTATTAAAGAATATGAGATACCAGAATATGATGCTGAAGTTTTAACAGATACACGACAATTAGCAGATCTATTTGAAGAATGTGTAGAGAAGTTTAATAATCCAAAAGAAGTTAGTAACTGGATTATGGGTGAATTTTTAAGACTAGCTAATGAAGAAAAGATGGAAGCAAATGAAACAAAGATCAATGGAGAATTACTTGGAAAGATGCTTCAGATGTTAGATGATGGAGTAATCAGTTCTAAAATTGCAAAAACAGTATTTGAAGAGATGTTCTATACTGGTAAAGATCCAGAGGATATTGTAGAAGAAAAAGGTCTTAAACAGATCAGTGATCAAGATAAATTAGAGTCATTAGTTGAAGAGATTCTTGATGATAATCCTGAGGCAATTGAAGATATTAAAAATGGTAAAGATAAAGCCATCGGATATTTAGTAGGACAGGTTATGAAAGAAACTAAAGGTAAAGCAAATCCTCAGATGGTAAATGAATTATTCAGAAAAAAAATTAGTGAAAAATAGTAAAATATAATATGAAGTATTAGAAGTAGTAATTTAAACAGATAGTTATATTTATTATTATAAATGAAGCTTTAATGGGATTTAAAATATATTCCATTAAAGCTTTTTAAAATATAATATAAGTAATGGAAGGGGCGATTATAAATGAATTTAATAATTAAAAATGCTAAAATATATAATCCCAAATATTTAGGTGAAAAAGATATAGTAATTATTGATGATAAAATAAAGAAAATAACAAATGATGTAAATATAAATGAATATAATAAAGTATTAGATTTTGAAGTAATAGATGCTACTAATAAAATACTAGTACCTGGTTTTATTGACAGTCATCAACACTTTTTAGGAGGTGGTGGTGAGGGAGGTTTTAAGACTAGAACACCTGAAATACAGCTTACTGATATAACTGAAGGTGGAGTAACAACTGCTATTGGTTGTTTAGGAACAGATAGTGTTGCTCGTAATTTGAGATCTTTACTAGCTAAAGCCCGTGCATTAGAAGAAGAGGGTATAACAACATATATATACACTGGATCCTATAGAATACCTGCTGATACAATTACAGAAGGTATTAGAGAAGATATTATATTAATTGATAAGATAATAGGCACTGGAGAAATTGCAATTGAAGACCATAGATCATCACAACCCTCATATGAAGAGTTTAAAAAAGTGATTGCAGAAACGAGTATTGGTGGTATGTTATCAAATAAAGCTGGAGTAGTTAACATTCACATGGGTGATGGTAAAAATGCCTTAGGCTTTTTATATAAAATAATGGAAGAAGGAATTTTATCAATAAAAAATATCCTGCCAACACATATTAATCGCAGTAAAAAGCTATTAGATATTGGTAAGGAATATGCAAAAATAGGTGGCTTAATAGACTTAACAACTAGTTCTTCAGACAATAATGAAGACAAAAATAAATGTGCTGAAAGTTTAAAATATTTAATTGACAGTAAGGTTCCAATGCAAAACATAACATTAAGTTCTGATGCACAAGGTAGTCTTCCAGATTTTGATGATAACGGAAAGATGATTGGAATGAAGGTAGGAAAAGTAAGTTCAATATTTGAAACCATAAGAAGTTCTGTATTAGAATATGAACTAAACTTATCTGATGTACTTCAGACTGTCACTTCAAATCCTGCCAGAATATTTAATTTAAAACAAAAGGGTATTATAAAAGAAAATAATGATGCAGATTTAATACTTTTAGATAAGGATTCACTTTTATTAGATTCTGTCATCGCAAAAGGAAAACTGTTAATAAAAAACAAAAACATTACTGTAAAAGGAACTTTTCAATAGAAAATGTTTTAACAAGACTATCTTAATAAGTTGTCTTTTTTGTCTAATATATATTATAATATAATAAATGAAAATCATTGAGGTGTTAGATATGTACTTAGACTTAATAAAAAAGAGAATAAAAAACAGTGTGATACAGCCTTTAGGTGTAAAAGGCAAGTTTGCTATTTTGCTTCCAATAATAGAAAAAGACAATAAATTACAGCTTCTTTATGAAGTTAGAGCTGAAGATATGGGTACACAACCTGGTGAAGTATCTTTCCCAGGAGGAAGAATTGAAAACGGTGAAACAGCAAGAGAAGCCGCCATTAGAGAAACAGAAGAAGAACTGGGTATTTCAAGAGACCAAATAGAGATGTTTGGACAAATTGATTATTTAGTTCCATTGTTTAATATAGCAATTTATCCCTTTGTAGGATATTTAAAAATAAAAAGTTTAGATGAACTGGATATTAATAAAGCTGAAGTTAAAGAGGTTTTTACAGTTCCGATAAACTATTTTTTAGAAAATGAACCAGAAACACATACTATCAGCTGCAAATATGAAATTAATGAAAGCTTTCCCTATCATCTAATACCAGATGGTGAGGATTATGACTGGCGAGATGGAGAATATCCGATTAATTTTTATGAATATAACGGAAATGTAATCTGGGGAATGACAGCTCGGTTTACTGCAAACTTAATTGAAAAGATAAAAGAACAAATTTAATAATAAGGGGGAAAACTGGATGGAAAAGAAGTTGTACCGTTCAAGAGAAAACAGAGTTATTGGTGGTGTATGTGGAGGGATTGGTGAATATTTTGGAATTGATCCTGTGATTGCAAGAATCATTCTGTTATTATTGTTCTTTGTAGGTGGAATTGGTTTTATAACATATATTATTGCCTTGATAATAATACCTGAAAGACCATTTGAGAAAGAAAATATAGAAGTAGATGAAACGGAAATTAAAGAACAAAAAGAAAAAAGAATGAAAATACTCGGCTATATATTATTCGGCCTGGGAGTATATTTCATTCTTAATATCTGGTTTAATATTAATATCGAATTTGGGGCAGAGCTATGGTCAATTGGTTTAATAATCTTAGGTATTTTAATTATATTTAAAAATAAATCTTAAATGTCATCTTGAGAATGTTCTAGAAGTAAATTTTTTGCATTCATGTCTTTCATTACTTTATCTAAAGTAATTTTTAACCAAATTGCAGCAGGTACAATATTTACAAATTCAGCAATTGGGAATGAATACCAAAGTGTTTCAAGACCATACAAATTACCCAGGATATACATCAAAGGTAATAATATAATAATCTGTCTCAAAAAGGAGAAAAATAAACTTGGTAATCCTTTTCCTAAAGCTTGAAATGTTGTAGAAACTATTATAGCAGGACCGATAATTGGAAAAGCTATACTAATTCTTTTTAATGCTTTTGTGCCGATTTCAATTAATTCTGGATCAGTACTAAATAGTGAAATAATTTGTTCGGGTATAGTTTGAAAAAGTATAAAACCTGCAGTTGTAAATACAAAAGCAATTACTCCAGCTAACTTTATAGTTTTAAGCATTCTTTTTGGATTGTTATGACCATAATTATAACCTACTATTGGCATATAGCCTTGGTTTAAACCAAAAACAGGCATAAAAACAAATGATTGTACTCTAAAATAAATACCTGCGGCAGCAATTGCAGTTGTTGAAAAAGATGCTAAAATTAAGTTCATACCAGACAACATAAAACTTGCCAAAAGCTGCATTACCATTGCAGGGAAGCCAACTTTGTAAACCTCTTTGATAATATTAAAGTCAAAACTAAAGTTTTTTAAGTTTAACTTTAGTTCATTTTTATCACTAAACAGCATAAAGACTAAGTATATACCACTTAAAAAACGAGCTGAAACAGTTGCTATTGCAGCTCCCTGGATTCCTAGTTTAGGAAAGATCCAGAGACCGTAGATTAAAAATGGATCTAATATAATATTAATAATAGCACCGATAAGCATTGTTACCATGGGGATAAATGTATTACCTTCTCCCCTTAATATATTATTTGATATCATAGGGAAAAACAGTGCAATTGAACCCATTAAGATAATAGAAATATATTCGGTACCTAATGTAATTAAGTTAGGATCATCAGTAAAAATAACAAATAGTTTATCTGAAAAGAAAAAACCAATTAAACCAATAATAATACTGTATAATAATGATGCTAAAATAACATGTTCAGCAGCATTAGCTGCCTTTTCTTTTTCACCTTCACCTAATCTGCGAGAAATTAGTGAACTTGTACCAATACCAGTTCCTACAGCAATTGCAATAATAATCATCTGTAGTGGAAAACTTAAAGATAAAGCAGATAAGGGATCTGTACCTAATCTACCAACATATATACTATCAACAACATTGTAGAAAGCCTGAACAGCCATTGCTATTATAGAAGGAATAGATAAGCGAAATAATAAGGGAACTATAGGTTCTGTTCCCATCTTTTTTGAACTATGTTTTGCCAATTTAACCACCTCAAAATATGTTAACCTGTGTAAATGATATATTATTATAAAATTAATGTCAATCTGAACAAGAGTATTCTAGATATTAAGGAGAATCAAATAATATGAATAATCAAGTTACCTTTGAAGACTTTCAAAAATTTGATATTAGAGTAGGAATAATTGTTGAAGTCAATGACTTTCCAAAGGCTAATAAACCATCATATAAGTTAAAGTTGGATTTCGGTGAAGATATAGGGTACAAAGATTCAAGTGCTCAGATTACTGAACTTTATTCCAAAGAAGATTTAAAAGAAAAAAAAGTAATAGCAATCACTAATTTTCCACCTTTACAAATCGCAGATTTCATATCAGAAGTATTAGTATTAGGAATATATTCTAAAGATGGAGTTGTTTTGTTAAGTCCAGATCAAGAAGTAGAAATTGGAGATAAAATTGGATAATAAAAAGTAGAGAGGAGTTTTAATTTGTTAGATTATAAACTAATAAATAAAAAAGCAGAACAAATTGAAAAAGAGTTAATCAAATGGAGGAGAGATATTCATAAAAATCCTGAATTGGGTTTTAAAGAATATGATACTTCAGATTATATAGTTGAAAGATTAGAAGATTTTGGAATTGAATATAAAAGGATTTGTGATACAGGAGTAGTAGGTTTAATTCAAGGTAAAAAAGGAAGTAAAACTGTAGCTCTAAGAGGTGATATCGATGCCCTCGCTATAAAAGAAAAAAATGATTTAGATTTTAAATCTCAAAATGAAGGAGTTATGCATGCCTGTGGCCATGACGGACACACCTCGATTCTTTTAGGAACTGCAAAAGTACTTTCTGAAATGAAAGATGATTTAGAAGGCAATGTTAAACTTATCTTTCAACCTGCTGAAGAAGGTCCGGGTGGAGCAAAACCAATGATAGAAAATGGTGTATTAGACAAACCAGCAGTTGACTATATTTTAGGGCTACATATTTATCCTGGAATAGATTCAAATATGGTAGGACTTAAAGAAGGAAAAATGATGGCAGCTCCTGATTATTTTAAAATCAAAGTCAAAGGAACTGGCACACATGGTGCAAGACCTCAGGATGGTGTTGATCCAATAACTATAGGTTCTCATCTAGTGATTGGACTAAATCAGATAAAAGCAAGAGAGACTGATACATTCGAACCATTAGTAATAACCTGTGGTTCATTTCATTCCGGTGATGCTTTTAATGCAATTCCAGATGAAGCAGTAATTACCGGGACAGTTAGAACATTTAATAATAAATTAAGAAAACATATAAAACAAAGAATTGAAGAGATAACAAAAAATATCACAGCAGCATATAATGCAGACTATGAATATAAGTATACCTTTGAATATCCACCTGCATACAATAATCCTGAAATAACTAAATTAATGAAAAAAGTAGTATCAGATAAATTAGGTAAAGAGTTTGTATATGAAATTTCTGAACCTTCCATGGGTGGAGATGATTTTGCATATTTCACACAAAAAATACCAGGCACATATATGAGGTTAGGAACTAGAAATGAAAAAAAAGGGATAACTAATCCCCTGCATTCCCCATATTTTAATTTAGATGAAGAGGTCTTAAAACAGGGAGTAAAACTTTTTGCAAACGGAGTTAATGAAATCTTAAATCAAAGTGACCAGATAAATAAATAATGGGATCGTAAAAACAGAAAAGAGTGTAGTAATAAACACACCTTCAGCTGCAAATGTTCTATCCCCATCAAATTTTTCAGCAAACAATACTATTTGAGCACCAGAAGGCATTGCAACCAATATGATTAATATTTGATAGATTATAGGTTCTAGATTAAAAAATGATAGAACAATTAATGTAATTAAAGGATAAATAATTAATTTTGTTATACCAATTATAATTAAATTTTTATCTAGGAAAATTTGTTTCAAATTCACAGAAACTAATGAACTACCAATTACTAACATTGAGATAGGAAAGGTAATATCACCTAACATTTTCAATGATCCACTAATAAATTCAGGTGGTTTAAGTCCTGTAAAGAGTAATATAAAACCAATTATAATTGCTATTACACCATTATTAACTAAATTACTGAAATCAAAGTTAAATTTGCTTTCTTTACGTGTAAATAGATAAACACCATAAGTCCAGACAAAAACATTATAGAAAATGAGTTTTATTACATTTAAAATAATACCGTTTTCAGGAAATAAGGTTGTAATAACTGGAATACCCATATAACCAACATTTCCGAAGACAAGTAAAAATTTAAATACAGTATCTTTAGGTAAAGATAAATCAAATAATTTGGTTACAAGTTCTGTAATAACAATGATTATAATAAAAACAAGTGCAGTTACAATAGTGAAAGTTTTAACATAATCTATAAGTTCGTTATTGATTTCCACTATCATTGAGGATATAATTAAAGCAGGTAGAGCTACATCCACTAATAAATTTGATAAGCCTTTATTTATTTTTTCATTTATAAAATCTTTTTTCCTTAAAATATATCCCATAAATATAAGAACAAAAAGGCTTAATATCTGAGAGATTACTATTTTATATGCCATTTCTTAATACCTACCTTTATACAATTATTAAAAACTATTGTATCACATTTGAATTTAGAGTGTCAAAGGGGCGATTAAAATTATTAATAACTTAGTTTCTACAATCAAAGACTCATGTCATGAATGTTATGCTTGTGTTAGAAACTGTCCAGTTAAGGCATTAAGGGTAAAAGATGGTCAGGCAGAGGTAATTGAAAATCGCTGTATTAACTGCACAAACTGTGTTGTAATTTGTTCACAGGGTGCAAAAGAAGTAAAAAATTACAAAACAAATATAATAACTAAACTTAAAAACAAAGAAGACAAACTAGTTGTTGGTTTAGCACCTAGTTTTCCTGCTTTTGATGATAACTTTACATATAATGATTGGGAAAATGCTTTAGTTAATGCTGGTTTTAAAGAAATTTATGAAGTAGCCTGGGGTGCCCAACTGATAATAAATGAATACCAAAAATTAATTAATAATTCAGACAAAACAATAATCAGTAGTACCTGTCCAGTTGTAGTAAACTATATATCAAAGTATTATCCTCAACTGATAGATAATCTTGCTCCAATTATTTCACCGATGGGAGCTTTAGTTAACTATCTTGATAAAATATTAGATGAGGATACAAAAGTTGTCTTGATAGGACCATGTCATGCTAAAAAATCTGAATTTGCTGAAAATGATAAAGTATTAGGTGTTTTAACTTATACAGAATTTTATGAAATGTTCAGTGAATATTTTGATAGAAAAAATACTTTGCAAAAAACAAAAAATAGTACAATAGATGATAATATTGATCTACAGATTAATGAAACAGCAAGAAGACTGCCGATTGCAGGTGGGCTAAAATCAGCTGTATTAGATGAACTATCATCTGAAGATCAATATATCTAAAAGCAGAAGGAGATACAAAAGTTAAGTGGCCTTTTTGAAATGATTTTAAATGAAGAACTAAAACCTAAGTTTGTTGACGCACTTTTTTGTGAAGGTTGTATAAATGGTGTAGATCTTAAAGATAAAAGTCATTTTAAAAAAGAAATTGCAGTTGATAAGTATGTGAAAGAATATAATAAATCTAATAATGATAATTATGATATAAATATAGTTAAAAAAATTGATTTTAGTTCTATCTTTAAAAAAGATCCACAACAACTTAATGAACCTACTCAAGAAGAAATATGGAATATTTTAAAGAAAACCAACAAATTTAGTGATGAAGATCTATTAGACTGTGGAGCCTGTGGCTATGAATCTTGTAAGGAAAAAGCCAGTTGCAGTTTATCAAGATCTAGCTGAAGTAGAAATGTGTTTACCTTATTTAATAAGTGAAAAAAGAAATGAAATTAGTAACATAAAAGATCTAAATTTAGAATTAGATAGTATAATAAACTCTTCTTATGACGGAATATTAGTTATTGATAAAAATATGAATGTAGAGAGAGTAAACTCTTCTTATTTAAAAATGGTAAATTTAAAAAAAGAAAACTTATTAAACTATGATATTAAAGAACTAGAAAAAAATAAAATTATATATCCTTCAGCTGCTCTTTTAGCTTTTAAAGAAAAAAGAGATATTACAATTGTACAAAATACAAATAATAAAAGACTTTTAACTACAGCTACTCCTGTTTTTTCTGAAGATAATAAAATTATTAGAGTAATAGTAAATGCAAGAGACATTAAAGAACTTGATATGGTTGTGGATAACAAATATTCTTCAGATGATAAATTAAAAATTAAAATTAATGATAAAAATAACCACTACAATAACATGTCACATATCGTATGTAAGTCAGATGCAATGAAGAGGATACTTAAAGTGGCTGATAAAATTGCAGATACTAATTCTACAGTTTTAATAACCGGACCTTCAGGAGTGGGAAAAGAAGTTATTGCAAGGTATATACATAATTTAAATAAATCTAGAAAAGATTTTATCAAAATCAACTGTGGTGCAATACCTGAAAGATTATTAGAATCAGAACTATTTGGTTATGAAACCGGAGCTTTTAGTGGAGCTAGAAAAGAAGGGAAACCCGGTATAATAGAAGAGGCTAATAACGGGACACTCTTTTTAGATGAGATCGGAGAAATGCCATTAAATATGCAGGTGAAACTTCTACAAGTTATCCAAGAACATAAAGTTACTAGAATTGGTGGAGTGAAACAAATAGATGTTGATTTTAGATTAATAACAGCAACCAATAGAGATTTAAAAAAGATGGTGAGTGAAGGAAACTTTAGAGAAGATCTTTTTTACAGGTTGAATGTTATTCCAATTTATGTGCCTACTTTAACTGAAAGACCTAAAGATATTAAACCACTATTTGACTATTATACAGAAGTATTTTCAAAAAAATATAATAAAGATGTAAGGTTTTCACCTGATATTAAATCAGTATTATTAAATTATAACTGGCCGGGTAATGTTAGAGAAATTATTAATCTTTTAGAAAGGGTAATTGTTACTGCTGATCAAAATAGTATTATTACAAAACAAGAGATACAAGAACATTTAAATCAGTTTAGTCAAAAAGATAATCTAGAAGATGTAATAGTAAATGATATAATGCCGCTTAAACAAGCTGTTGATGAAGTCGAAAAAAAATTACTTAAATTAGCAAAAAAAGAAGGTAAAACTACTTATGAAATAGCAGAACTTCTTGGTGTAAATCAATCTACAGTAGTAAGAAAGCTCAAAAAATACTTTCATTGATGCAGTAATGCATTATTTGATGAAATTATGCATCATTATGTTTAAGCCTTTAGAATTAATAATTAGACCAAAAAATAAATATTTATAGATGCAGTAATGCATTATACCAGAAAAGCCCTCATATTTACGAGGGCTTTTTGGTATTTTAAAAAAGATCATCAAACCCGTCAACAAGGGTTTTGTATAAAAATAAAAAGCTAATAGTACTTTGGCACAGTATATGCAATATTATATAGACGAATATGTGAAAAATATCATTAATAGTAAAAATGATATCATTTTTTATAATTATCAAAAACAAAAAGGGGTGTGATACTTAATATAACAGCATATAATTAATTAAACAAAAAAATTTTAATCACGAATGAGAATGTGTTCACATGCACGAGAGGGGGATTTAAATGTCAACTATTACACAAAAAGAAGAATATATAATTGATAAAAATGAATTAAAAAATGTATTAACACAGTTTGTTGATAAAGAACGTTTTGAAGATGATGAATATATTAATAGAATAAAAAATCGCCTTGAAGAAATACTTAGAGAAAACTTAAATCAATCTCAAAATTTAATTGAAGTATTACATGAAGTTCAAGGTTTAGTTGGATTTATTCCAAAGTATGTTCAAAAAGAAGTTGCAAAAGCTTTAAATTTAGCTCCTGGTGAAGTAACAAGTGTAATTTCATTTTATGCCCACTTTTCTGAAAATCCGAAAGGTAAATATCAAATTGCAATCTGTAAAGGTACAGCATGTTATGTTAAAGGGTCTGTCGATATTATTGACAGAGTAAAAAAAGAATATGATTTACAGGCTGGAGAATCTACTGATGATGGACTGTTTTCACTAGAGATAGTTAGATGTTTAGGAGCTTGTGGATTGGGACCAGTTATGACTGTAAATGGTAAAGCACACGGTCTGTTAAATACAGAAAAAGCTGTTAATATATTGAAAAAATATGAGAATAAAGAAATGTAAGGAGGTTAATAAATGCAGGCGACTAAAATTAATAAGATATCTTCATATGAAGGTTTTAAAGAGTATAAAAAATACTTAGATAAAGAAAAAAGTAAAGATCAAGCAACAAAAATACTGGTTGGAATGGGTACCTGTGGAATAGCTGCAGGAGCAGAAGAAGTTTATGAGGCAGTATTAGATGAAGTAGACAAAAGAAACTTAAAGAATATAGAAATTACTAAAACAGGATGTATAGGTCTATGTGCGAGAGAACCTGTGATAGAAATAAGACAGGGTGATACCAGAGTATTATACGGAGATATAAGTTCTGAACGTGCAAGAGAACTTATTAACCAAAGTGTTATTGAGGGTAATATAATAAAAGAATGGCAGATTTTAGATGACGATCCATTTTTTAAATCTCAAACTAGAATAGTATTAGAAAACTGTGGAAAGATAGATCCGGAAAGTATTGAAGAAGCTGTCATTAATAACGCCTATGATGGACTAGTAAAAGCAATAGATAAAATGACTCCTCAAGAAGTAATCGATGAAATAAAAAGTTCGAAATTAAGGGGAAGGGGTGGAGCAGGTTTCCCAACAGGTGTGAAATGGCAGTTTGCAAAAGATAATGAAAGTGATCAAAAATATATAATATGTAATGCTGATGAAGGTGATCCCGGTGCATTTATGGATAGAAGTGTACTAGAAGGAGATCCTCACCGTCTTTTAGAAGGTATGGCTATTGCTGGTTATGCAGTTGGTGCTGACAAAGGATATATTTACTGTAGAGCTGAATATCCTTTAGCTATAAAAAGACTAAAAAAGGCAATCAATGATGCAAAAGAGTTAGGATTACTTGGTCAAAATATACTGTCCACTGACTTTAATTTCGATATCGAACTACGTTTAGGTGCTGGAGCATTTGTCTGTGGTGAAGAAACCGCTTTAATAGCATCTATAGAAGGTAAAAGAGGTGAGCCTAAACCTAAACCACCTTTCCCAGCTGTATCTGGTTTAAACAATAAACCAACGATTATTAACAATGTGGAAACCCTTTCTAACGTTCCCGATATTATTAGTAAAGGTGAAAGTTGGTTTAGAAGTTTTGGTACTGAAGAAAGTCCGGGAACAAAAGTGTTTGCTCTAGCAGGTAAAATAAAAAATAATGGTTTAGTTGAAATACCAATGGGAACAAAACTAGGTGAGATAATATTTGATATTGGTGGAGGATTAGAAAATAATGGTACTTTTAAAGCAGCTCAAACCGGTGGTCCTTCAGGCGGATGTATCCCTATAGAATATCTAAATGTCCCTATAGACTATGAATCATTAAAAGAATTAGGAACAATTATGGGTTCTGGTGGATTAATTGTTATGGATGAACAGACCTGTATGATAGATCTTGCAAAGTACTTTATTGATTTTTGCAAAGATGAATCATGTGGCAAGTGCACTCCTTGTAGGATAGGTACAACCAGAATGCTGGAGATATTAGAAAGAATATCAAATGGTGAAGGAACACTTCAAGATCTAGATCTATTAGAAGAGATGGGTGAAGTTATTCAAGACTCTGCATTCTGTGGACTTGGACAAACTGCTCCTAATCCGGTTTTAAGTACCTTAAGATACTTTAGAGAAGAATATGAGTCACATATACTCGATAATTACTGTGAAGCTTCTAGATGTGCTTCTATGTTTGACTCACCATGTCAGAATGCCTGTCCTGCTGATGTAGATGTACCACTATATATTGACTACATAAGACAGGGTAAGTACAAAGAGGCATATAAAGTAATTCAAAAAGAAAATCCTCTTGCTTTAATCTGTGGACGGGTTTGTTATAACTTATGTGAAGGTGCTTGTAATAGAAATTCAATTGATGAAGCACTAGCTATTAGAGAGCTAAAAAGATTTGCTAGTGATTATGTACTAAAAAATGAAGGTGGATTTCCAGTACCACATATTGAAAAAGAATTAGATAAAAAGGTAGCAGTGGTTGGTTCTGGTCCTTCTGGTCTAACAACAGCATTTTATTTAAGGAAAAAAGGATATGATGTAACAATATTTGAAGCTTTACCAGTAGTTGGTGGAATGCTAGCTGTTGGTATACCAGAATATAGATTACCTAAAGAGTTATTAAATGAAGAAATTACAGTATTAACTACTATGGGTGTTGAGTTAGTAGTAGATACTAAAATTGGTGAAGATATAACCTTAAAAGAATTAAAAGAACAAGGATTTGAAGCAGTATATATGGCCGTTGGTGCCCATGAAGATAAAGAGTTAAATATAGAAGGTAAAGATCTTGATGGTGTATACTCAGGTGTTGAAGTACTAAGAGATATAAACTTAGAAAAAGAACTTGATATAAAAGATAAAAAAGTAGCTATAATAGGTGGAGGAAATGTAGCTATAGATGTAGCACGTAATATGGTGAGACTTGGAGCAAAAGAAGTCAATGTAGTTTATAGAAGAACTATTGATGATATGCCTGCTCACCGAGAGGAAATTGAAGAAGCACAGTATGAACAGGTAAAGATGAACTGTTTAGTTAATCCTATTAAGATTATTGGAGAAAATGGCCAAGTTAAAGAAATAGAATGTGTTAATATTCAAGGTGCAGAATTTGATAAAAGTGGTCGTAGAAAGCCTAAAGAAATTGATGGTTCTAACTTCAAAATGGAAGCTGATGTTGTAATTTCAGCTATTGGTCAAAATGTAGATTGTAACTTTAACTGTAAGGATATTGAGGTAAATATAAATGATGATAATTTAATAGATATTGATAATAACTTACAAACTAATTTATCTTGGATATTTGCCGGTGGGGACTGTGTGACAGGACCTTCTACAGTTGTTGAAGCTATAAACCACGGCAAAAAAGCGGCTAGAGAAATTGATCAATATCTAGGTGGAGACGGTAAAATAATAACCGAATTAGATATAAAAAGAGAACTTTCTGGACCAATCTTAGAAGAAGAAAAGCCAAGAGTAAAGATGCCTACAATATTATTATCAGAAAGAAAAAGAGGATTTAAAGAAGTAGAAAAAGGATATTCTGAAGACATGGCAGTCGAAGAATCAAGAAGATGTCTGCGCTGTGATGTAGAAATTAAGTAAAGGAGGATTAAAATGGCTGAAGAACAAATGCAAATATTTATAGATGATATTCCTGTACAAGCAAATAAAGGTGATACAATTTTATCAGCAGCAAAAAGAGCAGGCAAATATATCCCGACATTGTGTTATTTAGCAGAAATAAATGAAATAGGTGCATGTAGGGTATGTGTTGTTGAACTAGCTGATAGTAACAATATAGTTGCCTCATGTATCACCCCTGTTCAAGAAGGTATGAAGGTTAAAACAAATTCAAAAAAAGTGCGTAACACAAGAAAAATGAATGTTGAATTCTTGCTTTCTAACCATGATGTTAACTGTACTTCTTGTATTAGAAACGAAGACTGTGAACTAAGAGAAGTTGCTGAATTTTTAGGTATTAGAGATCTAAGATTTGAGGGTGTAAAAACAAGACAAAAGGTAGATAAATCAACTCCTTCAATTATGAGAGATCCTGATAAATGTATTCTCTGTAGAAGATGTGTTTCAGTATGTAAATCTGTTCAGTCGGTTAAGGCTATTGTAACTGATGGCCGTGGATTTGAAACAATGGTTAGTCCATCCTTTTATGATGAACTGGCAGAAAGCCCCTGTGTTTATTGTGGGCAATGTTCTACAGTATGTCCAACAGGAGCTATTACTGAAGTAGAATACACTGAAGAAGTATGGAATGCTATATATAATCCCAATAAACATGTAGTAGTACAAACTGCTCCTGCTGTAAGGGTTGGTTTAGCAGAAGCATTTGGTGAAAAGCCGGGTACAATTGTAACCGGACAGATGGTTTCTGCATTAAAAGAAATTGGATTTGATAAGGTATTTGATACTAACTTTGCTGCAGACCTTACAATAATGGAAGAAGGAACAGAATTAATAGATAGAATTCAAAACGGAGGGACATTACCTCTCTTTACATCTTGTAGTCCCGGTTGGATTAAGTTTTTAGAACATCAATATCCTGAATATATTGATCATTTATCCAGCTGTAAATCACCACAACAGATGTTTGGAGCAATAGCTAAAAGTTACTATGCCCAAAAAGAAAACATTAATAAAGAGGATCTTGTAGTTGTATCAATAATGCCCTGTACAGCCAAGAAATTTGAAGCAACAAGAGAAGAAATGAATGGAGATGTTGATTACTCTTTAACTACCAGAGAGTTAGGTAGAATGATAAAACAGGCCGGTATTGATATTAAGAATATAGAGAAAAAAGAACACGATAAGCTATTGGGAGTTTCTTCTGGAGCAGCAGATATATTTGGAAGTACCGGTGGTGTGATGGAAGCTGCTTTAAGAACTGCTTATGAAATAATCACTGGAAAAGAACTTCAAAATATTGATTTCGAGCAGGTCAGAGGTCTAAAGGGTCTAAAAGAAGCATCTGTAATGGTTGATGATCTTGAAGTTAAAGTTGCAGTTGCACACGGTTTAAGTAATGCAAGAAAAATATTAGAAAAAATGAAAAATGGAGAAGAATATCATTTTGTTGAATTTATGGCCTGTCCTGGTGGGTGTATAGGTGGAGGTGGACAACCTCTTGCTGCAACAGAAGATGTTATAGAAAAGAGGATGAAAGCAATCTATGAGATTGATAAAAATAAAACCCTAAGAAAGTCTCATGAAAATCCATATATTAAAAAGATATATGAAGAATTTTTAGAAGAGCCGGGAAGCCATAAAGCTCATGAACTACTTCATACAAAGTATCGAGTACGAGGTATATAAAAATGAAAAAAGTACCCGAGCCCACTGTTAAAAGACTGTTTCATTATTACAGGTGTTTAAAAGAATGTGAAGATAATATGTCATGTGAATATATCTGCTCAGATCTGCTCGGGGAAAAAACAGGAATTAAATCAAACTTATTAAGAAGAGATCTATCATTTTTTGGACATATGGGTAGAAAAGGTAAGGGATATAATATAAGTAAATTAAAAAATAATCTAGAAAAAATTATTGGATTAAATAATCAATGGAATATTGCTTTAGTAGGTGCCGGGAATTTAGGTACAGCTTTAATGCGGTATAATAATTTTAAAAAAATGGGACTAAATATAATTGAAGTATTTGATAATGACTTAGACAAAATTGGTAGAAAAATTGATGGATACATTGTAAAAAATGCTAAATTCATTCAAGAAGTTATAAATAAAAAAGATATTAAAATAGTTATTATAGCTGTCAATGATAATGATATAGATAATCTATTAAATCAAATAAAAGATACTAACATTAAAGCAGTATGGAACTTATCTTCTTCTCATATAAATTTAGGTGATAATGTTGTGGTTGTTAAAGGAGATCTCTGCTGTAGTTTGGGAAGTTTAATTTATAACATAAATAACTAATCAATAAATTTAAGTGAGGTGTTTTTAAAAAGGCACCTCACTTTTTGTATTATTGATTAGCTTTAATTCCTATGATATAATAACTACGGAACAAATTATACATATTGTAAAACAGGAGAGGATATTATTAAAAATAAAAAAGAAAATGAAAAACAGATTATTGATATAGATAATATTACTTATGGAGGAGATGGGATAGGTCATTTATCATCAGGGAAAGCAATATTTGTGCCAAAAACTATTCCGGGTGAAAAACATCTAGTTGAAGTGAAAAAAGAAAAGAAGTCTTATGCCTATGGACAGTCTATTAAGCTACTTAATAAAGCAGATAATAGAATAGAACCAAAATGTGAAATTTTTGATAGATGTGGTGGTTGTCAATGGCAGCATATAGACTATGAAGGACAAAAATCTTTAAAAGAGGATATATTAAAAGATTCATTACAAAGAATCGGAAAAATAGATAACATTAATATTGAACCAGTTATTGGTGTTGATCATCCCTGGTTTTATAGAAATAAATCGACTATACCATTTGAACTTAAAGATGAAAAAATTATTGCTGGTTTTTATAAAAAAGGTACACATCAAGTAGTAGATAATCATACCTGTTATATACAGCATCAGCTAATAAATAGAATTAAAAGAGAAGTAATTAGGTTATTAAACAGTTATGATAATATTACTGTTTATAATGAAAAGACAAACCAAGGTTTATTAAGACATCTTCATATTAGAGTTGGAGTTTGTACTAATCAGGCTTTACTAACTTTTATTACAACAGATGATAAGTTTCCTTATTTAGAAGAAATTAGTGATAAACTGTTAAATGAGATAAAAGAACTAAAAGGTGTTTTAAGAAATATTAATAATAAAAAAACAAATGTTTTATTAGGTAAAAAAACCATTTTGATTAATGGTCAAGACCATATTTATGATTATATTGGAGAAAGGAAGTATAAAATAAGTCCAGATACTTTTTTTCAAATTAATACAATGCAGACTAAAAAACTGTATGATGTAGTAAATGACTTATGCTAATATTGATAAAAATAAAGTTATTGTTGATGCTTTTTCTGGTATCGGTAGTATAGCTTTATATTTAAATCAAAATTACAAGAAAATGTATGGAATTGAAAGTAATAAAAATGCTGTAAAAGACAGTATTAATAATATGAAGTTAAATGAATTAAAAAATTGTGAATTTATAAATGGTGATGTAACAGAAGAGATTCCTAAATTGATAAATAAAGATGAAAAACCCGATATAATTATTTTTGATCCTCCCCGTAGTGGATTAAATGAAAAGATCATTGAATCTATTATTGATAACAAGATTAAAGATGTGATTTATGTTTCATGTAATCCAACTACTTTGGCCCGGGATTTAAAAAGTTTAAAAGAATTTTATGATATATTAAAAGTACAACCAGTTGATATGTTTCCACAAACCTATCATCTAGAAAGCGTAGTTAAATTAAGGAGGAGAACTTAATGGATGCTTTTTTATTAGTAATATTTCTTATTGTAGGATTAGCTGGATTAATATTTAAAGTCGATTCAGGAGCTTTTGTAGGAATTAGTTTAGCTCCCTGGCAGATAATAAAATTAGACTTAGGTAAAAAGATAAGTCTTTATGCAATTATTTTATCAACATTTATTGGTGGGATTTACTTTATATCAATATCAAGATGGCTATTATTATTATTATTTTTATTAATTGAATCATATAATTACTGGGGATATAAAAAAAGATATGACCAATAACTTGACTTATTCATTAAATATGATATAAATTAATACTATAGAAACGATTTAATAACAAAGTAATAAAATATATATTAGTATATGTAACGAGGAGGTAATAAGTGATGCCTACTTATCTATATGAATGCGAAAAATGTGGTAGGTTTGAAGAATTTCAAAAAATAACAGACGATCCTTTAGAAAAATGTCCTAAATGTGAAGGAGAAGTTAGAAAAATTATTGGTTCTCCCGGCATTATATTTAAAGGTTCAGGTTTTTATTCAACTGATAATAGTGACAGTAGTTCTACAGTAAGTAATGGTAGTAAAACTGAAAGTAATGAAAAGGTTAAAAAGTCTGACAACTCGCCTAAATCAGAGGGTAGTGAAAAAGTATCTTAAATTAAGTTTGACAAAACAGAATATATTTGTTAGCCTTTATAAATGGTTCAGCTTGTATGTGATTAACATATTTGTCTGGACCTTTTTGTTTGCAATCAAATTTGACGGGAGGACACAATATGGGAAAAATAGAAGTAAACAATTTATATAAGATATTTGGTAATAAACCGCAAAAAGCTTTACAGAAATTAAAAAACGGTTCAACAAAACAAGAAGTACTCGAAGAAAATAACAATACAGTTGGTGTTAATGATGCAAGTTTTGAAGTTAAAGAAGGTGAAATATTTGTAATAATGGGTTTATCAGGTAGTGGTAAATCTACACTACTTAGATGTATAAATAGATTAATTGAACCTACTGCTGGTTCAATTAAAGTGGATGGCAAGGAAGTAATGGACTTTGAAAAAACAGAGTTAAGGAAGTTTAGAGAAAAAGAATTTGGAATGGTCTTCCAAAACTTTGCCTTACTTCCCCACAGAACAGTATTAGAAAATGCAATGTTTGGACTAGAAATACAAAATGTTGAAAAAAATGAAAGAGTTAGACGAGCTAAAGAAGCATTAAAAGCTGTTGGATTAGATGGTTGGGAAGACCAACATCCTGACCAGTTAAGTGGGGGTATGCAGCAGAGAGTTGGTCTAGCAAGAGCATTAGCAGTTGATCCAGAGATTTTACTGATGGATGAACCCTTTAGTGCTTTAGATCCTTTAATCAAAAAAGAAATGCAGAATAAACTATTGGATCTTTATGAAGAAATGGAAAGAACAATATTATTTATAACACATGATTTAGATGAAGCATTAAAGCTAGGTGATAGAATTGCTATTATGAAAGAAGGCAAGATCATACAAATTGGTGACCATGAAGAAATACTGACCAATGCTACAAATGATTATGTTGAAGAATTTGTAGAAGATGTAAACAGGTCAAGAGTTCTAACAGCAAGAGATATTATGTCAAAAGCTGTTTCATTACTTTATCCACAGGATGGACCTAGAACAGCACTACACAAAATGAAGAAAAATGAATTAAGCAGTTTATTTGTAGTAGATAGGAAAAAACGTTTCAAGGGAATAGTCTATATTGAGGATGTCGTTGATTTCATCAATAATAAAGATGATGAAAAAGAATTTAAAGATATCATTAGAGATATAACAAAAGCTGATCCTGAAGAGAATTTAAGAGAACTTTTTGCAGACATTGCTGACTTAAGTGCTCCATTACCTGTCTTGGATGATAATGAAAAATTATTAGGAATAATTGTAAAGACAAATGTATTGGCAAACTTAGCAGCAGATGGAGACTATGACAAGAATTAGTAAAAATATTAATTAAAAACAAAAATAATAATAAAAAGTAAAAAACACTCTAGGAGGGTTTTTACAAATGTTAAAAAAAATTACAACAATATTATTAGTATTAATCTTTAGTTTTTCATTAGTAAGTGTTGGTACAAACACAGTACAAGCAGCCGATGATTCTATTGACTTTGGTTATGTACAGTGGCCTGGTGTTACTGTTAAGACTGAAGTAGCTAAAAAAGTAATAGACTATCTTGGTTATGAAACAAGTATGACTAGTGGATCACAGGCAATTGTATTTAAAGGTATGGATACCGGAGACTTGGATGTATTTTTAGGTAACTGGATGCCAACAATGAAAATGCACTTTGATAAATATCAAGAAAAAGGTACAATTAAAAATGTAAGAGTTAACTTATTAGATGTTGTATATAAGACTGCAGTGCCAACTTATGTATGGGAAGCTGGAGTTAAGTCTTTTGAAGATTTAAATGAACATGCTGATAAATTTAATAGTACTGTTTATGGTATAGAACCTGGTAATGAAGGTAATCTTATCATCCAAAAAGCAATAGATAATAACACTTATAATCTAGGAGACTGGAAACTACAAGCTAGTAGTACTGCTGGTATGTTGACATCAGCAAAACGTGCTATCAATCAAGAAGAATGGATTGCTTTTAATGGTTGGAAACCTCACTATATGAATGTAATGTTTGATCTAAAGTATTTAGAAGATCCAGAAGGTATCTGGGGTAGTGGAGAACGTGTGCTAACAGTTGTTAGAACAGGTTTTGAAGAAGAAAACCCAAATGTATATAAGTTCTTTGAAGAATTTAAGGTAACTGCTCCAATGCAGAATAAATGGATAGATATGTATAAAAGACAAGAAATGGATCCAGAAGAAGTTGCTGAACAATGGATAGCAGACAATCCTGAAGTAGTATATCAATGGGTTTATGGAATGGAATCAAAAGATGGAAGAATGGCTAGAAAAGTAATAGCTGAGAAAATTAATAACTAAAATAAATATAACTTAATAGGATGCTAAATTAGCGGCATTCAAATTAATGGATGCCGCTAATAAAATATTTATGTTGTAAAGGAGGTTGATTAAAGTTACTAATATCATAGAATTTTTAACCACTAAAATACCATTAGGCAGTTGGGTAGAAAATCTAGTAAACTTTCTAATAAATAATTTTAGTGGACCTCTAGAAAGTTTTTCTAATTTTATTGAATGGATGGTTAATAATATAGAAGGTTTAATTGCATATCCACATCCATTAGTTATAATTGCATTGTTTGCATTGTTAGCATGGAAGTTGAAAAACTATAAACTTTCAATTTTTGTTGCATTAGGTTTAGGACTTGTTTTAAATATTCAGATGTGGGATCCACTTATGACCACTCTTGCTTCAGTAGTAACATCAGTTGTGGTGGCTTTAGTAATAGGTATTCCGATTGGAATATTAAAAGCCCATAATAAAGTGCTTGATTTAATCACAAGGCCTATACTTGACTTTATGCAGACAATACCTCCGTTTGTATACTTGATACCTGCGTTAATGTTTTTTGGATTAGGTACAGTTTCAGGAGTTATTGCTACAGTTGTATTTGCAATTGCTCCTCCAATAAGATTAACTTATTTAGGTATAAAACAGGTTGATAGTGAATTAAAAGAAGCCGGTCACGCATTTGGTGCTAACTGGTGGCAGATATTATATAAAATAGAGCTTCCAGGAGCAATGCCCTCAATTATGATGGGTATTAACCAATGTATCATGCTTTCATTATCTATGGTTGTTATTGCTGCAATGATCGGGGCTGGTGGTTTAGGTAAGCCAGTATTAAGATCTTTAAGTGTAGTAGATATCGGATTAGGATTTGAAGCAGGTTTAGGAGTTGTAATTATAGCAATGGTTCTAGATAGAATGTTTGGTAGAGATTAATTAAATAAATTATACAGATCTGTCCTTAGTGGGGCAGATTTGTTTATTTAAGATATATAAATATCCCTTTTTTCTTTTTAATTGATTAATAGCTTTAAAATAAAATATTATATAAATTCCAAATTAAAATCATTATACATTGAATATATAAATTGCCTGTGCTATTATTAATTAAAACAGATTTTAGAAAATAAAAAGGGTGAAGAAAATGAATGAAAATAAAGTGGTAGTTTCGAGTTGTGAAAACTATGAATCAAAAAACATAAAAAAATCAATATCAGAAGTTTTTAAACAACTGGATGGATTAGATGAGCAATTAAAAAATGCGAATACTGTAGTTATAAAACCTAATCTATTAATAGGGAAAACACCAGAAGAATGTGTAACTACTCATCCAAGTTTGCTCAAAGAAGTAATAGATAGACTAAAAGATTATGACTGTAATATAGTTATAGGGGACAGTCCTGGTGGACCTTTCAATAAAATGAGATTGAAAAGTATCTATAAAAAAACAGGACTGTATGAACTTGCAGAAAATAAGAATGTAAAGTTAAACTATGATACTAGTTATTCCAATATTTCATTTAAAGAAGGATTTTTAGTAAAATCATTTCAAATTGCAAACTTTATTAAAGATGCTGATTTAATTATTAATATGCCAAAACTAAAAACACATTCTTTTATGCGTTATACAGGTGCAGTTAAAAATCTTTTTGGTGCAATACCGGGAATAATAAAGGCTGAGTATCATTTAAGAATGCCGGAAGCAGCAAACTTTGCATTAATGTTAGTCGATTTAGCCAGATTGATAAGTCCACAAGTAAATATTATGGATGCAGTTTATGGTATGCATGGTGCTGGACCATCTTCAGGTGATAAAATTAAAATAGGATATATATTGGCAAGTAGTTCTTGTTTTGCCTTAGATGTTGCAGGTGCACATCTACTTGATATAAATCCACTAGACATACCCACAATAAACCAAGGTAGTAAAAATGGGTTTGTTGATAGTTTAGATAAATTAAAACTACATGGTGCTCAACTAAAATCAGCTTCAAATACAAAAATTCCAGATATAGATGAAAATGATACAAGAGACTTTAAAAATTTACCACCTTTTATAACAAAAATTATAAATGCACTTTTAAAACCCAAGCCGGTTTTTAATCATGATAAATGTGTTAAATGTGGGGATTGTGCAGCAAACTGTCCGGCTGAAGCTATAAAATTAGATGAATACCCTAAAGTAGATCTGGATTTGTGTATAAGATGTTACTGCTGTCAAGAGTTATGTAGTTTTGAGGCAGTAGATATAAAGAAACCATTTTTAGGTAAGTTGTTTTTCAAATAATTAAAAAACGGTGAGTATAATGTTAAAAAAAGGGGAAAACATAATAAACACCATAAAAAATTATAAAGGTAAGTATTTTAAAAGTGATTTTTATGCAGGGCTATCTGTTGCTACTTTAAGTATCCCACAGAATATGGCTTATGCATTGATTGCTGGTATTAATCCTGTTTATGGACTTTATACATCCATAATTTCAAAGGTAATATCAACTTTAACTGGAAAATCCAGCTATATTATCGTCGGTCCAACTAATTTAATGGCAATGGCTATTGCGAGTAACTTAAATATGGTACAGCAAAACAGATATTTAGAAATGGTAGTTTTACTAACATTTTTAGTTGGTATTTTTCAAATAATTGCTGGATTATTTAAATTTGGTAAATTAGTGAGTTATGTATCTCACCCTGTAATTGTAGGACTTACTACTGGAGCAGCTCTTATAATTGGTGTTGGTCAGATAAAAAACTTTTTAGGAGTAAGTTTACAGAGTACATATAATATGTTTGATGAACTATATAAATTAGTTTTAAGTTTTACTTCAATTAACTTAATTGCCATAATAATGGGTATTTTAACTATTTTAATAATTGTATTTTTAGAAAAGAGTAAGTATAAAGTACCTTCATATTTATTTGGAGTATTAGTAGTAACTATTTTAACAATGGTATTTGGTTTTGATAAAATGATAAATACTGTAGGTAGTTTAGACTTAGATACTTTTAGCTTAAGTATTCCTACTCTTAATATAGGTACGGTTTTTAATATATCTACAAAGGCTTTAGCAGTTGCATTAGTTGGTCTTATACAGACTTTAGCTGTTGTAAAATCAGTATCTACAAGATCTAATGAAGAACTTGATATAAACAAAGAATTTTTAAGTCAAGGTGCTATGAATTTAGGCCTATCATTTTTTAACGGTTTTGCCAGTTCAGCTTCTTTTACAAATACCTTTGCTAATTATCAAGCTGGGGCTAAAACGAGGATTTCGGAATTGTTTTCAGCTTTGTTGATTCTTATATTTATTGTATTTTTTAACTTTTTTATAAAATTTATTCCAATATCTTCATTAGCAGGATTAGTTTTAATTGTCGCTTATAATATGGTTGACCAAAATGAAGTAAAAGAGTTACTAAATGCTACTAAAGCAGACACTTTAATATTTATTTTAACATTTTTAGCTACTATATCATTACCAAGAATTGAGTATGCAGTCTATTTTGGAGTTTTATTATCATTAATCTCTGTTTTAAAAGACAGTTCAGAAGCAAGTGTAAGTCACTTAAAGTATGATGAGGACTCACATGCTAAAATAGTGCAAACTGAACCAGAGGAAATTTCAGATGATGAATATATTATACTTGACTTGGTTGGTGATTTTACCTTTAGTTCAGCTGATAGTTTTAAAGATAAACTTGAGAATGTTTCTGAGGCTGGTTGTGGGTATATAATTAGGATTAGAAATATAGATAATATTGATATTACTTCAATTAATGAATTAAAGAAATTTATAAAAGAAGTCCAAGATAATGATCGGGAAGTATTAATATCAGGAGTAAATGAGAACAAATATAAAATTCTTAAAAATTTAGGTATTATACAGTTAATTGGTGAAGAAAACATCTTTTATAAGAGTGATATGATTTTATCTTCTACTGTAAATGCAGTTGAGAAAGCAGAAAAATTAGTTGAAAAAAATAATGACTAGTGAATTTAAAATAATTAAAATTTATGATATTATATAGATAATGATTATAAAGGAGGAGTTAGTAATGTCTGTATATGATCTTGCAAATAGAATTGCTAGACAAATTAAAAAATCAGATGAATATAAGGAGTATTTAAAAAAACGTGAGAAAGTTGTAAGTAATGAAAAAACTAAAGAAATGTTATTGGATTTTCAACAAGAGCAGATGAAGTTACAGGCAAAACAACTATCGGGTGAAGATTTAAGTGAGGAAGAAAAGGAAAAATTGGAAAATTTAAGGGAATTAGTTGAATTAAATTCAAACCTTAAACAATATTTGCAGGCTGAATATAAGGTTAACGTCATGTTAAATGATATCCAAAAAATTGTATTTGGAGATCTTGATTTAGGTATTGAACCAGAAAAAGAAAATAATGATTAGAAAAATAAAAAAGCACCCTTCAAGGGTGCTTTATGATTAATTAAACGGCTACAACTTCTTTTATTTCAGGAAGTTTCTTTTTTAGAGTTCTTTCAATTCCGTTTTTTAATGTTAAAGTAGACATTGGACAACCATTACAGGCGCCAACTAATCTAACTTTTACTATACCATCTTCAGTTATTTCAACAAGTTCTACATCTCCACCATCAGCTTGAAGGCCTGGACGGATTTGATCTAGAACATCTTTTACTTCTTCTTTTTTCACAAATTACACCTCCATATAATTATCTACTTGTATTATAACATATTATAGAAATTATACAATAAAAATAACAGGATTAATCAACTTTTAATAGATTGGAGAGAAGCAAAATGGTTGATAAATTTGTACATTTACATAACCATACCGAGTATAGTTTACTTGATGGGGCTTTAAGATTAAATAATATTGTAAAAAAAGCAAAGAAGTTAAATATGCCGGCAGTTGCTGTAACTGACCATGGTGTATTGTATGGTATGTATGAATTTTATAAAATAGCTAAAAATAATAATATCAAACCTATCATCGGTTGTGAGGTTTATCTATCACCAACAGATAGGTTTGATAAATCTGTGAGAAAAAGGTATCATCTATTATTATTAGCTATAAATAATCAGGGTTTACATAATTTAATGAAAATAGTATCAGCCTCCTGGTTAGAAGGCTTTTATTATAAGCCTAGGGTTGATAAAGATTTGTTATATAAATATAGAAAAGGCATTATAGCATCTTCAGCTTGCTTACAGGGAGAGATACCACAGGCAATATTAAATGATAAAAGCAGAGCAGATGTTATTGATATTATAAGTGAGTACAAACAAATTTTTGGAAAAGATAATTTTTATCTTGAACTAATGGATCATAACTTAAAAGATGAAAAAAAGGTTAACTCTTCATTAATTAAGATATCTAATAATATTGATGTCCCTATGATTATAACCAATGATGTTCATTATGAAAATAAAGAAGATGCAGATGTACATGATGTACTCTTAGCTTTACAGACCGGTAAAACTATAAAAGATGAAAACAGAATGAGATTTCCCAATGATCAATTTTATTTTAAAAGTTCTCTTGAAATGTATAAACTATTTCCTGAATTAGAAAACGCTTATAAAAACACTTTAAAAATCAGTAACCGAGTAAATATAAATATTGATAATAATGACTTTTATTTACCAAGTTATCCGGATGTTGAAGAAAAAAATTCAGCCTCATATCTGAAAAAACTTTGTGAAAAAGGCTTGAAAGAAAAAGGTCTAAATGATAATGATGAAGCCCTTGAAAGAATGAACTATGAATTAGAGATCATAGAAGAGATGGGTTATATATCATATTTTTTAATTGTTTGGGATTTTATTAAGTATGCTGAAAAAAATAATATTAGGGTTGGACCTGGACGTGGTTCAGCTGCGGGCAGTTTAGTTTCCTATTTATTAGGGATTACCAGAATAAACCCCTTAAAATATGGTTTGATATTTGAAAGATTTTTAAATCCTCAAAGAGTAACTATGCCTGATATTGATATTGATTTTGATGAAAGAAGAGATGAGATAATTGAATATGTTAAAAAAAGATATGGTAATGAGCGAGTAGCACAAATTGGTACTTTTGGTACAATGGCTGCTAGAGCTGCTGTAAGAGATGTAGGTCGAGCTTTAGATATTTCATATGGTAAGGTAGATAAAGTTGCTAAAATGATACCTGCACAGCATGGTATTAATTTAGATTATGCTTTGAAAAATATAGATAAGTTAAATGATATATATAAAAAAGATGATCAAGTAAAAAAACTTATTGATTACTCCAAATCGATTGAAGGATTACCAAGACACATATCAACCCATGCAGCCGGTGTGATAATTGGACCTGAGGACTTAAAAAATATAATACCATTACAGTTACAAGATGGTAATGTTATTACTCAGCTTCCAATGAATGATTTAGAAGCTATGGGCCTTTTAAAAATGGACTTTTTAGGTTTGAGAAATCTTACCATAATTAATAAAGCTCTTGCTTTAATAGAGAAAAATAAAAATATTACTATAGATATAGAAAATATAGCTCGTGATGATCAAGATGTATATAAAATGCTTCAGAAAGGTCAAACTTCAGGCGTCTTCCAGATGGAATCAAGGCTTTTTCAGGATTTAAATAAAAAGTTAAAGCCAGATCGTTTTGAAGATATTATCGCATTACTTGCATTAGGTAGGCCTGGTCCCTTAGGTAGTAATATAGTTGATGATTATATAAAGTGCAGACACGGTGAAAAAGAGCCTGACTATATTCATCCTAAATTAAAACCCATATTAAAAGAAACATATGGTATGATCTTATACCAAGAACAGGTAATGGAAATTGCAAGTAAACTTGCTGGATATTCAATGGGAGAAGCGGATCTTTTAAGAAGAGGTATGGGAAAAAAGAAGAAAAAATTAATTGAAAACGAAAGAAATAAATTTATTGAGGGTGCTTTAAATAATGGTATCAAAAAAAGTATAGCAAATGATATTTTTGATCAGATGGAATATTTTGCTGGTTATGGTTTTAATAAGTCCCATAGTGCTGCTTATGCTCTTTTAGCATATCAAACTGCATATTTAAAGGCCAAATACCCTTCAGAGTTTATGGCCGCATTATTATCAAGTGTTATGAATAATTTAGATAAAGTCTCTCAATATATAAATGAAGCTAAAGATATAGGTTTAGATGTATTACCTCCTGATATTAATGAAAGTTATTATGACTTTGTTCCCAATAAAGCAGGTGATATTAGATTTGGTCTAAAAGCAATTAAAAATGTCGGAACTAATGCAATTGAAACAATTGTTGATTCACGAAAAGATAGGTATAAATCACTTGAAGACTTTTTAGAGAAAATTGATATTAAAAAGTTAAATATTAGAACCATTGAAGCACTAATTAAATCTGGTTGTTTTGATAACTTAGGTTTAAAAAGATCACAGCTTTTAGTTAAGTATGAAGAAATATATGAAAAGATTTCTAATAGTAAAAAACAGATTAATAAAAATCAGACTTCATTTTTTGATATGTTTGATAATGAAGATGATTTTTTTGACAATCAAATTACATATCCTGATATAGATGAAATAGATTTAGAAATCAAATTAGAACAAGAAAAAGAATATCTGGGTATATATGTTTCAGGTCATCCTTTGGATGATTATAAAGAAAAAATAAATCTTCTAACTAATTCTTCCTGTAGTATTAAAAATAATAATAATCGTAATTTATGTTTTGCAGGTCGAATTCTAGAAGTTAAACAGCATTATACAAAGAATAATAACTTAATGGCTTTTTTATTAGTTGAGGATTGGGAAACTACTTTAGATGTGGTTGTATTTCCAGATACTTATAAGAAATATAATGATTTTATAAAAAAAGGTAATCCTGTTTTAATTGTAGGTTATCAGTCTGATAATGATAGTTTTATAGCAAAGAAATTAGTAAATTTAAAAACTCAATTGTTAGAAATTAATTTATCTGGACTTAATATAACCCAAGTAGAAAAAATTAAATCATTTATAGTTTTAAATAAAGGTAACAATCCAGTTATATTGAAAAATAAAAATAAAAAGATTATAAGTGATAAGGATTACTGGATTAATCTGAAATCAATAAATAAATCTAAATTAGATAATTTAATATCAAAAAAGTCTTATACTATATATTAATGTAAAAATTTAATGTTTTGTTAACATTCTATTTCTTGACATCTTTGACAAAAGATTATATTCTTTTAGTATGTATATTTGGTAAATGTTGCATAAAAAGACAGGGGGAATAATTGTGAAAAAAATAGGTGTTCTAACTAGTGGTGGAGATGCACCCGGGATGAATCCAGCTATTAGATCTGTAGTGAGAACAGCTGTTTATAGAAATATAGAGGCAATAGGTTTTTATAACGGTTACAGTGGAGTAATAGATGGTAAATATACAGAAATGTCAAGGCGTTCTGTCGGTGATATTATTCATCGTGGAGGAACAATCTTAAGAACTGCAAGATGCAGAGAATTTGAAACAAAAGAGGGAAGAGAAAAAGCATATAAAAACCTTAAAGATTTAGATATAGGTGGTTTAATTGTTATCGGGGGAAATGGTTCATTAACAGGAGCTAAACTACTAAATGAAGAATTTGGAATGCCTGTAATGGGTATACCTGCAACAATAGATAACGATTTAGCTATGACAGAATTCTGTATCGGTTTTGATACAGCTATGAATACTGTTTTAGATGCATTAAATAAAGTAAGAGATACTGCTACTTCTCATGAACGTACCTTTGTGGTTGAAATTATGGGAAGAGATAAAGGTTATCTTACATTATATACTGGTATGGCAGGTGGAGCTGAATCTATTTTAATTCCTGAAATAGAGTTTAGATTAGAAGATATAATAAACAATTGTAAAGCCGGTTTTGATAGGGGAAAACTACACAATATAATAGTAGTAGCAGAAGGTGCAGGAAAAGAATTGAAAAAAGAAGCCGGTGATAATAGAAATATCGGAACTATAATTGGAAATCATATTAGAGAAGAGCTATCTGTTGAAACAAGAGTGACAATCCTTGGACACTTACAACGCGGAGGTTCACCTACAGCATTAGATAGAATAATAGCAACTGAAATGGGAGCTGAAGCAGTAGAACTTCTGTTAAATGGTAAGGAAAGTAGAATGATTGGTTATGATGGCAAAAATGTAATAGATGTTGATTTAGATGAAGCATTAAGAAAAGAAAAAAATATTGATATGGATATATATAATTTAGCAAGAATATTATCTTTATAGTCAGGAGGGGTAAAATTGAGAAAAACTAAAATAGTATGTACCCTTGGACCTGCAGTTAATGATAAAAAAACAATTAAACAGTTAGCTGAAGCAGGAATGGATGTGGCAAGATTAAATTTTTCACACGGGGATCATAAAGAACACGGAGATAGGATTGAATTAATTAAAGAAGTTGAAAAAGAAATTGATAAACCAATTGGGATCATTTTAGATACTCAGGGTCCAGAAATCAGAACAGGTGAAATGGAAAATAGTAAAATATACTTAAAAAACAATGACCAGGTTATAATAACTAATGAAGAGATAATTGGAACCAAAGATAAATTTCAAGTTAAATATGAAAATTTAACAAATGATATTAATTTAGAGGACAAAATATTAATCGATGATGGTTTACTAGAATTAAGAGTTAATAAGATAAAAAATAAAGAAATAGTGTGTACAGTAATTAATGGTGGTGATTTAGGTTCACATAAAGGAGTTAATATACCAGGTATAAAATCCACTCTTCCAGCTATTACTGAAAATGATAAAAAAGATATAGTTTTTGGGGTAAAACATAATATACATTTTGTAGCGGCATCATTTATTAGAAAAGCTTCTGATGTATTAGAAATAAGAGAAGTCCTAGAAAAAGAATGGGCACAAGATATAAAAATAATCTCTAAAATTGAAAGTAAGGAATCAGTAAGTAATATAGATGAAATAATTGAGGTTTCAGACGGTATAATGATTGCCAGAGGTGATCTGGGAGTAGAAATACCTGCTGAAAAAGTACCAATTATTCAAAAGGTGATTATAAAAAAATGTAATGAAGCTGCAAAACCGGTAATTACAGCAACTCAGTTATTAGATTCTATGATAAGAAATCCTAGACCTACAAGAGCAGAAGCATCTGATGTAGCAAATGCAATTTTTGATGGAACTGATGCTATAATGCTCTCTGGTGAAACAGCCATAGGTAAATTCCCAGTACAATCAGTTAGTACCATGGTAAATATAGCTAGAGAAACAGAAATGTCTGATAGTTATAAAGAAAAACTAAGCAGTGGTAAATCTATTAAAGCTAATACAGTTACAGAGGCAATCAGTATTGGATCTTGTGAAATAGCTTCTGGATTATCTGCAGATGCAATTATTACAGCTACTGGGTCTGGTTCAACTGCTAGGATGGTATCTAAATGTCGTTCTTTGACACCTATTATAGCAGTAACTCCAAATGATATGGCATTACATGATTTAACTTTAAGTTGGGGAGTATACCCGACTATGGCTACAGATAGTACTTCGACAGATGAGATGATGGATAATTCAATAAATGTAGCGTTAGAAAACAATTTAGTTAGTGAAGGGGACTTAGTAGTTCTTACAGCAGGAGTTCCTGTTGGTACTCCTGGAACAACCAATTTAATAAAAGTAGATATTGTTGGAGATCCTATAGTAGAAGGAAAAGGAATTGGCAAAAAAATAATTCATGGAAAAGTTAAAATAGTAAATAGTGCAAATGAAGCTCTCAATAAAGTTGAAAATGGAGATATTATAGTAACAAGAAATACAAATAACCAGTATCTAGAATCGATAAAAAAAGCAGCTGGAATTATTGCAGTTGAAGGTGGGGTTACTTCTCATTCAGCTGTTATCGGAATTAAATACAATAAGCCAGTTGTAGTTGGTGCTGTTGGAGTAATGGATATGTTAAAAGATGGAGAAATAGTAACAATTGATAGTGTAAGAGGGCAAATTTACAGAGGCAAAGTGAATCTTAAGTAAATTTTGTGTTAAAATCATAAATTATGTATTGATTTTATCTTCAACCCCGTATATAATCATACGGGGTTAGTTACATTGGAGGTGTTAAGATGAGCTTAAAAGCAAAAAATATAGCAATTAATTATATTTTAGTTACTATTGGCGCAATTTTTACAGCATTATCTTTAGTATTATTTACCGTTCCAAATAAAATTGCAGCAGGTGGAGTTAGTGGTGTAGCAACTATTTTATACCACATGTTTGGATTTAATGTAGGAATAGTAATACTAATAATAAATATTCCTTTATTTTTTCTAGCTGTATATGTTTTAGGGGGTAGTATTGGTACTAAAACATTATGGGGAATATTAGTTATGTCTTTTTCTGTAGAATTTTTATCACCTATTATTGAACCAGTAACTCATGAAGTAATTTTAGCTAGTATATATGGTGGAGTTTTAGGTGGTCTAGGTATGGGATTAGTATTTAGAGCTGGTGGAACTACCGGAGGTACCGATCTGATTGCTGCTTTGACCAGTTATTTTTTCCCGCGGTTCAGTATTGGGCAGGGTTTATTTTTAATAGATGGTGTAGTTATTGCATTAGCGGGTTTAGTTTTTGATGTTGAATTAGCTTTATATGCAGCTATAACAATATTTGTTAGTACAAAGCTAATTGATATTATACAAGAAGGTTTCAATATTTCTAAATCCGTATTTATAATTTCAGATAAATCTCAAATTATAAAAAATAGTATTTTAACAAATATGGGCAGAGGAGTTACTGCCCTAAAAGGTTATGGTGGATATAGTGGGAAAGAAAAAGATGTTTTATTAGTAACGATTAGCAGAGCTGAGATAACAAAACTTAAAAATTTAATTAGAGAAATAGATCAAAATGCTTTTGTGGTTTTAAATGAAGCCCATGAAGTACTTGGTGAAGGATTTAAGAGAATAGATGAAAAAGCAATTAATGAATAATGATAAGGATTTTTTGTTTGTAAATTTTAATAGAGTCTTATATATAATGTTGTTTGTAAATAAATATTGTCAGTAATCTGATTAGTTAACAAATATCGTGTATTTAATTGCTTAAGTCTTATTAAATTAATTAGATAAGATTTATGACCATAAATGCTCCGTAATGCTTTGAAAAGCTAATTATTAGTTTACTTTCAGCCATTATTAATATATAATAATATAATAGGATAAATATTTGTTCTTTACAAATTTGGAGGGATATAATGTCAAATGTGTATGACTATGTTATAGTAAAAATAAAAATAAACAAGTTGCAAAAACTGTTGCCTAAGATTAAACATGACCGAGAAAAGGAATTTTTAAAAAAACATATGCCTAAATATCTGCACTTTTATGATTATTTTTTGAAGAAACTATTTCCTTTTCTTAATAATTTTAAAGATTCGATTGCTTGGAAGGTTATTCACAATGGAATGAGTTTTTATGTATCTAAGAATAGACAGCAAGATGGTATGTTCATGTCTGTTTCATTCCAGGCTTACAACAAGTTAAAATTTTCTTTCTATTATGAAGAAGATGAAGAAGATTCTGATTTAGAAAGAAAGTCAAGAGAAGGTAGAAATGATGATCATATATGGTACTATGTTGAAAATTTAGAGTTCGATAAAGAGTTAGCTCAATTGATTGTTAATAGCTTTAAAGAAAAAGTTAGATATTTAAATGAAAAAGATCAGGAACAATAAGAAAAAACTAAACCTCCTTTAAAGGAGGTTTTAAGTTTTTATATATTATTTTAATTAACTATTCAATATTTAATATTTCCACATCTGGATTTAGCTTGTAAATATTATCTTTTCTTTCAATAACAATCTGTGTTTTTTTACTTAATTCAGGATCGTTTTTAATTGTATTAATTAAATCATTATTCGGATTAAAAGCAACTGGATTTTTTGTCATCATTAACATACTATAATCTCCAAGCGTATCTCCATAGGAGTAACTTTTCGATAGATCAATATTATATTCTGATACAAAACTATTTAAGACCTTCTCTTTGTTATTTGATTTCCACATTCTAATAACATCCCCAGTAAATAGACCATTATCATCCAGTATATACTTACTTCCTCTATAATCGGTCACATTATATTTTTCTGCCATTTTTTTAACTAAAAATTCTGGACTACCGGATATAAAAAACACTTTATGATTTTTATTTAGATGATATTCCACAACATTTCTGGTATATCTATAAACTATATCTCCACTTAATTCAATTACCTGATTGTTTACAAATTCTAAATCAGAAATTTTCATTCCCTTAAGTTCATCAATATATATGTCTGCTAATTCTTCAAGATAGTCGTCATATAACCCATGTCTTTTTTTCCACTCATCATAAGTATTTTTAACTTGACTATGCCAAATTACTGGATCTAGAACTTCATATTTTATTAATTTTTTAAAATGTTGAATCATTAGTGATCCCCTGTATAAAGTACCGTCAATATCTAAAAATGCTCCTGTATTAATAATATCACCCCTTATCCTTTTAATACGGCTAATGGTTTTAACCTAGCAACTGGTAATGCTAGTTTTGTTTCAATAATTGAACTAATAACTTCTTCAATGTCTTTATATACTAAAGGAGATTCATCTAATAAAGAATCACCGGAAGAAGAAGTTACTTTAACTTTATTTAATGAAGCTAAATGCTCTTTTTTTGATATGGTTCTTTTAGCTTCTCGTCTACCCATAACTCTACCAGAACCATGTGCAATTGACTTCAAAGATTTAGCAGTATATTCTGAGTTTGCAGATTTTATTACATAACTTGCTGTACCCATAGAACCGGGTAATAGAGCATATGAATTATAATCTAATCTGGTTGCACCTTTTCTATGGATTAAAAAGTCTTTTTTAGAGTTATCTATACTGTGTCTTTCAAATCTAGCTATATTATGAGTTAAATCATAGAATAAATTAGTACTAATTCCAGGATAAAGCTCATTTAAAATATCATTAACTTTTTGGTATAAGATCTGCCTATTCGCATAGGCAAAGTTTGCTGCTGCTGCCATGGCCTTTAAGTAATTTTGACCATCAGTTGAATTTATATTGAAATAGGCTAGGTTTTTAACAGGAAAATCAATATCTTGATTTAATGCCTTATCAATGTAATCTTTTGCAATTTGATGCCCAAATCCTCTTGAACCGGTATGAATCATTACTGTAATTTGACCTTCTTTAAAGTTTGAACTTGAGTCAAATACCTTATCTATATACTGTAGTTCGATAAAATGATTACCTGAACCTAGACTTCCTAACTGTGTTATACCTCTACTAATAGCCTTATTAGATACTTTATCTAGATCAGCATTAGGAAATGATCCATGGTCTTCGATATTATCTATGTCACTTGTTTTACCCAAACCGAATTTATTTATTAAGTAAGGTACACCTTTTTCTACTACATCTTTAAATTCTTTTTGAGTAAATTTAAGGTTTGAATCTTCCCCTAGTCCGGCTGGGATTCTATTTTTAAAGTGATTTAATATAACATTGAGATCTTTATTAGTATCATTTTTGTTAAGATCTGTTTTTAATAATCTCACACCACAGTTAATGTCAAAACCAACTGCACCTGGTGAAACAATGCCATTTTCAGCATCACTTGCAAATATTCCACCAATAGGTAGTCCATAACCTATATGAATATCAGGCATTCCAACTACTAGTTTTACTTTTGGTAGTTTGCTAGCATTAAATAGTTGTTCTATTGCATCCTTTTCAATTTTTTCATATATATTTTTGTTTGCAAATATTAATATATCACTGTTTCTATCATTTTCTTTACTAAACTTATAATAAAACATATTTATCACCACTTCTATTGTATCAGATTTTTAATAAATTGTTAACAGAGGGTGGTTTAATGAGTATAATAAATATTTTATTTAAAAAGTTTATTTATGATAGGCATCTTAAGTATAGTAAAGAAAAAATTAAAAAATTACAGGATAAAAAACTAAAAAAGTTATTAAAGTATGCTTATAAGAACAGTGTTTTTTATAATAGATTATATAAAAACGAGGGTATAGGATATAAAGATTTAGATAATATTAAGCTGAAAAATTTACCGGTAGTTAATAAAAAAATGATTATGGATAATTTCAATGATGTTTTAACTATTAATAATATCAAAAAAAATGATATTGTCAAATTTATTGAAAATAATCCAAATTCTGAAAAAATGTACAAAAATAAATATATTGTGGTTCACAGTTCTGGAACAACGGGAGAAATAGGATATTATATCTACACTAAAAAAAATTGGGAACTACTAAAAGCTGTAGGATCTAGTCGTTTATTTGATACTTTTAGTTTAAAGAGTAAAAAATATGCATTTATTGGAGCAGTTGATGGTCATTATGCTGGGATTAGTTTCTTTTTAAGTCCTGTTAATAAGATAGAGCAATTATTCTATAAAGATTTTTTAATTATCGATATTAATTATCCTTTAGATAGTTATATTAATATAACTGAAACTCCATTTTCAATCTAAATGGTAATATTATGTATTAATACCTTATATTTCTTGTTTGTGCCTCTTTTTTATGATATTATATATATAAGATTTGTTAATATAGATCAATGCTTATTTTAAGATACTACTAGTTCTGTAAGCTAAGTAAATATCCAAAATCAAAGGTGACAGATATGCAATTAACTTATGTTTTAGAGTTGCTTAAACCAACTAAAAGAAAGGAAAATATATTCCTAAATAATATTGCAGAAGTAGTTAAAAATCGTCGAACTATCGCTGACAAACTTAAAGCAGGTAAATTCAATTTAAGTTCTTCTGATTTTAAAGAGATAGATTTACCTTCTGCTGTTAAGAATCAGAACATTAGAGAAGTTAAAGCACTCTACAAGTTGTTTTTAAAATCTGATTCTGATAAAGATAACATAGAGTTTAAGGATAATCAACCAATTTGTTACAATAATCAAAATTATCATATTGATGATCACATAATCTCCATACCCCTCTATACTAAGAAATGTGAACGATTTGCTTTCCCCGTTAAGCAGACGAAACGATTTAAAGAGTTGCAGCAATATATCGAAAGTGGTTGCAAACTAGGTAAAGCTAGTCTTTTTTATAAAAAAGGAAAATGGTACTTTGCTGTAACAATTAAAATTGAAAATAAGGAAACCAAACATTTAAATGTAATGGGAATTGATATAGGATTAAGACAATTAGCTGTTGGTAGTGTTAAAACTCCTCAAGGAAAAGAGATTAATCGTCAATTTCACAATGGTAACCAAGCAGGTTTTATCCGTAAAAAGTATCGCTCATTAAGAAGGAAACTGGGTCAAGCTAAAAAGGTTAAAGCTATTCAAACTATTAATGACAAAGAGCAGAGATGGATGACAGACTTAAACCATAAAATTAGTATTCAACTTATTAATCTCGCTGTGCAAGAGCAAGTTGGTACTATAGTTATGGAGAATCTAGAGAACATTCGAGAGACTGCTAAAAGTCTTAATCGAGCAGATAGAAACCTTCATAGCTGGACTTTTTATCAACTACAACAATTTATTGAGTACAAGGCTAAATTAGCTGGGATTAAGGTAGAATATATTAACCCCAAATATACCTCCCAGAGTTGTTCTAAATGTGCTAAAGTTAATAAATCCAATCGCAAAGCTAACTTATATTATTGTGAGTGTGGGAATCATATCCACGCTGATTTAAATGCAAGTAGAAATATAGCAAATAAATATTTAGAACAACAATCTGCTTAATTGGTAATAGATTAAGTGCCTGAGTGCCTATATTAGCAATATTGCTAGGATTATGCTATTAGAACGTATAATCGGCTATCTCAGGAGGGCTGATGGCACAGCCTAAAGTTTGCGTTATACTTGCCTACTAGAAATGGACTGGCATTTAATCAGCAGACAACCTCGTAAGTTTCTTTAAGGAATCCTCGTTTGTGACGATAGGAACAGGCAGGGAGGATGTCAAATTTAAAAGGAGTACAAAGATATCAATTAATAAAATTATCTGATGAAAAAATAAAGATAAAAGTAGTAAAACAAAAAACTATAGATAAAACATCAATAGAAAATAATATAAAAAACAAAATTGAAACTATTTTTGAAAAAAAAGATATGACTAATGTAAAGTTAGATATTGAATTTGTTAATGAATTAAAGAATGATCACGTTACCGGCAAATTTAATATAATAAAAATTAGCTGTAACTCTTGACAGATAATATTTATTATGCTAACATTATATAAAATAAATGAATATTTATAAAATCTGTGAACAAGACGAGTAGCTATTATTATTTAATTACAGAGAGCTGACAGTGCTGAGAAGTCAGTATTAAGTGAGATAGTGAATGGACTTGGGAGATGCAAGGTGAAATTCTAAATTTTAAGAAGAGTATTCTTAAGCCGGTTTCTTACCGTTAAAGAAGAAGGAACTCAAATTATTTGGTTTCCTATCGAGTGAATCAATTTATAATTGATTAAACAGGGTGGCAACACGGAATATAAGTCTTTCGTCCCAATTGGGGTGAAGGGCTTTTTTTAGTTTAATATATAAAAAAGAGTAGTGAGGAGTAGATATTATGAAAAATTTATTAAAAAAGTATACTAATATGGATACATGGTGGCAAAGTTCTCTCTTTAATTAAAGATTAGTTGAGTATTTAGACATAAAAATTATAAAGGGAGATGAAATTAATGAATACAAAAGATATTGTTCAAGCTTCATTGTTGGTTGCGATTGGATTTATTTTGCATGCTGTTTTTCCACCATTACTATTAGGGATGAAACCTGATTTTTCACTGGCTATGATGTTTATTGTGATAATCATAAAAAAGGACTTTAAACTTGGGTTTTTAGTTGCAATTGCAACAGGTATATTTACAGCTTTAACAACTGGTTTTCCAGGTGGACAGGTTGCAAATATGGTTGATAAAATAGTTACATTTTTTATAGTGTTTGCAATGTTAGGACCAGTTATGAAAGCATTTAATAATAAAATTGGTGTTGGAATAATAACTATAGTTGGTACATTAATAAGTGGTGCAGTATTTTTAGGTACAGCCGCTTTATTATTCGGATTACCCGGACCATTTATAGTACTATTTTATACAATTGTTATACCTGCCAGTTTAATTAATGCATTTACAGCTGTAATCATATTTTCCTCCATAAAAATAGGAGCTGAAGTCACTTCAAGTTATATTACTGACTGAGCTCCGAATAAAGGGTGGACTATAAAAGTCCACCCTTTATTAAAGGATTATACCTACATTTATAGAATATTATAAGATAGTAGTAAAATAAATGGGGGTATGTAATATGAAGGATATTCTTTATTTAGACAAAAAAGAGCAGCTAGAGTTAATTGGAGATCCTTTTGTTCACGACATATTAGATATAATGAACTATGATATTGTTAGTAGAGAGTGGATAATAGAGAAGTTAGATGAAAACCCAAACATGATAAATGATTATTTAGATAGACTACTTGAAAATAATATAATTACTAAAGAAGAAGATAATAAAGTTAGAGTAACCGCTAAATCTATTGAAGGTAAAGAAATTGTATATAAGAATTTAAAAGAAGACGATCTTCATTGGCTTAATGGTTACATAAATCATTTGGAGAATCGGATAGTAGACCTTTATAGATATTTGGGTAAATTGGATGATCCTGAAGCTAAATTAGAAGAATTAAACTATACACCTGATTTATATGCTTCTAGTAATAAAGTATATTTAACTAAAGAAGAAGCAGATGAACTAACAAAAATGATTTCAGATTTTTTAAGGCAGGATCGTGAAGAGCTAAGGAAAAAAAGTGAAAATAATGATAAATATAATCTTTATGAGTTTTATGGATACTTATTTCCAGAACTAAAAGATTTTAAAGAAAAAATTGAAGAAAAATAAAAAAGGCAGTTTTAACTGTCTTTTTAACTTTTTATAGGGAAAACATGTGATTAAAAATTTTAATAGTATCAAAGGAGGACTATGGTTTGAGTTATTTTAAATATTCTAGATATCTAAAAAACAAATATGGAGTTAAAACATATAAAATACCAGTAAATGTTGAAGTGAACTGTCCTAACAGAGATGGCAACCTTGATAATAGAGGTTGCTTTTATTGTGGTGAAAATGGGGCAGTATTTGAAAATATGGAACATGAGAGAACAGTTATTGAACAGTTAGAAGGATTAAAAGACGATATTTCTAAAAAATACAATGCTGAAAAGTTTATCGCTTATTTTCAAAATTTTAGTAACACATATTTACCATTAGAAAAATTAAAAAAATATATAAAAGAAGCTGCTTCTGTTGAAGATGTTGTAGAAGTTTGTTTTTCAACACGTCCAGACTGTATAAGTGACCAATACTTAAAAGAATTAACCGAATTTATAAAAGATAATAATCTAAATATAAATTTAAGTATTGAATTGGGTTTACAGACCGTTAATTATCATACTTTAAAAAGTATTAATAGAAAACACACTTTAGCTGAATTTATAGATGCAGTAATGACTGCTCATAAATATAATGTAAGTGTAGGTGTACATTTGATTTTAAACTTACCAGGTGATAATATGGATGATGTTATAGAAAATGCAAAAGTATTATCTGCATTAAAAGTAGATAATATAAAGCTTCACGCTTTATATATTAGAGAAAATACTGTATTTGCAAAAAAATATAAAAAAGGTGAAATAGAGATTGAAGATATGGAAGAATATATTGATAAAGTTATAACATTTCTTGAGTACTTATCACCAGACATCGCAGTACAGAGATTATTAGGAAGAGCTCCTGAGGATGAAACCCTTTTTGTTAACTGGGATAAACATTGGGCACAAATTCATCAACTTATATTAAATAAAATGGATAAAATTGATTTCAAACAAGGCTCTAAGTGTGATTATTTAGATGGTAAAGCACTCAAAAAATTTTCAGGCTAATTTATCTTGAAAATATTGGTTTAAAAAGTTAAAATATAAGATAGACAAGCTATAAAAGTAGGAGGTTTTTTTAATGAGTGAAAATATAGAAAAGATTGTTAATGACACAAAACAATCTGTAAGCGAATTACTAGATATTGTAAAGCTTTTAAAAGGTGATATATTTATATTAGGTGGTAGTACAAGTGAAATCACAGGTAATAAAATAGGTACTGCTTCAAACCCAAAGTTAGGAGAAAAGATAATTAAAGGGATTTTACCAATAATAAAAGAAAATAAAGTTTTTTTAGCAGTTCAGTGTTGTGAACATTTAAATAGGGCTTTAGTAGTAGAAAGTGACTGTGCTTTAAAGTATAATTTAGATATAGTTAATGCTATACCTCATAAAAAAGCTGGTGGTTCATTAGCTACTGCGGCATATAAATTTTTTGATAATCCGGTTTTAGTTGAACACATTTCAGGACACGCTGGTATAGATATTGGAGATACTTTAATTGGTATGCATTTAAAACATGTAGCTGTACCGGTTAGAATAGATATTAAAAAAATAGGAGATGCAAACCTTACTCTAGCTCGAACTAGACCAAAATTAGTTGGAGGTAAAAGAGCAAAGTATAATGATCACAGCAAACATCTAAATTAATAGTATTAAATATATATTTGGGGGTGTTATATTGAGGGTGGATAAAAGATTAATATTTTTAGCATTAATTTTGTGTTTGGTGTTATTAACACCTACAATTAACGCTCAAGAACAGTCTTTAAATGATATACCAAAAGTTAGTATAGATATGAATATAATTGTTACCTTGTCTATCATTGTATTATTAATGGTATTGTTTTTCTTTGAACCAATAAATATTGATATAATAGCCTTGGCTGTACCAGTAATTTTAATTATATTAAATAGATGGACAAAAGTTACCCCAGAAGAAGCAATCTCTGGTTTTGCTAATCAGGCAACTATTACAGTTTTGGCTATGTTTATTTTAAGTGCCGGTATCCAGCAGACTGGAATATTACAGGTTTTGGGAAGAAAAATTGCAGATATTACTGGTTCAAATCATTATAGACAGGTTGGTTTTATAACCGGGATTACTGGAGTTATAGCAGGTATTATTAATAATACAGCAGTTGTAGCAACATTAATACCGATGGTTAATGATATTGCTGGAAAGACTAAAACATCGCCCTCTAAACTTCTTATACCATTGTCATATGCAGCAATGCTGGGTGGTATGATTACTTTAGTAGGTACATCAACAAATCTTTTAGCTAGTGATATATCTGCAAGGTTAATTGGTCATCCCTTTTCAATGTTTGAATTTACAAAACTGGGTTTCCTTGTATTAGTTATTGGGATTATATATTTAATTGTAATAGGACACAGGTTATTACCAAATCGTATTAAAGTATCTGAAGACCTATTTGAAGAATATGAGATGCGAGACTATTTGACTGAAGTAGTAATTGAAAAAAATTCTCTCTTGATTGATAAAACCCTAGATGAGTTCAAAAAAAGTACAGGTATGGATTTAGATATTGTTCTAATGAGTAGAAAAGATAGTCAATATATAGATCCATCTTTTCGTAAAAGATTGAAAAAAGGTGACCATTTAATTATTAGAGCAGACCATCAAACTATTTTAAAAGTAATGAAACGAAACGGTTTGAGATTGGTTCCTCACAGCAATATTTATGAAAAAAATTTAAAAGATCCTATGAAAGGTCAAAAATTAATGGAAGTCGTAATTCCTTATGGATCTTTCATGCAGGGTCAGACTATATCACAGGTTAATTTCTTAGAAAGATATGAAACTGCTGTGTTAGCAATTAGACGTGGTGGTGGTCTAACACATAAAAGAATGCAGGATATTAAATTAATGGCTGGTGATGTAATCCTATTATTAGTAAATGAAGAAACCGCAGACCGTTTTAGAAAAAATGAAAACTTTATTATTGCAAGAGAAATAGATACAAGAAACTATGAATTTACAAAAGCATTAAAAGCGATAAGTATATTGATAGGTGTTGTATTTTTAGCTGCAATAGATGTTGTACCAATAGTGATTTCAGCTTTAGGTGGAGTAATAGCAATGGTAGCAACAAAAACAATTGACCATAGCAAGCTTTATAGTTCTATTAACTGGGAAGTAATATTTTTATTAGCTGGTTTAATACCACTTGGAATTGCTGTTGAAAAGACAGGTACTGCACAATACATTTCTTTTCAAGTATTAAAACTTTCGAATTATTTTTCACCGGTGATGATGTTAGTAATATTTTACTTTTTAACTGCCTTTTTAACTAATATAATAAGTAAAAACGCAAGTGTAATATTAATGATTCCAATCGCAGTTGATGCAGCACAAACTTTAAATCTTAACCCTTTTGCATTTGTATTAGCAGTTACATTTGCAGCAGGAACAGCATTTATGACTCCTATTGGTAATCAAACCAATCTTATGGTTTATGGTCCTGGTGGCTATAAATTTAAAGATTATGTAATAACAGGTTTTCCTTTACAAATAGTATTGGGAATAGTAACAACATTAAGTATTGTATATATTTGGGGACTATAAAGAGGTGATTAAATGGAAAAAATACAGATAATTGTAGATAGTGCTTGCGATATTTCAGAAGAAAAACTAAAAAAACATAATATAAAATTACTTCCTTTTAGAATTATTGTTGATCAAGATGAGTTTTTAGATGGAATTAATATTAATAATGATAAACTATTTAAGTTCTTAGAAGAAAAAAGATATATTACAACTGCACAGGTTAGGGCATTAGACTTTGAAAAAGAATTTAAATATTGTGCTGAAAATAACTTAAAATGTATTTATCTTGCATTTTCTTCTAAGATGTCTGGAGCATATCAAACAGCAAGACTAGTTGCAGAAAATGTAAAAAAAAGATATCCAGACTTTAATTATGAAGTAATTGATACAAAGTCCGGTTCAACAGCAATTGAACTATTAGTAGAAAAAACAATTCAATTTCAAGAAGAAAAATTACCTTTTGAACAGATTGTAAGTAAAGTTAAAGGTTTAGTTGAGAATATAGAACATATTTTCACCTTAGAAACTCTAGAAAGATTGAAAACTGGAGGCCGAATAAGTAAAACAGCTGCTTTTGTCGGGGAGTTTTTAAACATTAAGCCAATCTTGGAAGTTAAAGAAGGTAAAATTCAGTTATTTAAAAAGGTTAGAGGATATTCTAAAGCATATGAAAGTATTTTAGATATAATGGAAAAAAGAAGTACTAACTTAAAAGACCAGGTTATTGGGATTAGTTATTCTGGTGATAGAGATAAGGCATTAAAGTTAAGAGATATGATTGAAGAGCGTTTCGGTACTAAAAAGTTTATAATAAATATGATTAGTAATGTTTTAACCGTACATCTTGGAAGAAGTGGTGTTGGAGTTTATTTTGAAAACAATAACTAAAGAGGATATTATATGATAAAAAAAGTAATTTTAAGAATTTTTGGTGATTTGAATAATTTCTTAAAAGATAATAATAGATTATATAGAGAGATAACTTTTAAAGATCGACAGACTATAAAAGATATTTTAGAAGGTTTAAAGATACCTCATACTGAGGTATATCTTTTATTAAAAAATAATAAAGCAATTAGTTTAGATTACCTTGTTCAAGATGGAGATAGAATAACTGTCTATCCAGTATTTATGAGTTTTGATATTGAAGATTCTATCTCTACTGTAAGAAAAAAATATAGTATTCACCCTAAGTTTATAGCTGATGCGCATTTAGGTAAACTTGTAAGTTATTTAAGAATATTAGGATTTGACACTCTTTATCATAATGATTATGGTGATAAGTATTTAGCTAAAAAATCAAATGAAGATAATAGGATATTATTAACCAGAGATCATGGTCTTTTAATGAGAAAAGTTGTTAAGTACGGTTATTTTATTCGGGAAAATCAATCCTAAAGAACAGCTTAAAGAAGTAATAATTAGATATAATCTAATTAATTATATAAACTATACTAGCAGATGCCCTAAATGTAATAGTGAATTAGAAGAGATAAAAAAAGAAAAAATAATTGATCGTCTAGAACCTAAAACAAAAAAGTATTATAATGATTTTTACATTTGTCCAAGTTGTGATCAGATATATTGGAGAGGTTCACATTTCAGAAAAATTAATGAGATGATTAATAATATAAAGGATGGTATAAGTAATGGCTTATAAACATAGAAAGTATCCAGAATGGTCCTGGTCTCTTTCAAGAGATAATACTTTTAAGAGTTGTTTAAGAAAATATTACTATCAGTATTATAAAAGTCACAATGGATGGGAATGGGATGCACCTGAAGAAAACAAAAAAGTATACAGATTAAAAAAACTGCAGTCTACAGATGCAATACTAGGGAATTTCATACATCATCTTTTATATAAGATAATACATGATCACTTCCCTATTAATAAGAAAAATTTAAATAAAAAGATAAAGGAAAGTCTAAATAATGCATTTCGTTCATCTCAAAACAAGGCTGCCTGGGAGATGAATCCCTCTAAAAACACAATGCTTAAAGAAATATATTATAATAATGAGTTGTCTGATAAAAAGATTAATCTAATTAACTATAAAATAGATAAAATTTTAAACTATATTGAAAATACTGATATTATTGAAGATATTAAAGAATCATACTATGTTAAATCCTTTGATACAAACACATTTGAAACAATTGATTACAAAGATACGAAGGTTTATGCTATACCAGATCTTATTTATCAAAAGGATAAAAACAAATTACCTTGTATAGTTGACTGGAAAACAGGTAAGGAGAAAAATAGTAGCTTAGATCAACTTAAACTGTATTCATACTATTACTTTAAAAATTATAACTATGAAGGACCGATAAAAACTGTATTTGTTTATCTATATGAACAACAAGTAAAAGAATATGAATTTAAATTTGATATAATAAATGAAGTTAAAAGCAAAATGGATGAAAGTATAAATAAGATGAAAAGTTATTTAGAAGATGAAAAATGGAACAAACCGAAGGGTAAAGATAAATTTAAAAAAAGAGAAAATGATATAGTGTGTAGTTTTTGTAAATACAGAGAACTTTGTAATAGATAGTATTGAGGTGTTGTTAGCTTGCAATTATACTTAGATAAAGTGCATAATAATAAAATAATAGAAGCAGTAGCTGAATTTGATTTGATAGATAAAAATGATAAGATATTAGTGGGGTTGTCAGGAGGTAAAGATAGTTCCTTTCTTTTATATGCTCTTAAAATATTAAGTAAACATACTGCATTAAATTTTAAAGTAGATGCTGTAACTGTTGATTTGGGTTTTGAAAAAAGCAATCATATTCCATATCTAAAGTATCTATGTGATGAATTAGATGTAAATCTCAAGATCATAGAAACAGAAATATATAAATATATAAAACAAGAAAAAAAGAAAAACCCCTGTTCAAAATGTTCACATTTTAAAAAAGGTGCTTTAGTAAACTATATGAAAGAAAATAATTACTCTAAAGTTGCTTTTGGACACCATTATGATGATGCTGTCGAAACATTCTTAATGAGCATATTATATTCAGGACAGGTTAACACCTTACAGCCCAAAAGATTTTTAAGTAACAATGAAGTATATATAATAAGACCCTTAATATATTTAAGGGAAAAAAGAATTATTGCTGCAAAAGACAGATTTGAATATAAAGGCAATTTTTATAAGTGTCCTTATGATCAAAACACAAAAAGGGAAGAGATAAAAGAGTTAATAAATGACATTAAATTTAATAAACAAATTTTTAATAATATTGCTGCAGCGATGAGAGAAAGTTCTATAAAAGAATTATGGTCTAATAAACCAAAAAATAAAGAGTTAGAAGAAGAAATTTTTAAAATATGGAAAGATAAATAAAGCAAACCATTATTAAAGGAGGGATGTATAAATGAGCAAAGTATATTTTGCAGATATTCGCGCTAGAGGAGAAGGTTCAAGTAAAATAAAAAAGATTAAAAAATTATTTGATAAAGCTCAATTTGGAGATTTAATAACTGAGGGTGATTTAACAGGGATCAAAATACATTTTGGTGAAGAAGGAAATGATGGTTACTTAAATCCTGTATTTGCTAGACAGGTTGTAGATAAAATAAAAGAAAATAAGGGGAACCCATTTGTTGTAGATACTAATACACTTTATTCAGGAATGAGACATAATTCTGTTGACCATCATAGAATTGCAAATCTACATGGATTTAACTTTTCTGTGTTAGATGCACCGGTAATTATTGCTGATGGATTGAAAAGCCAAAACTTTTTGGAAGTAGAAGTTAATGGTAAACACTTTCAAAGTGTAAAAATTGCTTCTGATATAGAAAATACAGACTCAATGATTGTTATGTCTCACTTTAAAGGACATGATATGGCAGGATTTGGGGGCTCAATTAAAAATATTGCAATGGGTTGTGCTCCTGCAGCCGGAAAAAAAGAGCAGCATAATGTAGAGATTCTATCTGATAACAACACTTGTATAGCATGTGGTAAATGTGCTGAAGTATGTCCTGAATCTGCAATTGTAGTAGAAGATTTTGCAGTGATTGATCCACAAAAATGTATTGGTTGTGGAGAATGTATAACTGCCTGTCCAGTAGATGCAATTGGGATGGACTGGGATTCTGGAATTGGACCATTTATGGAAAGAATGACTGAATATGCTTATGGAGCTGTTAAAAATAAAAAAGATAAAGTGGGGTATATAAACTTTTTACTTAATATAACTCCAGAATGTGACTGTGCACCATATAGTGATGCCCCATTAGTACCTGATATCGGTATATTGGCATCAAAAGATCCAGTTGCGTTAGATAAAGCAAGTTATGATTTAGTAAACAAACAACACGGCTTTAAACATTCTTATTTAAAAGATAATTATGAAAGTGGTCAAGATAAGTTTAAAGGAGCAAGAGACCATACCCAAGGTACAGTTCAACTTACTTATGGTCAAGAACTAGGATTAGGCAGTACTGAATATGAATTAATTGAAGTATAATATTAAATTATTGAGGTGGAAGCATGAATGTAAAAAAAGAATACATGAAGTTATTTAGAAGAAATTTATTTTTAAACAAAAACAAGAGTAAAAAAGTAATTAAAGAAGTAAGTGAAGATGTAGATCATATTTTAAGCAAATACGATGATGATAGAGTTGCATTTGATGAAGAAATGGAACCAGCAATCTATAGAGCTTTAAGACTTACAAAAGAAAATACTGAATATTTGGAAGACCTTGGTTTTATAAATGCAATAAAATATTCTTCAAAAGTACCTCATCTAAATTTAAAAACAAAGATGAAAGTTGGAAATTTACCTCTTATTAATATTACTAGTGGTATTAATAATAAAAAAGGTGATTACGATGTTGCAAAAGGAGTAGTTGCAATAGGAAATAAAGCTAGAGGGATAATTGCTTTGGGTAAAATGGCTTATGGAGTTATCGCTATTGGAGCAGTTAGTATTGGAATAATTTCATTTGGAGTTTTATCTGCTGGGGTGTTTAGTGTGGCTGCTATAGCTTTTGCACTTTTATTATCTCTGGGAGGAATTAGCATATCTGCAATAGCTTCATTAGGAGTGCTTTCAATTTCATCATTAGCAGCCTCTGGCCAGATTGCTATGGCTCATTTTGTTAAATCTGCAAATAAAGTAAGTGAAAATATACCAGGATGGTTTGAATTTTTATCTAATAATATGACTTTGATTTTATTAATATTTGAAATTATATTAGTTGCAGTTGCATTAGTTATTTTTTATTTTGACTTTTTATCAAAATATAAATATAATGAGTAAGAGTATTTAAGTCCCGTATTATACGGGATTTTTACTTTTTTATTAAGTTTAAGTAAAATTTCGGAGTTGAAATAAATGAGACATATAAAAAAAGATTCTTTAAAATATGATTATATTATAGAAGGTCCGATTACTAAGTCATTAATAAAGCTGGCTTGGCCAATTATGATAAGTCAACTTATGCAGACTCTCTATAACTTAGCAGATACTCTTTGGTTAGGTAGAGTTGGGGCTGAGGCAGTTGCAGCTATTTCAATAAGTTTTCCCATAGTATTTATGATGATTTCAATTGCAGCCGGTTTGACAATTGCCGGTACTGCTTTAATTGCTCAACATAAGGGCAAGGGAAATATCAAAAGGATAAATAATATAATAGGTCAGTTATTTTCTTTTATAGTAACTTTATCAATAATTATTGGTATAATTGGATTTATTTTTGCTGAAAGAATCATTATATTAATGGGAGCTGAACCTCAAATTGTGGGTCCTGCAAGTAATTATCTAAGAATAATTTTTTCAGGTATTCCATTTATGTTTGTCTTTTTTATTTTTTCCTCTATTTTAAGAGGAGTTGGAGATACTAAAACCCCTTCAATTATGATGTTTTTCTCTGTTGTATTAAATATTATATTAGACCCATTATTAATATTTGGAATATCAATATTCCCCGAAATGGGAGTTGGTGGTGCAGCTTTAGCAACTATAATTTCAAGAGCTATAGTAGCTGTTTATGCACTGTATTTGATTGAGAAGGGTATTGATGATGTTCATCTAAAACTTTCCTATTTAAAATGGGACTTTTCAATAATTAAAAAGATTATAACAATAGGAGTTCCTTCATCTATTGAACAGTCGATGATATCAGTAGGTCAACTGCTTATGACAAGTTTAGTTGCCAACTTCGGAACAATGACATTAGCAGCATATGGAATAGTAAATAGAATAATTAGTCTGCCAACAATATTAGCTTTTGGAATTGCAGCAGCAGCAACAACAATGGTTGGACAAAACATAGGTGCTGATAAAAAAAGCAGGGCTGAAAGAACAGCTGTAGTAAGTATAGTAATTATATTTGTTACAATGTCAGCATTAGGTATAGTACTTTATCTACAACCGGAGTTTGTAATCAGAATCTTTAATGATGCACCTGAAGTTATAACTTTTGGCACTAAATACTTAAGAATAGTTGCATTAACTTTTGGATTTTTAGGAGCAATGCATGTTGTTAATGGGGTATTCAAAGGGGCTGGAAAAACAGTTCCTCCAATGATTATTTCTTCTTTTTCTTTATGGTTATTTAGATTAGGAATAGCATACTTATTTATAAATATATTTGCAATGTCCCAAGATGCACTATGGTGGGCAGTTGCTATTTCACATCTGAGTGGATCCTTATTGGGATTAATCTGGTTAAGATTATCAAATTGGAGTACATCTGTTATAGAATAATTAAAAATTATGAGTATATGATTAAAAATTAGAAAGAAATTATTATAATTATTAAAAAATTAGGAATAATCATTGACATTATTTAATCTATTGGTTATAATATTAAATGTGAAAATAATATTTAAGTGAGTGATGTATTATGAAAAGGACAGTTTTTTAATCTCATCAAATTGAAGATGGCAAGTTTTAATTCCGGGGGATATCTATACCCTCTTAGTTTGAGGATTAAAACTATTGATTAATAAACTCTGTTTGTAGTCCTTTTTGTTTACTTTAAAATTAAATAGAAGAGTTTTAAACCACAGGTTTATTATATCTGTGGTTTTTGTTATTTTGAAAGGAGAAATTAAAAATGTTTAAAAATATAGGATTAAATAAATTTAATAATATAGATGATCTTGATTCATTGGGAAGAGTTATCGGACAGTATAGAGATTTATACAAAATATATACTACTAACGGTGAAATTCTAGCTACATTATCAGGCAGTAATTATCATAATTTAAATAAATCTGATTTTCCTGTTGTAGGAGATTGGGTTAAATATGAAAGATATAATGAAGACAGCAAAAGAAGTAATAAAGCCAGATAAAACAGCAGTATTAATAGGTTCTTCCGGTGTTGGTAAGTCTTTAATAATTAATTATCTTTTAGAGAAAGAAATACAAAATATAAAGGAAATAAGAGATGGTGATGATAAAAATAAACATACAACTACTAATCGCGAACTTTTTATTATTCCCTTCGGGCGTGTAATTATTGATACACCAGGTATGAGAGAAATACAGCTTTGGGTAAATAAAGATAGTTTAGGTAATGTGTTTAATGAAATAGAAAATTTATCTAAAGACTGCAAATTTAATGATTGTTCACATACCCATGAACCTGGTTGTGCTGTTAAAGAGGCAGTTAAAAATAATGTTTTGAGTAAAGATAGATTAGAAAATTATTTTAAAATGCAAAGAGAAGTTGAATACCAAAAACTGAAAGAAAAATATAACGCAAATCGTGCAGAAAAAATAAAATGGGTAAGGCTATTCAATCAATAACAAATACAACAAAGGAGGTATTGAAATATGGGTGTTAAATGGTATGAAGATCTATATGAAAATTATGCTAATAGTTATCAAAATGAGTCATTTGTAAGTGAAACATTAGGTGAAGTTGATTTTATAGAAGAAAATAAAAACTTTGATTTAATCAATCAAAGAGAGACATTCAAATTAGATATTATAGATGATAATGGTGTTAAAAAAGTCATTAATGATGAAAAAAGATATTACTCCCCCAGTGAAATAAAATGGAGGCTTAATAGAATTGGATTCAATAAGATATATATAGTTGGATGTAAATTAGGTGAATTTAGTAGAAATAAAGAGTTCAATAAAAAAGATATGGAATTTTTGGTGTTAGCCAAAAAAGAATGATTATTTGAGGTGATAAAATTGCAATTTACATATACAGAAGATGAATATAAAATGGTGTTTGAGTTTCACACTGAAGAGTATGTAATAGAAATAGAAATTGAAAAAGTATAATGAAAAATATAATATACGGTATAAAAGTATGAAAAGTATATTAAAACATAAAAAATTAACTAAATAATCATGTGTAATAACAACAATAAAAATATAAACATGATTATAAAAATTAAATAGAATTAAAGTTTTAAAGAGGAATCCTGCGATTTAGGTAGAAATATAAAAATATACCTAGATTGTAGGATTTTTTTATACCAGGAGGTAATAATCAGTGCAAAGAGTGCTAGTATCAGGTAAATCAAAGAGTTCTGGCAAAACAACATTAATTACAAAGATGTTAGAAAATTTAAAGGGAGAGATTTGTGTTATAAAAAGTACAATTCATGATAAGTACAATGATTTTGAGCTTATTGATGAAAAAGATATTATTGAAAAGAACAACACAGATACTTCTAAGTTTATTAAATCAGGTGCAAAAAAAGTTTATTTTTTAAAATCAAATAAAGATGATCTAAAAAAAGGTATAGAAATAAATATCAAAAGGATTACAAACTTTGATTACCTTATTGTTGAGGGTAATAGTATAATTGATTATATTAATTTTAATTTAATATTTTACTTAGATAAGGAAGGAGGAGATAAAAAAGAATCTGCAGTAAAATGTGAAAAAGAATCTGATATTATAATAGGAAGAAAAGATTATAATTCAATTGAATTTAACACTGGAGAACTTAGTTGTTCTCAAGCACATTTGTTAGGTAATTCATTGGGAATAAATTTAAAAAAAATAGGTAAAATGATTAAAAAAGAGGATATTAAAGTTATGGACTGTCAATTAGGACTATTTTAATTATTTTACTAACCAAGAAAAAAAGGGGTAAAAATATGGATATTGATTTAAATAAAATAAAACCTATAATAGATAAGTATTCTGATGAGCAGGGTAGTTTAATTCCTATATTAAATGAAGTACAAAAAACTATTGGTTATTTACCAGCTGAAGCACAGGAATATATAAGTGATAGTTTAAATATTCCTTTAAGTAAAATATATGGAGTTATTACTTTTTATGCTCAGTTTTCAACAGTGCCTAAAGGTGATTATGTGATTCATGCTTGTGATGGTACTGCTTGTCATGTAAGAGATTCACGGGATATTATTGATGTAATAAAAGATGAATTAAGTTTAGATGGTGAAAATAATACTACTGATGATGGTAAGTTTACATTAGAGACAGTTTCCTGTATTGGTGCATGTGGTTTAGCACCTGTTGTAACAATTAATGAAAAAGTATATGGAAAGTTAACTCCTGACAAAATAAGAGATGTAATAAATGATTATCAGGGGAGGGAACAGAGTGTATAATACCAAAGAAGAACTAAAAACAGCGATAAGTAATTCACAGGAAAAAATAAATGATCAAGGTTTAAAGGTATTGGTTTGTGCAGGTACTGGATGTGTAGCAAACGGTTCTTTAGAAATATTTGATAAATTAGAAGAAAAAATAAATAACTTAAATAGTACTATAAAAGTAGAATTATTTGAAGAGGATAATGTTACAGCTAAAAAAAGTGGATGTCATGGTTTTTGTGAACGAGGTCCATTAATTAAATTTGAACCTATTGGTCTACTATACAATGAGGTTAAGTTAAAGGATGTAGATGATATTGTAGAAAAAACCTTAAAAAAAGGTGAAGTTTTAGATAGATTATTATACAAATCATCTGATGGAGAAAGTTTTTCTAAAGAAAACGAGATTCCTTTTTATGTTAATCAAAACAGGGTTACATTAGAGAACTGTGGTAATATTGATCCTGAAGATATAGATGATTATTTGGCTGAGGATGGTTATAAAGCATTATCAGATGTTCTATTTAATAAAAGTCCAAAAGAGGTCTGTGATGTAGTTAGTGACTCTGGCCTAAGAGGTCGCGGAGGAGCAGGCTTTCCAACTGGAACTAAGTGGAATTTCACCCGAGAAGAAAAAGCAGATCAAAAATATGTGATTGTAAATGGTGATGAAGGTGACCCTGGAGCATTTATGGATAGAAGTGTTATGGAAGGTGACCCACACCGTGTGTTGGAAGGTTTAATTATTACAGGATATGCAACTGGAGCTTCTAAAGGATATATATATGTAAGAGCAGAGTATCCACTGGCTGTAAAACGATTAAAAAAGGCCATAGAAGATGCAAGAGATAATGGACTTTTAGGTAAAAACATATTAGACAGTGGCTTTGATTTTGATATTAAGATAGTTGAAGGAGCAGGAGCATTTGTATGTGGTGAAGAGACCGCTCTTATGGCTTCTATAGAAGGTAATAGAGGGATGCCAAGACCTAAACCTCCATTTCCGGCACACTCCGGTTTATGGGGTAAACCTACTAACATTAATAATGTGGAAACAATAGCCAATATACCAAATATAATTTTAAAGGGTGCTGACTGGTTCAGTGATATTGGAACAGAAAATAGCACTGGTACAAAAACATTTGCCTTAACCGGTGATGTACAAAATACCGGTTTAATTGAAGTACCAATGGGTGTTACATTAAAAGAAATAATTTTTGATATTGGTGGAGGAATTAAAGACGGTAAAGAGTTTAAGGCAGTTCAAATTGGTGGACCTTCTGGGGGTTGTTTAACTAAAGAACACTTTGATCTACCTTTAGATTATGATTCATTACAAAAGGCTGGAGCTATGGTTGGTTCTGGTGGAATGGTTGTAATGGATGAAGAAACATGTATGGTTGAAGTATCTAGATTCTTTTTAAGTTTTACACAAAAAGAATCCTGTGGGAAGTGTTCACCCTGTAGAATAGGTACCAAAAGAATGCTTGATATATTAGAAAAAATTGTGGCAGGAAAAGGAAAGCCTGAAGACTTAGATAAGTTAAAGACTTTAGCAGAAACTATTAAAGAAACATCTTTGTGTGGATTAGGTAAAACTGCACCTAACCCAGTTTTGACTACTTTAAGATACTTTGAAGAAGAATATAGATTACATATTGAGGAAAAGAGTTGTCCCTCAAGACAGTGTAAAGACTTAATGGATAGTTATATAATTGATCAAGAAGTATGTATTGGTTGTACAAAATGTGCTAGTGTTTGTCCGGTTGATGCAATATCTGGTGAAGTTAAAAAAGCGCATGAAATTGACCCAGATATTTGTACCGTTTGTGGTTCATGTGTACCTGTCTGCCCGGTAGACGCTATTTCATAAGGAAAGGAGAATAAATATATATGTATATAACTATAGATGATAAAAATTATCAGGCTAGTACTGGACAGACTATTTTAGATGTTGCTAGAGAAAACAATATTGATATTCCGACATTGTGTTATGACCCACATTTAACTATTACTGGAGCTTGTAGAATGTGTATGATTGAAACAGATAATAATGGTCTTGTTACAGCCTGTACAACAACTGTAAATGATGGTATGAAGATAGAAACAAATAATGATAAAGTTAGAAGTAGAAGAAAAGAGATTCTGGATCTACTTTTATCTGATCATGATATAGAGTGTATGACATGTGAAGCTGACGGTGACTGTAAGCTGCAAGATCTTGCCTATGAATATGGTCTAGATGAATCAAGTTATGATAGTGAACAGGATCGAGTTTTTGATTTTTACAGTGATAACGAATTTATTGAACTAGATCCCAACAAGTGTATATTATGTGGGAAATGTACAAGGGTTGACCAAGAAGTTCAGTGTTCTGATGCAATTGACTTTATTGAAAGAGGTTTTCAAACTAAGGTTGGTACAACATATGACGAGGGGTTTGATACTGAAAAATCAACCTGTGTATTCTGTGGTCAATGTGTAGAAATGTGTCCAACTGGTGCTTTAACATATATACCGTCAAAAAATAAGGGTAGAGCAAAAGATTTTCGTGAAGTTGTTACAACCTGTCCTTACTGTGGTGTTGGTTGTCAATTAAACTTAAGAATAAAGGATAATGAAATTATAGAAGTCGGTGCTGTATATAGAGAGGGTACACCAAATCCAGCAGGTGAAGCCTGTGTTAAAGGTAGATTTGGTTTACAGTTTGTCAGTCATCCTGATCGTTTAAAAAAGCCGTTAATAAGAAAAAATGGTAAATTACAAGAGGCTGAATGGGATGAAACCTTAGATTATGTAGCTAAAAGATTTAGTGAAATCAAAAAGGAACATGGTCCAGATGCATTAGCTGGATTAAGTTCAGCAAAGTGTACAAATGAAGAAAATTATTTGATGCAGAAATTTATGAGGGCAGTTATTGGAACTAATTCTGTTGATCACTGTGCTAGATTGTGTCATGCTTCAACTGTAGCGGGATTAGTTAAAGCTTTTGGTTCTGGAGCAATGACAAACTCAATAGAAGAAATTGAAGGTTCAGATGTAATCTTTATAACAGGATCTAATCCAACAGAAAATCACCCTGTTATTGGTAGTAAAATAAAAAAAGCATATAAAAACGGAACTAAAATTATTGTTGCAGATCCAAGAGAAATAGAGTTTTCACCGCTTGCTGAGGTTTCAATTAATCACAAACCTGGTAGTGATGTTGCTTTAATTAATGGTCTAATGCATGTGATTATAAAAGAAGATTTACATGATAAAGAATATATTGAAAATAGAACTGAAAACTTCGAAATTGTAAAAGAGGTAGTATCTGAATATACACCTAAAAAGGTTGAAAAGATTACTGGAGTTGACAAAGATGATATAATTAAAGCAGCAAGACTTATTGCAAAAGCTGATAAAGCTGCAATTTACTTTGCTATGGGTATTACACAGCACCGTACTGGTACAGATAATGTGCTATCAATTGCTAATCTTGCTATGTTAACAGGTAATGTAGGATTTGAAAGTACTGGAGTTAACCCATTAAGAGGACAAAACAATGTTCAGGGGGCATGTGACTTAGGTGCACTTTCAAATGTATATCCTGGTTATCAATCTGTTGAAGATCCTGAAATCAAGAAAAAGTTTATGGATTATTGGAATGTAGACTATCTATCAGATGAGATTGGTTTAACAGTTGTGGAGATATTTAATGCAGTTAATGAAGGGAAAATAAAAGGGTTATATATAATGGGAGAAAATCCGATGATTTCAGATCCTGACCAGACCCATATTCAACAAGCCTTAGAAGATGTTGAATTCTTAGTTGTACAGGATATTTTCTTAAGTGATACTGCTGAATTTGCTGATGTTGTATTACCAGCAGCAAGTTTTGCTGAAAAGAATGGTACTTTTACAAACACTGAAAGAAGAATACAGAAAGTAACAAAAGCTGTAAATCCTCCGGGAGAATCTAAACCTGATTGGGTAATAATCCAAGAGTTGGCTAATAAAATGGGATATGATATGAGTTATAATAATCCTGCCGAAATAATGGATGAAATAGCTGAACTAACTCCAATCTATGGTGGTGTTCATCACGAAAGATTAGGTGAAGCTGGGCTTCAATGGCCGTGTTTAGATGATAATCATCCGGGAACAAAGTTCTTACATGAAGGTAAATTTTCAAGAGGAAAAGGTAAGTTTAATTCAACAACATATATTCCACCTGCAGAAGAAGCCGATGAAGAGTACCCATATATAATGATGACAGGAAGAATGCTTTATCACTTCCATACAGGTACTATGACTAGGAATTCTAAATCAATAGATAATCATTCACCTGATGCTTATGTGGAAATTAATCTAAAAGATGCTAAAGAACTTGGAATTGAAAATAGGGATAGAGTTAAAGTTAGATCTAGAAGAGGTGAAGTTGAGACTTATGCAAAAGTTGGAGACAGGGTAAGAAAGGGACAGATCTTTATGCCCTTCCACTATGCCGAAAGTCCTGCTAACCGTTTAACTAATCCTGTTTTAGACCAAGATGCTAAAATTCCAGAACTTAAGGTGACAGCTGTTCAAGTAGAAAAAATTAGTTAAGGGATGATAAAATGAATGCTATAATATTAGCAGGAGGTAAAAGTTCTAGGTTTGGTTCAAATAAGGCGCTGTATAAGCTAAATCAAAAACCTATGCTTATCAATATCATAGAAAAATTAGAACCAATCTTTGATAAAATATATGTAATAGGTAATAATGAGTATAAATATGAAGGTTTGTCTAAAACAGAGTATTTAACAGATATAATTCCAGATAAAGGACCTTTAGGTGGTCTATATACTGGACTAAAAACTACTAATAGCAAATATAACTATTTACAAGCCTGTGATATGCCTTTTGTAAGTAAAGAATATCTAGAATATATGAAAGATTATATTACTAAAAATAAAGGTTATGATGCATATATCCCTAAAAAGAATGGTTATTTAGAGCCCTTTGTTGGTATTTATCATAGTAGAATAAAAGAGGAAATTTTAAAATTATTAAATAAAGATAAATTAAATTTTGATTATCTTTTTGAAAAAATAGATATCAAAGTTATTGAAGAAAAAGATATGAAAAATATTGTAGATACAGATAGAATATTCTTTAATATTAATAAAAAAGAAGATATTAAAAGATATGAGGAATTTAAAGCTAAATAGATAATAAAAAGGTCCAGCACTTTAATAGTGCTGGACCTTTCATTCATTATACTAAATTTATATTGTATATTTAACAATTATTTCTGGATCAAGTGTTCTAAACATAAATGATTCAGAAATAAATAATCTTACTTTTTTATCATCATGTTCTTCATAACCAATTGAGAAGTCTTGACCGATTGTTAGTTCGAGGTCTTCATGGTTATGAGGAATTAAAAGAGCTCCTTTAATTTCTTCACTAAAGATAATTTGACCACCAATTATCTCTTCAATGCGTCTATTTAATGGGTAACCATGTGCTTGTTTTTGAACTCTAGAATATGCTTCTTTTCCTAAAATAAGATCATAAGGTTTGTCAGCGTAAGATTCTTGTAATAAAAGCATACCTTCTGAGACTGCATTTACAATTGAACCTTCATCTTCACCAAATGATATTGATTTTTTCGCTTGTTCTGTTAAACCTTTGATTTCTCCACCTTTAAAACCATTGTAGATAGCTTCATCCTCAAATTTAGCCATTTTTTCAACTGCATTTTCTAGAGGACCCAAATCTACATCTTTTGTTCCTCTTTCTAAATTATCCAATTCCCATCTATCAAGCTCAAAAGTATAACGTGCTTCAACTAATGGTGTTACTTTATATCTGCTGCTTCTAACTTCATCTTGCTCCCCTTTTATAATACCTAACCTTCCTTCTGAAATTGCATTATAATCTAAACCATGGGGACCGTCAACATGAACAGATCTTCTAGCACTTAACTGAGTACGAAAAACTTCTGCAGCACGAGAGTCAATTTCTTCCCAAGCGTTTTCAGTTATAGGCGCTAAATTTCTTTTTAATAAATCCATATAAAAACCCTCCTTTAAAAAGTTACTTCATATCTCCAACATTTAAACCTTTATTTTGACCAGAAGCTTCAGAATCTTCTTCATCTTCAGCTTCACCTTCTTCAATTTGAGTTATTGGTTGATTGGTAAACAGAAAAGTGCTTAATTCTTCTTCCCAAGCCGGAACATTTCTTCTTAACCATTCTAAAGCCATTGCAGCATGTTCAATTTCCTCATCTCTATTGTGTTCTAATACCGCTTTAACATCAGGATCATTTGTTGCTGCTGCACGTTGATTGTACCAATTTACTGCTTCAATTTCTTCTTTTAAACTATTTAAAATTCTTGCTGTATCCAAAGTTTTTTCATCCATATTTTCTTGTGGTTCATGATAATCAGTCATACTTTTTACCTCCCCGTAATTAATCATATATTTTATTTTCTATTATATATAATTCAATTAAACTCAAAAATATCCTTCATACTGATTTAATTATATTGATAATCATTATTAAATAAAAGTAAATATTTTACAAAAATAAAATTAAACTTTATAAATTTTTGACTTGATTATTATAAAATACTTAATTAAAATATAGGTATGTTATTGATTGTTAAGTAGATTAAAGAATGAATATAAAAAAAGAAGGTGAAAAAATGGAATATCTAGCTGCTCCGGCTTTTGTATTTGAATTAGCTGCATTAGCCCAATTAGTTACTTTAAAAAAGAAAGTTGAAAAGTTAGAAAAGTATATTGAAGAAAATAATTTATAAAATTTTGGTGAAAGTACCTATTTAATAAAGGAAATAAAGGAATCTTCTTTAATTATAACAATAATGATATATAAATAATAATATTACCAGGGAGGATTATATTTTGAAAAAACTACTTCTATTTTTAATTATCCTTATAATTGTATCTGCAGTAGTACATGGTATTTGGGAATATGGACAGTCTGGAGTTTTTTATACATTTAATGGAATAACATCATTTGAAAACTATGATTTATTGTTTGGAAGGGTTATATTAGATATTACAGCAACAATAACTGTGTTTTTGATTATATCCATAATAAATTTTGACTGGAAATGGATAGTAACTTGGGACGTTAAAGATACATTTTTAATAATATTTCTTTCTCTTTTAGGTAGTTTTTATGTAGAAGCAAGTTCTTTACATATAGGTCGATGGGGTTATAGTCAAAGTATGCCGATTCTACCAGGAACTGAAATTGGAATAACTCCTTTGTTGCAATGGATGATATTAATACCAATTTCATTATTAATTGCGAGAATATTTATAAGAGGTAAAATTAATAAGATAAAAAGGTATAGATTTTAAGAACTATTAGAGTTAAAAAAATCTATATTTGGTTTTTTTGAGACTAAAATAACTAAATAATTACAAAAGCACTCCATTTAATTCAGATATTTTATTAAGATGGAGTGTTTTGCTTTTATTTTTTTAAGAATTCTTTAATAGTTTGAATTAATTGCTGTAGGTCATCAATTAATGGTGAATGTCCACATCCTTTAAGAATTTTTAATTTTGCATTTTCTCCAATATCATTTACAATAGCTTCTGCCATTTTTTTAGGAACTACTTTGTCATTATCTCCCCATAGCACAAGAGTAGGAAGATTAATTTTTGCTGCTTCGTTAGTACCTTGTCTTAATCCATCATGCTTGTTACTTATATTAAAGTGATTAATGGCATGATATACTTCCACTAAATTTCTTTGAGTAAACATATCTTCAATATATTCATCATATTTTTCTTTATCAGGTTGGTTATCTGTATAAATTAAATTATTCCAAACTGCTTTCATAAATTCCTTATTTTTATTTTCATATGCATTTAAGAGTGGCTGAATTTTAAACTTATCATTTCTAATCTCTTCCTTAGTTTTAATTCGTTGATCTGGCATAATATTACCATTTTCATCTAATTTATAAAGTGGATTTCCTCTTGTACTTATGGATTCTAAGAGGATCAATTTTTTTACCTTTTCAGAGTTATCTGCAGTATATTTCATTGCTACACATCCACCGGTTGACCAACCCATTAGAAAAAAGTTATTGAGATTTAACTTTTCAACAAATAGTTTCAAATCTTGAGCCAAATCTGATATAGATGTTATTTTGTTATTATAGGTTGATATTCCAAATCCTCTCATATCAGGGGCAATTAATTTATATTTTTTATCAAAATTTTCCATAAAGATATCCCAATGTTTTGAAGAAGTCATATTTCCATGAATAATTAATAATACTTCTTTTCCACCCATTCTTTCTCTATATCCCAAAGTTTCACCATTTGATATTTTAACTTTTTTTAATTTAATGTTCACAAATATCACCTTTGAATTAAGTATTATTAAATTTTAGAAATCCCAGTCAATTTTTGGACTTGGAATCACACTAAATACATTATCTAATTTCTTTATCAATGATTCAGGAGCTTTAAAGTAATTTGTAAAGGGAAGAAGAGATGGTCTAACAGCTCCAATCCACATTCTGCTAAAAGTATTAATATCAGTTTCTAAAGTAGGAAGATCATCTTTAAATCCATTATCAATAGATGAATCCGTGCCTAAACTCAAACTATAATTACCAGTTAGTCCCTGCCAAGGAGAACTATCATCTAAGTATTTTTCAATAGGATCATAAAGTTTTAAGTTAAAATCTACAGAGTTATTTGCCAATTTCGTTTTCTCAATACAATCTTTTAAATTTAAAATTCTAAGTTGCCAAAATGCAATTGCCCTATTATTTACTTCATATTTACTATTTTTTGTTACTTGTGAATCTTTATATGGTTTTTTAATTAAGTTTTGGAATTGAATTCCCGCAGGTTCCCATAACTTAACTAGATGTATTTGATCTCCAAGATTTCTTATTATATTCATTAAATCTAAAAACTGTTCCTTATTGTTAAAGGTCATCCATCTAATAAAGTATGGTCCATGTGAATTGCTTTCGGGTTTAAAAAAGATATGGTGACTTATTTTACCATCCTTATCTCTAAAACCTAAACCAAATGGATCACTTTCTCCAAATAATATTTCAGCATGTGTAATATCTTCAGGTAATAATGTACAGTAACCATGTCTTTTTTTTCTAATAATTCTCGCTTGATGAATATCACTGAAATCATCTACTGTGATTCGTTCAGGTATTTTTGTTCGAGTTTCTATATTTAAATGATCTGGGTCAAAACTAATTAAATGTTCATAACTACCTGTACCATAACCTAATTTATTATAAAAACCCTGTTCAAACATACCTAATGCAGAGACATGAACTCCATTAGAAGCTGCTTTGGCAATAACTTCAGCAGTACTTTTAGTAGCTAAACGCTGTTTGCGTGCAACTCTACTAATTGTAACTGAAGTAACTGCTTGAAGTGATAGTTCTTGATCTAAGTATTGATATTTACCTGGAGTAGAGTTTACATATCCTTCAACACTATCATTAAGTAAAGCTACAGTGCCTTTTCCACCTTTTGTAAAGTACTTTAAAGCTTTTTTCTGTCTTTCATCTTTTTTTATCCAGCCAACTTCTTGCCATATTTGATACACTTTTTCAAAATCTTTGTCATTGTTATAATCTCTTAGTTTCATAATTATCACCCTCTATATTTACTTATCTTTAATATTCTCATTTAATTAAAAATTACCTTCTTTAATTTAAAATATCATTGCAGGTGTTTTTTAGTTAAAACAGAAATTATATAATAGTATCAATAAATTAAGAGAGTTTTTTTAATGAAAGTTGAAGATAAGTTAAAAAAGCATAGAAGAACTTTATAGTAATTTTAGATTTTTTTCTTAACTTTTAGTATACACTATAGTAATACAGAAGTATTTATTAAAAACCACCTTGTCTCACCGGGACTTATTTGTTCTATTGGCTGTTAAGGAGTTGGGAAATTGGAGTTGTAGTTTGCTGGGCTCAAGTTTTTTGTGTAATTAAAAATATTAAGCGAAGATTGGAAGAAATGAAAGATTAAAGAGATAATAAAAGAAGAGGAAAAATAAAAAGAGAAAGAAGGAGCGAAAATGTATGTAAAATATTTATGCATATTTCTAGTTTTATTGTTATTGGTGGTTATTGTACCAGGAGTAAATGCAATCAAAGTTGACGGTAATTATCCTATTGAAATCAATGATGAATATTGGCAGCGAGTTTTAAATGATCAGGAGTATCATATTCTAAAAGAAAAAGGAACAGAGCCAGCTTTTAATAATGAATATAACTTAAATAAAGAGAAAGGTCTTTATGTATGTGCTGCCTGTGGGAATTTTCTCTTTGATTCAGAACATAAATACAGCTCTGGCAGTGGATGGCCAAGTTTCTATGATGTTATTTCAAAAGATTCAGTTATAACAAGAGCAGATAACAGTATGGGGATGAACCGAACTGAAGTTATATGTTCAAGATGTGGAGGACATCTAGGTCATTTATTTAACGATGGACCTGAACCTACTGGGTTAAGATACTGTATGAACTCAGCATCACTAGAGTTTTATAACTATGCCTACTTTGCTTTTGGTTGATTTTGGGGTAATGAGGCCCTGTATGGTGCCTTAGACGGTGTAGTTCATACTTATGTTGGTTATGCAGGAGGTAGTACTGAAGATCCCACTTACAACAGTATTGGAGACCATGCTGAAACTGTGATGGTAATCTATGATCCTAAAATAATAAGTTATGAAGAGTTAGTCGATTATTATATTGAAAATACTGTAGCAAATATAAGACCTACTTCAGGACAGTATAGATATATTGTGTTTTATGAAAATGACAAACAAGAGGAGTATATAAAACAATTACAGGAAAAAAGAATTGAAAATAATCAGCAGTATTTCACAGTAAAAGAGTTAACAGAGTTTTATCAAGCAGAAGACTATCATCAAAAATATCAATTAAGACTAAATAAAGCACTGTTTAATCAGACCTTAAAGTTATTTAACAGTGAAGAAGAATTAATTAACTCTCACCTTGCAACAAAACTTAATTCACACTATTCCAATTTAATTTCAGATGAAGAGATCATAGAGATTATAGAAAATTCATACCTAAGCCCAATTTATCCTGAAGAAATAGATCTCCTAAAAGAATTAATTAAGTAAACAAAGTTTATTCCACACAATATAAGAATTTATACAAATGTTGACAAAAATTGTCAGAATTGATAAATTATAAATAGAAACATCTGATTAAGAGGTGTTATATAAATGGAAAATAATCAAGAACATCATAAGAAAATGGTTGAAGACTTTAAAAAAAGATTTTATGTTTCATTACTTGTAACTATACCCATTTTATTATTCTCACCAATGATACAAACCTTTTTCAATTTCAACATAACATTTACCGGAGTTAACTATGTATTATTTATTCTCTCTACTTTCATTTTTTTCTATGGAGGTTGGCCTTTTTTATCCGGCCTTGTTAATGAACTGAAAGATAAAACTCCAGGAATGATGACATTAATTGCATTAGCAATTTCAGTAGCATATATCTATAGTGCTGCAGTAGTATTTGGACTTGAAGGTAAGTTCTTTTTCTGGGAACTAGCTACTTTAATTGTAATAATGTTGTTAGGTCACTGGATTGAAATGAAATCTGTAATGGGTGCTTCAAGAGCCTTAAAAGAACTTGCTAAGTTGATGCCTGATACAGCTCATTTAATTAAAGATGATGAAGTTGTAGATGTTGATATTAAAGAGATAAAAAAGGGAGATAAGATTTTAATAAGACCGGGAGAGAAACTTCCTGCTGATGGTGAAATAACAGAGGGTTCAAGCTATATAGATGAATCTATGTTGACAGGTGAATCTGAACCTGTAAAAAGAAGTACAGGTGACGAAGTAATAGGTGGTTCCATAAATGGAGACAGTTCTTTAGAGGTAGAAATCAAAAAATCTGGAGAAGACAGTTACTTAAACCAAGTAATTGATATGGTGTCAGAGGCTCAAAAAGCTAAATCAAAAACACAGGGTATAGCTGATAAAGCTGCCCTATATCTAACCATTATTGCTATATCTGTAGGTGTAATAACATTATTTTCTTGGCTTGCTGCTGGAAGAGATTTAGCATTCTCTATTGAAAGAATGGCGACAGTAATGGTCATTACATGTCCACATGCTTTAGGTTTAGCAATACCATTAGTTGTTGCAGTATCAACAACAATTTCAGCTCAAAATGGTCTTTTAATAAGAAACAGGACCGCTTTTGAAAATGCAAGAAAGATTACAAAAATAGTGTTTGATAAAACAGGTACACTGACAGAAGGTGTATTTGGAGTTAATGAAATAAATATTTTTGATCAAAACTTCAGTGAAAATGAACTGCTACAGATTGCAGCATCACTAGAGAACAATTCTGAACATCCAATTGCAAGAGGCATTGAAAAGAAGGCTAAAGATAATGAAGTTGAACTTCTTGAAATAAAAGAATTTGAAGCCATAAAAGGTAAAGGAGTTTCAGGAATAATTGATGGTACAGATTATATGATAGTTAGTCCAGGTTATTTAAAAGAAAATGATATAGAAATACCAAATGAGTATATAGAAAATGATAAACCATATACTGTTACTTTTGTACTCAAGGATAATAAAATTATTGGATCAATTGCTTTATCTGATCAAATTAGAAAATCTTCAAAAGAGGCAGTAGATAGACTAAAAGAAATGGATATTGAAGTTTGGATGCTAACAGGAGATAATGAAAAAACAGCAAAATATGTAAGTGATGAGTTGGGACTTGATGGATATATCTCAGGTGTATTGCCACATGAAAAACAGGAAAAAATTAAAGAATTTAAAGGCAAGAACGAGTTTATCGCTATGACTGGTGATGGTATTAATGATGCACCGGCTTTAGCTAATGCTGATATAGGAATAGCAATTGGTTCTGGAACAGATGTGGCAGCAGAAACAGCTGATATTATTTTGGTAGACAGTGACCCTAATGATGTATTGAATTTGATAAACTTTGGAAAGAAAACCTATCAAAAAATGGTTCAAAATCTCTTCTGGGCAACTGGATACAATGTAATTGCCATTCCCCTTGCTGCTGGTGTATTGGCTGGTTATGGTTTTATGATTTCTCCTGCAGCTGGTGCGGTTTTAATGTCTTTAAGTACTGTAATTGTTGCTATTAATGCTAAACTTTTAAAGTTGACTTAAATTAAAAAGAGGTGACTATGATGAGTAAAAATGGTGTTCCTACAAGATTATTAGGGAAAACAAATGAAGATGTTTCCATATTAGGACTTGGTGGTTATCATATAGGGAAATTAGAAAAAGACAAATCTATAAAATTAATTAGAAGAGCAATAGATGAAGGTATTACATTTATGGATAATGCCTGGTGTTATCATAATGGACAAAGTGAAAAATTAATGGGAGAAGCTTTAAAAGATGGTTATAGAGAAAAAGTATTCTTAATGACTAAAAATCATGGGCGGACCAAAGAGTTATTTAAAAAACAATTAGATGAAAGTTTAAAAAGATTAAATACAGATTATATTGATCTATTACAACTTCATGAGATAATTAACTTTGGTGTTCCAGAAAAAATCAAAAATGAAGGAGTACTAGATGCTGTATTAGAGGCCAAGAAAAAAGGAAAGATTAGATTTATAGGATTTACAGGACATCGTTACCCTTCATTACATCAGGAGATGCTAGACCTTGATTTTGATTGGGATACAGTTCAAATGCCTTTAAATGTCTTAGACTATCATTACCGTAGTTTTCAAAATCAAATTCTACCTCAGGCAAAAGAAAAAAATATGGGAATTATAGGAATGAAAAGTCTAGCAGCAGGACGTATATTTAAAACAGATATATCAGTTGAAGAGGCTATTAGATATTCACTTTCTTTACCAATAAGTACTTTAGTGAGTGGAATAGATTCTTTTGAAGTTCTTGAACAAAATCTAAAAATCATAAGAGAGTTTAAAGAGATGGATGAAAAAGAATTAGATGAATTTAGAAATAAATTTAAAAAAGACTCATTTAAAGGCCAATATGAGTATTATAAAAATGATTAATTTAACTAACAAGAGGGAGGAATAAAAATATGGTTATAAAAAAAGGTAAAAATCCTAATGCTTTTACACTAAAAGATCAAGATGGAAATGACATTACAATCAGTGATTATAATGACAGTTATAAACTGTTATCATTTCATCCGCTAGCCTGGACAAGTGTGTGTGCTAAACAGATGAATTCAATTGAAGAACATTATGAAGAGTTTGAAAAGTTAAATACAGTACCTTTTGGGATTAGTGTTGATCCAGTACCATCTAAAAAGGCTTGGGCTGATCATTTAGGTTTAAAGAAACTTAAAATCTTATCTGATTTTAATCCACTTGGATATGTTGCAAAGATAATGGATGTTTTTATTGCATCGAATGGAACTTCTGGAAGAGTAAATATTATCTTAAATCCTAAAGGAGAAGCTGTTTGGATTAAAGAGTATGAATTATCAGAGGTACCTGATATAGATGAAGTATTAAAAGCATTAAAAGAAATACAAGAGCAAAAATAATTTATTCATTTAAGCCGTCGAAAGGCGGCTTTTAATTATGTATAATAAAAATCTAATTAATTCAACTAATGATTTTTAAAAACAATATGGATAAAAAACCTATTTAATTTGATAAAAACTATTACTTTAATATATAATAAATGTGTGTGAAATACTATACATTCTAATATAGTTACTAGGAGATGGTATCTGTGAAAAGAATTAAGGTTTTATTTTTATCTGTTTTGTTAATTTGTTCACTAATTATAATTAGTGGTGGTAGTTCAATCATAGCTCAAGACAATGTTTCATTAAAAATTGGAATCATGCCAGCAGTTGATTCAGCACCAATATTATTAGCTCAAAAAAGAGGATACTTTAAAGATGAGGGAATTGATATAGAGATAGATGTATATACCAATGCAGTCAATAGACAAAGTGCTTTACAAACTGGAGAATTAGATGGTGCAATGACTGACTACATTGCATTAGTTAATAATATAAATAATGGTTTTCCTGTTAAGTTAACTTTAGGAACTGATGGTGTATTTCCATTTTTAGTTAAAAAAGATTTTGAAGAGAAAGAAGAAATTGATATAGGAATGATGGAAGTTAGTGTTTCCAACTTTTTGTCTGAACAGTTTTTATCTGATAAATATAAAATGAACAAGATATTTATTGCTGCTATACCAGCACGTCTTGAAATGATTAAATCCGGCAAATTAGATATGGCAATAATTCCAGAGCCAATGGCATCAATGGGTGAGTTGGCTGGTTTAGAAAAAAGAGTATATGAGAATGAGTACGACTACATGCCTGAAGGTATGATTTTTACTGAAAAAGCTCTTGCAGAAAAAGAAAAAGCTATCCTTGGTTTTCATAAAGCATATAATAGGGCAATTAAAGATATAATTGAAGATGAAGAACTAGCAAGAGATATTCTCATTGAAAAGTTAAAATTAAAGCCAGAAGTAAAAGACTTGATTACTTTACCTAATTACAGATTAGGAACGGTTCCTTCTGAGTCATATATTAATAGAGTCATCGAATTTGTTGAAGAAAAGCAAAACGAAAGTATTGATTTATCTTATCAAGATATAGTTGAGGAGAAATTTGTAACTAATGATTAATGTTAAAAATTTAGATTTTTCATATCAAAATCAAAAAGTAGTTAAAAACATAAATTTTTCTTTAAAAGAAGGAAAAAGTTGTGCGATAATTGGACCTTCAGGTTGTGGTAAAACCACATTAATTTATCTTTTAGCTGGATTGATAAAACCTGATCGAGGTCAAATAATGATTAACAGCAATCTAATTAAGGATATTAGAGAAGAGACCGGAGTTATTTTACAAAACTACGGTCTCTTTCCATGGAAAACTGTTTATGATAATGTAGCTTTAGGTTTAAGTACGAGAGATTATGAAAAAAAAGAAATTAAATCAACAGTAAATAAAGTATTAGATAAACTGGGAATTAAAGATTATGTTAATAAATATCCAGCAGAATTAAGTGGTGGACAAAGACAGCGGGTTGCTGTAGCAAGAAGTCTTGTATTGAAACCAGATTTATTACTAATGGATGAACCATTTTCAGCCTTAGATGCCTTAACAAGAGAAGAAATGCAAAATCTCATTCTTAAAATACATAAGGAAAATATGCTTTCATATATAATAGTTACACATAATATTGATGAGGCAGTATTTTTAGGACAAAAAATAGCTGTAATGAAACAAGGAGAATTTATACATATAATAGATAATCCATATTTTGGTGATCTTAGATTAAGAGAAAAAGAAGAGTTTTTTCAACAAACAAAGAAATTAAGAATGATGATGTCTGAGGATGATTTATTGTGAAAAACAAAAAGTCAGTAACATATGCAGTAGTATTAATCTTTTTAATCTGGTATGGCTTATATTTTTTTCTTGAGTCGAATATTATACCTTCTCCAATTACTGTTATTATAAATTTCTTTAGTATATTTATCCCCGTTATACTACCACATTTAGCTATGAGTTTATATAGAATATTAACAGCTATATTTTTAGCAGTATTTTTTGGAGTGTTATTAGGTCTTTTAATAGGTATGAACAAAAAAATTGATCAATATATTTCTCCGGTGATCTATCTTATTTATCCGATTCCCAAGATAGCATTTTTACCAATCTTCATGTTGTTATTTGGTTTAGGGGACCGATCAAAAATTATCTTAATTATGGTTATCGTAATTTTTCAAATAATAGTTACAACTAGAGATAGTGTAAAAAATATTAATCCTGAATATTTTCATTCAGCTCGTTCAGTAGGTATAAAGGGATTGAAGGTATATAAACATGTAATAATACCTGCAATCTTACCACAGATTTTAACAGCACTTAGGATTACTGTTGGAACCAGTATAGCAGTACTATTTTATGCTGAAAATTTTGCAACACAGTATGGTATCGGTTATTATATTATGAACAGCTGGATAATGGTTAATTATGTTGATATGTTTAGCGGAATTTTAGCAATAAGTATTTTAGGGCTTTTATTTTTCCAGGTAATTGATATAATAGAAGATAGATACTGTCATTGGGTCAAGGTTGGTAATGAGAAGAGTTTTAAATATAAATAATATATTTAATTAAGGAGACAACTTATGCAAGCATTTATTTATAGTTTCTTAGCAGGTATATCTACTGTCCTAGGGGTAGTTGTACTTTTATTATTTGGGAAACCTAATAATAAATTATTAGCTTCATTACTTGGTTTTGCAGGTGGAATTATGCTTGCTATTTCTGTATTTGAATTACTGCCTGAAGCAGTGGTATTAAGTTCTATGAGAGTTTCCGTTTTTGCATTTATTTTAGGTGCATTAATGATGTTTGGTTTAGACAAGTTTATTCCACATTCACATTTATCAACCTCTGATCATTTAGAAATTGAAAATCCAGAGAAACTTAAAATGCACCTAACGATGCAAAGAACAGGATTTTTAATATTTTTTGGTATAGGGATTCACAATTTACCTGAAGGGCTAGCAATCGGTGCAGGATTAGAGTCAAGCCCAGAGATAGGGTTATTTATTGCTATAGCTATAGCATTACATAATATCCCTGAAGGACTTGCTATTGCTGGACCTTTGAAATCTGGTGGTACTAAAAATTATAAAATAATACTTTTTGCTTTAGGAGCAGGATTAATGACACCACTAGGTACTTTAATAAGTTTAGTAGTTTTTAATATTTCTACAGTATTAGTGGGGGCTTTTTTGGCTTTTGCAGCCGGTGCTATGGTATATATAGTGAATGATGAACTAATTCCACAGTCAAATATTATTCATAGTCATTTTGCAAATGCTGGTGTAATCCTTGGATTGTTGCTTGGATTTGCAATTTTATAGATTAAAATATTAGATATGTAATAATCTGAATAAGTCCAAAACTGAGATGCAGTTGATTTGATATAGGGACTCCTTTACTTTTAGCTTTAGAAACATTTTTATATGCTTTTACTGCTAAAGGTACTGTAATAAATACCAATAAAGTTTGGTATGGGAAAACACCTATTATTGTATAGATAACTGTTAGAAGATATGCCAAGATCATAGAAGATAGATAAATTGCCTTTCCTGTATTATATCCAAAACGAACCGTCATTGTTTTAATACCAAGTTTTTTATCTCTTTTATAATCCCTGATTTCATTACTTAACATCAATACCGGTAATAATAAACTTACCGGCATACCCAAAATAATTGGGGTTAAAGAAAAATATTCAGTAAAAACTAAATAACTTCCCAAAATCATCAATGGACCCATCAGTATAAAAGAAAGTAATGTACCAAGCCCTTTTTTCTTATATACAATAGGTTCTCCTGTATAAGAATATCCTCCAATGATTCCAATTAAACCAATTATTAATAATTTTTTTGTGCTTAAGAACACTAGTATAATGCCTAATAAACCTGTTATTAAAAAGGAAGTTATTCCCAAGATAAATATTAAGATATCAAACCAGTTTCTTTTTTTACCTAAAAAATAATATTTTTTCCCTTCAAAATGTAAATTCTTATACTCACATTCAAAGTAGTCATTTATAAAATTTGTACCGGTCTGAACAAAAAGTCCAGCAATAGTAACTAGTATAATTAATATTAAATTATCTTTATTTAATGGAAAATCAAGCTCATTATATGCTATAATTATACCTAGAGTTGTTGAGTATATAGCTAATGATAGTGAAAGAGGTCTTGAAGCAATCCATATTTCTTTTAATAATTTACTTTTTTTCATTATTATAAAATCTCCTATTTTAATATTTTCATGTCTAAAAATATTAAATCATAGATTTAAGTAAAGTTCAATTTTAAGTGTGGATAATAAGTATACCCATTTAATTAAGGAGGACTCAAAGATGAGTAAATATGATAAACAAGTTATTGAAATTATTAAAAATGGTCCGTTTAAAGCATATAATATAAAATTAATGATAGGCAGTGATGGTGAGAAGATTGAAACTAAACCAGAGATGATATTATGCAGGTGTGGCCATTCTGATGATAAACCATTTTGTGATGGCAGCCACTTGGATGTCGATTTTAATGATGAAAAGGATGAGGATCGGGTAGAGGATAAAGTAATTAAGTATAAAGGAGATAATATTACTGTTTATGATAATAGAGGAATATGCAGCCATATTGGGTACTGTACGGGATTACTTCCATCAGTTTTTGATAAGAGTAAATTTAAATGGATAAATCCTAACGGAGCTGATGTAAAAGACATTATCAGAATTTGTGAGTTATGTCCATCGGGTTCTTTAAGTTATAGTTTACCAGGTGGTGAAAGGATTCAGGTTGAACATAAACATAAAAAAAAGATAAAAGTGTCACCAAATCCATATGGTGAACATGGGCCACTTGATGTAGAAGGTGGAATTGAGTTAAAGTCTGATGAAAATTTTGAACCAGAATGTGAAGAACATTATTCTCTATGTAGATGTGGAGCATCTAAAAACAAACCATTTTGTGATGGTACACATAGAACTCAAACAAAGTATAAAGAAAAATAATTATATTAAAAACTTGGTGGAGTCATAGCCCAGATTGAAATTGATTTTTCATCACCAACATTAATATATCGATGAGGTATAGTACTGTCTAATCTAATACTATCACCTTCATCTAATATAAATTCTTTGTTTCCCCATTTAATAAGTAGTTTGCCTTTAATTACATAACCGGTTTCTTCACCCTTATGAGATATTTTTTTATCATCACTGCTTTCACCAGGCATAATCGTAATCTTTAAAAACTCTATATTCCAAGACAGATCAGGTGTCAAAAGTTCATAAGTGGCTGTTGAATTTGTCAACTGAATAGTTTTTCGATTATCTTTTCTTACTATATTTTTGTCACCAGGCTTATCTTCCTCAAAAAAGTCTCCTATGGAAATATCAAGTGCTTTAGCAATTTTCCATAAAGAAGTTACTGATAAACCAATTTTATCTCTTTCTATTTGACTAATCATACCTACACTTAAGTCTGCTTTTTCAGCAAGCTCCGTAATTGTTATATCTCTTAATTTCCTATATCTTTTTATTTTTTTACCAATTTGCATATTTTACACCTCGTTGTATAAGTTAAATCTATTATAATGTAAAAGAATAACTATTTCAATATAAACATCACAATATTAAAAAATATATTAATATTATGAAAATTAATAAAGGATTTTTTAATATTGTATAGAATAATTAAAAATAGTATAAGTATAAATTAAAAAGGGGATGTATTTAATGAGAAATAAGTTAGTTTTATTTTTAGTACTATCAATGTTTGTTTTTTCATTAGCTGGAGTTGTTGGGGCTCAAGAAACATATAACGTAAAGATGTCATATAATGGACCAGCAGATGTTGAAACAAATGCAGTTCATGAGTATGCAGTAAACTTTAAAGAGTTTGTTGAAATGGGTACAAATGGTAGAATTCAAGTTACCCTTTATTCAGACAGTCAGTTAGGTAATGAAGAACAAAGAATGGAACAGAATATGAGTGGCTCTACAAAGATTAATGTAGCTTCTAATGCAGGTATGGTTTCTGTTTATCCAGAAATTTATGCTGCTACAATTCCATTTATGTTTAACAGCTTTGAAGCTGCACATAAGTTTTTTGACAACAGTGATTACTGGGAAATGACTAAACAAGAATTTGAAGAAAGAACTGGAGTAGCATTATTAGAAGCTGTTGAAGAAGGCGGATTTTTAGCTTTTACTAATGATGAAAGAGAAATTAAATCTCCAAGTGATTTTGATGGTTTGAAGTTTAGAGGTATGGATCCAGGACAAATTGCTTTATATGAATCATTTGGTGCAAGTGGAACACCAATTCCTTGGACAGAACTATATATGGCTTTACAAACCGGTGTTGTTGATGGTCAAATGAACCCACCAACTTATATTATCTCCGGTAGTTTATATGAAGTTCAAGACTTTGTAACAATGGCTAATATTCAATACTCCTGTCAGTGGTTAACAATTAATGCTGATTGGCTAAATTCTTTATCAAAAGAAGACGAATATGTAGTTAGACAAGCAGCAAAGGCTGCCAATATTAGAAATAGATTAAGTGTTGAAGCTAAAGTTAGTGAGAGAGTTCAATTTTTAGCTGATAATGGTATGCAAGTATATTACCCAAATGAAGAAGAAATGAGTCAGTACCAAGAAATAGGACAACCTGATTATATTAATTGGATTGAAGAAAAAATAGATGCAAGTTATGTAGAAAAAGCTTTAGAAAGTGCTAAGGAAGCGAATATGGAGGCTAAGTAAGATGAAAAATAATTCGATATCTTATGAATTATTAGAGAAAGTATCGAATTATATCAAATACCTCAGCATGATTTTAGCTGGGGTATTTCTTGTAATTAATATTGCAGATATTCTAGTATCGGTATTTTTTCGATATTTTCTAAGTGATTCATTAGTATGGACAGAAGAAGTAGCTAGATTTACTTTAATTTATTCAGTAATGTTTGGATCAGTAGCAGCTTTGAGTTTTGGAGATCATGTTAAAATTACGATTGTTATAGATTATTTGCCTGATAAAATAGGTACATTTTTTAAATACTTAGTACATCTATTAATAATTGGTATTATTGGATATATGACTTATTTAGGAATAACTTATGTGGACAATGCCTGGCGTTTTCAAACCCTGGCTTTACAAATTCCAAAAGCAATACCACTTATGTCAATTCCAATCGGAATGGGATTATTTTTAATACAGTATATTTTAATTGAAGTACTTGGAATAAATAAAGATAAAGTAGATGAGATTATGGAGTTGAGAACATGAGTATAATAATGATAATATCCTTTTTACTATTGTTATTGGCTGGTACACCTATTTTTGTCGCATTATTAATTTCATCTTTTTTTGGATTTTTATATTTAGGAGACTATTCATTATTTAGAATTATGGTACAACAGTTTTTTGGAGGAATGGATATATTCACATTATTAGCAATTCCTCTATTTATAATGACAGGTAATTTAATGAATAGGACAGGTATTACTGATAAACTTTTAGACTTTAGCAGAGTTTTAGTTGGTCACCTAAGAGGTGGCTTAGGACATGTAAATGTTGTTGCCAGTATTATTTTTGCTGGAATTAGTGGATCAGCAGCAGCAGATACCTCTGCTATTGGATCAATTCTTATCCCTGCAATGGCCAAGGAAGGATATGATAGACCCTATGCCGCAGGTTTAACAGCAGGTAGTTCTTTAATAGGACCAATTATACCCCCCAGCATCTTTATGGTTTTATATGGTTCTATGACTAATCAATCAATTGGTGGACTTTTTGTTGCAGGGATAATTCCAGGTCTTTTATTAGGTGTAGCTTTTATGGTTATGAACTATTATTATTCTAAAAAATATAATTACCCTGTTTCTAATGAAAGAGCAGGTATTATAAAGATATTAAAGACTACACTTAGTTCTACAATAGCTTTAATTGCTCCTATTATAATCATTGGTGGTATAATAACAGGGGTTGTAACTCCTACTGAAGCAGGTGCTGTTGCAGTATTTTATACTGCTTTAGTTGGTTTTTTCATTACAAAACAGCTTACAATAAAGGATTTTATAAAGTCAGTTAATGAAACTGTAAGAAATACCAGTGTTGTATTTGTAATAATGGGAAGTGCTTCAGTATTTAGTTGGCTTTTAAAATGGGAACAGGTTCCACAAAAATTTGCCGGTGTTATGTTAAGTTTAACTGATAATAATACACTGCTTTTAATTATTTTAAGTTTAATGATTTTTGTAATTGGAATGTTTATGGAAGAAATAGCAGCTTTGATATTACTAACACCTGTAGTTGCACCGGTTGCTATGTATGCTGGTATTGATCCTTTGCATTTTGGAATTGTAATGACATTGAATATAACTATTGCTTTAATTACACCTCCTATGGGAGCTTGTGTCTATATTGTATCAGCAGTTGGTAAGGTGAAATTAGAGACATTATTTAAAAGAATATGGCCGTTTGTAGCTGTTGCTATGACAGTATTGTTGCTTATTATACTATTTCCACAATTAGTTACAACACTTCCTAATCTTTTTGGATTATAGGTTTAACAACAGTAGCTATGGGAGGTATCAAATGGATAAAAATATTAATTTATATAAAAAAATACCTGAATTTAATGGTTTTGATTGGGATGAGGTAAAAGAAGTTAAAATTGATAAGTCTAAGGAACAGTTAATTTCCTTGAACTTAATACCAGAAAAAATTATTGTGAGGTCACAATACTTTATTCAAAACATTAAAGGAGCTATGCCAGAATGCTATATTCGTGAGTCAGTTTATGATAAGCTTTTAGAAGCTGCAGATTATTTGCCAACTGGTTTTAAGTTTTTAGTCTATGATGCGTGGAGACCAAAAAGCGTACAATATGAACTATACAATAGATTAAAAGAGGAAATTAAAGAAGACAATCAAGATCTTAATGAAAGAGAACTTAATAAATTAGTTCAAGAATATGTGGCACTTCCATCAGATGATAATAAAGGACCATCACCCCATCTTACCGGTGGAGCTATTGATTTAACAATAATAGATCAAAATGGAAAGCAATTAGATATGGGAACAGCTTTTGATGAAACTGATCAAAAAACACATACTTTTTATTATGAGAAAATGTTAAGTAAAAAAGAATTATCAGAAGTTGAAGATAAAATACTAAAAAACAGACGGATGTTGTATAATATAATGACTGAAGTTGGTTTTGTTAATTATCCACATGAATGGTGGCATTTTGACTATGGTGATCAAGTATGGGCATATGTCTTAGGTAAAGATAATGCATTTTATAGTATTTCATCACCTGATTTAAGATGGACAAAAAGTTTTTAAATATCTAACTAATTATAAGTCGTATACTTTACATCTGTTAATAATAATGATAATATAAAAACAAATAATAAATAATAATTAATCTAACGAGGATTGGTGAAATTCCATACCGGTGGTATAGTCCACAAGCTATTTATTTAGTTGATCTGGTGTAATTCCAGAACCGACAGTAAAGTCTGGAAGGGAGTTAGAATACTAAATATATTTATGTATGTATTTAAGAACCCCTTCCATTCCATTGGAAGGGGTTTTAAATTTGTTATATAGTAAAAATTTATGGAGGTATTTTAATGGAATCAAAAGATGATCAATATTATATGAAAAAAACGTTGCAGTTAGCAAAAAAAGGAGAAGGATATACAAGTCCTAATCCAATGGTTGGTGCCTTAGTAGTAAAAAATGGTGAAATTATTGGAAAAGGTTATCATAAAAAAGCTGGTGAACCACATGCGGAAGTTTATGCACTAGATCAAGCAGGAAATGATGCAGAAGGTGCTACACTTTATGTAAATTTAGAGCCCTGCTGTCATTTTGGTAAAACCCCAGCTTGTTCATTAAAAGTAATTAAATCTGGTATAAAAAGATTGGTAGTTGCAATAAAAGATCCTAATCCATTAGTTGCAGGGGAAGGGATTCGACAGTTAGAAGAAGCAGGTATTGAAACAAAAGTAGGAGTGTTAGAAAAAGAAGCAGAAATATTAAATGAAGTATTTATTAAATATATCACTGAAAATATTCCTTTTATCTATTTAAAAAGTGGACAAACAATAGATGGTTTTTTGGCAACAAGTACCGGTGACTCCAGGTGGGTTACAAATAAAAAGGCTCGACTTTACGGCCATAAGTTAAGACATAAAGTAGATGCAATTTTAGTAGGTGTTAATACTGTTTTAAATGATAACCCAAGGTTAACAACAAGATTAGTAGATAAAAGAGGAATTGACCCAATTAGAGTTGTTTTAGACAGCAAGTTAAAAACACCAATAGATGCAGATATTATTAATCAAGAATCAGAGAGTAAAACTATTATTGCAACTACATCAAAGTATAATAAAGATAAATACAATAAATTACAAACAAAAGATAATCTTGAAATAATAATTGTAGAACAAGATAAAAAAGGTAGAATTAATTTGAAAAAATTACTTGAGATTCTTGCCAAAAAAGAAATCACAAGTATATTAGTTGAAGGTGGAGGAACTGTCAATCATTCCTTTTTACATAAAGACCTTGCTGATAAACTTTATGCTTTTATAGCTCCCAAACTATTAGGTGGTAATGATGGTATTTATGCCTATAATGGCAATGGAGTAAAAAAGATGAATGATGCATTTGAACTAAATAATATTCAGTTTGAAATGATAGACGATAATATATTAATAATTGGAGATATTGAATAATGAAAGGGGTGAAAAGTTGTTTACAGGTATAGTTCAAAAAGTTGGAACTTTTCAGAGAAAAATAAAAGAAAGTAATAAATATAAATTAGTTATTAAAGCTGATAACTATCTTGATGATGTATCAATAGGGGATAGTATTGCTGTAAATGGAGTTTGTCTAACTGTTGTAAAGTATGATCATAATACATTTACAGTTGATGTAATGCCTGAAACGGTAAAAACGACAAATATAGACAAGCTTACAAAAGGTTCATCTGTTAACTTAGAAAAATCTTTACAACCAAATGATTTTATGGGAGGACACATTGTAAGCGGACATATTGATGGAACAGGTACTGTAAAAAAGATCACTCATCAAAATAATGCAAAGTTAATTCAAATAAAGTCTAATTATAAATTAGATAAATATCTGGTTGATAAAGGCTCGGTTGCTTTAAATGGTATAAGTTTGACTATTGCTAAGCTAAAAGATGATGAGTTGACTGTATCAATTATACCTGAAACATGGAAAAGTACTAACTTTAAATATTTAAAAACAGGAGATTTAGTGAATATTGAAGTAGATATGGTTGGTAAATATGTGAATAAAATTGTTCAAAAGCAGAATGAAGAAAAAGAAAAAAAGGAAAAAATCACAAAAGATCTTTTAAGAGAAAATGGATTTATTTAAGGAGTTGATGTTATGAATACAATAAAGGAAGCTATAGAAGATATTAAAAATGGTAAGATGATTATAGTTGTTGATGATGAAGACCGTGAAAATGAAGGCGATTTAGTTATGGCTGCCGAGAAAGCTGATAAAGAAAGTATTAATTTTATGATTAAAGAGGGCAGAGGTTTAGTATGTACACCCTTAAAAGAAGAAAGAATTAATGATCTGAATTTACCTCAGATGGTTGAAGAAAATACTGATCACCATGATACTGCTTTTACAGTTTCAGTTGATCATATAAATACTACAACTGGTATTTCTGCTTATGAAAGGGCTTTAACAATTCAAAAATTAGTTGATGAAAATGCCAAAGGTAAAGACTTTAATAAACCGGGTCATATCTTCCCTTTATCAGCAAGAGATGGTGGAGTTCTTAGAAGAGCCGGTCATACAGAAGCTGCAGTAGATTTAGCTGAACTAGCAGGGCTAAAACCTGCTGGTGTAATATGTGAGATTATTCATGAAGATGGTAGTATGGCACGTTTACCGGAGTTAAAAAAGTTTGCCAAAAAACATGATTTAAAGATTATTACAATTGAAGATTTAATAAAATACCGTAAAAAATCAGATCGTTTAATTACATTAGAAGCTGAAGCAAAACTGCCCACCAAATTCGGTGAGTTTGATATAAAGGTATTTACTACAGAAGTTGATGATAAAGAACATATAGCAGTTATTAAAGGTGATGTTAAAGGCAAAGAGGATGTACTTGTCAGAGTTCATTCCCAATGTATAACCGGTGATATCTTTGGTTCTCTTCGTTGTGACTGTGGCCAACAGTTGGCTGCTGCCCTTCAAATGATAGAAGAAAACGGTGAAGGTGTTCTATTATATATGAGACAAGAGGGTCGTGGAATTGGTTTGGCTAATAAAATTAAAGCATATTCTTTACAGGATGATGGTTTAGATACAGTAGAGGCTAATGAAGCTTTAGGTTTCAAAGCTGATCTTAGAGATTATGGAATTGGAGCTCAAATTCTATCTGATCTTGGACTTCATACCTTAAGATTAATAACTAATAATCCTAAAAAAGTAATTGGACTTGAAGGATATGGATTAGAAATCACTGAGAGAGTATCTCTAGAAATAGAACCAAATGAAGAAAATGAATTTTACTTAAAGATTAAAAAGGATAAAATGGGTCATTTATTAGACTTAGATTAAAAAAATTATTAAAGTGAGGGATAATATGACAAAAGTATATGAAGGAAATTTAATAGGTAAAGGTCAAAAGGTTGGTATTGTAGTAGGTAGGTTTAATGAATTTATCTCAGGTAAACTATTAGAAGGAGCTCTAGATGGTCTAAAAAGACATGAAGTAAGTGAAGATGATATTGAAATAGCTTGGGTACCTGGTTCATTTGAAATACCGTTAACAGCAAAAAAAATGGCTAGTAGTGGTAAATATGATGGAGTGATCTGTCTTGGTGCTGTAATCAGAGGAGAAACACCTCATTTTGACTATGTATCATCAGAAGTGTCAAAAGGTACAGCACAAGTAGGTTTAGATACAGATGTTCCTGTAATATTTGGTGTATTAACAACTGATACAATAGAACAAGCAATTTCCAGAGCAGGAACAAAATCAGGTAATAAAGGTTTTGACGCTGCTTTATCAATGATTGAAATGATTAATTTATTTGATAATATTGAGTAATTAGTAGAAAAATTTAAAACTTTTAAAAAGTCCTATTGGATTCTGTATCTGATAGGATTTTTTATTTTTTTAAAATAATATACACAAGTGATTATTAAAGCACCAAAAATTTCTATAAATTAATACCAATATATAGTATAAATATTATATTAGTGGTATAATATGTATAAAGTTACATATTATATATGGGGGGATGATAATTTGAATAGCCATGTTATTGATTATGAAATTATTGGTGATGATATGCAGGTTGTTGAAATAGAGTTAGATCCACAAGAGACAATAGTAGCTGAAGCAGGAGTAATGAACTGGATGGATGATGGAATTGAATATGAAGCTAAGATGGGTGATGGTACTGAAGTAAATGATTCATTGATGGGAAAAGTTTTTGGAGCTGGCAAAAGAGTTATAAGTGGTGAGTCAATATTTTTAACTCATTTTACAAATCGAAGAAATATTAAAAGAAAAGTTGCTTTTGCTGCACCTTATCCCGGTAAAATTATAGACTTAGATTTGGCCAATTTACCAAATAATACATTTACCTGCCAGAAAGACGCTTTCTTGTGTACCGCTAAAGGCACAACCTTAGATATAACATTTAATAAAAGATTGGGTACTGGGTTATTTGGTGGAGAAGGCTTTATATTAGAAAAATTAACTGGAGACGGAAAAGCATTTCTTCATGCAGGAGGAACCGTTGTTAAAAAAGATTTAAATGGAGAAGTTTTAAAGGTTGATACGGGCTGTCTTGTAGGTTTTACAGAAGGAATAGATTATAATATTGAAAAAGCTGGCAAATTAAAAACAATGTTCTTTGGAGGAGAAGGATTATTTTTAGCAACACTAAGAGGAACTGGAACTGTTTATTTACAGAGTTTACCATTTTCTCGATTAGCAGATAGAATTATAAGAAGTGCACCAAGATTACAGGGAAGTAGAAAAGGTGAAGGATCTGTTTTAGGTAAGTTAGGTGATTTTATAGACGGTGATAATTTTTAATTTAATATAAAGTACGAAAAAGCCCCCTTTTTACGAAGGGAGCTTTTTATCATTTATGTACTATTAAAAAACAGTTTGTATTAAGTTAAAGATTATATTAGCAGCTATACCTGCTACTAATCCACCGACAAAATGACTGCTAATTGCTGTTGATATTAATTTTCTTCTGTTTAATGCATCCATCATTGCAACATGAGTACTTAAAAAACCACTCCAGCACATACCCATTGCAGTAAAAACAGCAATTTCATTTGGTCCAATAATATTTTCTGCTAAAAACTTAGGAACTAAACTCAAAGCTGCTCCTACAGCCCCTAAGGCTGTTATAGGAAAGGCAATTGCTTCTGGATTAGAAAATCCAAACAAGGGTTCTAAAACAGGAGATAACCAGGCTCCTATCTTTGGAAGAAGTCTTACTCCTTCAAAAGCTCCTCCTTGATAACCTGCTTCAGGTGCTCCAAAAGTTAAAATCATAATTATTGTACATATTACAACTACTCCTGGAATAATACTTAATCCAATATCAACACCTAATTTACCACCTTCAAGCATTGCACTTAAGGCTCTTTCCATGAAGTTTTCATTTGCTTCAGTTGGTTTTTTCTTATTTAAAAAGTTTCTTTCTTCAACATTATCTAATTTATCTTGATCAAGATGTTCTTTGCCATTTTTGTCTAAACCCATATGTTTTTTCACTCTATAGTTCATAATCCTTACACTTACAATACTTCCTATTACTGCTCCTAGGTTACCAATTAACGCTTCTTTCATAAAACCAAGACCAGCCATAAAAGTAGTTAATATTAGTCCCATTCCAAATGCTGTACCTAAATTACATAAAGAAGGGACCTCATGTTTTTTAAAATATCCTAGATAACCTTCCTCTTTAGCTAATGATATTATCGCTGGATTATCAGACAGATATGTTGTTATAGTACCTAAAAAAGCCACTCCAGGGAGATTATATAAAGGTCTCATAAGTGGTGCAAATATTTTATTTAACAAAAAGATCAAACCAAATTCAGTAGCCATTTTACCAAAAGCACCTGCTAAAACTGCTATAGCCATGATGTAAAATACGGTATCCATTAGTAGTTTATATGCTGTTTCCATAAGTGTTGAAAACATATTGCCTATTCCCATATAGTAACCAACATAACCAAAAAACAAAAAGAGTAAAGTTAAAAAGATTATAGTATCACTGTATTTTTTACGAAATGAGATTTCGACTTCTTTGTTATCCATATCTAGATAATACACTCCAGTTTAATTAATGTTTTCACATGCACTTTTATATTATAATATAAATCAAATTACAATACAATGATAGAAAAATTTTAATTAAAATTATGATCTTTATTTTCTTTTATTAAATTCAAAAGATTCTTTTTGAAGTTTTTATTATCTTTTTTGGTTCTTTTAGAAGGAGAGGGATGTTTTCCACCCGCTCTCCTAATCTTTTTATTAATATGCCTTCTCATCAAAAGATTATCAATATTAGTGTCATTATAGACCATACCTTTTGAGTTAATCACAAGACATTTTTTCGAAAGTACTAGTGATGCTAGTCCATAATCATCGGTAATAATAATATCATTTTCTTTTATATAGTTTATTATTTCCATATCAACGGATTGAAAACTTTGGTCAACTTTTTTAACTTCTCCATAGTTGGTACTAATGTTATGGTTATAGTCACAAAATATAATTAGTTCAATATTTTTCTCTTCTGCAATGATTTTAGATTCTTCTATGACCGGACATGAATCTCCATCAATTATAATACGCATTGTTTACTCCTTTAGTTAAGATATTTATTGTTTAATATAGATTTAATTTATAAATTAATACTCTCCTAACTCAGCACTGTTACTATATCCTTTTTCTTCCCAATAGCCAAGATATTCTGAGTCACTTGAAAGTTCAATTCTAGTAATCCACCTAATCCATTTATAACCATATTTTTGTTCAGCTATAAGTTGGAATGGGAATCCTTGTCTTGGAGGTAATTGAACATCATTCAATTTGTCTGCAATCATTATATTGTTATCCATAATAAATGAGAGCGGTAAAGATGTACTATAACCATCAGGTGAGTAAAATATTACAGTATTAGCTTCATCTTTTACATCAACTTCTTCAAATAACAATTTCAAAGGGATACCTTCCCATAAAGCCTTTACTGACCATCCTGTAACACAGTTTAGAGTAATTACTTTTTTAATATGATCTTTGTTTTGTAGTTTTTCATATTCATATTCCATTTTGTTTTCTACTAAACCATCTATTACTAATCTGTATTCATCAATATCAATTTCTTGTATTCCTTTTATTGAGTTTTCACGAAAGTCATCAATAGAGCCCAATTTTTCTCCTTCATATTCATTAATTTCAACTTCCTGCACATCATCTTGAGCAACTATACCAGGTGTCATTGAAAAGATTAAAACAAGTGATAACAAAATTACAAAAATATAATTTTTCATACCAACACCTCTTTCTATTAGTAATATTAATTTTATCATATAAATAAGATTAAAAAAACTCCTATTATCTTTTTTAAAAAGGATAATAGAAGTATACTATATTAAAAAGTAATTAAATTTTCTTTGTCTTTTATAATGTTAGTTAAAGGTTCACCCCAGTATTTTACTTCAATTCCTAATTCAATTAATCTATCTGTTACTTGTAGTTCATCTGCACATGCTCTACATGCAGATATTTTTATTGAACTATTAATTAATTTTTTTATATGATTTTGTACTTCTTTGTTATTTGCTACAAGTTTTGAAGAAGACCCCCAAATAATAATTTCAATTTCATTCCACCAATTATTCTTTTTGGCATTAAAGGCATACATACTAATCATATTTTTAAATGTGACTTTATTATCATTTGTCCAAAGTATGTATAGTTTATCATTTTCTTTCATTTTTAATTTTCCTCGCTTTCTAGTTGAACTCCCAAACCTTCTACAATTCTGTTAACATAGTTAAAATAAGATACTACCTGGTTGATATCAAAAATATCTTGATCTGATAGACCAGTTTCTTTTAATTCTAAAATGGTATCTTTATTAACCATAGAGGGTTTTTTTGTTAAATCTTTAGCATAACTTAGTATTAATTTTTCTTGTTGAGTTAATTTATTACTATTCTGATAGTCTTTAATAATTTCATTTTTTAAGTCTTGATTTTTACTTAACTTATGAAGCGCCGCTCCATGATGTTCAATTCAGTAATGACATTCATTGATATTTGATACCATAACAGCAATCATTTCCCTTTGTTTTCTACTTATGTTTGATTTTCCAAACATTATTTTTCTGTATAGGTTAAAATGAGCTTCTAAAACATCTGGTTTCAAAGAATGTATTTTTAAAACATTAGCTACTTTTTGAGTAGTTGGATTTGCCATTTTTTTATAGAGTTCTTTTAATTTACCTTCTGCTTTTTTCTCATCGATCATTTTAATCCATGTCATAATTTATCTCTCCTTTTTTAATTCGGGGTCAAGAATATCTTTAATAGAAGTTTTTTCAAGTTCTTTTAACATTTTTTGATAAGAATTTTTAAATGCGAAATGTATTTTACATCTTTTTTTAATTTTACAGTTTCGTTTATCATCAAGACATTCAAATACATTTATTTTCCCTTCCATAATTTTAACAACTTCTGAAAGACTGATTTCCTCTGGTGGTTTTGTTAATTTGTATCCACCGGATTTACCTTCAGTGGATTGAACTATATTAGCATTTGATAATTTTTGCATAACTTTTGCAAGATAAGATTTTGATATATCTTGATTTTTTGCCAGTTCATTAACACTCATTTCATTATTGTTTTTAGCTAATAACATTAAGGAATGTATAGCATAATCTGTTTTTATTGATGTTTTCATATTAATTTTCCTTAACTTTCCTATTTTTTATTATTGAACCTAATATTTTACCTGTTTTATAAATGTTAAATAAAGTTTCTTTTTGTTCTGATAGTTCTTTTGGTAGATGCCACTCATTAATTTCATTTAAAAAGCCATGTTCATTGACTACACTACCTGCAGCACAATTTTTACCATAACCACAAGTATAGCATTGAGAATATCCATCAACTTGTATTTCATCTAGAACAGCCATTTGATTAGATTTCATATATGTTGTTATTAGATCAGTAATTATTGGATTTTCCTTGTTATCATCAACACCAATTGCTATGCCAAGTTTACCTGCTAAATTAAAAACCTCGTTATGTCTAAATGAATATGTACGTTCTAAACAAGCATGAGCCAATGCATTCAAATTATCGTAATAATTTGGAGCACCGAAGACAATAGCTTCTGCATCAACCATCATTTCACCTATTTCATTCCAGTCATCTTGTTGTTTGCAGATATTATCTTTGGCACATTGTGTACATCCAATACAACCATTAATCTTTTTGCCGGATAAGGACAAATATTCATAATCTTCATGAGTTGCTTTAAGTAGAGTTTTGATACTTTTAGAAGTTATTCCATGAGGTCGTCCACTTCCACTTATTCCCAAAATCATATTTTCACTCCTTTCTAAACGCGGATAATAAAAATCTAAGTTAATTATATAATATCAATTATTTTAATAAAAGTAAAAAAAGATTAGATTTATTTTGAAATTGATTCATTAATTTTCAATGAAATAAAAGGGATATGGTAGTAAACATTTAATTATTAATACATCATATATATTTGAGGAGGCTATAAAAAAATGAAAATAGGAATGGTAGGATTAGGTAAAATGGGTGGCAATATGACTGAAAAATTATTGAAAAACAATCATGAAATTGTAGTTTTTGATGTTAATCATAAAAAAGTTGAAGAATATAAAAATATTGGTGCTATACCAAGTACAAGCTTGCAACATTTGGTTAATAAGTTAGATGATAATAAAAAAGTTGTGTGGGTAATGGTACCTGCAGGTGAAATAGTAAATAAAACAGTTATTGAACTTGCTAATTATTTAGATAAAGGTGATATAATAATTGATGGTGGGAATTCAAACTATAAAGATTCAATTAAATTAGGAGAAAAATTAAAACAAAAGGGTATAGATTTTTTAGATATTGGTACAAGTGGAGGAGTTTGGGGTTTAGAAGAGGGCTATTGTTTAATGGTTGGAGGTCCTAAAAGAGCATATGAAACAGTTAGAGAAGTATTAAAAGATCTAGCACCTCAAGATGGTTATAACTATATTGGGAAAAGTGGTGCTGGACATTTTGTTAAAATGGTTCATAATGGTATAGAGTATGCAATGATGGAATCATATGCAGAGGGTTTTGAAATATTGAAGTCAAAAGATGAGTTTGATATAGATTTAGGAGAATTAGCTGACCTTTGGAATCATGGAGGAGTAATAAGGTCATGGTTGTTAGAACTTACTGCAGATAGTTTAAAAGAGAATCCGGAATTAGAAGGTATAAAAGATTATGTAGAAGATTCAGGTGAAGGGCGCTGGACTGTTTTAGAATCTATTGAACAGGAAGTTCCTGCATCAGTTATTGCACTTTCTTTATTTAAAAGATATAGGTCAAGACAAGATGAATCATTTAGTGCAAAGATATTATCAGCAATGAGAAATGCCTTTGGTGGACATGAAATCAAAGGAGAGTAATTGATATGGACTTAAATAAAGAGATCAAAGGTAAAGTAGTTAATAAAGATAAGTTTGAGTTACAAACTGATAATTTTATAAGGGAACCATTAATATTTGTAATATTTGGTGGATCAGGTGATCTTGCAAAAAGAAAGTTGTTACCTGCTTTATACCGTCTATATTATAACGATCGGTTGGACTGCAAGTTTAAAATTATAGGTACAGGGACTCCTGCTATGAGTTCTCAAGAGTATCAAAACTTAATAAAAAAAGCTATTAAAGAATTTGATTCAGATATATTTAATAAAGATACTGTAGATCAGTTTAAAAATAATTTCGATCATGTTAATTTAAGTTTTGAAAATAATAATGACTATAAAAACTTAAAGGATAAAATAAATGAAGTTGCTTCCAAGATGAAAGTAAATAAACCAAATGTAATTTATTATCTAGCTTCACCACCTCAGTTTTCTGAGGATATAATTGATAATTTAGGTAGTAATGATATGCAAAAGGTTTTTAATAGCAGAATTGTTATGGAAAAACCGTTTGGTTATGACCTAAATTCAGCCAAAAATTTAAATGATAAAGTTCAAAATGTATTTAAGGAAAAACAAATCTATAGGATAGACCATTATTTAGGCAAAGAAACTGTTCAAAATATACTTTTTTTTAGATTTGGAAATAGTATATTTGAACCTTTGTGGAACAGAAGCCATATTGATCACATTCAGATTACTGTTGCAGAGAGTATTGGTATTGGAACTCGCGGAAGTTTTTATGAAAAAAATGGTGTAATCAGGGATATTTTACAAAACCATATTATGCAGTTAATAGCTTTAGTTACAATGGAACCTCCTGTGACATTTACCCCGACTGAAATAAGAGATGAAAAGGTGAAGGTATTTAAGTCTTTTGAACAAATGGATTTAGATACAGCAAAAGATAATATTGTTTTAGGACAGTATGATAAGGGAAGCATTAATAATAAGGCTGTTAAATCATACAGAGAAGAAGACAGTGTTGCAAAAAATTCAACTATACCAACATTTATGGCTGGAAAATTTCAAATAAATAATTGGAGATGGAGTGGTGTACCTATTTATGTTAGAACAGGTAAAAGATTACCTAAAAAATTAACTGAAATATATATACAGTTTAAGCAACCTCCCTTGAAATTATTTGAAAACAAGTGTAATGATATAAAGGCAAATGGTTTAATCTTTTCATTACAACCTGAAGAAAAAACATCATTAAACTTAAATATGAAGTTACCGGGAACTGGTAATATTCCTTATTCTGTAGATATGTCTTTTAACTATCATGAGGAGTTTGAAACTAACATGCTGCCTGCATATGAAAGATTGTTAATAGACTGCATGAAAGGTGATTTAACCTTATTTGCTAGAAGAGATGGAATAGAAGCAATGTGGAAAATTGTTCAGCCTATTTTAAAGTTAGCAGAAAGTATAAATAAAGATGAATTTCCAAACTATAAAGCTGGTAGTTGGGGTCCCAAAGAAAGTCATAAATTAATAGGGTCAGATGATAGAAGTTGGCGGATCAGAGATGAATAATAAAGAGTTAATAGTTAAAAATGATTATGAATCTATTTCTACTTATGCAGCATCTTTGATTGAGAATATCATTACAAATTTAAATAAAAAGATCATTAATATAGCTTTATCCGGTGGAAACACACCCAAATTAATGTTTGAAAAATTATCAAAATCAACAATAATTGATTGGAAATATGTTAATATATTTATTGTAGATGAAAGACATATTAACAACAACCATAATGATAGTAACTCTAAATTAATAAAAGAAGTTTTAATTGATAAAATTGATATACCTAAAAGTAATTTTCATATAGTTAAATATTTTGATGATCCATATAAATCATTGAAAAACTATAAAGATGATATAAGTTCTCATTTTAATATTGAAAGCAAATTATATACACCAAAATTTGATTTAATACATTTAGGGATTGGAACTGATGGACATACAGCATCTATTTTTCCAAATAAAAATATTGATCATAGCAAATTATTAGATATATCTCAAGGAGATAAGTATAAAAGGATAACCTTTACTTATAGGTTATTAAATAATTCAGATAATATCATCTTTTTAGTATCTGGAAATAAAAAAGCTAATATAATGGAAAAAGTATATAATAATAAAGCAGATTTACCAGCAATGAAAATAAATAATGAGGGGAGTATTTATTATCTATTAGATAATTATGCTGCCAAAAGAATAAAAATAAAAAAGTAGCTAAAAATATTTGACATTGCTAAAAATTCATGTTAAATATTAATAGGTGTTAAGTAATTGAAGTTGTAAATTACTAATGTTAAAAGTCAATAAAGGATGAAATATATTATGTCAAATAATAAAACAACTGAACAAAAACCGATTAAAACAAAATTTTATTATGGCTGGGTAGTATTAGTTGTAGCATCTTTAGGACTATTTTTTTCAGGACCAGGCCAAACCTTTTCAGTATCAATTTTTATTGATCATTATATTGATAAGTTTGGTTGGAGTAGGTCAATGATTTCTAGTTTTTATTCAATTGCTACTTTGATATCTGGTCTTATCCTTACATTTGTCGGCAAATATATTGATAAACTAGGTCATAGAAAAATGACTACAATAATTTCAGTATTATTTGGTTTAGCCTGTATCTGGATGAGTTTTGTATTTAATCCATTAATGATGTTAATTGGTTTTTTTCTTTTAAGATTATTAGGACAAGGATCAATGACTCTTTTGCCTCAAACATTGATACCTCATTGGTTTAAACAAAAAAGAGGTTTGGCTTTAAGTCTATTAGGAATTGGTGGAGTTATAAGTTCCAGTTTATTACCTCCACTTAATAATTGGTTAATTAATAGTTATGGTTTAAATTTCACCTGGCGATTTTGGGCTTTTTTACTTATAGTATTAATGGCTCCAGTTGGTTGGTACTTTATTAGAAGCAGACCCGAAAATATTGGTCTAAAACCTGATGGAATTAGTGATGAATACAGAGATAATATAACACCGAGAGTACATATCAGTAATTCCCCTTGGACATTAAATCAGTCTATGAAAACAAAAGCTTTCTGGTTTATGAATTATTGTGGAGTTGTTTCCTCACTAGTTAACACAGGTTTGACCTTTCATATGGTTTCAATAGTGCATAACTTAGGTTATTCAGCTGGCTTTGCTGCATATATATTAAGTATTACTGCATTAATTAAGTTTCCATTTACTTTTATAGCAGGCTGGCTTTTAGACCGTACAAAAGTAAATACTGTTAAGGGAATCAATTTTCTTATTTTATCAGCAGCTATAATATTATTATTAAGAGCTGATAGTAAATTAACTTTAATAGTATATGCTCTTGTACATGGAACATTTATGGCTTTTGATGCTGTTAGCACAGGTGTTTTATGGCCAAATTATTTTGGTAGAAAAAACTTAGGAAGTATTAGAGGTTTTGCTATGACAACAATGGTTTTAGGTTCTGCATTGGGTCCATTACCTTTTGGAATAGCATATGATTATTTTGGTGGATATAATGAAATAATGATAGGAATTTTAATACTCCCAGTACTTGCTGTTTTTGCTTCGCTTTTTTCTCCTCCACCAAAGTATAAATTTGATAAAAGTTAATATTATTTCCATTCAAAAATTAAATTTTATTTTAAAAGGACTCCCCGCAAATAGCTCAAATTATTACTGGGATTATGGAGTGGAAAAAGAATAATACATTTGGTACTGTTGCTTTTACTTCATATGGTTTGTTTTGGTTGAGTTTCGCAGGAATACATATTCTACCTGCTTTAGCTTATTACTTATTTATGTGCTGCAGCTCAAATTTTAAATGAAATTTATGACAGAACAGTTTTACCACGTGGATAAACTTAAAATTAAAATGATTACTCCCTAATTTTAGGGGGTTTTTTATTTTTAAAGATAAATTTTAAGAATAATAAAAATAATAATTACAAAATATTGCAGGTAAAAATTATTATATGTTTAATTATATTAATATAAGAAGTAATAGAAGAGTGGTGATAAAATGAAAGGATTAACTATTAGAGAAGTTGCAGAAAAATTAGGTAAGTCGGAAGATTGGATAAAAGAAAAGATAAGATCTAATGAGTTGAAAGCAAAAAAAGAGGGCAAAGAATATAAAATAAATAAAAAAGATATTGAGAAATATAAAGATGAAATAAAGAATAAAGTTGATAGATTCTAAATTAAAGCATTAAAGATATAGTAACCTGATTATCTTTTGTTTACAAGGTAATTAAAAGGAAATAAATTATGAACCTATAATATGAACTGAACTCTGTTAAGTTGATAATCAAGTAAAAAAGAACTAAAAAAATTATTAATGTACTGAGTTCATTAAGTTTGAAGAGACTTAATAAATAGAACAGTAATAAAAAAAGATCTATAAAATAACTAAAGAAAGGAAGTGATAATTATGTTAGAAATTATTGGCTTGGTATTAGTAATATGGGCCATTGTATATTATTTGAACAATATGAGTCCTTAATAGATTAAAAAGGGTTAATAAGAATATTTTGGATAGCAATATGAGTAGCTTTTTGACTAGTTTAAAATGGTAAAAGATATTTTGTATAAAAGGAGAAAATTTAATCATTGATTTTTTTTAATAAATAAAGATCAACTTAAATAAAAGATAATTTTATCTTATATTATCCACCATTTGGTGGGTTTTTTTTTATAATGATATAAAAAAGTTTATAAAAGTGAATATATATAGTTAGAATATTTTAAGAATAATGGAGTTTAGAACACTTTATACATTGATAAGGATTAAATCCATTTCAAAAATATTTTATGAGTCTTTAACCAAAAACTAATGTTAAACCAGTACCAATAGCAGTAATTAGCAAACCTATAGCAATAATAACAGGTTTATCTGAAAGTACACCCCAATATAAAAATGGAAAATTCACCCAAATGATTAAGACCGACCATAATAATCCTTTTCTATTTTTATTCATACAAAAAACTCCTAACTATATTACTAAATATTTTTAAAATCCCAAAAAATATATTAAGATATACGCAAGGATCCCAACAGATAATCCCATTATTATAACATACTTAAAAATATTTTTGAGTATTTCTCCTTCTTTTCCCACAATTTTTGTGACTCCTGTACCTAAAGCAACATTCATAGGTGCAATAATGGTACCAATAGATCCTCCAGTAGTTTGAAGAGAAGCTATAATAACACTATTAATACCTAAATAAATAGCTACATTTTTTTGAAAAGCTCCAAAGATTATATTTGAAGAAGAATTAGTTCCAGCCATAAATGTTCCTAATATTCCTATAAATGGCGAAATAATAGGAAAAATACTGCTTGCCATTTCTGCAGTTCCCTTAGCTAAAAATGAAGTCATACCAGTTTCTATCATTACTACAGCCATCATACTCATAGTCATAATTGTTACAGTAGCAGGGATTGCTTGGTTTATTAAAGACTTGAAAATTTCTTTACCATAACTTTTTTTCCATAAGCCTTTTTTAATAAATATAATAATTGATATAATTACTGAAAGTAAAACTAATGTTCCAGGTGTTGTAAAAATAGCAATCGGAGAATATGAAGTGGTTGCATTATTAACTATACCTAAAGCTGTTTCTGTTCTTGGAAATGGTAAACCAATTTTATAAACTGAAAAAATTTCTTTTATAGGTGTTAAATATATTATAAAAGCTAAAGCTAATAATGAATAATAGGGAGTAAAAGCAGTATGAAAACTAATACTACTGGTTTTTGATTTTGTTTTTACATTACCTGTATTGTACCATTTAGTTTTAGGTAAAATAAATGTACCAACTATCATTCCTACCAAGCCCGCTACCAATGTTGCTATATAAGGTAAAACAAAATTTGCAGTTATTATCAAAGTTCCTCCCATACTGACTGCAAGTATAAGTGCTGCAGGAGCACCTTTTTTAAGTCCTTCTTTTTTATTATATAAATATGATATACTCAATCCTGTTATTATACATACTACAGTTAAAAATATACTGCTCCAAAAAGCTAAAGCATTAGGATCAAGATCAGTCATTTTTATTAGTGCTGCATATGATGAACCAAGTGAACCAAAGGTTACCGCCCAAGCTCTACCTAATAAAGCGGCACTTGTTGCCACAATAGGACTGAATCCTAAGCCAACTAATAATGGTGCTGCAACAGCTATTGGAGTACCAAAACCAGCCACTCCCTGAAGAAGAGAAACAAAAACCCAACTAATGACTAGTAACTGTAATACCTTGCTTTTACCTGTAAGTCCTGTGAATGTTTCTGATATAACTTCAAAACCATCAATTTTTGCAACAATATTATATAAGGCCATTGCCCCCCAGATGATGTATAAAATGAAAACAGTGGTCCACAAACCCTTTAATGATGAGACAGCAATAAGATTAAGATCTGCACCAAAAAATGAATAACCAATAATTGAAGCGATAAACCAGCTGAAAGCACCTGCTTTACCTCCACCCCATTTAAAACCCATAATTAAAGTTAAAATTGAGATTAATGGTATAAAAGATAAAAATAAATAAAAAAAGTTTAATTCCTGTTCCATTTAATATTCTCCTTTATGTTGTGAATATTATATTAGTATATCAAATTATTTATTATTTTCAATAAAAATATGTAATACCTCTCTTATAAATGGGAAAAGGGTAAACTTGAATAAAGAAATAATCAATTTATAAAAAGATAGCTAAAAGTTCTCAAATATTATAACACATTTAATCAAAATTAATATCTTTATGCATAAAAAAATAGGATAAGAGAAGCCTCTTATCCCATTTTTCATATGGAGTTAGATATTATTTGTTTTTTATACTATTTTACTTCAATTATATATTTTACTGTTTTATTTATTTCTTCTTTGTTCCAGTCCTGGTATAGTTCAAATGTCAACTCAGTTTCACCTTGGTTTAAACCCTGGATATACCAGGATGATACTCCATTTACTATCTTGTCATCATCAGCTTTTTTTAGGAATAAAGAGCAAAGAACCCACCCTTTTTTCAAATGGGTGATGAATATGCTCGGTTTTGATTTTGTCATACCATATGTAACATCAACAACTTTCTATTAAACTTGACTTTATAACTTGTTGATAATATACTATATGTAAGAAAGGTGATGGCTATGGGCAACAAAAATAACTTGGTTCACGCACGAACTTGTGTTTATAATGTCGGATATCACATTATCTTTACAACCAAATACCGAAAAAAGTTTTCAAAGACGAGATTGAATCTAGACTTAAAGATATCTTATATCAAGTAGCCGATGATAAAGAGTTTATTATCGAAACGATGGAAATAATGCCACGATCATGTTGATCTGTTTGCAACAGCTCACCCTAAAATTTCTCCTAGCTATATAGTCAAAATGGCTAAAGGAATTACTGGGCGATTGCTTTTAAAAGAGTTTGATAGTTTAAAACAACAACTATATGAAGGCCACTTGTGGAACAAATCTTACTATGTTGAAACCGTTGGCAATATCTCTAAAGAGTCTGTCAAACAGTATATCGAAAATCAAAAAGACAATTAATCTTTTTAAATTGCTATAAGAAAGGAGGTGTAAGATCGATGAAACTAGCTGAAAATTTTATCTTCAAGCCAAACAAAACGCAACAGATTATACTTGGCTGTCTAGGATATGCAAGTGCAAGATTATATAATGTCGGCAACTATGAACGAAGAAATTACTCTAAAGACAGTGATAAAGATTTTCCTGACTGGTATAACCAAAAGAAAGAGCTAAAAGATCATTTTTGGTATAAAAATCTACCATCACAGACAGCCCAGAGACTTTAAAGTTCCTATCAGACAATTGGAAATCCTATTTTAAATCTCTCAAAGACTATAAATCTAACCCTAACAAATATACAGGCAAACCTAAACCACCATCATATAAGCCTAAAGACGATAAATTCAATTTCCGTTTTCTTAACCACGGGTTTAAGGTTATAGATAATAAATTAAGATTATCGATCCCTAAACAACTAAAGGATTATTTAAAAGATGAATACTCTATCAACCAAAAATTCTTATGGATAAAAGTGCCTAAAGAGCTTTTATCTGATGAATAGAGAGCATATTTTAAATAATACTACTAGATTAGAGTTTAAACCTTTAGTTAATGACAATTATAAACTTATCCTAACTTATAAAGTCAATACACCACAAATTAAACCCGATAACGGCAATTATCTGTCTATCGATACTAGGAATTAATAACCTTGCAGCTTGTTATTCGAACAAAACCAAAGAGAGTTTTATTCTAGATGGCGGTCAATATTTAAGTACCAGTCGGTATTTTAACAAGAAGATAAAACACTTTCAATACTATCTTAAACTCACAAGGCAAGAAAACTTCTAAACGATTAAAACAACTATACCAAAACGAGATCAGACAGATATTAGACATCTAATTCATTGTGCTACTAAAAAGATAGTTGATTATTGTATCGACCATAACATTAATAGAGTTATAGTCGGCAATATCAAAGGTATCAGAGGCGATAACAATATCGGCAAGGTAAACAACCAAAAGCTACATCAACTTCCTTATGAAGAAATATACCACCAATTAGAGTATAAGCTCAAATTAAAAGGTATCAATTTAATCAAAAAGAATGAAGACTATACTAGCCAATGTAGTCCTTATACCAAAAAGGTCACTAAAAAATATGCCCAAGGTTCTAACCGTAAAAAACGAGGTTTATATGTAACCGAAAAATAAAACCTTTAACGCTGATACTGTAGGTGCTTTCAATATTTTAAGAAAATATCTATACCAAAGACGCAAAGGTCCTGATATTGACCTCAAAGTTGAAGGTTTAAATAATTCTAATCAAATACTCATGGAACAGCCACCAATTTGTAGCTTAAACTTTTTAATTAAAAGTATCTCCGAGTCTGTAACAAGATAGGAGTAGTGGGTACGGACTACCCGAATAGGTAACTTGATCGATATTGCGGGTGAAATTCATCTTGTGTCCGATCGGATCAAGCGACTATGAAGCTCGGTATTTTAATGCCGAGTAGTTCACTAGAGTAAAATTAATATTTATTATTTAAGCGGTGTCCAGATGGGACACAAACCTATATGAAATTGAACTTATGGATTGATAACTTCAGAGTTTAAAACCAGTGAAATTGTATAGGCTAAAATAAGAGTATATTAATGAACCTAGCGCCCAACGAGTGCATAAATACTGATAAAAAGTACATAATTATAATAACACCAGCTAATATCAACCTTATATGAAATAACATCTTGAATTTTAGGAAAATTTAGTATTGAGATAGAAAAAATGAAAACAAAAAAATCAAGAATAATTAGCAATTATTCTGCAGGTTTTGTATATAAATACTAAAAAGCCCCTCTTAGATGAGGGGCTTTAATCGTTGTTATTTAAGTGGTGCCGAAGATGGGACTTGAACCCATACGAGTTTAACCCCACCGGATTTTGAATCCGGCGCGTCTGCCAATTCCGCCACTTCGGCACATAAAATATATTAACATAGAAATGGTTAAAAAGCAAGAGATATAAATAACCTTTAAGCTGCTTTTGGTAACTTATAATCTTCTATTTTTAAAGTATCTTTCTAATAAAACAGAACTAATTACAACTAATGGTAATGATACTCCAATTCTAATAAAAGTAAATTTTAATCCTAAAATTGATGCTTCCATAATACTCATCGGTATCATAACTAGTGAAGCTGCTGTAATATAAGTAAAGATAGAGCTATAGCCTGCACCCTTATGATATAATGAATTTGCTACAGGAAAAGCTACAAAAGTACCTCCAACAGTTGTGGCTGCTAAAAGTATAGAATAAATATATTTTTTAAATCCAGAATGTCTTTCCAAAGTTTTTTTCTATTGTTTTTCTATCTACCCAAACATCAAATAAACCAATTAATATAAAAGCAGGTGGTAAGTATTTTTATCATATCTCTAGCAAAAATCATGAAATTATCTCCAATTCTCATTCCTAAATTATAATTTAATATATAAGATAGTAATATTAGGGATATAAAAGATAAAGAGATAATATTATTTCTTGTACTATTTTATTCTTTTTCATTTAAAAGACCTCCCATAAAGATTCCAGTTGCAAGCTATGATTGCAGCAATAACAAAACTAGCAATATTCTTAATTGTAGCTTTTTCATATATTCTTTTTCGACAGGATAAGTAACTACTCCAGCCATCATTAAGTGGTTATAAGAAGCGATAACCATATAACTTACACCCTTTCTAGTAATATACCAGATAAAGGATAGGCAATAAATCCAGGCATCATAGTTATTGAACCATAATTAACCAATTATTATCCAATAATATCACTACCTCCAAGATATCTAATGATAATATCATCTGAGATTAATAAAACAAATGACAAGATTATTAATAGTTTTAAATACCCAGGTAGTATTTTACTAAATTTTTTCCAGGCGATTTTTAAAGATTGTTTTGTTTTATCTTTGTTAAAATAATAAGAGATTGATAATGAAACTATCGAAATGATATAAAGTGAATACATTTTATTTACCTCCAGTTATAATATTCATAAAATAAGCATTATATCCAAAGGGGGTATAAAATAAAATAAAGTATTTAACATTTGTTTAAGAAAGTCAACGAACCGAATATATTTGATATTTTATAATTATAAATATTATTAATAAATATTATTATAAAGAAGGATTTCACCAGGTTTTATCTAATTATAATATTAAACTAACTAAATATAATACAAGATATTAAAAGACTTTTAATTATAATTTTAATTCCGTTTGAAAGGCGGTTATCATATGGTTATAGAAAGTTCTTTTGAAAAAAAGCCAGACCTAGAAATTTATAGTCTTGGTCAATTTTTAATTAAATATAATGGCAGGTTAACTAAAAGAGAAGATTGGAGTTCAGATAAAGCACTTAAGCTTTTTATATATTTTTTGTTAAACAGAAATAAGGAAATATACAATGAAGAACTAGTTGAACTTTTTTGGCCAGAAATTGATCCAGAAACTGGAATTAAAAGATTATATAATACGATATACTTATTAAGAAAAAATATTGGTTTAAAAGATATTTTAATCAATAAAACAAAAAGTTATAAATTTAATAATAAATATTCTTTATGGATAGACTGGGAAGAGTTTGATAATTTATATAATAAATGTCAATCTAATAATTCTATTGATACTTTAAAAAATGCTGTTGATCTTTATCAAGGAGATCTATTGCCTGGATTGAGATATGAATATTGGGTAGAAGATGTTAGAACAAATTTACGAGAAAAGTATTTAGATATAATTTATAAATTAAGTGAAGAATTGTATAAAAAAGATGAATTTAATGAGGCATTAAAATATTTAAAGAAAGTATTAAATAAGGAATTATATAGAGAAGAATATTATGAGTTGACTATGAATATATTGGCTAGGACAGGTAAAATTTATGATGCAATACAAATGTATGAAAGATATGAAAGTATTGTAAAAAAAGAACTTGGTATTGAGCCGGGCAAGAATATACAAAAGACATTTAATAAAATAAAAAACAGTGAGATAATTCATAATCACATAATTGAACAGGAAAATACTAAAGGTGCTTTAAAATGTGATTTAGAGGTTTTTAATAAAATATATGAGTTGGAAAGCAGACAAATTACAAGAACCAATGAAATATTCACTTTGCTAGAGATGGACTTTGAAGAGATTAATTTAAGTGGATATGATTTTGGTGAAATATGTAATAACTTAGGTGATTTATTTAGATCTGGTGATGTAATATGTTGTTATAATAAAAAAATATTTGTTATACTGCATGATACAAATCTTGTGAAAATGAACTATATTATACAGCGGATTTTTAAATATTTAAGTGGTTTTAATATTAATAAAAAACCAAAGTTTGATTTTAAGGAAATTACAGGTAAATAATTTTTAAAATATCTCGTTAAAAGCGGGGTATTTTTTTTGTCTAATTATTTAATCGAAATTTTTTATAAATTATATTGAGAATAATTCAAATATTAAATGTTATATTTATATTAGATTATAAATCTATTAGATATGAGCGGGTGATTAATATGGAAGAAAACATTGGAGCTTTCGTATGTGAAGAGAAAGTTTTTAATAGAATCTTAAGATTAGAGAAAAGAAGAGGAGAACATTTTTTGTTTATTGCTATTTCCTTTGAAAACCCACCTGAAAAGTTAGTTTTAAAAAGTGTTTTTGAGGATTTAATTCACCTGATTAGAACAAAAGATATAATTTCTAAAACTGTAAATAAACAAATTTTACTATTATTAAATAATGCAAGTATCTATTATGGAGAAGATATAGTAAGTAGATTAAATAAATTATTTAACAAAAATTATCCTGATCTAAAACCCATTTTTTCTTTAAAAAAATTTTAAAAAAGTTAGTTTTAGAGAATTTTTAGAAACTTTTTAAAGTAAATATATAGTAAAGAGTGTTATGATAAAAAAGGATTAAGAACATAAAGAGGGGGTGGAGTCTAATGAATAAATATATATGTATATTAACTATAGTATTCATACTTCTGATAACTTTCCCAATATTATCACAAGACACTTTGTTTATTGGTAGCTTTGCTCCTGAAAATGAAATAAATACGGATTTTTTGATTAATCTAAAAATATCAGATTATGAAAATTCTGATCTAATATTTAAACTTAAATCAGAACTATTTATAGGTGAAAATGGAACAGTACCAATTTCCAGATTAGAGTTCTTATTTGAAACACAAAAGTTTGTAGTTTCAAATACTTCTTTTGTAATATCACAAGGTCAGTTAATACAAGATGCATCAGGTTATGTTATACCAGCAAGAATTAAATTACTACCAATTGATAAACCAGGTTTATATGAAAACATATTAACAGTGAAAGATATAAATGGAAAATTACTTTTTGAAAAAAGGATTTTGTTTCAAATAAATAGTTGGGCCTTATTTGAACTAGGTAATCAAAAATATATGCAGATCATATTTAGTGATACAACAAGTAATAAGATGAACAGTAGAGGTGATGTAGTTTTAAAAGTGGCTTCAAACTCCAATTGGGAATTATATGGTCATATTAATGATAAAGGTAAAGAACTTTCAGATAAACTAAACTTATACTCAAGAAAAATGATTGGTGAACAATATGCTAAAGACGGACCAGTGAATATCAATAGTAAGCCTAAACTTATAACCAGTGGAATTAGAACTGTAAGTGAGAACTATTATTGGACAGAAATAGATATATTTATGGAAATAGTAGATATTACAAAAATATATTCGGGATTTAAAGAATTTCCAGTCATCTTATATCTAAATACTAAAAATTAAGATGTAATAGACTGTATTAAATATACAGTCATTCATTATATATCAATAATAAGGGGGAGTTAGAAGTGAAAAAGAATTTAGTAGTTGGTTTAGTGTTAGTCTTTGTATTGATGTTTTCTGTGGGAGTATTAGCTGAGAATAATGATGATGGGGACTGGACATCTAGTGAGTATTGGACAGAATATGATTATGGAGTTGAATATGATAGAACCGGTGATGATGGTATAATTTGGACAAATTTAGTAGATCCTGAAGGAGAAAATGGTTCAAAATTTGTGAATTTAGTTGGAATAGATAGATCTGGATATACAGTTGATAAAAATAAAACAAATAATGACAATGACCAAGAGCTTGAAATTAAGCTTCCAGTTGTGGCTTATATTCCTTGTTATTTAGAAATCACTTTAACAGGTAATGAGGGTAAATCTACTTTACAAAGCTTTGGTCCAGATGCTACAGCTACTAGAAGTACACTTAGTGGAGTTACCGGTCCTCCAAAAGGTTATTTGGGTTATCAACTATTGTTTGATAATGAAGTAGGCGGATTTATAGGTGCAGATTGGAAGTCTTTAGGAGCAGGTAAAAATGCAGAAATAGAACCTGGTTCAGATATCTATATTGCCGGTTGTGATATTTTTAAAGTAGATGTTTTTGGTAATGAAGCTTATACCTATGAAGTTCAGTCTTCACCATTGGTTGGAATGGGAACTACTTTAAATATGGATATAAGAACTTCTATGAATCTTGGGGATTCTTGGCCATATGAAGCTACATTTGATAGTGTTGATAAAGTAGCATTATGATAAAGACTATGATGCTGGTAAAGGTGGTACATTACCTACACAACTTTAGAGTTCCTTATACAAGAGATAGTGTTCATGGTACTTATTCTGGTGACGTAATTTTTAGAGTTGTAAGTATGTAAGAGTATTGATATTAAAGAGGGCTGATGCAGTATTCAGCCCTCTTTTTATAGTGTGCTAGGTATATATTAAATCTTTATGGTGAAAGTCCCAAATCCCGAAGGCAATATAGGGATTAGCCGAGAGCAAAGGTGTTCTCCGTGAGGAGAAATCCGAAGGAAGCTGAAAGCGAAATTTTGATCTGCAGGTACACAAACTACATTTGAGTCTTATGGTAGTAGGATGAATTTGCCTAACAAAACGAAGTCCGTATCGTCCAAAAACTACTGGGGTAAATGTGACAGATATATGAAATGAAAGAGTTAGTAGTCAACCAGGGAAGTTCTGACAGTAAATTGTGGTGATGAATTGCTAAGCAATAAATTATGCAGTAATGTAAGAGCTAAACTGTGAGAATGTAGCAGAAGTCATAGTGGATTGATGGATGTATACATCGATTGAAGGATAAAACTTTAGGGGGTTTTTTAAATTTGAACAATTCTACGGAAACACAAAAAAAGCAGACAACTTCATATGAAGGATACTCTTAGAAGAGAAGGTTTAAAGCTGGAAGTAATGAGACAATGCAGATTGTTTCTACGGTGTTGCCGAATGTAATAAATGATGAAAATGTAGACTCCAGTAATCTGATGGAGATAATTCTTATGGCTCCTAACCTTAATAGAAGATATAAAAAAGTCGTAAAGAACAAAAAGAGTCATGGAATTGATGGGATGAGTGTAGATGAACTTCTACCCGAACTTGAGAGAAATGGTAACCAGCTTTTGAAAGATGTACTGGAAGGTGATTACAAACTATAGGTAGTAAGAAGAGTAGAAATACCTAAGCCTAGTGGTGGAGTAAGTCTACTTGGTATTCCAACAGTAACAGATAGAATGATTCAGCAGGCAATAAAACAACAGTTGACACCAACATTTGCCCCAGGATTTTTAGAATACAGTTATGGATTCAGACCTGGAAGAAATGCACATCAGGCAGTAAATAAAGCTAAAGAATATATTAATGATGGTTACACATGAATAGTAGATAGATCTGGAAAAGTATTTTGATACTGTTCAACATGATAAACTAATATCTTTCAGTAGCCAAAAAAGTGCAGTCGGCAGATTCGGGAGGGGAAAATACTTAGGTTTTTCATTTTATCGAATGAAAGGTGAAGTAAGGGTTATAATCCACCCAAAATCAATTAAGAAAATTAAGGGAAAGATAAGAGCAATCACAACAAAAAGTAAAGCCTGGACAATGAAATAACGTTTTAAGAAATTAAAACAAACTATAACAGACTGAGTAAGCTATTATAAAATAGCTGATATGAATTTTAAGATGAGAGAGGTTGACTAGTGGGCAAGATGACTAATAAAAATGTGCTACTGGAAGAGTTGGAAGATATCAAATAGCGTAGGACTTGCAAGAACTTTTACTAAACAGTTATTAAAGAAACTGAAGTACTCTAGTTTTAGGGAAAGATATGCACAAGTAATTAATTCTTAATGAACCGCCCAGTACCGAACAATTTGCTGTGCTGTTGTGAGAGGACGAAAAATAAATTAATTATTTTTTTCCTACTCAATTCTTCGAATTATTTAATTCTTTTTATACTAAAATTGATGAAAATGTTGAAAATAAGCTAGTAAAAATCTCGAAAAATATTTGGGAGGTATTATTATGAAGTAAAATAAGTATATCAGTATCTGTATTTATATTAATGATATTTGTATTGTTAAATACAATTTCATATGCAACAGTAAAAGTTGAACCTGCTCGTATTATTATGAATTCAAGGTTAGATACTAGAACTACTGGGGTAATCAATGTAGTAAATAATGGTGACAGTCAAGTTTTTTTACAAGCCTATTTATATGATTGGATTGAAGACAAGGCTGGGAGTTTAATCACTCGAAATCCCGGTGAACTTGATTCATCATTGTATAATCATATTAAATTTAATCCCCGTTCTTTTATCTTAGAACCTGGTCAAAAACAAGTAGTGAGGTTTACTATTACTACCCCAGAAGATTTAGAACAAGAACTGCGCGGTATAGTGTTCTTTGAGGAAGAAATTTCTTATTCTGAGGAAGGTACTGGAGCTCGAGTAATTACTCAAATAGGAACAGTAATATATTTAATACCAGAAAATGTAAAGTACCACTTTAAATTAAATGAAATAAGATTTAAGGCTCAAACAGAAAGTGTAAATATGAGTAGTCTCATTATAATGGAAAACAAAGGTGATGCTCATATTAGATATGAATTGGAGTATAAAATAATAGATTCTAATAGTCGATTAGTGGAGGAAGGTAGTCTGGGAGAAAAAATAATTATACCTACTTTTGAAAGAAGCGTTATTATTAATTTTGAGAATAGATTAAATACAGGAGATTATAAGTTGTTATTAAGTTATAATTTTATAAATAATAATGAACAAAAAAGTTATGAAATTCCATTTAAAGTAAAATAGATGAAGTGGGTGTATACCATGAAGAAAATATTAATTATTATATTGTTATTACTGATAATATTTTCAAGTGTCTATGCTGTGGCTCAAGAGTTCGATTTAAAAAGTGATGAAATAGATATTGAAAGTAGTATTGTTTTACTTAATTTTTATAAAGAGGGAAAAGTAACAAAAAGCAATTATTTTTTTGAGATATTAAATTTTGAAGAGGAAGAATATATATTACTTCCGGTTAATTTATTATCTAATCAAATCGATCTAGTAGTTATTTTTGACAGAACTAGTAATTTACTTACTGTTAAAAATCCGGAAAATGAAAAAGATGTAAAGATTGATCTGACCGAAAAAAGATATTTGAATTTTTCTGAATGGAATACAGAACAACCTATTATTTACAATAATGATTTTTATATTAGTGAAAAAATTATAGCTTATTTATTGGATTCTGAGATAGAGTGGAGACCCAGGAACCAAGAGGTAGCTATAATTGGAGACTTTGAACAAGAAGATAGCCAATTGAATAGTACTGATGAAGATCAAAAGGAAAATTTAATAACTGAAAATAAGGAAAATATTTATTCTTCTGACAATATATTTTCTATTGGATCAATTAATTACAAAGTTACATTAGATTATCGAGATAGCAATTATTATGATAGTCTTTCATTTAAAGAAGTTTTCAGTATATTTGGAAGAGCAAACAATTGGGCTTTGTCTTTAAGGGAAGAAGCAGAGATAGATTTAGATAACAATGTTTATGAGATAGATATTCCGTTTATAAAAGCTCAATATAGAGACGAGAATAAGTTAATAATATTAGGAGATACTCAGTTTAGTTTTAATAATACTATAGGTGAGAATACATTAAGAGGTTTTTACTTTAGACATCCTGACCGATTAAGCGTTAAAATTATTCCAATGATAAATATAAGTGGTGAAGATGAACCGGGCTCTCAAATAAAACTATATGTGAATAATACTTTTAGGAAAAGTGATACGATAGGAAAAGGAGGCAAATATTTTTTTGAAGATGTTGTTTTGAATTTAAAAGTATTAAATATAATAAAAATCGTAATATTAACTCCTAATGGTGAAACAAAAGTTGTTAATAAAAAGATTACTGCTGTAGAGAAATTATTACATGAGGGGACTAAGGAACTAGAAGTTTTGGGAGGTTTATATAAAAAAGAAAGTACTAATATTGATTATGATGGATTATTAACAGGTTTAAAAGGTGGGATAGCTTTAAATAAAGATTTATCTTTGAATATTGAAGCAAGTTATTTTGATAAAAGTTATATGGATGAAGATGAAAAATATATTTCTTCTAATATTGGGATGGCTTATAGATTAATTGATAATACAATTCTTACAATTGATTGGTTTTATGGTGATTATGATGGATTAGATGAGGAAGGTTACAAATTAAACCTTCACTATGCATTTAATAGAGGTTATATTGATGGTTATTACTTTCATATACCAGAAAACCTTAGTAAGTTAATTTCTGAAAATTCAGGTGAGCAAAAGATAATAGCTGGGATTTATAACTTGAATGAGAAATGGTCAATCGAACCTAGATTTGGTACTTTTGAAACTTTAGATATTAGTACACCTTTTAAAAATAAATATCTTAGGATTAAATTAAGACGAACAAATGGTTGGGAAAATTATTTTGCTCTAATGGGTAGTAATGAAAATATTGAAAAAGATTATAGTATAAATGTAGGAGATAGTAATTATATTTTGCCCGGTATAAATGAAAGAATCGGAGCTGGCTTTGAATTCAGGAGATATAGAGAAGGATTTAAAATTATTGGAAACACTCATGTTTATAATAATAATATAACTTTGGATTCACAATTAGATTTAAACTATCAAGATATAGATTATTCAATAGATTTCTACAAAAGAATTTTAAATGATTTGTTGTTATCAGGACGAATGGAAACAGAATATGAAGACCATTCAGGTATAAAATATAATCAAGATACAGAAAAGGAATTAAGATTGAAATATAATATTTTTAATAACACTTTTCTATCATTACAAGGAAAAGAAAGTGATATTGAGACGCAAAATATTAAAGAAAAAAGATATAATATTACTTTGAATAGTTATTTAACAGATAATATAAATTTAGTAGGCCAGTATTCTAGAATTAATACAGGGGAAGTTTTTAATTATGAAGAATACAAAATTAATACAGGGTATAGTTATAATAACAATTTGGGTTATGTAAATATCTTTGCAAATTATGTTATACCAGAGGATAATACTTATAGTAACCAAATTTCTTATGGTATTGGATATAGCAAGATCTTTAATAATGAGAGTGAATTAGATATTAATTTAGGTAAAAGTTATGAGAGTGTACTTGGAAACGATCATGAATATTATTTTACTGTATCATTTGCTCAAGCTTTTGCATTTACTAAGAATAAGACATTAAATACTAGATTTAATAATAGTGAACATCGTTCTTTTGTAGCTGGTTATGTTTATTTAGATGAAAACAATAACGGAATCTTTGATAAGGGAGAGGAAATATTACCTGATATAGAAATGAGATTAGATAATATTACAGTTATATCTAATGAAGATGGTTTATATAGATTCAATCCACTTTTTGCTGATGTTTATACTTTAAACTTTAATTTTAGGAACCTATATGCTGACTATACTCCTGTTACCGAAGAAAAGTTCATACGAGTTAAAGAAAATGAAAATATCTTTTTGAACTTTGGATTAACATTAAATGGATCAATAGCAGGAAAGATATTTCTCGATAAAAATAATAATGGTATTCAAGATCCTGAAGATGAAGCTATGAGCTGGGTTGGTGTAACTTTAGATGGAACTAAATACGATTATACTGACTCAAGAGGAGAATTTTACTTTGAAAATGTATCTTTAGGAGCACATAAAATAGAAATTGTAAATGAATCTATTCCTGCAGTACTTAATATTTCTGGAGATAAAATAAAACATATTTATATAACTAAAGATGATTTAGATATAAGGGATATAGTGATTCCTTTACATTATAATTTCTAAAATAATATAAAAGCGGTACTCCATTAGTTAAATTAAGTACTGTACTGCTTTTTATATAAAAATCCTGTATCTTAAAAAGATACAGGATTAATATTATTACTATTTAATTTTTCCTCTACCTTTATTTCCAGGGTTTCCAGGTGAAGCACCTTCTCCATCATTGATCGGAGGATTTCCTGGGGGTTGTCCATCAATACCATTGCCTAATCCGTTATTTCCCTTTGTTGGAGGATTGTCATCTCCACTATTAGGTGAATCTATTATTATTTCGCCTCCACCACCATTGTCATCATCATCACCATCGTCACCGTCATCTATGATTATAGCAAAAGTGCTTGGAACAAATACTAAACTAGCTATAATAAATATTATTAATAAAATCATATATTTTTTCATAATATACTATACCTCCCTTCAGACAATTATTTTATATGATTATTATACCAATTTTAACTATATAAAGTATCTAAAAAATCACTAAAAAATCACTAAAATATTTTTGCTAATTTAAAGGAATAAAAAAAGAAATATGTAATAATAGATATAATAGAGAAAAATTATTAAAATAAGATTTGAAAGGGGTTTGTTATATTTGAATAACACTTTAAGCTCTGAAGAAATAAAGTTAAAGTTACATAACTATACCGAAGATTTAGTAATTGATAAGCTAAAAGAACTATTGGAACAAGATGATCATGATGATGTATGTAAATGTGATAAATGTGTATTAGATATGTGCACATTTGCATTAAATCGTTTGTCTCCACAGTATGTAGTAAGCCATAAAGGAGAAGTTTTTACAAAGATAAATGATTTCAATCAACAGTCCAAAGTAGATGTAATGGCAACTGTTGCTAAAGCAATTGAGGTTGTATCAAAAAACCCGCATGAGGAAGAAAAAGACTAAAAATATTTGCTTTTTATGTAAAATTGTGTTATATTTGTAAATACAAATAAAAATAATTTAGTTCCTAAAAACGAAAAAGGCTAACTTTACTGAAAGGTAAAGGGCGCAAAGCTAATGGAACCTAAGGTCTATTGACTAAGGTTGCCTAAGTCGCCGAAGCAGGAACAGGATACATTGACCTGTCATTTTCGGCTAGACAGGTTTTTTTAATTCTATTCTGTTTCTCCAGTAGGGTAAATCCATCGTGAGGTGGAGACACAAAACCACGGGTCTGGACTTAATATCCTGACAGCCGGGTTACAAAGGGAGGAAAAAATTAAATGATGAAGAAATTTGGAGTATTGTTCTTAGTTGTAGTATTAATGATTTCATTTTCTACAGTAATTTTTGCACAAGCAGACGAAGCAGCGGCTGATATTGATGTGAATATTGAACAAGGTAGTGGAACAATAGAGTTTGTTGACGCAACAAATGCCGCAGAACCAAATGAAAATGCATCTGATACAGGTAAAGAACATCCAAAAAACCCAATAACCGTTGCTGGAAGTTAAATAATTGATACATATAATATTCATTACTTATACTTATTATCTTAGTTTTGAGATAATAAGTATAAGTTTTTTTTATTTATTATCATATTTTAGTATTGCTTTAATAAAAGCATCAACAACCTTAGGAGAAAATTGTTTTCCTTTTTCAAACTTTATTTCTTCAATTGCTTTTTCTTTTGACATGGCTTTTTGATATGGTCTGTCATTTGTCATTGCATCGTATGCATCTACTACACTTAAAATTTGAGCCTCTATTCTTATTTCATTTCCCTTAAGTCTGTTTGGATATCCACTTCCATCAAACTTTTCATGGTGTTGATTAATGATTTCTACAATCTGAACATATTTTTTTGAATTAAATTGTTCTAGAATGATTTCTTTACCCCAAATAGTGTGTTTTTTCATTATTTCCCATTCTTTATCTGATAACTTGTTTGGTTTTTGTAATATTGTAGCAGGAACTTTGGCTTTACCAATATCATGTAGAAAAGAAGCAAAACCTAAATTAAATAATTTTTTATCATTTAAACCTAATTCAGATCCTGTAATTCTACTTAGTTTTTGTAAACGCAAACAATGTTCATTTGTTTCAATATCTTTTTCAGCTATATTTTTGTTTAAACTTAAAATTTTATTAATTCTTTTTTGATACCCAGCAAAAATAGGAGAAGAGGTAAGGTAGAGTAAAGTAGTATCAGTAATTGTCTTAAAATATATTTCTTTTTCTCCACTTTTCACTGTTATAGAATCTCCGGGATATAATATCTTATCATTATCATAAATTAGTTTACCCTTTATAATATAAAACAATTCAAAATTGTTATCGTCACCAGCTGCTATCTCTATTGATTTATTTGCAATTATATCCTGTCTAATTATTTCTGTGTTTTTATCTTTTGCTATCAAATAAAGTTGAGTTGAATCTTTCTTTATTTCATCTATATATTCATCCTTTTTATTAATTTTTATAGCGGCAGGTGTCGTATGAAACTTAAATTCTTCTTTATTTTGATCTAAATTATCTTTTAGTTTTGTAATTATTTGATTATAGTTTTTTGCTTCTTCAGGATAATTTAATTTCCCATAATTAATTTTTATTTCATACGTTTTATTATTAATACTTATCTCAAAACTATTTAAGTTTTCAATAATATCTTTAATGAAATTATCAATATCATTTTTCGAACAAACAATTAAGTTGCTTTCGTTAAAGTAAAAAAGTTCAATTTCAAAATCTCTATATTTATCTATTGTTTTAATTAATTTTTCAAGTAAAATAATTTTTTCATGATGTTCCACATTATTTTTATCCAAAGATATATCAAAGATAACTAGGTTAAATGAAATTTCTTTTTTATTAATCTCAATTTTATTATATAACTCGCTAATATTATTTAAATTATTTAAGTTATTTATGGCATCGTACTTACCAGGTGATTCCATGATTTGTAATCTCTCCTTATTATTCAGATTGTTCAAATATCTTATCGTATATCTTTAAGTTATATATAGTATATCATCTATTCTTGTTTTCTATTATATATTATACAACACATTTATAAATACAACAAATTTATAAACATGTTTAGATAAAAAATGAAGGTAAAAATACATAATAATAGAACTATAAATATATATAATTAAACAATTTAAATTGAGAGGTGATTTGATGAAATCAATGGGAGAGATGCTTTTAAACAAAGATAGTCAATCAGAGATTGTTATGGGTAATACTGCTTTAGTTAGAGCAATGATTGAAACACATACTAGAGTAATTACTTCTTATCCCGGTTCTCCAATGCCAGAAACAGCAGAAGCAATTAGAAGTATTCCAAAAGAAAAACGTCCTTTTTACTTTGAATTTTCTACAAATGAGAAAGTTGCAACTGAGATTGCTTTTGGTGCATCAATAAATGGTCATTTATCAACTGTATTTTTTAAAAGTGTTGGACTAAATGTTGCTGCTGATAGTTTTGTACAGTTAGGATTAATGAAATTAATAGGGGGGATGGTTATAGTTATAGGGGATGATCCTGGAGCTAATTCATCACAAAATGAACAGGATAATAGACATTTAGCTCATCTATCATATATACCGGTTTTTGAACCATCTAATCCACAAGAAGTTTATGAATACTATAAAAAAGCTGTTGAACTTTCACAAGAAAAAGAAATGCCTATAATTTTAAGATTAACTACTCATGTTTGTCATGCTAAACAAAAAGTTAATTTCAAAAATTATACTCCTAAAGATTTTGATAAAACACCTAAATTTTCTAGTAAAGATGAAAACTATGTTCCTATTACATCAAAAGTCTTTCCAATGAAAAGAAGGGCTTTAAAAAGACTTGATGAAGTTAAAAATCATTCAGAAAGTTTAGACTTAAATAAATTGATTGATAATAATAATTCAAAAAAAGGTATTATTACAATGGGTGCTCCTTACTTATCACTTAAAGATGTTTTAGAAGGAGTCGAAGAAAAAGCAGATATATTAAAGTTAGGCATGATTTATCCCTTAGCCCAAAATCAAGTAATTAAATTTTTAAAAGCACATGATGAAGTTAAAATCCTTGAAGAACTTGATAATGTTTTAGAAAAAGAAATTAAAGTATTAGCTTTTGAAAACAATATAGATGTTAATATTATCGGTAAAACCGATCTTGAAGACTGGATTAATGAATATACGCCAGATAAGGTATTTGAAGTAATGCAGAGAACCTGGCCTAATATCTTTAAAGAACAAAACACTTATCAATTTGATAAACCAGTGGAAAACAGGCCTGCTCAGTTATGTCCGGGTTGTGGGCACCGTTCTGCTTTCTATGCTATAAAAAAAGCTATTAATGACGATGATATTACAGTAGCCGATATTGGTTGCCATACACTTGGTTTTTTACCTCCCTATGAAATGGGTGAAGTTTTATTATCAATGGGTCATTCTACTTCAACCGGAACTGGACTGTCACTATTTAATGATGAAAGAAAAGTAGTTGCATTTTTAGGTGATTCGACTATGTTTCATGCTGGATTACCCGGGATTGTAAATGCAGTCTTTAATGATCATGACCTTACATTAGTAATTATGGAAAATGATACAACTGCTATGACAGGTCATCAAAACCATCCTGGTTCAGGTGAAAACTTTAATGAAGAGGTAACACCAATTGAGATAAAAGATATGTTAAAAGGAATGGGAGTTAAAAATGTCTATGAAATTGACACCTATGCACAGTCTAAATTAACTGAAATTGTCAAAAAAGCTGTTGCTGAAAAAGGTTTTAGTGTTGTAATTGCTACTCATCCCTGTATGCTTAAATTTACTAGAGAAGCAAGAAGGCGCGGTAACTATAAAGACAATAAGGCAAGAATTGATCAAGAAACCTGTGAACAAATCCATGAATGTGTAAAGGTATTTGGCTGTCCTTCATTTAGTATTGATAAAAACGGGGTTGTTACAGTAAACGATGATTTATGTATCGGAGATGGTTCCTGTATTCAAACCTGTCCTGTAAATGCAATAGGTTCAATACAAAGGGGGAATAAATAATGTCTAAGAATTTAAATGTTTATATGATTGGAGTTGGAGGCCAGGGTATTGGTTTATTAAGTGAAGTACTCATTAGAGCTTTTGACTATGCTAATATTAATGTATTAGGTGTTGATACACACGGATTAGCACAAAGAGGTGGAACGGTACAATCACACTTAAGAGCTGGTGATAACATATACTCACCCCTAATAAGAAAAAATACCGCTGATGTAGCTATTGCATTAGAAAGAACAGAAGCTTTAAGAGCAGTTCAAAATTATCTAAAACAAAAAGGAAAGTTAATCTATTATAACACTTCCTGGCAGACTTTAGATGTTAGATTAGAGAATGTTAAAGAAACCAAAAAAGAAGATATTATAGATGCTGCTAAAAAAATAGATGCAGAAGTTATAGAAGTTTATAAGGAAGATTTAGATGATGCAAGAATGCAAAATGTTGTTTTATTAGCAGAACTAGCTAAAAAAGGTATTTTTGAAGGTTTAGAGAATAAAAATTATATTGATGCTTTAAAAGATTTAATGGATGGAGAAAAACTAAAAAATAATTTAAATCTTTTTAATACATTAACAGACTAAAGTTTTAAAAGTATTAATTGTTGACAATTTTCTTTTTAGTAATTAAAATAATAACAAACTTCACTAAAAAGGGGCAATACCATGGATAAACTACAAAGATTAAAAAAAGAAAATAATAGGTTAAGCCAAAGAGTTAGACACTTAAATAATAGTTTTAAGAGAATAATTGACTTTTCTAATAAGTTAAATGAAATAAGTATAGAAAAAGATAGAAAGTTTTGGATCTACTTATTAGAAACTGCAATGGATCTTATTGAAAAAGCTGATTATGGTAGTGTCTATAAATATATTGATGGTAAGGTTCAGTTTTTAGATGCTGTAGGGCATGATATTAAAATGCTTAAAGAACTATCAATTATTGAAGAAGTATTTCAACTATCAGATCGCAGAAATGAAGTTACTATTATTAGTGAAGTTATTAACCTGACAAAAAAAGGTGTTGATCAAAATAATTTTGAAAAGTTAATAGAAGCCTCAAAACCTATAAAAAGTTCAATTACTTTTGATCTATTTTTTAAAGATAAACCGATCGGAGGTATTACATTAGATATAAAACCTGGTAATCCCGATAACTATGATATAGAAGATAAAAACATCTTAAATTATTTATTAAATATAACAGAGGCTTTTTATAGAAAAGATATTGAAAGAAAACTTAAAGAACAAAGAGCCTACTTTCAACAGCTTTTTGATGAAGCTACTCTTGCAATTGCATTACTGGATAATGAGAGTAAGATTATCCAGGCCAATAAGAGTTTTGAAAAAACATTTGGATATAATGCTGAATATGTTAAAGGAAAAAATATTGATGATCTAATCACACCTGAAGAAAAAAGGGAAGAGGGTATTAGAAATACTCAAAAAAATATTGATGGAGAAGAGGTGAGGTTAGAAACTTTTAGAAAAACAAAAGATGGAGATAGAATATTTGTTGATGTCCATTCCTTCCCAATCAGATTAGACAAGGGACAAATCGGAATTTATGCGATATATAATGATATTTCTAAAAGAAAAAGAACAGAAAGAAGTCTAAGAAAACAAAAAGCATACTTTCAACAACTATTTGATGAATCCACTGAAGCAATAGCTTTACTGGATAATGATAATAATATTTTAAAAATAAACAAAAGTTTTGAAAAGGTATTCGGATATAAAAATGATGAAGTTAAAGGTAAAGATATAGATGACCTTATTGTACCCGAAAATAAAAAAAGAGAAGGAAAAAAATATTCAGATCAGGTGATTACTAATAAAGATATTAAAACGGAATCAATAAGAAAAACCAAAAATGATAAAAAGATCTTTGTTTCAATTCATGCTTTTCCTATAAAATTAGATGAAGGCCAGATTGGAATCTATGCTATATACAATAATATTACTCAGCGTAAAAGAGAAGAAAAAAAGATAAAATATCTTTCATTTCATGATCAAATGACAGGTTTATACAACAGAAGATTTTTTGAAAGTGAAATGGAAAGATTAAATAAATCAAGAAAACTGCCAATTAGTATTATAATGTGTGATATAAATGGATTAAAAAAGGTAAATGATCAATATGGTCATGCTAAAGGTGATCAATATATTAAGACTGTAGCCAAAGAAATAAAAAAAGCAGTAAGACAGGAAGATATTCTGGCTAGAGTTGGTGGAGACGAATTTGCTATACTTTTACCAGATACAAACGAAGAAGAAGTTAAACAAATTGAAAAAAGAATTCAAACAAATGTGAATAAGTTAGATGAAAAATTACATTATCCTGTTGGAATTTCAACAGGATATGCAATTAAGAAAAACAAAGAAAACAAACTAGAAAATGTTTTTAAAGAGGCAGATTACAAGATGTATCAGATGAAATGTAAATGTTGATTATTTGAATAGCCATATTATTTATCAAAAATAATATGGCTTATTTATTTGTATTGAAAAATCGGGGGAATCTTCTGTTAACCCAATTCCTAGTGAAAAATCCAATTCAGAATTATTATTTACATAACTTGTATTAAGATATAGTTTTGCAGAGTTTATATTAGAACCTATAATTTTATTATCATTTTGATAAAGAGAACTTGTTATAGAGTGTTCTAATCTTGTATTTATTGATAATGTTTGTGTTAAAGCATAAGCAGCTCCTACAGAATAGTTTATTGTATCTCCTGGATTTACCCCATTGTTTTCTATATTATGAAAGTAATTAATACTACCAAAAAATACTACTGGATCATTTTGTTTAAAGTGACTATATCCAATTTTTACTCCATAATGTCCAGTACCAAAGTTAATATTTGAATTATTACTATTTCCTGTTGTTGTTTTAATACCAAAGTTTAAATGCTGGTTATTACTAAATATACTTTTTTGAAAGTTAAGCATTACATCTCCTAAACCATTGGCATAATTCAACTCTTCAGTAGGTTCTCCTTCCTCAGTAGTATCTGCATATTTAATAATACTCTCTCGTTGATATATATAGGGTATTACAACTTCCACACTATATTCAGGTTTGAAATAACTTAATTTAAAGTTAGTAGATAGAATATCTCTTTTAATTTTTCTTACTTCCAATTTTCCAATATTTACAACCTCAACAACACTATAACCACTTACATCTAATCTATTATTAGAACTATGAGTGTATTTAACAGAAACTCCTGCTTTAAATGGATTTTCAGCACTTATATTACTAATTGATGTTATTAAAATTAAAGAAACCATAATTATTGATAATAATATTTTTTTTATTTTCATTGTTAACACCTTCTTGTTTTATAATATATAAAGAAAAACCCTCCATTTTAATGGAGGATATATGATATTATTATTCTAAGTCCAGAGCATTTTTCAGTTGATCTATATCTAAACTTGTAATTCCATCTAAATTATATATATTTAATTCAAGATCAATAATATTATTAATAATGTTTTCATTACCAGAGATATTTGTGATATTCATTATCCCAGATGCATGTTGAAAAGCATTATCTTGATTACCACTATAGCTGAAACTATATTCAGATGAATTAATCTGTTCAATGCTAAAACTCTGTCCCATACCTTGTATTTGTTCTAAACCGTTATCATCTATTTTAGTTAAACCATCCGGGATATTTGAAGATGAAACTTGAAAAGAAATGATTGAAATCATTAATAAAACAAGGAATACTCCCCAAATTTTATATCTATTTTTCATGATTTCCCTCCTTTACAAAACATTTTTTGTATTAAAATTCATTAAAGTTAACAGGTGTTTCTATCCATGTACTACTTAATTTATTTGCTAATTTATCAGGATTAACTACTTTAGGGGTATTTTTTTTACTGAAATTATTTCTTCCTGATTTAGTCTTACTTTCAATTGCTAGAACAATATTGTTCCATTGTTCTTTAAATTCATTAATTTCTAAAGTAATATTACCTAATGCTGGGTCAGCTAGATTTACTTGATTATCTGTAATGTTTTTTATAACCACAAAGTGTGGACCTTGTGGTGAGTTTAATAAAACAATCATTGGTAGACTAATATTTTTTATTTGATTTAAAGAACCTTTAAGACCATATGCATTGTAATTATATAGTTCAGCTGCATTTTTTAAATCTAGTAGAGTAAATCCAGAACTATTTTCAAGTGTACTTATATTTTTAAAGTTTTTTATTGTATCTATTATTTCTTGTTCAGTAATTTTATCATCATAATAGTAATTAAATATTGTAGCAAGAGCAGCTGATCCACAACTAACATCATATTTTTGTTTAATAATGTTATCAAAACGTATTTCTGTTTTACTCTTAACTGTTCTATTGATTTTTATGCCAGAGGAGATTATATTAAAGTTGATATTTCCTGCATTTGTACTACTACTTATAAGAGTTAGTAGTGTAAAGATAATGATTATTAATTTGATTTTTTTTCTCATCGTATCTCCTCCTTTATAAGCAGCTAGTAATTATTGATAATAAGCAGGGTATTTAATTACCCTGCTTATTACAATTAATTTATAATTTATTAACTACTTATTAATATCCCATTCCCATTCCACCAATATTTACACCAATATTAGCTTGTAGAACATTTGCATTACCGGAAGACATATTAACTGTAGTTATACCAGTTGCTCCTTGGAATGCATGACCGGAAATAACATCTGATCTACTGTATTCTTTTTCTAAGAATTTTATATCTTCAATTTCTATTTCTTGAGCACTTAGATCTAAATCACTTGCTAATGCTAAAGTAGTTATATCTACATTTGTTTCTAAAACATTAGCATTACCAGCTGAAAGCTGAACTGTTGTAATACCTTCTACATTGTAAAATGCATTATTAGTAATTACATCATCTCTTTGATATTCTTTTGACATAATAAATAAATCTTCTATTTCTACTTCATCAAAAACTAAATCTTCTGTTTCTAAAAATTCAAATCCACCACTTGGAGGACCTCCCCAACCAGGACCATCAGCTAAAACAGGAACTGCCACTAATACCAATGCCAACATTAAAGCTGTACCAATACCTAATAGTTTTTTCATTATTTAAACCCTCCTAGAGTTTTATAATTTTTTGCTAAATAAACTAATCAATCAAAAAATATTTGTTTTTTAATTAATTTATTTAGCTTGTTTATATAATAACACCAGGAAGTTAAATAATTATTACAAAAAAATCATATAAAAATCATAAAAATAGATTAATAAATGTAAAAATATTGAAATAAAAGACAAAAAAAGAATTGATGTAAAATATATTATAAATATAATCATAAAAAAATCATATGATAATTAAAATGGGTTGAAGTTAAATTACATATGGTATAAAACTTGATAAAAAAACTCAGGTTTGTTAAAATTTAATTACATTAAAGGAAAATACTAATATTTTAATATATATTTATATACATCCAAATTAAATAAGTAAAACAATATTATATATATCACCCTCCTTTAAAATATGGAGATTAGCGGTGATTATAAAATGGAAAACGAGTTAAAGATATTTACACTTGGTAATTTTAAGGTAATGAATAATGATAAAGTGATTTCGGAGAAAAGAAATATTAATGATAAACCATGGTTACTTTTTAAGTATCTAATTACTGAAAAAGATAAAATTATGCACGCAGAAGTAATAAGTAGTGATATTTGGCCAAATGATAATATAAAAAGTCCAAAACATTCTATTACTAATTTAGTATACAGATTAAGGAAACGATTTAAAAACAAAAAAGATTCTTTTGTCATTAATACTAATGGTCGATGTTATTTTAATGATAATACTAATTACTGGCTTGATGTAGAAGAATTTATTAATTTAACAAAGAAAGCAAAGTATCTTAAAAGAAATAAACCAATGGAAGCATTAAAAACTTATAAAAAGGCTCTTGTTCTATATAAAGGTGATTACCTTACAGAAATTCCTTATCAAGAATGGGTTATTCCACACCGTAATAATTACCAC